>JAEBEO010000001.1:0-1042802 GCA_049998115.1 Amycolatopsis sp. cmx-4-19 | reverse complement strand
CAACCGACTCGTCGGCATCCTCCACGGATGCCTCACAACCCACACCCCCTACAACGAACACACCGCCTGGCCCCACCACACCACCATCGCCGCTTGACACACAAAACCCAGGGATGTCTTCACGGACTTACGAGACGCTCAGGAGCGGCGGGCCCGCTTCGCCTTGCGCGGCGGCGGAAGCGCACCTTCGGCGCGAAGCCGGGCGGCGTGCTCGGCGAGCGCGTCGACGAGGTGCGGGACGTCGGCCTTTTCGGGCTGGACGTCGACCCGCAGCCCGAACTCCACGGCGGTCTCCGCGGTCTTCGGGCCGATGCACGCGACCAGCGTGCGGGTGTGCGGCTTGCCGGCGATGCCGACGAGGTTCCGCACGGTCGAGGACGAGGTGAAGCAGACCGCGTCGAAACCGCCGGTCTTGATCATCTCGCGGGTCTCGGCGGGCGGCGGCGCGGCCCGCACGGTGCGGTACGCGGTGACGTCGTCGATTTCCCAGCCCCGTTCACGCAGGCCGGCCGAAAGGGTCTCGGTGGCGATGTCCGCCCGCGGCAGCAGCACGCGGTCGACGGGGTCGAGGACGTCGTCGTACGGCGGGAACTCGGCCAGCAGACCTTCCGAGGACTGTTCGCCCTCCGGGATCAGCTCCGGGATGATGCCGAAGGAACGCACCTTCGCGGCGGTCGATTCGCCGACGCAGGCGATCTTCACGCCGGAGAACGCGCGGGCGTCCAGGCCGAACTCCTCGAACTTCTCCCACACCGCGCGGACGGCGTTGGTCGAGGTGAAGACGATCCACTGGTAGCGGCCGTCGACGAGGCCCTTGACCGAACGCTCCATCTGGGCGGGGCTGCGCGGCGGCTCGACCGAGATGGTCGGGACCTCGTGCGAGGTGGCGCCGTGGCCGCGAAGCCGCTCCGCCATCTCACCGGCCTGTTCCTTGGTGCGCGGCACCAGGACCTTCCAGCCGTACAGCGCGCGCGACTCCCACCACGACAGCTTCGAGCGCTGGCCGACGGCCTGGCCGATCGTCACGATCAGCGGGCCGACCAGCTCGCCCGCCTCGTTCGAGACGGCGGCCAGCGTGGTGTCCAGGGTGCGCTGGGTGTTGATGGTGCCGTTGGAGGTCACCGCGACCGGGGTGGTCGACGGCAGCCCGTGCTCGGTCAGCGCGGACGCGGCTTCGGCGAGGTGCGCCGAGGTCGCGTGCAGCACGATCGGGCCCGGGGTGGCGGCCAGCGCGGCCCAGTCGACGTCACCGCGGACGTCGACCTCGGTGTGCGTGCCACCGAGCGCGACGCCGGCGTAGGCCGGGACGGCCGCGCCGGGCGAAACGCCGGGGATGATGTCGAACACGGCGCTGGTCCGGGAAACGGCCTGCACCTCGGCGACCACGGCGGGCTGGGTCAGCGGGTCGCCGGCGATCAGCCGGAGCACCAGCCGTCCGGCCTTGGCCTCGTTGACCAGGTCCTTGGCGACCTCGGTGGCCTCGCCGACGGCGGGGCGCACTTCGGCGCCCTCGGCCGTGAAGGCCAGGACACCCGAAGGCACGTCCGGATCGGTCACCACGACCTCGGCCTTGGCGAGCAGCTCCTGAGCGCGGACGGTCAGCAGACCGGCGTCACCAGGGCCCGAGCCCACGAAGGCGACACGCCCGGTGGTCTTTCGCGCGGGGGTCATCTGTGCGTTCTCCTCTTAAGCGGCCGCAGTCCATCGCGGCCGAACCATCAACGTTCTGGCTTGACTCACTGAGCGGGACCGGACAGCGCCCCGGCCCCGAGGTCCAGCAGTTCGGCGGCCAGTGTCCGGCCGAGCTGCTCTGCATCGCGGACGTCGGCGAGCGCGGAAGCGCGCACCATGTCGACCGCGTCCCCGTCCCCTTCGACGGCGGCGGTGCCCCGCAACGAGATCCGCTCGACGACCCGCCCATCGGCGTCCAGGTCCTCGACGATCTCCGCCAGCGCTCCGACCGGTGCGCTGCACCCGGCCTCCAGTGCCGCGAGCAGCGCCCGCTCGGCGGTCGCCGCGGCACGGGTGCCTTCATCGTCCACTGTGGACCCGAGCAGGTGCTCGATGTCCACGTCTTCGGCCCGGCACTCCACCGCCAGCGCACCCTGCGCGGGAGCGGGCAGCATCTGGATCGGGTCGAGGGTCTCGGTGATCTCCTCCGCCCGGCCGATCCTGGCCAGTCCGGCACGCGCCAGGACGACGGCGTCGAGCTCTCCGTCGGTCACCTTCCGCATGCGGGTGTCGATATTGCCTCGGATCGGCACGATTTCCAAACCGAGACCGAGCGCACGCAGCTGAGCGGTGCGTCGCGGCGAGCCGGTACCGACGGTCGAACCCGGCGGAAGCTCACCCAGCGTCAGCCCGTCACGGGCGATCAGGGCGTCACGCGGGTCCTCACGGCGCGGCACGGCGGCGAGCGTGATGCCCGGCTCCGGCTTCGTCGGCAGATCCTTGTACGAGTGCACGATGACGTCGACTTCCTTGCGCAGCAACGCTTCGCGCAGCGCGGAAGTGAAGACGCCGACCCCGATCGTGGGAATCGGCGCGGACGACTTGTCGCCGGGCGTCGTCACGGTGACGAGCTCGACCTCGGACCCGGTGGCACGCAGCGCGTCGGCGACGGTGCCGGTCTGCGCGAGGGCGAGTTTGCTGCCGCGTGTCCCGATGCGGATGACTCTGCTCACTGGTGATCACTGTCTTTCGTTGCGGTGGGACTCGCCACCGCGGCGGGCGCCTGCGGATCGAGGCAGAACAGCTCGCGCAGCGCGTTGGCGTAGTCGGTGTCGGCCGTCTCGGCGGCCAGCTGCTTGACCCGCACCGTCGGCGCGTGCAGCAGCTTGTCGACCACCCGGCGGACCGTGCGGCCGACCTCCTCGCGGACCCCGGCTTCGAGGTCCGGCAGGCGGTTGTCCAGGCGCAGCAGTTCGGCGTCGACGACCTCGGCGGCCCGGCGCCGCAGCGCGGTCACCGTCGGGGTGACCTCGGCGCTGCGCTGGCCTGCGAGGTACTCGCGCACCTCGTCGAGCACGATGCCGGTGGCCCTGGCGGTCTGCCGGTCGGTGGTCGGGGCACCCTTGTCGTGCATGCGGCGCTGGATGGTCTCGAGGTCGACCACGGCGACGTCGGCCAGACCGGCGACGTCGTGCTCGACGTCACGCGGGAGACCGAGGTCGCAGACGACCAGCGGGCGCCCGGCGCGGGCCGGGACGTGTTCGGTGGTGAAGACCGCTTCCTGCGCGCCGGTGCAGCAGACGACGACGTCCGCCTCGGCGACCGCGGCGGCGATCCCGCTCATCCGCACGGCCTTCGCGGGCACTCCCTGCTCGACGCTCGCGGCGGCGAGGCGGGCGGCCCTCGCTTCGGTGCGGTTGGCGACGGTGATCTCGCCGATCCCGGATCTACGCAGGTGGGACGCGGTGAGCGCGCCCATCGACCCGGCGCCGATGACCAGCGCGTGCTTGCCGGTGATGTCGCCGGCGGCGGCCAGCGCCTCGGAGACGACCGACGCGCCGAGCTGGTCGAGACCGGTCTCGGAGTGGACGCGTTTGCCGACCCGCAGCGTGGTCTGGATCAGCTCGTGCAGGGTGCGGCCGACGGTGCCGGCGTCCCGCGCGGTGGCGTAGGAGGACCGGATCTGGCCGAGGATCTGCGTCTCGCCGACGACCATCGAGTCCAGGCCGGAGGTGACCGAGAACAGGTGCTCGATCGCCGCGCCGGCGTAGTGCACGTACAGCGAGTCGTAGAGGTCCGCCGGCTGCATCCCGGCTTGGCGGGCCAGCACGTCGGAGACGTCGTTCAGACCGCCGTGGAAGGTCTCGACGACCGCGTAGACCTCGATGCGGTTGCAGGTCGAGACCAGGATGGCCTCACTGATGTGCTCGGCCTGCTGCAGTTCGTGGAGCACCTTGGTCACCTCGGTCGCGGGGACCGCGACCTGCTCCAGGGTGTTCAGTTCGGCACTGCGGTGCGAAAGCCCGACCGCCAAGACGCTCATCAGCGCACCACCAATCCGTTGCCGTGGCCGTTCACGCTGCCATTCTCGGTTCCGCCGGGGCTGGAGTCTCCTCCGCCGTTGCCGTGAGCGGCCAGATCCGCGCGACGAGCGACGTGGAACGACAGGATCTGCAGTTCGACGGCGAGATCCACCTTGCGCACCTCGATATGGGCGGGTACCTGCAGCACGACCGGTGCGAAATTCAGGATGCACTGCACGCCACCGGCGACGAGCCGGTCGCAGACCGACTGCGCGGCGGTGGGCGGGGTGGCGATGACGCCGATGGAGATCTGCCGTTCGGCGCAGACCTTGGGGATCTCGTCGAGATGTGACACCGGGAGGCCGCCGACCGGCACGCCGACCAGGTCGGGGTCGAGGTCGAACAGCGCCTCGACCGGGAAGCCGCGGCCGGGGAACCCGCCGTAGTTGGCGAGCGCGTGGCCGAGGTTGCCGATCCCGACCACGGCGACCTTGTGCTTGCGGGTCAGGCCGAGGATCCGCTCGATCTGGCTGACCAGCACCTGGACTTCGTAGCCGACGCCGCGGGTGCCGTACGAGCCGAGGTAGGACAGGTCCTTGCGCAGTTTCGCGGAGTTGACGCCCGCGGCCTGCGAGAGTTCCTCGCTGGAGATCGTCGTCGCGCCCTGCTCGGCCAGTCCGGAGAGGACCCGCAGGTAGACGGCGAGGCGGGCGACCGCGGCCTCGGGGATCGACTTCGCGCGGACCGCTTCGGGTTCGGCGGTGGTCTCGACGGCCGGCATCTCCGCGGTGGGCGCGTTGTCGGCGTCCGGTGTCACCCGGGTGCGCCGGCCTCGTTGCGACACCACGCTTGTCCGCTCCTCTGTGTCCTGCCGAGTACATGAGTCGCCCGAACCAGGAAATCGGTTCTTGACCCGAGGCGCTGAGTCCGGTTCGATGCCGGGCGACCATCGGAGGCGATGGTTCTACGGTAGCCACTTGTGAACGCAGGCACAAAGTCACTGGTGAGCGCTGTGGTCAAGGTCGCGTCAGCGCGCGTTGACCGACACGGTGTGCCATCCCGTGGCCCCGTCGGGCACGGTCCCGACGCGTTCGTCGGTCTGCGCGTAGCCGGACTGGTCGGTCGCCCGGACGGCGACCTCGTGCTGACCTGGGACGACGTCCACTTCGGTCCACCACATGCGCCAGGTGTCCTTCGACGTCTCGGCCGACAGGACAGTCTCCTGCCACGGCCCCTGGTCGACGCGGATCTCGACCTTCGCGACGCCGGTGTGCTGCGCCCACGCGATCCCGGACACCACGACCTTGCCCGCGGTGACCGCCGATCCGGGGGCGTCGATCCGCGACTGGGTCTTCACCGGTCCGAGCCGTCCCCAGCCCCGGCCGAGCCAGTACGCCTCACGCGCCCGCCAAGTGGTGATCTCCAGGTCGGTCACCCATTTCGTGGCGGACACGTAGCCGTACAACCCGGGGATGACGACGCGTGCGGGGAAGCCGTGCTCGATCGGCAGCGGCTCGCCGTCCATGCCGATCGCGAGCATCGCGCCGCGTCCGGGGTCCAGCGCGGCTTCGACCGGGGTCCCGCAGGTCCAGCCGTCGACGCTGGTGGCGAACATCTGCTCGGCGCCGGGTTTCACCCCGGCTTCGGCCAGCAGGTCGCGCAGGTCGACGCCGAGCCAGCGGGCGGTCGAGATATACGGGCCGCCGACCTCGTTGGAGACGCAGCACAGCGTGACGTCGCGTTCGACAAGCGGCCGCGAGCGAATGTCGTCATACGAATAGGTGACTTCGCGGTCGACCATCCCGTGGATCTTGAGGCGCCAGTCCTCGGTCCTGACCTGGGGGACGACCAACGCGGTGTCGATCCGATAGAAGTCCTTCGCAGGAGTGAGGTAGGGCGGTGTCCCGAATTTCACGAAGTCCGCGTCCGGCGGGATCGGCGGCGCGGTCCTCGCCGCGACGAGCCTGCCGACGGCGGCCCGCGAATCCGCGGCGTTCTTCCTGGTCCCGACCAGCTGGCCGGTCAGCGCGGCGACGCCGGCCCCGGCGGCGACGGAAGCACCGGTGATCAGCACCTTCCGGCGGTCCGGCCCGTCGCCCTCGCGGCTGTCGAAGAACACGCTGGGCAGGAAGAACCGGTGCAGCCAGGTGAAGACGACGAGTCCGGCGACCGTCGCGGCCACCGGCGCCAGCAGGGAGATCTGCCCGAGGTCGGTGCGCACGAAGACGGCGGCGACCCCGGCCGCGCCGAGCAGGCCGACGACGATCTGACCCGGCAGCGGTTTGCTCCGGGAAAGCTGTCCGGCGAGCAGCGCGATCAGCGCCAGCACCACGGCGAGGCCGAGTTCGAGGATGGGCTTGTCCCACGTCTCCAGCGTCCGCTCGGCCCAGGCCACGACGGCGTGCGGGCTGTGGTCGATGACGAAGTTCGCCACCGCGACGAACGGCGAAGCGGTGTACCCGACGAAGCCCGCGACGAGATGTCCGGCGCCGAGCGCGGCGGCGAGGGCGAGCAGCCCGGTCAGAGCGGCTTGCGGGAAGGTGAGCCTGCGTTCGTCGTCCACGTCTCCATCTTCGGAGCGGATTCGCCCGAAGTTCGGCCATTCGCCCTTACGAGTGTGTTACGCCAGTGCTTTCCGGAGCCTGTCCTCTTCGACCCGCCAGTAGCCGTGCTCGGCGTCGTCGATCAGGATCACCGGCACGCGGTCGCCGTACTCGGCCCGCCATTCGGGGTCGCTGTCGACGTCCGCCGCCGACCAGGCCACGCCCAGCTCGCCGCAGATCCGCTCGATGTCCTGTTCCGCGACCTCGCACAGGTGGCACCCGGTGCGGGTCATGACGGTCACGTGGTGCGCCATGCCCCCATCCTCACCTGAGCCGCAGCCGCCGGAGCTTCCCGGTGGCGGAATGCGGCAGGGACTCGGCGAACTCGACGGTATGCGGCACCTTGTACCCGGCCAGGTTCGCCGCGCAGTGCTCGACGACCTGCTGTTCCGAGAGCGAAGCGCCGGGCGCGGGGACGACGACGGCCTTCACCGCCTCGCCGGTCCGCTCGTCGACGACGCCGACGACGGCCGCCTCGACGACCTCGTCCAGCATCGAGATCACGTTCTCGACCTCGTGCGGGAAGACGTTGAAGCCGTTGACGATGATCAGGTCGTTGGCCCGGTCGACCAGGTGCAGGTCGCCGTCGGTGTCGAGGTAGCCGACGTCGCCGGTGCGGAACCAGCCGTCGGCGTCGGGGCCGTGCGAGCCGTCGGGCCAGTAGCCCGAGAACAGGTTCTCACCGCGGATCGACACCAGTCCGGTGCCGCCGTCCTCGTCGAAGGCATCGCCGAGTTCGTCCGGGTCCTGCGGGACGGGTGTCGCGTCGCCGTCGCTGTCGACCAGCCGGACCTCGACGCCGGGCAGCGGACGCCCGACCGAGCCCGGCTTCGGGTAGCCGGTGACGAGCGTCGTGGTCACCACCGGCGCGCATTCGGTGAGGCCGTAGCCCTCGTAGACGTCCAGTCCGGTGGCCCCGCGGATCGAGGCGAGGATCTTGGGGTGCAGCGGTGCAGCGCCCGAAGTCATCCGGCGGACTGTCGAGAGGCCGCCGCCGAGCTCGTCCGGGTCCATCGCGGCGAACTCGGCGTACATCGCGGGCACACCGGCGATCGAGGTCACCCGGTGTTCGGCGCAGTCGGCGAGGGTCCGCTCGGCGAGGAAGCGTTCGGACAGGACGGCCGTCGCGCCGACCGACGTGGTCTGCAGCAGGCCGGGTCCGAGGCCGTAGACGTGGAACAGCGGGATGGTGATGAGCACGCGGTCGCCGTGCACGAGCGGTGTCGGGACGATCGAGCTCAGCTGGTCGAGGTTCGCCAGGAGCGCCCGGTGCGAAAGCATCACGCCGCGCGGCGGGCCGGTCGTCCCGGAGGTGTACGAAATGACCGCTATGTCCTCACCGGCGCCGGCCGAATCGAGCGGCTCGACTGCTCCATCCGGTGTAACCCGTGGTGAGAGACTCGTCACCCCGTCGGGGAGCTCCTCGGTCGCTTCGCGTTCGAGGACGAGACGCGCGCCGCTGTGCTCCAGCAGTCCGGTCAGCTCGGCCACCGGAGCCTGCGGCGACATCGGGACGACCACCGCCCCCGCCCGCAGCGCCCCGAAGAGCGAGACGGCGAACGCGGCCGACGTCGGCAACCGCAGCGCCACCCGGTCACCGCGGCCGATCCCCGCGTCGAGCAGGGCACGGGCCAGTGCGTGGGCGGCGTCGTCGAGCTCCGCCCAGGTGAGCGAGACCCCTCCGCCGGTCTCCAGGACGGCCGTCTTGCCAGGCCACTGGCGGGCGGCCTCGGTGAGCAAGGTGGGCACGCTTCGTTCGGCAACCTGCTCCGCGCTCAACTGCGAACCTCTTCCCTCGATGAACGGCGTTGCCAGTTTGTCATCTCGGCCACCGTCATGGGTGCCACTCGGTTTCGTCGCAGTTCCGTAACCCCCGCACCGCTACCTACTTCGCGGTAACTACACGTATGCTGCTGGCGTCGTCGAGTGGTGTTGATCACTCGATGGTGAGAAAGGGAGTCCGGACGTGCAGATCTTGCAGGCCCCAGCGGCGGTGGGACATGCGGGCCGGTCTTCCCTGTCCGGATCGGGAGGTGCGCCGTGACCCTTCCCGTGCCGAAGCCCGTCTCGATGCTGGCGGGGCACATCCTCCGCCGGAGCGGCTTCCCGGCGGTGCCGTCGTCCCGGCAGGCCTCCGACACCGACGAGGCCAACGCCGCCGCCGAGGCCGCGAAGGCCGAAGCCTGGGAGCTGGTCACCGCCGCGCAAGGCGGCGACACGTCCGCGTTCGGCAGGCTCTACGACCGCTACGTCGACGTCGTCTACCGTTACGTCCTGTTCCGCCTCGGCGACCGGGACCTCGCGGAGGACGTCACCAGCGAGACCTTCCTCCGCGCGCTTCGCCGCATCACGTCGGTCAGCTACCAGGGGCGTGACGTCGGCGCCTGGTTCGTCACCATCGCCCGCAACATCATCCTCGACCACGTGAAGTCGAGCCGGTTCCGCCTCGAAGTGGTCACCGACGAGGTCTCCGAGCCGAGCGGGGCGCCGATCGGCAACGTCGGCGTGCAGGCCGTCGCGGGTCCCGAGCAACAGGCCATCAGCCGCGCCACCCGTGCCGAACTGCTGCGTTGCGTCGCCGAACTCGGTGAAGACCAGCGCGAGTGCATCGTGTTGCGGTTCATGCAGGGGCTCTCGGTGGCCGAGACCGCCGCGATCATGAAGCGCAACGAAGGCGCCATCAAGGCCCTCCAGCACCGCGCCGTACGCCGTTTGGCACAACTTCTGCCCACCGGATTGCGTTAAAGTCCCATCTTTCGGTTGACACCGGCCGCTTCCGTAACCACCGGGCATCTCCGCTCGTTTTCCCAGCCAGACCGGTGTCAGGACCGGGCTGATCGCATGGAGACGGAGCAGGACCGTGGGCGTGCCGGGATGGTTCGCACGGGAGCGGGCGGACGGTGACCGCTTCGCGGACCTTGTCGACGACGGTTCCTTCCCCGCGGACGACGAATTCGAGCGAGAACTCGCGATCGTCGGCGGGCTGCGCGAACTCGGCGCGAGCGGCACTCCGGACGCCGAGACACGGCAACGGATCCGCGCGGAGATCGCCGGGCGTCTCGCCGAAGCCGAAGCCCCGCCGAAGCGTCGTGGGCACGCCGTCGCCAACCTCGCCGCGGCCGCCGTCGCGCTCGTCCTCGCGCTGGGCGGCGTGACCATGCTGCTGTCGAGGGACGCGTTACCCGGCGATCCGCTCTACGGCATCAAGCGGGCGGGTGAATCGGCCGCACTCGGGCTCACCTTCGATGAGCAGGACAAAGCGAAGAAACACTTGGAGTTCGCGACGCACCGTGTCGGGGAACTCGACGAACTGACACGGCAGGGTGCCGGCACGGGGGCCTACTTCACCGGTCTCGCCGATTTCGAAACCGATCTGCGTGCCGGGGTGACGCAACTGACCGCGCTGGTGACCGATCAGGGCGGCCAGTCCCGGCTGACCGAACTCCGCGGCTGGGCGCGGCAACAGTCGGACCGGCTGGGCTTCCAGGTCGGGCACGCCCCCGCCGAGGCGCGGGACAAGTTCGCCGCCGTCCGTGTCCTGCTCGACAAGGTCCAGGCCCGGACGACGGATCTCGGCTCGCGCCTGGTCTGCTACACGATCACCACGGGCTCTTCGGACGACCTCGGCGCCGTACCGGCCGCCGGGGACTGCGTCCGCCACCCCGACGACCCCGGCGCCGTCGTGCCTTCGCCGACGTCCGCCCCGCCGTCCTCGGCACCGGCGAGCTCCCCGGCGCCGACCTCGATGCCGCCGTCGTCCGCCGTGGACACCGCGGTCCCGACCGGACCGCTCGCGTCGCCGTCGGGAAGCGCGCCGCCGCCCGTCGTGGCCACTCCCGCCCCCACGAAGACGCCGCCTCCGCCGACCACTTCCACGCGTCCGCCGCCGCTGATTTCGATCCCGCCGCTCATTCCGGGATTACCGCCGATCACCATCGGCTGACACGGTGTGAGTGAGGCAGGCGCCACACCCGGGACAGTGCGGTCGGACGATCGCTACGCTGTGCACAGGCACCTGGGATTCCGGAGGCGGTGTGCGTGTCAGTTTGGCGGGGCAAGGACAAGAGTCAAGAGCTCGAACGCTTGGCCGCGCTCGCGGGCGAAGCTTCGGCCGAGGCCGCCATGGCGACCGCGTCCGCCGAAGCACTCGAACCGCCCGCGCCCCCCGCGCCGCCGGATCTGACCGCGGCCGCGTTCTTCGACGTCGACAACACCATGATGATGGGCGCGTCGATCTTCTACTTCGCCCGCGGCCTGGCCGCGCGCAAGTTCTTCACGTCCGCCGATCTGGCCGGATTCGTCTGGCAACAGGTGAAGTTCCGGCTCGGCGGCCGGGAGAACAAAGAGGACATCAAGACCCACCGCGAACGCGCACTGTCCTTTGTGGCCGGTCGCACCGTGCGGGAACTGACCGACATCAGCGAAGAGATCTACGACGAGCTGATGGCGGACAAGATCTGGTCCGGCACCCGGGCACTCGCGCAGATGCACCTCGACGCCGGCCAGCGCGTGTGGCTCGTCACCGCGACCCCGATCGAACTCGCGGCCATCATCTCGCGGCGCCTCGGCCTCACCGGCGCGCTGGGCACCGTCGCGGAGACGAAGGACGGCGTCTACACCGGCCGTCTCGTCGGCGACCTGCTGCACGGCCGGGCGAAAGCACACGCCGTCCGGGCACTGGCGTCACGCGAAGGGCTGAATCTCAAGCGCTGCACGGCGTATTCGGACTCGCAGAACGACGTCCCGATGCTGTCGATCGTCGGGACCGCGGTCGCGGTGAACCCCGACGGCGGACTTCGCGACGTCGCCCGTGCCCGCGGCTGGGAGATCCGTGACTTCCGGACCGGACGGAAGGCCGCGAAGATCGGCGTGCCCTCGGTCCTCGGCGTGGGCGCCGTCGCCGGTGCCGTCGCGGCCGGAATGGCCTACCGGCGCCGCTGACCCGTCACACGCGCGCTTGAACCCGGAACTCGCGTGCTCAGCCGTCACATGCGCGCTTGAAGCCCGTTTGGGCAGTTGCGAAGTGGGTCGTGAGTGGCAAGGGTCGTTCTAACGCTCTTTACCACTCACGACCCCCTTGCGCAGCTACACGAAGCACCCAAATCGGGCGCCGCAGTTCGAATTAGCGTCCTTTGTGGACAGTCGCGCCCCGGGTCCGCCACCGGTGAACTTAGACAGCCTGTCGATCAGCTCCGGCAGCCGCCGCAGCTCGCACCCAAGATCAACTTAGGTTCCCGTAGCCCGGCGACCCGCCTCGATGCTCAGCCCTTGAAAACGCTCTTCCGCTGCGAAAGGCGTTTGTAGAGCGACTGCTGGATCGACTCCCGCACCTGGTCGGTCAGCGTAAAGACCAGCATCGGGTCGTCCACGGCGTCCGCGTCGTAGGTGTCCGTACGGATGGGCTCGCCGAACTCGATACTCCATTTCGTCGGCAGCGGGATCACGCCGAGCGGGCCGAGCAGCGGGAAGAGCGGCGTCACCGGGAAGTACGGCAGGCCGAGCAGCCGCGCGAGCAGCTTGAGGTCGCCGATCTTCGGGTAGATCTCCTCCGCGCCGATGACCGACACGGGAATGATCGGCACCCCGGTCCGCAGCGCCGCGGAAACGAAACCACCGCGGCCGAACCGCTGCAGTTTGTACCGCGACGAGAAGGGTTTCCCGATGCCCTTGAACCCTTCCGGCCAGACGCCGACGAGTTCTCCCTTGCGCAGCAGGCGTTCCGCGTCGGCGTTGCAGGCGAGGGTCTGCCCGGACTTGCGGGCGAACGAGCCCACCAGCGGCACCTGGAACACCAGATCCGCGCCGAGGCCGCGCAGGTGCCTGCCGCCGGGGACGTGGTCGTGCACGGCGACGGCGGTCATCAGCGCGTCGAGCGGCAACGTGCCGGAGTGGTTCGACACCAGGAGCGCCCCGCCGTCGGTCGGCAGGTTCTCGATGCCGAACGTGTCGACGCGGAACCACTTCTCGTACAGCGCGCGCAGTGGCGGCATCAGCAGGGTGTCGGTGAGCTCGGCGTCGAAACCGAACTCGTCGACGGTGTAGTCACCGGTCAGCCGGTCCCGCAGGAACCCCAGCGCCGTCTTGAGCGACGCGGGGAGGGAATCCGCCGCCTCGACGGCCGGACGGGTCCGGGCGGGCGGGACCCGCGCCGGGCCGGGGAACTCGACGACGGGCGCGTCCACCCGGCGTTCCTGGTCCTGCGCGTCCTCGGACTCGCGAAGATCCCGATCCGCTTGCGTGGCCGTGTCCGGCTTCTCTCTGCCGGGGCCGTGCAACGGGATGACCTGCGCTTCAGCGCCGCTCACGTTTTCCGCCTCGCCTTCAGGAGAGTTCTCGTAGGGCCTGCTCACCGGTGCGTCGCCTGCCCGGTCGCCGCGGCGACCAGTACCTTGCCCGCGAGCCCGGCCAGCCTTCCGCCGTCCACCACGGGCCTGAGCCCGCGGCCGGTGATGTAGTCGTCGAACGCCTCACGCGTCGTCCAGCGTGGCCGGTGGCCGAAGTCCTCCTTCAGCTTCGTGATGTCCACGACGCGACCGAAGTTCAGCAGCCGGACCTGGTCGGCGGAGAAGTCGACCACGCGCGCACCACGCAGGATCTTCCCCACCGACGGCACTACACCGCTGGGCAACGGCAGCTCGACCCGGCCCGCTCGCCGGATCGCCTGAGACAAGGTGAGTACCCCTTCCGAGCCGACGTTGAACACGCCCGGCTTGTCTTCCAGCGTCGCCCGCTCGAAGACGGCCAGCGCGTCCGAAGCGTGCAGCAGCTGGATACGGGCGTCATAGCCGAAGACGGTCGGGACCACCGGCAGCGCGAAGTAGCGCGAAAGCACCGTGTCGATCTCGGGGCTGATGATGTTCGCGAACCGGAGCAGCGTCGTCGTGATGTCGGGACGGCGGCGCATGAGCCCGCGTACGTAACCCTCCATCTCGACGGCGTCCTTGGCGTAACCGCTGGTCGAGGTGGGGATGAGGTCGGAATCTTCGGTGAAGACGGCCTGCGAGCGCGCTCCCGCGCCGTAGACCGCGGCCGTCGACTTCACCACGAGTTTGCGCACGAGCGGTGAGCGCTGGCAGGCCGCCAGCAGCCGCATCGTGCCGATGACGTTGACCTCTTTGATCGCCGTGCGGCGAGCGGGCCCGGCCGGATGCGCGGTGCACGAGGCGTGCACGACGGTGTCGACCTCGGCCGTGCTGATCACCTTCGCGATCAGCGGGTTCCGGATGTCCGCCCGGACGTATTCGGCACGACCCATGCGCTGCAGTACCGACTTCTGCGGAGGCGTGGTGTCCACGCCGATCACCCGCTCGAACTCCGGATTGTTGCCGAGTCTGGCCAGCAGCTTCCCGCCAAGGTCCCCCCCGACCCCGGTCACGAGCACGATGTTCGACGGCATAGGACTCCCTGCGGCTTGGGAATTGTTCTCGGTTGTCGATCACGGGTCTTGATGACCTTGCGGACGAACTTGATCCACCGAGGGTGCGCGAACCTGGACTCACTGGAAGCATCGCGCGGCTGTCCCTGAGATGTTACCGCTCATTAGGGGTAGTCGAGTCAGGCCTTACATGCTATTAACCCGCTGCTCGCAGAGGGGATGCACGTCCCACTCGATCGGACGGACGATGTCCACCAAAGGGGAGTGGCCCGTCCAGAAACTGGACGGGCCACTCACCGGCAGTGTCTTACTTGCCGGCCTTCCTGCGCTGAACGCGCGTCCGGCGCAGCAACTTGCGGTGCTTCTTCTTCGACATGCGCTTACGGCGCTTCTTGATCACAGAGCCCATCGAGAGCGCTCCTCTCCTAGTCGTCGGTCACGCTGCCCGGCGCAGCGTCCAACGGGTGGAGCGCACAGGCACGAGCGGTCTTCCAGGGTACTCGCGCCCCGGAAGACGCCCGTCGGCGGGCACGCCGTCTTCGGTTGACCGGGCCTCAGCCCACGTCGAAGTAGGCGCCCTGCAGGTATTCGTGAACGGCCTTTTCGGGCACTCTGAACGACTTCCCCACGCGTACCGCGGGTAACTCGCCGGAGTGAACCAGGCGATAGACGGTCATCTTGGAGACCCGCATCAGCGTGGCCACTTCGGCGACCGTCAGGAACTGGACCTGACCCACTGAGGGCAGATCATCCTTCTTGTTCGGCGGCATATTTCACCGTGTCCTTCGACACGTGTCGCGCCACGCGGCTTCCCCACCTGTGGTATCGACACGCACGTGCTCTCCTGAGAGTAGCGGGACACATGTGGCTAAAGCGACGCGAGTCACCGAGATGGGCCCGTCCGACTACGCATTTCGTCCTCTGGTTGCGGTAGTTCGCCGGTGAACTACCGCAACCAGAGGACTAATTGCGAGGTTCGTGAGCCGCGCCCAGTTCGGTCGAGCGGTCCTTCGCGGCCTCGATGGCGGCCAGGAGCGCCGCGCGGACGCCGTGCTTCTCCAGTTCGCGGATGGCGTTGATGGTCGTCCCGGCGGGCGAAGTGACGGCTTCGCGAAGCAGCACCGGGTGCTCGTCGGACTCCGCGAGCATCTTCGCGGCCCCGACAGCCGACTGGATGATCAGCTGCCCGGCGAGCGCACGCGGCAGCCCGAGCAGGATCCCGGCGTCGATCATGGCCTCGACCAGGAAGAAAAAGTACGCGGGCCCGGACCCGGACAGCGCGGTGACGGCGTCCTGCTGCGACTCCGGCACCTCGACGACCTGTCCGACGTGGGAAAGCAGGTCCTTCACCACCGCGATGTGCTCCGCGGTGGCGTGCGCGCCCGCGGAGACCGCGCTCATCGCCTCTCCGACGAGCATCGGGGTGTTCGGCATGACGCGTACCACGGGGACGCCCTCGGCCAGCCTGCGCTCGTACAGGGCCGTCGGCAGGCCCGCGCACAGCGACACCACCAGCGACTGCTCGCCGAGCAACGGCGCGAGATCGTCCAGCACCTGGTCGATGTCCTGCGGTTTGACGGCGACGACCAGCACGTCGGCCCGGCGCGCGGCGTCCGCGACGGTCACCCCCTGCACGCCGTGGCGTTCGGTCAGTTCGGCCGCGCGCGCCGGATAGCGCTCGGTGAACAGCAGGTCGTCGGGGCGGTGCCCGCCGTGCAGCAGGCCCGAGAGCAGGGCCTCCCCGATCTTTCCGGCGCCGAGAACCGCGATCACGCTCATGCCTTCTCCCCGTATTGGGTCACTTCGCGTCGCATGAGCGGGCACTGTGTCTGATGATTCGCTCACAAGCTCGCTCATGCGGTTCAGCGTGCCAAACCGCCGTCAGCCACCGGGCGCCGGGGCGAGTGCCAGCTGGCGGGACTGGCAGACCAGCCTGCCCTGGGAATCCACCACGACGGCGTCCGAGTCGAACCAGGCCTCGTGCACCGAATGGGCGTGCACGATCACCCGCAGCCAGCCCGGCGCGGGCCGCGTGCGCAGCAACGCGGTCAGCTGGACCGTCGGCGCCCAGCCGACCCGGCCGAGGTTGTAGACCACCGGTGGGTTCACGTCGCCGGCGAGCAAGGCGAAGTACGGGTCCGGCAGGCCGTGCCTCGGCCGGACCCACAGCCGGATCTTCGGCGGGTCGCCGATCCGGCCGTGCAGGTAGCCGACGCTCGCCGGGTCCAACCGGACCTCGCAGCCCTTCGCCAGATTGAACACGCCTTCGGACGTCTCCCCGGTCATGGAGACCGCACCGGGCGGGGGTTCGGCGGGCATGGCCGGGACGTCGGTCCATTCCGGACGTCGCATCGGGAGCCTGCCGGTGGTCACCCTGGCCTCGACGCAACTGCGGCCGCGCTGTTCCAGCACGACCGCGACCACCGAGGCGCGCCTTCCGACCTTCCGGACGTCCGTGCGCAGCAGAACCGGCCCCACCGCGGGCGGATGCAGGAACTCCGCACTGATCGCCAGCGGTTCCGATGGCGGCTCACCGCGTTCATGGAGAAGCGAGAGGGCGGTCCTCGCCAACAGTGCCATCAGGAAGCCACCGTGCGGATGCCCGCCGATCGACCATTCCGTCCGCAGTACCGCTGTGAAAGTGCCGTCACCCAGTGATCGCGTCGCGCATGCCGCGTCGAAGGAGGTGACCGTGTCGTCGGCCGCGCTCACCGAGCACTGACCCAGGCCACGAGCCGATCCATCGGGGTGCGGGAGATCAACAAGCGCAGCTGGTTCACGGTCGGAACTTTACGTGTACCAGCGCCTCGGGCGCAGGCAGGAATGAATCTCCGCACCAGGAGACGATCTTTGTCACTGACCGAGATGAAACCTTGCGAACAACAGGGACTCGGCGAGATCCCTCGACCGCTGTGCCGCGTTCGGCGAGCGGCGGGTGTTGATCTCCAGCACGATCTGTCCGGAGAAGTCGCTGTTCACGAGCTTTTCGAGAAGTTCGGCGCAGGGTTCGATCCCGCGGCCGGGTACGAGATGCTCGTCCTTCGGGAGGCCGGTGCCGTCCGCCAGATGGACGTGCGTGAGCCCTTTCCCCATCCGTTCGGCAAGGGCGAGCGCGTCCATTCCCGCCGCCGCCGTATGCGACAAGTCGAGCGTGTAGTGGCGAAACCCTACGTCCGTAGGGTCGATCGACGGCCGGAACGCGGACACGCGCGACGTCCGCGAGCCGCCGGGCGGGCGGACCTTGAACATGTTCTCCACCGCGACCTCGATGCCGCTCTCCTCTTCGAGTTCGTCGACGAGGTCGCCGAAAGCGTCGCCGTAGCGGCGTTGCCAGCGGAACGGCGGATGCACCACGACGGTCCGCGCGCCCAGTTCCACCGCCGCGTCGACGGACATCCGCAGGCGCACCTCGGGATCCGGCGACCACACGCGCTGGGTGATCAGCAGCGACGGCGAGTGGATCGACAGCACCGGCACCCCGGTGCGGCGCGACCAGCGGCGCAGCGCGGAGACGTCCTGGCTGACCGGGTCGGCCCAGATCATCACCTCGACGCCGTCGTACCCGAGGTCGGCGGCCATCTCGAACGCCGCGCCCGCCTTCAACGGCCAGACGGACGCGGTCGAGATCCCGACCGGAACTGGAGCAGCCATCCCGGCATCTTCCCCGAAGCCGCTACCGCGCGACGAGCAGGAGTGCGGCCGGTGAGACCGTCACCACCAGGCCGACCAGTACCGCGAGCACGGTCGTCTGCAGGTCGTCGGCGCGGCGGATCTTCCGGACGATCCACACCAGCGCGACGATCACCAGCAGCGCGGCGACGAGCGCGGCGGCGGGGATGTTCACCCACAGCCAGTTGAAGCCGAGCCAGACGCCGGCGCCACCGACCACGCCGAGGGCCAGCTGACCGGCGAGTGCCAGCCACTGCTTCCCCGGTGAGGCGTTCTCGGTGAACTCCTCGGGCTCCGCCTCTTCGACGACGTCTTCGTCACGGTCGTCTTCGTAGTCGTCCTCGTACTCGTCTGCCTGGTAACCGGCGGCCGTCCGGCCGAGGCCGTACTCCTCGCGGCCGAAGTCCGGGCTGCCGTCGGGGTACGCCGGGTCGGCGAACTCGCTCTCGTACTCGTCGAGGTCGTCGCGGTGGTCCTGGCGATCACGGTCGTCGAGCGAATGCGGTGGCACGAAAGGCATCGGCGCGGGGTGGGAAGAACCCATCGTGGGCGGTCCGGCGTCGAACGCGTCCGGTTCGGGATCCACGTCGGGTTCGGCGGGTGCCACCGGGGGCTGCACCGGCGGGATCCCGCCGATCTCGGTGTCCTCGGACTGCACCTTCTGCCGTCGCTTGCGCCAGCCCGCGAGCCCGGCGGGCGGTGCCGCCGGTTCGACGGGCGCGGGTGCCTCGGCTTCGGGCGCGGTGTCGTCCGCCACCGCGGCGAACTGCTCGGTGCTCGGATCGGCCTTGGGCTGGGCGGGCCTGGCAGGCGGGCGGCGGCGCCGCGCCGGCTGGGCGGAAGGGGCCGCGAAAGCACCACTGGCCATCGGGCCCGGTGCTTCCTGGTCGTCGGCGGGCGCGTCGATCCCGCCGTCGAGTCTCGCCGAAAGCCCGGCGGACGGGGGTCCGGCCGTCGGCTCGGGACGGCGGCGGACCGGCGGCACGGCGCCGCGGGTCTCCTCCGCGCCGGGCGGCCGCGGACGGCCGCGCGGGGGCAGGGCTTCGGGATCCGGCGGACGCTGCTGGTAGCCGGACTGCTCCGGGGGCGGAGCGGGGCGGGCGAACTGGCCCGATTGCGGCGGTGGCTGCGGCGGGCGCTGCTGGTAACCGCTCTGCTCCTGCGGCGGAGCGGGGCGGGCGAACTGGCCAGACTGCGGCGGCGGGGCCGGGCGCGCGAACTGACCGGACTCCTGGGGAGGCTGGACCGGCTGCGGCGGGCGCACCGGCGGGGTCTGCCGGGTCGGGGCCGCGGCGTTCGGCGGGACCGGGAGCGGCGCGGAGTCCTGCTGCGGCGGGAGCGGCCGGGCGCCCGAATCCTGTTGGCCCGGCGGTCGCGAACGGCGCGGCGGCCGCGAAGGCGGCGGCGGGGTGTCGCCGGACACCCGGTCGATGATCGCCTGCGGTGCGGTGTCGCTCACCGACGGCGCGCGTCGGCCACGCGGCGGCTCGGGAGCTTCGTCCTCGTCGTCGTCGGCCGCGCGGCGCCGCCTGCGGCGTCCACCCTCGGGCTGGGCTCCGTGCTGCGCGAGCAGCTCCGCCACGGTCTTCTGAGGCGGGCCGCTCTCTGTTTCGTCCGTCATACCGTGCTGTCCAATGCGCGCTCCAGCCGTTGCGAACCGGCACGCGACGGGGCTTCGGCGGCGTCGCGCGCGCTATCCACCGTCTTCCGCATTTCCGTCACCTCTTCACCGTGCCCGTTCTCCTTCGACGAAGTCCAGTCGGGCGCTGCCGCCCCCAGTCTCGTCCGCACCATTCGAATGGTCCAGCCGTCGCAGGATGACACCTTCTCGCAGTGCCCACGGGCAGATCTCCAGTTCTTCCAGGGAAAGCGCCCGCATGGTGGCCTGTGCGACGAGGGCGCCCGCCACCAGCTGATGCGACCTGCTCGCGCTGACCCCCTCGAGTTGTGCCAGGTCATGGGCGGTCATCCGGGAGATGAACGCGATGAGCTGGCGCAACGCGGTGTCGGTCAGGGTACGGCGCGCGTGCGGCCCGCTGGCCGACGGCGCCGCTCCGGTCAGCCGAGCGAGTGACCGGAACGTCTTCGACGTCGCGACGACACGGTCGGGTTCACCCAATTTGATGACCTTCTTCGCGAGCGCGGCGAGCTGTTCTTCGAGCCAGGCCGAAGTCGCGACGAGTTCGGAGCGGGACGGCGGGTCGTGCTGGAACCGCGTCCGGGTGGTCCGGCCCGCCCCCAGCGGGAGGGACTCGGCCAGTTCGGGCTCCTCGTCGCGACCCATCGCGACTTCGAGGGAGCCGCCGCCGATGTCGAGCACCAGGAGCTTCCCGGCCGACCAGCCGAACCAGCGGCGGACGGCGAGGAAGGTGAGCCGGGACTCGTCGACCCCGGAAAGCACTTTCAGCTCGACACCGGTCTGCTCGTGGACCTTCGCGAGCACCTTCGGGGCGTTCTTGGCTTCACGGACCGCAGAGGTCGCGAACGCCATGACCTCTTCGCAGCCGAGCCGCAAGGCCGCCGCCTTCGCCGATTCGACGGCCCGCACGAGACTGTCCGCGCCCGCCCGGCTCAGGTCACCGTTGCGGGTGATCTGCTCGGCGAGCCGGAGCACGGCCTTTTCGGAATGCATCGGGGTCGGGTGGGCGCCACGGTGGGCGTCGACCACGAGCAGGTGGACGGTGTTGGAACCGACGTCGAGTACCCCTAGGCGCACGAGCGTCTACGGTACCCGCCCGCACGTCAGGTCACGAAACCGTAACCGTGATCTGTATCGCAACAGCTCCGCGTGAAGGCCCCCTTCACGCGGCTGAGCCGAGGAAAGGGGGCCTTCACGCGCTACCTCAGGTCTCGAACTTGTAGCCCAGTCCACGCACCGTGACCAGGTGCCGGGGCGATCCCGGATCCGGTTCGATCTTCGATCGCAGGCGCTTCACGTGGACGTCGAGTGTCTTGGTGTCACCGACGTAGTCCGCGCCCCACACCCGGTCGATCAGCTGCCCGCGGGTGAGCACGCGGCCCACGTTGCGCAGCAGGTACTCGAGCAGGTCGAACTCCTTCAGCGGCAAGGAGACCTCCTGGCCGTCGACGGTCACCACATGCCGCTCGACGTCCATCCGCACCGGCCCGGCGGTCAGCACCAGGGGGGCGAGGTCACCCTCCGCGCCCGGCTCGCCACCGCGGCGCAGCACCGCTCGCACCCGCGCGATGAGCTCGCGGGCCGAGTACGGCTTGGTGACGTAGTCGTCGGCGCCGAGTTCCAGGCCGACGACCTTGTCGATCTCGCTGTCGCGCGCGGTCACCATGATCACCGGCACGGCGGAACGCTGCCGGAGCTGCTTGCAGACGTCCGTCCCGCTCATCCCGGGGAGCATGAGATCGAGCAGGACGATGTCGGCGCCGTTGCGGTCGAATTCCTCGAGCGCCTGCTGTCCCGTTCCGGCAACGGCGGCGGTGAAGCCCTCCTTGCGCAGCAAGAACGCGAGCGGGTCGGCGAACGACTCTTCGTCCTCGACGATGAGAACCCTCGTCACAGGTTTCCTCCATGGTCGGGGCTTTCTTGCCCTGTTGCCACGAGACGGGGTGTCCGCTCGGGGGTCTTTTCCGGCCGGGACGCCGGCGGGGCCTGTTTCGGGGTCGCCGCCGGTTCGGCACCGATGTGCGCGGGGATCCGCAGGGTGAACGTCGACCCGGTGCCGGGACGGCTCCAGAGGCCGACCGAACCACCGTGGTTGGCGGCCACGTGCTTGACGATCGCCAGGCCCAGCCCGGTGCCGCCGGTGGCCCGCGACCGCGCCTTGTCCGAGCGGAAGAACCGCTCGAAGACCCGCTGCTGTTCGTCTTCGGCGATGCCGATGCCGCGGTCGGTCACCGCGATCTCGACCTTCCCGTCGACCAGCCGCCTGCTGATCGACACCGGGCTGCCCGGCTGCGAGTACGCGACGGCGTTCTCCAGCAGGTTCGACAGCGCGGTGACCATCAGCGTCCGGTCGCCCTCGATGAGCAGCCCGCTGGCCGCGTCGGTGGTGATGGTGATCTCGGCGGACTCCGCGGAAAGCGTGGTCCGGCCGAGCGCTTCGCGGACGACGGCGTCGACCTCGACCACGTTCAGGTCGGGCAGCCGCTCGGCGCCCTGCAGCCGCGAAAGCGCGATCAGTTCGGTGACGAGCTGGCCGAGCCGGGTCGACTCGCGAAGGATCTTGCTGCCGAACCGGCGGACCTCTTCGGTGTCCTCCGCGGCGTCGAGGACGGCCTCGGTGAGCAGCGCGATCGCGCCCACCGGCGTCTTGAGTTCGTGGCTGACGTTCGCGACGAAGTCCCGCCGGACGGCTTCGAGGCGGATGGCTTCGGAATGGTCGACGGCCTCGACCACGGTGAACCCGTCACCGAGCGGGCGGACCTCGCCGAGGACGGCTTCGGGCTGGCGGCCCCTCGCCTCCAGCGGGGAAAGGTCGATCTCCATCGGTTCGTCGGTCTCGGCGACCTGCTCGGCGGCCCTGCGGGCCCGCGGGTCGGCCTGGTTGACCTTCACCAGGCCCAGCTCGTAGGCACGCGGGTTGTGCAACACCATGTCGCCGAACTTGTTGAGCACGACGACACCGTTGTTGCTGGACCGGACGAGCCGTTCGAGCAGTTCGGCGACGGTGGGGCCGGTCGGGCGGCGCTCCTCGCGGCGGGCCCTGCCCTTCGCGACGAGGAAGCCGACGACCACACCGACGATCAATCCGCCGATGGCCAGGGCGAGTACAACAGGCGTGGTCACAAGGGGATCGTAAGCGCGCGGGTAGTCTTTTGGCCTAGTCCCGGCCGCGTACTCGTGATGCCTATGACACCTGGCGACACCGTGTTCGCCTGCAGGTCGGCCGCCGTTCACGTGACCGATCCCGGGCCGAGACCTCCTGGGTGCGGCAAGTCACCCGATACGGGGACGCCGACCGGTCCCGATGCCCGGATCCCTACTTTCGTCTTGACTATCCGGGCAGCGTTCTTCCCGCCCACGGGCCGATAGGGATGTTCCCGTCACGAGCCACCGTGAATGTTGGGAGACTGTCGCCCGTGGAACTCGTCAGTGACATCTCCCTGATTCGCGGAGAAGAAGAGCTGTTCGACCGGACGGCTCATCTGTTCGTCGCGGCGACCGACATCGCGTGCGCGGCCGATGACCTCTACACCTGGGCACTTTCGCGGCCGTCGCTCACGCGGCAGGGCGAACGGCTGGTGCACGACAAGCGGATCCGCAAGCTTTACCACCCCGGTGTCCTGCTGAACGAGCAGACCGCCCAGCATCTGCACCACCTCTCCGGCCTCGGCGCGCAGATCCGGATCGGCACCGAGGAGATCAACGAGACGATCCTGCTCGACGAGCGGGTCGCGATCATGGCGGGCGACGAGGGCAAGGCCGTGCGCTCCTACAGCGTCATCTCGCGCCCGGAGCTGGTTCAGGGCATCCTGTCGCTGTTCGAGACCGCTTGGCAGGCGGCGGCCACGCTGGAGACGTTCGACGCGCGGTTCGCCGACATCCGCAGGGAGGCACCGCAGATCCTCGAGTTCCTGACCACCGGCCGCAAGGACGAGAAGGCGGCGAAGAGCCTCGGCATGGGCCTGCGCACCTATCAGCGCCGCGTTTCCGAACTGCTGGTCGCGCTCGGCGTGACGTCGCGGCTCCAGGTGGACGCGCGGGCGCGGGAGCTCGGCCTGCTGTGAAACGTCGGGCAGGACTCGCCGTGCTGCTCGCTCTCGCGGGCTGCACCACCACGGTCGACGGCGCCGCCCGGCCCGAACCGGCGGACCCGCCCTCGAATCTCGCACTGGTGGACCCGGCGCGGACCACGTCGGTGCTGAACGCGGTGAAGACCGCCACCGAAGCGGTGTTCTCATACGACAGCGCGGCCCTGCCCGCCTATGAGAAGGCGACCGCCGAGAACCTGACGCCGGGTGCGCGGGACGAGATCACCCGGCTGCTGACCGAGGTCCGGAACTCGCCGCAGCCGATCAAACTCGTGACGCGGGTGATCGTCTCCGCCGCCGTCGAAGAGACGCCGGGCAAGGCGCGGGTGCTGACCGTGCTCGACCAGAGCAGCACTCGCGCGGGCACCACCAGCAAAGGCGTCGCGTCGGCGCTGTTCGCGGCGGTGCGCGAAGGTGACCGGTGGCGGATCGCCGAGATCAAGGTGAACCCGACGGCGTCCCCGGTCGCTCCGGAGAAACCGGGGGCGGGAGACCGGGCGATCGCACGCGTGCGGGACTCTGCCCGCGAAGGCGCCTTACGGGTCGCGGAGGCTCTGCTGAGCTTGAACCCGGCCGACCCCGAAGGCAGCTACGCGCGCTACGAGGCCGTCTCGACCGGACAGTTGCTGACGCAGTTCCAGCAGGACAAGGCGGCGCGGATCACCCAGTTCCGCACCGCGGGGACGAAGTCGGCGCTGGAGCCGAACGCGGCCGCCGCGGTCATGGAGGTCGTGGGCGACAAGGCGAGTGTGCTGCTCTACGCGTCCACGTCCGTCACGGACGCCGCGGGCCAGGTGACCAGGAAGTACCTGCCGATCGTCCTGCGCCTCCAGCGCCTGCCCGAGGGCTGGAAGGCCGCCGGTATCGAGACCGTCCAAGCCCTCCCCTGACTCCCTCCTGACGTAATCAGTCCTCTACTTGCGGTAGTTCGAGAGCGAACTACCGCAAGCAGAGGACTGAACGCGGGAGAAGGTCAGCGGCCCTGGTTCGCGACGGCGGCCGCGGCTTCCTTGGCGGCTTCCGGGTCCAGGTAGGTCCCGCCGGCGGTGACCGGCTCGAGGTCGTCGGTCAGGTCGTAGCGCAGCGGGATGCCGGTCGGGATGTTGAGCCCGGCGATGGCGTCGTCGGAGATGCCGTCGAGGTGCTTCACCAGCGCCCGCAGCGAGTTGCCGTGCGCGGCGACCAGAACGGTCTTGCCGGCGCGCAGGTCCGGCACGATCTCGGACTCCCAGTACGGCAGCAGCCGCGCGACGACGTCCTGGAGGCATTCGGTCAGCGGGGCGGCGTCGCCGAGGTCGGCGTAGCGCGCGTCACCCGCCTGGCTGAACTCGTCGGTCGGGTCGATCGGGGGCGGCGGGGTGTCGTACGAGCGGCGCCAGAGCATGAACTGCTCTTCGCCGAACTCGTCGAGCGTCTGCTTCTTGTTCTTGCCCTGCAGCGCGCCGTAGTGCCGCTCGTTGAGGCGCCAGTCGCGCTTCACTGGGATCCAGTGCCGGTCGGCGGCGTCGAGCGCGAGGTTCGCGGTCGAGATCGCACGGCGCATCAGCGACGTGTGGACGACGTCCGGCAGCAATCCGGCGCCGGCGAGCAGCTGCCCGCCCTTGCGCGCTTCCTGCTCGCCCTGCTCCGAGAGCGGGACGTCCACCCAGCCGGTGAACAGGTTTTCGGCGTTCCACGTGCTCTGCCCGTGACGCAGCAGCACCAGAGTCCCAAGCTCAGCCATGCCGCTCAGCCTGCCAGAGCAGGCGAAAGGGGCGCGAACAGGCCCGCTTGAACGAATCAGTTCGAAAATGTTCTACGGAGAGTGCGTTACCCGTGAGTAACACCTTCACTCGTCCAGAAGGCGGGGTGCCAACAAGTCCATCTCCCCGGCAAACAAGCTGCACTCCGTTATTCCTTTTTTTGGATTTCACTCGAACGGAGTAACCAGTAGTCTTGTGATTACAGGTGGGGATCTGACAAGTTGACTACGTCCCGCGCGGCCGGATTCCACGCACTCCCCGGCCCGTCGCGGGTGACGACCGCGACTCGTCTCCCCCCTGCCGAGTCGCGGCGCCCGCCGGCCCCGTTGGCATCCCCCTCGTCACCGGGTCCACCTTGGCGGGAACTTCAGCGGGGCGGCTCGAGATCGCGACTCCCCCCTCCCTCGAGCCGTCCCGCCTAGTCTTTTTCCATGCCTTAATCCAGCGGCGGCGCGGACGGCAGATCGGACCCCCCGGCCATCGCGGGTTCCTGGCCCCGGCGCCGCTTGCGCAGCCACCAGACCAGCGCGACCGCGGGGATCCCGAAGACCAGCAAGAACGGCGCCATCGCGCCGAGCACGGTCAGCAGGCCGCCGCCGAAGGTCAGGAACGCGTCCCAGCCGTTCGCCAGTCCGCCGAAGAACCCACTGCGCGATTCCTCTTCCGCCGCCGCGACCGTTTCCGCCCGTACCTGCAAGGAAATAGTCGACATGGCGACACTTCCGGCCAAGCTCTCGCGTCGCTTCTGAAGCGACTCGAGGTCGGCTTCGCGGCTCGTGAGTTCACTCTCGACCGAAGTGATCTCCGAAACCGAAGTCGCCCTCGCGAGCAGCGCGCGGATCCGCTCGACGCTCGCCCGCTGAGTGGCCAGCCTCGAATCGACGTCGACCATCTGCTCGGTCACGTCCGTCGCGGCGACCTCGCGCCGGACCTGCTTCCCCAGCTTCCCCAACTGGTCCAGCACGCCGTCGAGCCGCTCGGACGGCACGATGACGTTGACCGACGCGCGCTTCTCCTGGGTGCTCTCCTGCCCGGTGTACCCGGCGGCGCCCTGGGTGATGACGCGCACCTGCGAGACCACGTCGCCCACGTTCGGCGCGGTGAGCTCCAGGCTCGCCGTGCGCACCAGCTTGCGCTCGGGGATCCCCGGCTGCCCCGCGGGGGCCGGCGCCTTGTCCGTACCGGCCTTGCCCGCACTGTCCTGGTTCGGCGCGCCCTGATTCGGCGCGGCCTGCTTCCCGTCGGCCGTCATCGGCATCGCGGCGGTCTCGGTGCCTGGGCTGTTGGCCGAGCAGCCCGCCAAGGCCAGCGCGATACCGGCCGCGGCCACCCATTTCCATCGCTTGTGCATAAGTCCTTCTCCCTCCAGTGCTGCGGAAAGAGACGGAGCCGGGCTCGGGCCCGTTGCACCGTTCGGGTCACGAGTCGGTCAAGGCGCCCGGTTCGTGACCGTTCGAAGGCTCGACGAGATGCTTGAACGCCTCCAGGTTCGCCAGCGACTCGCCACGGGAAACGCGCCAATCCCATTCGCGTTTGATCGATTCGGCGAACCCGAGTTCCAGGAGCGTGTTGAAGTCGCCGTCGGCGGCCTCCAGTACCTGTCCGAGGATCTTGTCGAGTTCGGTCTCGGTCACCGTGTCCAAACCGAACCGGCCGACCAGGTAGATGTCGCCGATGGCGTCCACGGTGTAGTGCACGCCGTAGAGTCTCGCGTTGCGGCGCAACAGGAAACGGTAAACGTCCTCATGGGACTCGTCGGGACGGCGGCAGACGAAGGCCTCGACGGCGAACGCGTGGTCGCCGACGACCAGCCAGCAGTTGGTCTGCAGTTTCTTGGTCCCGGGCAACGTGACGAAGTACCTTCCCTCGCCACGCCTTTCGTACTTCAGGTCCGCACTGTCCAAAGAGGACCGCAGGGTCTCGTCGAGCGTCAAACCGCCACCTCCGCGCGCTGTTCCAGGGCACGCCGGAACGCGCCGGTGGCTTGAGCGTACGTGTCCAGCAGCCGGTCCGTCGTGCGGCGCCAGGAAAAGCGCCGCGCGTGGACGACGGCGTTGGCCGAAAGCTCGGCACGCCAGCCCGGCCGCAACGCGACGTTCGCGAGCGCGCCCGCCCAGTCCTTCGGATCGTGCGAGGGCACCAGCAGCCCGGAGACGCCGTGCGGCACCGCGACCGGCAGCCCGCCGACCTCGGCCGCGATCACCGGCGTCCCGCAGGCCTGCGCCTCCAGCGCGACCAGCCCGAACGACTCGTTGTAACTCGGCACGGCCACGATGTCGGCCGCGCGGTAGACGTCGACCAGCGACCGGCCGGGCTGCGGCGGCATGAACCGCGTCTGCTCCTCGATGCCGAGGGAGACGGCCAGCTCACGCAGGGCCTGCGGCTGCTCCAGCCCGGTCCCCGACGGCCCGCCGACGATCAGCACGACCAGCCGCGAGGCCAGCTCCGGCCGCTCGCGCAGCATTTCGGCGGCGGCAAGCAGGAGGACGTCGGGCGCCTTCAGCGGCTGGATCCGGCCCGCGAAGGCCAGCACGATCGCGTCCTGCGGCAGGCCCAGTGCCCGGCGCGCGGCCGACTGCGAACCCGGGGTGAAGCGGTCGAGGTCGACGCCCGGCGGGATGGCGTGCACGGCGTGCGGATCGGCGTCGTACAGCTCGATGAGTTCGCGGGCCTCGACGCGCGTGTTCGCGACCAGGCAGTCCGCCTCCTCGACGACCTGCTCCTCGCCGATCACGCGGGTGCGCGGCTCGGGGGTGTCGCCCTCGGCCAGCGCGGCGTTCTTGACCTTGGCCAGGGTGTGCGCGGTGTGCACCAACGGCACGCCCCAGCGGTCCCTGGCGAGCCAGCCCGCCTGGCCCGAGAGCCAGTAATGCGAATGGATGAGGTCGTAGTAGCCGGGCTCGTGGAACGCCTCCGCCCGCAGCACCCCGGCGGTGAACGCGCACAGCTGCGCGGGCAGCTCGTCGCGGCCGAGCGGCTCGAACGGCCCGGCCGGGATGTGGCGCACCAGCACGCCCGGCGCCAGTTCGGCGACCGGCGGCTGGTCCGAAGACGTCGCCCGCGTGAACACCTCGACCTCGACGCCCCGGCGGGCCATCTCCGTGGCCGTCTGGCTCACGTAGACGTTCATCCCGCCGGCGTCGCCGGTACCCGGCTGTTCCAGCGGAGAGGTGTGCAACGACAGCACCGCGACGCGCCTGGGCGCGGCATCGAACCCGTGCAGAGGGAACGTCACCTGGTCAACACTCCTGAAGTCCTACTGATCGGCGAACCCGCGCAGCAGGCCACCGAACTCATCCGCCGCTTCGGCGAACGGCAGATGCCCCACCTCAGGTAACCAACGCATGACGGCACCCTGAATCTTCCCGGCCGCGTACTCCGCTGCCGTCGGGTCGATCACAGCGTCCGCGAGACCATGGACGATCAGTGCCGGTTTGTCCAGATCGCGAAGTACGTCCTCGCTCCCGACGTCCCGCCGGAAGAGCGCGGAACGCACCGAAGGCGGTGTCGAGAGGCAGGCGCCGAGCAGCGATTGCGTCAGCGTCCCGGACACCGGGGCCGCCGTCATCCGGGCGCTGAACTGCACCAACGCGGGAATCGCGACCGCCGGATCGTCCGACAGCACCGCCGGGATGGCCTCGCGCATCGCGGGGCCGATCTTCCCGCCGGGCCGGTTCTTGCCGATTTCTGTGATGGCGCCCACAAGCACGACGCCGCGAAGGCGTGCGGAACCGTGCACGCGGAGGTAGTCGGTGAGCACCAACCCGCCGTAGGACCAGCCGACGACGATCGCGTCCTCACCGGCGAAGTCGAGCACGGAGGCCAGGTCCTCGGCCCAGACCCGCGGATCGTCGTAGCCCGCCGACGGGACCTCGGAATCGCCGTGGCCGCGCAGATCCATCGCGACCAGGCGAAACCGCTCCGACAGCGCCGGATCCGCCAGCTGGGGTGCCCAGGCACGGGCGGACTGGGCCCACCCGTGCACGAACACGATCGGACGAGTGTTCTCGGCGCCCTCGACCCACAGGCCGATGCGCGTACCGCCGTAGCCGACTACCTCGGTCTTCATGTGTCCTTGATAGCTCAAGGACTACTTGACCGCCGAAAGGGCCTTCCAGGACTTCCAGTCGTAGAACCAGTTCTTGACGTCGGATTTGGTCGGGCTGCCCAGCCTCGAGCCGGTGATCTCGACCGGGTCGCCGATCATCGCCGAGTCGAAGTACTTCTTCGCGTCGGCTTCGAGCAGGTTCACGCAGCCGTGCGAGGTGTTGGCCCGGCCGATGTTCGACGCGTTGTCCTGGTTCTCGTGGATGTACTCGCCGTTGTTCGAGATCCGGCAGGACCACTTCTTGTTGACGTTGGTGTAGCCGTAGCGGGCGTTGTCGAACCGCGCCATCGGCTCCTTGGTCATCACGATGAACGTGCCGTTGGGGGTGTTCCGCTGGACGTCGCCGTCGAGCCCGTTCGAGCACGGGTAGCTCGCCGACTCCGCGCCGCCGCGGTAGACCTTCATCGTGTGGTCCGGGGTGTTGATCTTGACGACCTGGTTGCGGCCGATCTTGAACTTGGTGGTGACGTCGGCCTTGCCGTACGCGCCGCCGCCGAGCTCGACGCCGTAGAGCTTCGCCTCGACGTTGACGGTGATGTTGGCGGGCCAGTACTCCTTCGGCCGCCAGTCGACCTGGGTCTCCGAAAGCCAGCCCCAGGAGCCCTCGACGTCCTTGTCGGTCGTCACCTTGAGCGCCTTCTCGGCGGCTGCCTTGTCCTTCACCGGCGACGCGAACTTCACGCTGATCGGCATCGCGACGCCGACCTCGGCGTTGTCGGTCGGGTTCAGGGTGGCGCGCACCTCCTTGGCAGGCTTGACCGTGGTGAAAGTGCCCTTGAGCTCGGCGGGCTTGTTGTCGCTGCCGGTGGCCTTCGCCGCGTAGGTGTACGTCTTGCCGTAGCCGAGCGACTCGGAGCTGGTCCAGGTCAGCCCGTCGGGGGAAAGCTCACCCTTGACGTCCTTGCCGCCTTCGCCGGACACCTTGACCTCGGTGAGCTTGCCGTCGGCGACCTTGACCACCACCGGGGTCAGGACGGACGCGTCCTTGGCGTCGACGGCGGGCTCTGCGGAGATCTTGGCGACCGGCTGCGCGGCGGCCTCGCCTTGACCGCCGTTGCCTTCCGGCTTGGCGTTGCCGCCTGCCTCACTGGAGCAGGCAGCGGCCAGCATGGCCGCACCCGCGGCGAGCGCGGCCTTGAACACCGTGCGCCGTTCGATCACCGTGAACCTCCCATTAGCCCTCTGGCGAGCGCCTACCCGCTCAGCTCCGAAGACCTCTCCGACGTTACCCGCGGCGACGGAACTCACCCCTCGCCCCACAGAGGAATAGACGCACGGGAGCGGCCCCCGGTTGTGCCGGCCTTCCGGTTTGCATACCGAAACGCCTGGCCGCCGCCCCGTGAGTACCCGCCCCCTCTCGCGTTTAGTCCTCTAGTTGCGGTCCTTACACGTGTAAGGACCGCAACTAGAGGACTAAACGCGAGAGGGGTTAGAGGGAGCAGTTGATGAGGAGGGGTTCCGGGTGCAGGGAGACGCCGAAGCGGGCCTCGACGCCGTCGCGCACTTCGCGCGCCAGGGCGAGCAGATCCGCCGTAGACGCCTTCCCCCGGTTGGTGAGCGCGAGGGTGTGCTTGGTCGAGAGCGAAACCCGCCCCCCGGGCCCTTCGTGTCCCTTCGCGAACCCGGCGCGCTCGATCAGCCACGCCGCGGACAGCTTCGTGCCGCCGGGAGCCGGGTACCGCGGCACGCGCACGTCCTCGCCGACGACGTCCACGATGCCCGCCAGGACCTCGCTGACCTGGGCTTCCCCGATGATCGGGTTGGTGAAGAACGAGCCGGCGCTCCAGGTGTCGTGGTCGTCCGCGTCGAGGACCATGCCCTTGCCTCGACGCAGCCCCAGGACGGCTTCGCGCGCTTCGGCGACCGGGACGCGGGCACCGATCTCGACGTCGAGAGTGCGGGCGAGTTCGGCGTAGCGGATCGGGGCCGAGAGGCCGTCTTCGGTGATGGTGAAGCGCACTGTGAGCACGACACCGGCGTCGGTTCCCTTGAGGATCGACGTGCGGTAGCCGAAGCCGATTTCCTCGGCGGTCAGCGTGCGGATCTCGCGGGCGGCGCGGTCGTAGAGGTCGATCGAGACCAGCGACTCGGCCACTTCGCAGCCGTACGCGCCGACGTTCTGGATCGGCGTCGCGCCGACCGAGCCGGGAATCCCGGAGAGGCATTCGAGCCCGCCGACGCCCTCGGCGACCAGGCCTTCGACGAAGGCGTCCCAGTTGTGCCCGGCCGCGACCTCGACGAGATCCCCGTCACGTTTCCAGCCGGTGTTGCCCACCTTCAGCAGTGTCCCCGCGAAACCCTCGTCGGCGACGACGAGGTTCGAGCCGCCGCCGAGCAGCAGAACGGGCTCGCCCGCGTCGTCGGCCTCGCGGACCGCGTCGACCAGGGCCCGCGCCGTCGTCGCCTCGACGTAGCGCCGCGCCGGGCCGCCGAGCCGCAGCGTCGTGTGATCGGCGAGGGCGGCGTGCTGGGTGGGAGTTTCGGCAGTGCTCACGCCCACGAACGGTACTGTCTGGCGCCATGGCCTCCCGTATCGAGCACCGCACAGCGTTCTCCGCAGACCTCGCGACCACGTTCGACGCGGTCGCCGGCGAGGCGGCGCTGCGGGCACGGCTCGAACAGATCGGCGGGCACGACGCGGAACTGCTGGAGTACGTCCCGGCCGAGGACGGGGTGCGCTACAAGCTGCGTCAGGGCATCAGCTCGGACAAGCTCCCGTCGGCCGTCCGGACACTGCACCGGGGCGACCTCGTCGTCGAACGCGAGCAGAAGTGGCGCGCCGCCGGGGCCGGGTACACGGGCACCGCGACGGCGTCCGTACAGGGCGTGCCGGGCGAGATCTCGGCGAGGACGTCGCTGACGGGCGAAGGCGGGCAGACGACGCTGGTCAACAGCGGCGAGGTCAAGGTGCGGATCCCGATTGTCGGCGGGAAGCTGGAGAACGTGATCGCCGAACAGGTCACCAAACTGCTGGAGCGCGAGGCGGAGTTCGTCGCGAAATGGCTGGCCGAGCACTGAAACCCGTCGGGGCACCGACACGGGGGACGACCAACCCGAACCGGCTCCGCCGCGTCGACCGGTGGCTCGCGAGCGACGCGGCCGTGACGAGGCTGCTCCGCCGCGCGGACGAACCGCTGGTGGTGGACCTCGGCTACGGCGCCTCGCCGGTGACCACGGTGGAGATGGCGCGGTGGCTGCGCTCCGTGCGCAGCGACGTCCGGGTGCTGGGCCTGGAACTGGACGCCGAACGGGTCGCCGTCGCGCAGTCCGCCGTCGACCGGCCGTGGCTGGACTTCCGGCGCGGCGGTTTCGAACTCGCCGGGTCGCGGCCGCGGCTGGTGCGCGCGTTCAACGTCCTGCGGCAGTACGACGAGGCCGAGGTCGCCGGGGCCTGGTCGCTGATGCTGGACGCGATGGCGCCGGACGGACTCCTGGTCGAAGGCACCTGCGACGAGATCGGCCGGCTGAGCACCTGGGTCACCGTCGGCCGCGACGGGCCGCGCGCGCTGACCCTCTCGGTACATCTGGCCAGTCTCGAACGTCCGTCCACAGTGGCCGAACGGCTGCCCAAGATCCTCATCCACCGCAACGTTCCCGGCGAACGCGTCCATGAGCTTCTGTCCACTTTGGATACCTGCTGGGCGACGGCGGCGCCCCATCAGAACTTCGGCGTGCGGGCCCGCTGGGCGCATACCGTGCACCTGCTCACCGCCCGGGGCTGGCCGGTGCTGAACCGCCCCTCCCGCTGGCGGCTCGGGGAACTGACGGTGCCCTGGTCCTCGGTGGCCCCCGACTAGGAATTCATCGACCGAACCCCGCTCCGTCACCCCAAAGCGACCTGCGGTGATCACCATGGGACCGTGGAACTGCTGGAGTACGTCACCGAACTGCTTCGGGGCACGCTGGGATCACCCTGGCTGTGGGTGATCGTCTTCCTCGTGTCCGGGTTGGACGCGCTCCTTCCGTTCATGCCCAGCGAGACCACGGTCATCACCGTCGCCGTCCTCATCGGCCCGGACCTGCCGCAACTGGCGCTGCTCGTCGTGGTCTCCGCGCTCGGCGCCTGGCTGGGCGACTGCCTCGGCTACACCGTCGGCGCCGCGGCGGGCCCGCGAGCGCTCGCCCGCCTGCAGCGGGGTCCCGACGGGGTCCGGCGCTACGAATGGGCGAAGATCCAGGTGCGGCGCAACGCCGTCCTGCTGATCCTCGCCGCCCGCTATCTGCCCGGCGGCCGCGTCGCGAGCGGACTCGCCAACGGCAGCCTGGGGTACCCGCCGCGCAAGTTCGTCCCGCTCGACGCCCTCGGCGCGAGCATCTGGGCGGTGTACAGCGTCTTGATCGGTCTTGTCGGCGGAGCGACCTCCGCGGACGAGCCGGAGAAGGGCCTTCTGCTGTCCTTCGCGCTCGGTCTGCTGCTGGTCGGGGCGCTCGAGATCGGACGGCGGGTCCGTGTCCGCATCCTGACCCGGCGCCGTGCCGCGGCCGAGACCGGCGACAATGGACTGTGTGTCGAACCCTGAACGCCGCTATGTGATCTCCTTCGGCTGCCCCGACCGCACCGGCATCATCGCCCGCATCTCGGGCTTCCTCGCCGAGCACGGCGGCTGGATCGTCGAAGCGGCGTATCACACCGATCCGGACACCGGCTGGTTCTTCACCCGCCAGGTCGTCCGCGCCGACTCGCTCCCCTTCGACGCCGCCGGACTGCGTACGCGGTTCGCCGACGTCGCCGAGTCGCTTTCGGCCGAGTCGAGCTGGCAGGTCAGCGACACGGGTGAGCGGCGTCGCGTGGTGATCTTGGTCTCCAAGGCCGGGCACTGCCTCTACGACCTCCTCGGCCGCGTCGCCTCCGGCGAACTGGACGTCGACGTCGCCGCGGTCATCGGCAACCACGCTTCGCTGGGCGACATCACCCGTGCCCACGGCATCCCGTTCCACCACGTCCCGTTCCCCGCCGGTGACACGGCCGCCAAGGCGCCCGCCTTCGCCGAGGTGCGGAAGCTGGTCGACGAGCACGCTCCCGACGCCGTCGTCCTCGCCCGGTTCATGCAGGTCCTGCCCCCGGAACTGTGCGAGGCCTGGACCGGGCGGGCACTCAACATCCACCACAGCTTCCTGCCGTCGTTCGTCGGCGCGCGGCCGTACCACCAGGCCCACGCGCGCGGCGTGAAGCTCATCGGCGCGACCTGCCACTACGTCACGGCCGACCTCGACGCGGGGCCGATCGTCGACCAGGACGTCATCCGCGTCGACCACGGCGACTCGGTCGAGGACCTGGTCCGCAAGGGCCGCGACATCGAAAAGGTGACGTTGGCGCGCGGGCTGCGGTGGCACCTCGAAGGCCGCGTACTGGTGCACGGCAACCGGACCGTCGTCTTCTGATGGTTCACTGGGGTCATGGGGACCTCAGGGATCAAAGTGATCGAGACGCGGGAAGCACTCCGCGAGCACCTCGGCCATCCGAAGGAGACGACGAAGGGGAAGATCCTCCCCTTCGTCGACGAACACGCGCGCACGGTGATCGAGCACTCGCCGTTCTACCTGCTGGCGACCGCGTCGTCCGAAGGCACCTGTGACGTCTCCCCGCGCGGCGACCCGGCCGGTTCGGTGCTGGTGCTCGACGAGAAGACGCTGGTGCTGGCGGACCGGCCGGGCAACAAGCTGCTGGACAGCCAGTGCAACATCCTCGAGAACCCGCACGCGGGGCTGTTGTTCCTGGTGCCGGGAATGAACGAGACGCTCCGCATCAACGGCCGCGCGAAACTGGTCGCGGACGCGCCGTTCTTCGACGACCTCGTGGTCAAGGGGAAGCGGCCGCAGCTGGCGATCGTGCTCGAGGTCCAGGAGCTGTACCTGCACTGCGCCAAGGCTTTCCTGCGGTCCTCGCTGTGGAAGCCGGAGACGTGGCCGGAGCGCTCCAGCATCCCGACCGCCGGCCGGATGTTCCGTGACCAGATGAAGCTGGACGTCACGGCGGAGCAGCTCGACGCCGCCCTGACCGAGGGCGCCCTGACGACGCAGTACTGAGCTGCCCGGCCGCGAGGTCAGACGCGGACCAGCATCTTGCCGGTGTTCGCGCCGCCCAGCAGGTCGAGGAAGGCCTGCGGCGCGTTGCGGATACCGTCCACAATGGTTTCGGAGTACTTCAGCTCGCCGGAGGCGACCAGCGGCGCGACCTCCTCGACGAACCGCGGCTGCAGCGCGAAGTGGTCACCCACCAGCATGCCGCGCATGGTGAACCGCTTCGCGATGATCGATGCGAGGTTGCGCGGCGCGGCGGCCGGTTCGGTGTTGTTGTAGACCGAGATCATCCCGCAGATCGCCATCCGGCCGTGCAGGTTGATCGAGTCGATGGCCGCTTCGAGGTGCTCGCCGCCGACGTTGTCGAAGTACACGTCGATCCCCTCGGGCGCCGCCGCGCGCAGCTGCTCGATGACCGGGGCGTCCTTGTAGTTGAACGCCGCGTCGAAGCCGAGCTCGTCGGTCAGCCACTTGACCTTCTCGTCGGTGCCCGCGCTGCCGATGACCCGCTTCGCGCCCTTCAGCTTCGCCAGTTGGCCGACGACGGACCCGACCGCTCCGGCCGCGCCGGACACGAAGACGGTGTCACCCTCCTTGAACTCCGCGACGTCGAGCAGCCCGGCGTACGCGGTGAGCCCGGTCATGCCGAGGACGCCGAGGTACGCCGAGATCGGCGCGGCTTCGGGGTCGACCTTCACCGCTTGCTTCGCGGCGACGACGGCGTGCGAACGCCAGCCGAGGCCGTGCAGGACGAGGTCGCCGGGCTTGAAACCGTCCACCCGGGACTCGATCACTTCACCGACGGCGCCGCCGTGCATGACCTTGCCGACCTCGTACGGCTCGGCGTACGACTTGGCGCTGCTCATGCGGCCACGCATGTACGGGTCCACGCTCAGCACCTGGTTGCGGACCAGGAGCTGACCTTCGCCCGGCGTCGGGATCTCGACGTCCGCGATCTCGAAGTTCTCGAGCGTCGGGACACCGTGCGGACGGGAGGCGAGCCGGATCTCGGTTGCGTTCACGAGGGGTACTCCAAGTCTGTTGCGAACCACAAGCGGGGCGTTCGCCCCGTATTCACGACGGGTACAACGAGTCAACCGGGGCGCTCATTCCGATTGTGGCGAGCGCTACACGACCTCGGCGAGTTTGCCGAGCACACCCTCGTAGATCCGCTTGAGGCCACCCGGCGCGAAGGTCTTCTCGAAGAAGCCCCCGATGCCGCCCGCGCCGTCCCAGGACGTCTCGATCCGGACGAGGCTGCCCTCGGGCACCTCGCGGACGGTCCAGGTGGTGACCATGCTGGAGTTCGCGTCCGTCTCGACGAGAGTGCCTTCGGACGGCTCGGTGACCGTCGCGGCGACGTCACGCACGCGCTTCGACGTCGCCTGGAGCTTCCAGCTCGCCTTCGTGCCCGCCCCGACGCCGCCTTCGGTGACCTCGTAGTCGCGGTAGTGCTCCGTCAGCAGCTTCGGGCGGGTTTCGGCGTAGTCCGCGACTAGCGCCCTGACCTTGTCGGCCGGCGCCTCGATGGTGCGCTCCGCGATGGCCGTGACCTTTCCCATCCCACTCCCTTTCACCCGTGTGCAACGACAGCGCCCACGATTCCACCGGACGGCCGGACCGGCGCGGGCGCCCCCGTCCCCAAGTCCCCGAGTACAGATGCGTGAAGGCCCCCTTCCCCCGGCTGAGCCGAGGAAAGGGGGCCTTCGCGCGCCTCGGAGCGCTAGATGAGGGACTTCTCCTTCAGCCAGTCCTTCGCGACGTCGGCAGGCTTCTCGCCGTCCGAGTCGACACGCTTGTTCAGCTCACGCAACTGCACGGTGTCGAGGGCCTTGCTCACGGCGTTGACGACGGCCGCGAAGTCGGCACCACGCTCGTCGAGGACCTTCTTGTTCACCGCGGGCACGACGTTCTCGGTCGGCACGATGGCGAGGTCGTCCTCCAGCGCCACGAACTGCGGGTCGCCGACGAGCGGGCTCACCGAGTCGACCGGGATGACGGTGACCTTGCCGGACCGCAGCTGCTCGACGCGCGGGCCCGCCTCCTGCACGGTCTGGAACGTGGCCTTCAGCTTGTAGACGTCCGTGAAGCCTTTGAAGCAGGGAAGGCGCTTCTCGCACTCCGGGCCGCCCGCGACGATGACGTTGTCGACCTTGGACAGGTCGCTGATCTTCGTGAGGCCCTTCTCCTTGGCGAGGTCGGCCTTCACGATGTAGGTGTTCTTGTCCTCCGCCGGCGAGTAGTCCAGCAGGCCGATGCCGTCGGCTTCGAACAGCTTCTTGAGCTGCTCGTGCTCGCCGGCCGCGTCCTTCGCGGCTTCCTTGCCGAAGCCGGTGGTGACGGCGGCGCCCTGGTACTCCGGGATGAACTGGAGTTCGCCGGACTTCAGCGCCGGGTAGATCAGCTCGCGCGAACCGAGGTTCAGCTTGCGGGTGATCGGGTAGCCCTTGGCCTCCAGCGCGTTCGCGTAGAGCTCGGCGAGGACCAGGCTGTCGGTGAAGTTGAACGAAGCGACGACGATCGGCGCCCCGCCCTTGCTCTGCGCGGCCGGAGCCGCGGCGTCTTCGCCGCCCCCACAGGCGGTCGAACCGAGGACGGCGGCGGCGAGCACCGCTGCCACTCGAACATTCCGTGTCCAGCGCACGTGCACACACTCCTAGGAACTCGAACTTCAGGATGGGGACGATATCTCCGGGTCACGACAGAATCCACAATTTGAGAGTTCCGCCCCGTGTGCTCTCAGAGAACGGAATCAAGCCCCCGAACGGGGTAAGGTCGGCCGGTGCGAGCCTCCTCCGTGTTCCCCGTGCCCGCCCAGGGCGGGCGGCCGCTTTTCGAATGGCGGTGGGTGGACCGCAACTTCGACGAGATCCTGGAACGGCTCGGCGAGCATGTCACGCTGACCGCGGCCGCGCTCGCCATCGGACTGGTGGTGTCGATCGGTGTTTCCGTGGTTTCTCTGCGTCGCCGGTGGTTTTACGTCGTCGCGCTGAGCGCGGCCGGTTCGCTGTACGTCATCCCGAGCCTCGGCGCCTTCGCCGTCCTGGTGCCCTTCACCGGCCTGACATCCTTCACCACGGCCGTGATCCCGTTGGCGACTTACACGCTGCTGATCCTGATCCGCAACATCGTCACCGGCGTGGAACAGGTACCCAAGGAAGTCCGCGAAGCCGCGATCGGCATGGGTTTCACCCGCTCGCGGTTGCTGTGGCAGGTCGAACTCCCGCTCGCGCTGCCGGTGGTGATCGCGGGCCTGCGGGTGGCGGCGGTGACCACGATCGGGCTCGTGACGGTGACTTCGATGCTCGGCAAGGGCGGGCTCGGTTACTTCATCCGCAACGGCATCCAGACCGCGACGCCGAATCCGACGTCGATCATCGTCGGCGTCGGGCTTTCCGTGGTCCTCGCCGTGGTGGTGGATCTGATGCTGTGGCTCGGCGGGCGCGCACTCGCGCCGTGGTCGCGGAAGGCGGCGTCGCGATGAACATCATCGACCAGACCGTCGAGTGGTTCGGCGAACCGAACCGCTGGAGCTGGACCGACCCGGCGGGCGTTCCCTACCGGACTGTCGAGCATCTGCAGTTTTCGCTGGTGGCACTGCTGATTTCGGCCGTGCTGACGATCCCGCCCGCGTTGTGGCTGGCGCATTACCGGCGCGCGCAGTTCCTCGCGACGAGCGCGGTGAACGTCGGCCGCGCGATCCCCAGTTTCGGGCTGGTGATCCTGTTCTGGTTCCTGGCTTCGCGGCTGGAAGTCGACACGACGTTCTGGCCGCTGATGCTCGCGCTGGTGGCCTTGGCGCTGCCGCCGTTGTTCACCAACACCTATGCCGGCGTCATCCAGCTGGAGCAGGAGACCATCGACGCCGCGCGCGGAACCGGGTACCGCGAGTGGCAGATCATGCTGCGGCTGGAGTTGCCGCTGGCGTCGCCGGTCATACTCGCGGGTGCCCGCGTCGCCTTCCTGCAACTGGTGGCGACCGTCGCGATCGGCGCGATCGTCAACGACGGCGGCGGGCTCGGCCGGTACATTGTGGACGGTTTCGCCCTCGGGGATCCCGGCCACGGCGAGATCCTGGCGGGCGGGATCGCCGTCGTCGCCTTGGCTTTGGTGTGCGAAGCGGTGTTCGCGCTCATCACCCGGCTGGTGACTCCGCGCGGGCTGGCGATCCAATCCCGCGCGGAGGTCCGTACCTAGGGGCGTGGCGGGCACTCGCAGACCCGGTTGCGCCAATCATGCCCGGCGAAAGTGCCCGGGCAGAATGATCCTGGTATCGGATTGCTTTTGTCAGTGACGCAGGATCACGGACAGCTGTTCGACAAGGGGGCGCTGCCCGGGGCGGGTTCCTCACGACCCACGCAAGACCGAGATGAGGTCTGAGACCTCTGGTCCCAGCGACCGGTCCTCGACCACCGGCGGCACCACCGAAGCCAGCCACCGGTAGGTCTCCCGGAGCTGGGGTGATCCGGCACCGGACGCCAGCCACCGCGCCTGCGAACCGGCGATCAGCTCGCAGGCGGTGATCGCGAACATCCGCGCGCACGCGTCCCGCAACTGGTTCCCCGCGGCCCAAGCGAAGGCCTGGACGTCCTCCTGCCCCGCGGAAGTCTCGACGGAGCCCAAGGTCGCGGGGGTGGCCAGCCGCCGGAGCGCGTGCAGTTCGCCCACCGCGCGTTTGTGCAGCGGCACCAGACCCGCCTGCGGTCCGGGTGTGGACGCCAGTTGCGCGGGCAGCCCGCTGAACCGCTCGTCCAGCAACCGGTGCATCCGCTGGACGCTCACTTCGCCGAGGTGCGCCAGCGCCGCCGTCACGGCGTCCATCCGCAACCCGAGCTCGACGGCGTGAAAGCCTGTGGTGGAAACGAATTCGCCGTCCAGGAAGATCGGCGAGTCCGTCGGCACCGAGCGTCGCGAGGCCTCGCCCAGTTCACCGTGGACCCGGGTCAGGTGGGCGATCGCGCGGGGCGCGACCCGCACGGAAACCGGCGCCTGCACGACATCCGGACGCACGGTGGAGCCGTGGATCAGCTCGCCCAGATCCAGCAGGACCGAACGCAGAACCTGGTCGTCTCCGGCCAGCGAAGGCCGATAGATCGCCTGCGGCGCACCGAGGACATCGATCGCGATCCCGGCCGCCAGCGTCTGCAGGTCCGTCAGCCGCCGGACCTCGGTCAGCGCGAAGGCGGCCAGCGTCTCGGCCAGCGGCGAACCCTGGATGAGGGTCGCGCCTTCCTTCGGGCCCAGCTCGTAAGGCGTCGCCAGTACTTCCGAAGCAGGAGTCTCGACGCCGTCGACCAGCACGGTCCCGACACCGACAAAAGTCTGGAACGCGTGCGCCAGCGGGATGATCTCGCCCGCGCTGCCGAGCCCCGTCCGCGGCACGGCCGGCGTGAAGCCCTCGTTCAGCCGGTCGACGAGGAACGCCGCCAGCTCCGGGCTCGCGCCCGCTTCGGGCGCCAACAGATCCCGCAGGCGCACCAGCAGGAGCCAGCGGACCTCTTCGGCCGAAAGCCACGGAGGACCGCCGACGGCGCGGCCGATCAGCAGGTTTCGCTGATGCGCTGTCGACGCCTCCACGGAAACCCCGGCGAGCCGTCCCATGCCGGTGTTGACACCGTAGACAGGACGGTCGTCCAGCGCGGAAAGGACGCGGGCGCGGTTCTCCCCGACCCGGGCCAGCAGCTCGGGGTCGATCTCGAGGACCTCGGCTTCGAACGCCGAATCCAGTGCGAAGTCCTTTGTGGACAGCCTCACTCGACGGGGCGCGCGAGTCCGTCGATCACCTCGGCACCGGGCAGGGACGCGAGCGCCGAACCCGAGATCAGCAGCTTGCTGCCGCGGATCCCGCTGCCGATGACCAGTTCGGGTTCGTCGGCGACCCGCTGGTCGATCAGGATGGGCCAGCCCTCGGGCAGACCGACCGGTGTGATGCCGCCGTACTCCATACCGGTGAGCGAGACGGCCTCGTCCATGGGCGCGAAGGACGCCTTGCGCACGTCGAGACGGCGTTTGATCACGCCGTTCACGTCGGCGTGGGTGGTGGCGAGGATCATCGCGGCGGCGAACCGGACCTCACCGGCACGCTTCCCGGCGACGACGACACAGTTCGCGGACGCCGTGAGCGGGGAGCCGTACGCCTCGCAGAAGGCGGCGGTGTCGGCGAGTTCGGCGTCGATCTCGGCGACGCCGACGGCATCGGGATCGGCGAGCGCGGCGAGCATCTTGGCGACGGGCTCGGCCAGCAGATCCGTGCGGGTGGGGGCGGGGACGACGGTGAGGCTCCCGGCGATGGTCCAAGTGGTCACCCCCGCCACCCTAATCACCAGTTGCGACCGCCGCGCTGGACCTCGATGAGCTTGGGGCGGACGTCCACGAGGTAGACCAGGACCGCGACCAGCGCGGGCAGCCACAGGATCATGCCGCCGCCGTAGAACTGGAAAATCGTCAGCACGGCGGTGGACCCACCGGTGATGAGCATCCAGATGGGCTTGGTCTTGCGGTCCGCGGCCGAGTACGCGTCCGCGCGCTGCAACAGCGCGTGGACGAACGCGAAGAGGCCGGTCAATGCGCCGCCCCAGTGGATGGCGATCAGAATCCAATTGGCAACGAACACGAAGTCAGCTTACGTCAAACCGGGCGAATGACCCGGGTCCCTGGTACCGGATGCCGGTACCAGGGGCCCTGGGTTCACGCGGACCTTACTTCTCGGTCGGCTTCGGCGCGGTGGCCGGCTTCTTGGCGACCGGGCTGGTGGTGGTGCGGCGCTCGGGGGACGTGGTCTTCGGCGCGGTCTTGTTGGCGACCTTGCGCGAAGCCGAGCGGGTCTCGTGCGCGAGGTCGTCGCCGATCTCCTCGACCTCACTGGCGACGTCGATGGCGACCTCGGAGACCTTGCGCGCGGCCTTCTCTCCCGCCGAGCGGGTGCTCTTGGTGACCTTGCCGAGCACGGTGTCGATGCGCTCACGGGTGTCCGCGGTCGCGTCCTCGAGCTGCACGATGGCCTTCTTGACCTGCGGCTGCGCGGCGATCTTGTCCCACGCCTGCTCGCCGGACTCGGCCAGCTTGTTGTACAGCTTCAGCGCGGCTTCGGTGTACTCGTCGATGACCTTGCGCAGCTCGGCCGGGTCCAGCTTCTCGCGGAGGCCCTCGACGTCGTGCGGGAGCTCCTCGATGTTCTTGCGAGCCGCCTCGCCGCTCTCGAGGACCTTGTCCTTGGCCTTGGCGACGGCTTCGACGACGGCCTGGCTCGCGAGGTTCCCGGCGCCCAGCGCGGCGAGCAGCGGGGTGCGCACCTGGTCGAGGGCGGTGGTCTTGCGGTCGGTCTTGGTGTTCGTGGCGGTGGTCATGCTGACTCCTCGGATTCGGCGCCTTCTGCTTTGGCTGGCGCAGTGTCTGTGGTGTTCGCCGGTTCTCCCTGGCGGGGCTTCGCGGCGGCGTTCTCGCGGCGGAACGATTCGTAGACGTCGAGCAGGACCTGCTTCTGCCGCTCGGTCAGCTCGGTGTCGGCGCGGATCGAGTCGCCGACCGGGCCGCCCATTGGCAGATCGAGGATTCCCGCCTGCACGTAGAGCGCCTCGGCCGAAATACGCAGGCCCTTGGCGATCTGCTGCAGGATCTCCGCGCTGGGTTTGCGGACCCCGCGCTCGATCTGACTGAGGTACGGATTGGACACGCCGGCGAGTTTCGACAGCTGCCGCAAGGAGATCTTCGCCGTGCTGCGCTGCTGGCGGATGTACTCGCCGATGTCGGAAGCGATGTCCGCGACCTTCTCCATCGGTCCGCCCGATGTGGGCTGATCCCGGTTGGTGTCTGACACCGGTCACCTCCTCGCGACGTCCTCGACGCTACGCGCGAGTGCTAGCTATTGCAAGCACACTGCTTGCAACGATCGGGTGTGTTGGTGCTCACCCCGCTGCGAAGAGAGGGATTACGGTTGAGGGATGTCGAGTGCGACGCGGCTACGGCGGCGCCTCGTCGAGCATCTGCTCGCCGAAGGCGTACTGCACGACGCGCGCTGGACGACCGCGTTCCGCACCGTGCCCCGGCACGTCTTCCTGCCGCGTTTCTTCGTCCCGGCGGCGAACGGCTGGGCGGCGATGGAGACCGGCGACGACGACTGGCTGAGGCGCGTCTACTCCCCGGACGTCCTGGTCGTGCAGCTCGACGACGACTCCGGGCTCTGGGAGCGGGCGCGTTGTCTGGGCGCCCAGCCGGGAACGCCGACGAGTTCGTCGAGCCAGCCTTCGATCATGGCGATCATGCTCGAAGAACTCCGGGTCGCCGACGGGCACCGGGTACTGGAGATCGGCACGGGCACCGGTTACAACGCCGCCCTGTTGTGCCACCGGCTCGGCTCGGGGCTCGTGTACACAGTGGACATCGACCCGGAACTGGTGGACGCGGCACGCGCACGGCTCGCGGAAGCCGGGTACGCGCCGTCGTGTGTCGCGGCCGACGGCGCCGAGGGCTTCCCGGCGGGCGTGCTCTACGACCGGGTGCTGTGCACTTGCTCGGTGTCGTCGATCCCGCCGGCCTGGCTGGAGCAGACCGTGCCGGGCGGCCTGATCGTCACCACGCTGAACCGGCCGATCGGCGGCGGGCTCGTCCGGATCGTCGCGGGCGAAGGCGCGACGGGACACGGCCGCGTACTCGCCAGGGATGGCCGCTTCATGCCCCTGCGCGCGCATCGGTTCACCCCGTCGAAGCCTCCGGACGGCGAAGGCGAATGGCGGCCGACGTCGTTGCCGATGGGAGCCATCACCGAGGTCCGCAGCCGCTTCGAGTTCTTCGCCGGGCTTCAACTCCCCGGGGTGTCGGCGATGCGGGACGGGCAGGACAGCGCGCTCGTCCACCCCGACGGCTCCTGGGTGCGGCACCGGAAGCGGGGCCGCGACTTCGAAGTGGCGGAAGGCGGGCCGCGGCGGCTCTGGGAACTCGTCGAACGCGCACAGGAGGAATGGCGGGAACTCGGCAGGCCGTGGCGGGATCGGTTCGGGCTCGGCCTCGACGGCGACGACCAGGTGATCTGGCTGGACTCCCCCGAAGGCCGGACTTGGCCGCTACGTCCGCGAAAGCAGGCCTCGTACCCACATCTCCACGTGGTCGACGGCGTCGTCCACCGGCACATGGGTGGTGTCGAACAGCTCGACCGGCGGGTCCAGCGACGGCGCCTCCGCTTGCAGCCAGGCGTTGAACTCCAGCATCTCCTCGACCCGCTCCTCGTCCCACTCACGCCAGGCGGGCCGCGCCAGCAAACGCTTGCGCAGCGCCGCCGGCTCGCTGACGAGCGCCAGGTAGTGGATGTCGGAGAAGAAGGCACGCTCGGGCAACTGCTCGAATTCGGGCGGCGCGACGGTGCCGCAGAGCACGACAGGCCGCCCGTTCTGGTGCAGCATCGCCGCCATCCGCAGCCAGGTCGAGCGGAACGCGGGATGGCCGGGGACGTCGTCACGCAACGCCCCGGTCCACAGCACGTCCTGCTCGACCACGAGCGCGAGGTCGCCGAGCCGCTCCGCCAGGCGCGGCCCGACCGTCGACTTGCCCGCCCCGCTCGGCCCGGTCAGCGCGAACAGCGGGAGACGGCGGAACGGCCACCGGTGCGCGCATTCCGCGCACACCAGCAGCCCGCTCTCGACTCGTGGCCGTTCGGCGCGATCACCGCAGGCCGGGCAGATCTTGAGATCGAGTACCACGGTCAGTCGAAAAGGCCCTCGAGGAAGCCGCCTTTACGACGCTTGTGGCCGTACGCGTGCGGGGAGTCCGAGTGGCCGTAGCCGCCACCGCGGTAACCCTTGGGTGAATCCGCGTAACCGCCGCCCCGGTAGCCCTTCGGCGAGTCGGCGTACCCGCCGCGGTGCGGGCGCGGGGAATCCGGGCGGCCGTAATGCGGCGCCGGCGCGTGTCCACCTCCCTGGTACGGCGGAGGCGGCTGATGCCCCCCGTAGTACGAGCTCTCGGCACCGGCGATGGCTTCCAGCTCGCCCCTGTCCAGGAAGATGCCGCGGCAGCCCTGGCACTGGTCGATGTGGATACCGTTCTTGTCGACGGTCTTCATCTGGTTCTGGCACTTCGGACAAATCACATATCAGAGATTACGCATTTTTCGCCCGCCAGGTCAGCAGGCGCACAGACAAAACGGATGTCCGGCCGGATCCGAGTACACCCGGAAGCCCTGGGGGGAGTCGTCGAGCAGCTTCGCGCCGATGGCCAGCGCGCGCTCGTGACCGGCTTCGAGGTCGGTGACGTCGAGATCGAGATGCGCCTGTTGCGGGTTCTCCGCCGACGGCCACGCCGGCGGTCGGTAATCCGGAACCTGCTGGAACGAGAGCCGCGCGCCGCCCTCCGGGTTCCGCAGCGTCACCCAGTGGCCGTCTTCGGCGACCTCCGCGGCCTTCCAGTCGAGCAGCTCTCGGTAGAACTCGGCCAACGCGACCGGGTCCGGGCAGTCGAGCGCCACCGCGCCGAAGGTCGGTACCGCACCCATGTTCACCCTCCAGAAGATCGAGTAACCAGCTAATCGAGTATGCGGGTTATCGCGGCCGATGACAACCGGTCCCGCCCGTACACTGGGCGAGGTGAACACCGACGCGTCCCTGGTGGTCGAGTTTCTGAACACGGTGAACGTCGAACGCGGCACCGACCTCCTGGACGATCTGGAGTCGTGGCAGCACTGGGCCCGTGATCACCGGTTACGCGCGGATACCCCCGCCGCCGCACGGGAAACGCGGGACGCGCTGCGGGCGGCCATCGGCGATCCTCGGCTGCCCCGGCTGGGCCTGCGCGCGCCGGCGGAGATCATCCTCGGCCCGGAAGGCCCGCTCCTGGTCGCGGAATCGGCTTGCGAGGCGGTGATGGCGGCCTCGACCCGGTTGACCGTCCTCGGCGAGTGGATCCGGCTCAAGATCTGCCCGGCGGACGACTGCCTGTGGGCGTTCTACGACGAGTCGCGGAACCGGTCGCGGACGTGGTGCTCGATGCGGTCGTGCGGGAACCGGGAGAAGGCACGGGCCTGGCGGGCGCGGACGGCGGACGTCTCGCCCTGACTCGCGGTGGGCCCGCCAGGCGGGAGGTGTGCCTCGGCGCGGTCCGACCACAAGTTCTGGGGTCACCCACCCCCGAGTTACCCCCAGGGGTTGTGCACACCGTTAGGCCAAAAACGTGAAATGCTGTGGATAACCCTGGGGATGACTCCACTTCCTGTGGACAACTCCCGGTGAGGGCTCCGGAATGTGGTATACACCGCCGCTCAGAAAAGCAGCTGCGCGACCGCGTAGATGACGAGCCCGGCGAGAGCGCCGACCACCGTGCCGTTGATCCGGATGAACTGCAGATCCCGGCCCACCTGGAGTTCGATCTTGCGCGAGGTCTCCTCGGCGTCCCAGCGTTCCACGGTTTCGGTGATGATCGTGGTGATCTCCTGGGAGTAGTTGGTGACCAGATAGGTCGCCGCCCCCTCGACCCAGTTGTCCACCTTGGACCGGATGTGGTCGTCGGAGACCAGCCGCTCGCCCAGCGCTTCGAGACCGGTACGCACCCGGCGGCGCAGTTCGCTCGACGGGTCCTCGGCGGCGTTGAGCAGCATCTCCTTGGCCGTGGCCCACGCCGAGCCGATCAGTTTCTGCACCTCGTCGTGCCCCAGCATCTGGGATTTGACCTGTTCGGCGCGCTGCATCAGCTCGGGGTCGGTCTGCAGGTCCTGGGCGAACTCGCCGAGGAACTTGTCCAGCGCCAGCCGCATGGGGTGGTTGACGTCGGTCTTCACCGCCCACGTGAACGACAGGACCTCGCCGTAGACCTTGTCCGCGAGCATCCCGTCGACGAACTTCGGCGACCAGCTCGGCGCCCGGTCGGAGACCACCCGCAGCATCGTCGTGTGGTTGTCCCGCACCCATTCGTAGCCGCGGTCGCACATCAGGTCGACCAGTTTGTGGTGCGCCCCGTCGGCGAACACCCCGGCCAGGATCTTGCCCAGCGGCGGACCCCACGGCTTGTCCACGATCCGCTTGACCACGGCCTGTTCCATGATCGCCTGGACGTCTTCGTCGCGGAGCACCTTGACCGCGGCGCGCACGACGGTGGCCAGCTCGGACGTCACGCGCTCGGCGTTCTCCGGCTGCGAAAGCCAGCCGCCGAGCCGCTTCGAGACCTCGACGCGGCTCAGCTTGTCGCGGATGACGGACTCGGAAAGGAAGTTCGAGCCGACGAAGTCACCGAGACTGCTGCCGAGCGCGTCCTTCTTGTTCGGGATGATCGCGGTGTGCGGGATCTTGATCCCGAGGGGATGCCGGAACAGCGCCGTCACCGCGAACCAGTCGGCGAGCGCACCGACCATCCCGGCCTCGGCGGCGGCACGGACGTACCCGACCCATCCCGGCCAGCCCGCGGACTGTGCCCAGCTCGCGAGCAGGAAGAGCACCGTCGCGCCGAGCAGGAACGACAGCGCGACCGTTTTCATCTTCCGCAGGCCGCGTCGTTTCTCCTCCTCGGCGGCGGTTCCACCGGGCGGGTCTGCTGGGGTCACCTTGGCGGGCGTCAGTTGCTCCACACGCCCATTGTCCGTGAGGATGGCTGATCGTGCGCGAACCTGTCCTCGTACCCCGCCTCCAGCCCTTCACGTCGACCATCTTCGCGGAGATGACGGCACTGGCCGTCCGCCACGAAGCGGTCAACCTCGGCCAGGGTTTCCCCGACACCGACGGGCCTGCCGGAATGCTCGACGCCGCCAAGAACGCGCTGTTCGGCGGCGCGAACCAGTACCCGCCGGGTCCGGGGCGCCCGGAACTGCGCGCGGCGATCGCGCGCCACCGGCTGCGTTACGGCGTCGACTACGACCCGGACACGGAGATCCTGGTCACCGCCGGGGCGACCGAGGCCATCGCGGCGTCGTTGATCGCGCTGACGCAGGCGGGCGACGAGGTCATCGTCATCGAGCCGTACTACGACTCCTACGCGGCCGCCGTCGCCATGGCGGGCGCCGAGCGGCGCGTCGTCGGACTGGTGGAACGCGACGGCCGGTTCGCACTGGACCTCGAGGGCCTGCGCGCGGCGGTGACCCCGAAGACCAGGGCGATCCTGCTCAACTCGCCGCACAACCCGACCGGCACGGTGTGCACGCGGGCCGAACTGGAGGCCGTCGCCGCGCTGTGCGTGGAGCACGACCTGATCGCCATCACCGACGAGGTCTACGAGCATCTGGTCTTCGACGACGCCGAGCACTTCCCGCTGGCGACCTTCCCCGGCATGCGCGAGCGGACGGTCTCGATTTCGAGCGCGGGCAAGACGTTCAACTGCACCGGCTGGAAGATCGGCTGGGTCTGCGCGAGCCCCGAGCTGGTCGCGGCCGTGAAGGCGGCGAAGCAGTTCATCACGTTCGTCTCGGGCGGGCCGTTGCAACCGGCCGTCGCCCACGCGCTGGACCACGAACTCCCGTGGGCCGAAGACCTGCGGACGAGCTTGCAGGGCAAACGCGACCGGCTCGCCGCCGGACTCGCGGAGGCGGGCTTCGCCGTGCGCCCGACCACCGGGACTTATTTCATCTGCGTCGACGTCCGCCCGCTCGGCTTCGAGGACGCCGCGGAACTGGCCTGGGAACTCCCCGAACGGGTGGGCGTGGCGGCCGTGCCCGTGAAGGTGTTCACCGATCACCCGGAAGAGTGGAAACACCTGCTGCGTTTCGCGTTCTGCAAACGCAACGAAGTCATCGACGAAGCGGTCACCCGTTTGCGCAAACTGCGCTGAGTGGTCAGATGAGCGGTCAAGCCCAGCCGCCGACTTCGAGCATGCGTTTGAGCCGGTCGAGACAGCGCCTTCGCACCCTGCCCACGCTGGCCGGGCTGATCGCCAGCTCCCCGGCGAGCTGGGCGTAGGTCAGCTCCGGCCGGTGCGCGAGCAGCAGCATCAACCGCCGGTGCGGGTCGGGCAGCCGGTCGACCGCCGCCCAGAGCGCGCGGTCCCGTTCGGCGCGGACGACTTCGGCCTCCGGAGTCGTCCCCGTACCGGGCAGCGGCCGCGGCGTTCCGCGCTTGTTCCTGGTGATCAACCGGAGCGCGCGGCGTCGCGCGGTGGTCGTCAACCAGGCCTTGAGTTTCGCTTCGTCGCGTAGTGCGCCCGGCACCCGGAGCAGCTCCAGCCAAGCCTCCTGGCAGACGTCCCTGGCGTCGGCGTCGCTCAGCCTGTCGGCCTTCAGCGCCCGGTACACCGCCGCCGACACCGCGTTCACGTCCCACATCGCGGACCTCCCCTTCATGGCGGCTCAAGTCCGCCGAACCGATCACCGAACGCGATTTCGACGACACGCACCGCATCGAGGATCCGGAAAAGGTCAGGTCACCGAGGATTTGAGTAGTTCCACCCGTGCCTGGATGGCCGCCACGCACACACCGAGAGTGATCATCTTCGGTACTCCACACACCGGAGCCGGTTGCGTCGTTCCGCCTAACGGGCTGGATTCGAGGCGGCAGAGCTGAAACACTCCCCTCCGGTGCTAAAACTGGAGCAGCCCCCGGGGAAGCTGCGACCTGGTTGGAAGAGACCCCCAAGAAAGATCGAACTCACGCGAACACCGTGGGTTTCAGGCGCGGACGGTGGTGGTTGCTGTGAAGGGTGCGGCAGTCGTGCACCGTCGCGGCCTCAAGCCGTCGAAGACCGGCACGCGGATACTTTTCGCGGGCGGCCTCGTGCTCACGGGCTGGATTGTCGGTGCCGTCCTGAGTGCCCCGGCTTCGGCCGAAGAGCAGACGTCCGCCACGCCGGAGGCATCCGTCGTCCAGCCGTCGAAGGAAACCGACGCCGGGAAAGCGACTACTCCGAAAGAGTCCACTTCGGACTCCGGTGAAGCCGAAACCCCGAAGCCCGCCGAGCCCCCCGACACCAAGACGGCCGAGCCCGCTCCCGTGCGCACCGAGGAGCCCGAGGCCGCCGTCGAGCAGGTCGAGGAAAAGGCCGTTTCCAGCGCGAGTTCCGTCGAGAAGCAGAGCATTTCTCCGGAACCCGTCAAGAAATCCACCAAGACCGCGAAGCCGCAGGCCTCCGGCGGACTGCTGGGCGGCCTCCTCGGCGGCGTGCTCGACGTCGTCACGAACACGGTCGACGGGGTTCTCGAAACCGTCACCGGCGTGGTCGGCGGGATCGGCGAGAAGGTCGTCACGCCGATCCTGACGCCCGGCTTCGGTGCACCGGGCAAGCCGACGATCCTTCCCGGCGTCGGAGATGTGCTCGACCCGGTCCTCGACGGCGGCTCGGGTGATTCGGCCAGTGGCTCGGTCACCATCACCGTCCCGGTCAAGAACGTCGCACCGAGCGAACCCGCGCCGACGACCCCGGACCCGCGTCCGTTCGTCCCGGCCGAGGCGCCCGCTCCGGCGACGACCGTCCAGAACTACCGCGTTTCGCTGCCCACGCGGGTCCAGACCGAAACCCGGACCGCTCCGGCCGCTCCCGCCGAATCCGACACGCACGCGTCCCCGGACGGCGGCGGTTCGGGCGGCGGCGGTGGCCTGCCGAGCACCCCGGTGGCCCCGCTCGCGCCCGCGACGAGTGCCCACCCCGGGCACGATCACTCCGGTGGCGGCCGCGGGCCGCTCGCCGTGCTCGACTCCGGTGTCCCCGCCACGCAGCTGAAGCTCATCGGAGCCGGCTGCGATCACGAGGGCGAGCGCACCGGCCGGGAAGCCGCGCTTCCCGCCACCTCCCCCGACTGACCGGACCGGGTCGCCGGGGAGAACCACGTCCAAACCAAGATCAACTTCGGTTTTCGACGTCCTTTGAATCCTTGGCACAAGTCGTTTTCGCCTGCCCTCGTTCAGGTATCCCCTTGTCTTTCCGAACGGCCGACCGCGCCCGGCCGGTTCGGATCCCGGCCCCGGCGCCGCGCTGCTCTTGCGGCGCCGGGACCAGCACCGGGTGGACTTCGGGGGCTTCTGCTCACCGCGCCGAGCAGGAGCCGGCCAAGCTCGAAGACCACCTGAACCGCGGGCGGTTCCCGGCACGTCGAGGGGCTGTGCCGGGTAACCGCCGCGGTGCCCGTCCCGGGGTTTCGACCCCGGGGTGGGCCGGATAGCCGGTGCGCCGGTCGTGCGGCGCCGATGCCCTCCCTGGAGCATCGGCCGCCCCGCCGGCGCACCGGTTGTTCCGTTTTCGCCCGCGTTCAGTCAGGTCAGGTGACCTGGACGGCGGCCGGGGTGAGAACGGCCGGGGTCGCCGAGACCGAGGCGGCGGCCGTGCCCAGCCGCCGGACGGCCTCGAAGAGCCGGTCGGCGGGCAACGCGAACGGCAGCCGCAGCCACCGCTCCAGACCGCCGTGGACACCGAACCGCGAACCCGGCGCCACCTGCACCCCGTGCCCCGCCGCGGCGACCGCCAGCCGCGTGCTCATCGGCTCCGGCAGCCGGCACCACAGCGAAAGCCCGCCCGGCGGCACCGTGAACGTCCACTCCGGGCAGTACCAGTTCAACGCCCCGGTCAGCGCGTCGCGCAGGGCCAGCGCCTCCTCGCGGCGGTGCGCGAGGGCGGCCCCGCCGTCGTCGAGCAGTTCGGCGAGGACGAGCTGTTCGAACACCGGGGACCCCAGGTCGACGGCGAAGCGCGCCGCGATCAGCCGCCCGATGACGTCCTCCGAGGCACGGATCCAGCCGAGGCGCAGACCAGCCCAATGTGACTTCGACGCCGAACCGATGGTGATGCCGAGGTCGCCCGCGAACGCCCCCAGCGGCGGCGGCCCGTCGGCCGGATCACCTTCGAGATCCAGTTCGACCAGGGTTTCGTCGATGATCACCGGGGTTCGCGCGCGGCTCAGCGCGGCCGCGAGCCGCTCCCGGCCGACGGCGTCCAGGCGCAGGCCGGTCGGGTTCTGGAAGTCCACGACGAGGTACGCGACCCTCGGCGCCGACTGCCGCAGCGCGGCCTCGATGCCGACGACGTCCCAGCCCGTGGCCGGGTCCAGCGGGACGGGAACCGGGATGGCGTGCGCGGCGCCGATGGCTTCGAGCGCGTTCGGATACGTCGGCTGTTCGACCAGCACCCGGTCGCCCGGTCCGGTCAGCATCCGCAGGACCTGCACGAACGCGTGGTGCGCGCCGTTGGTGATCATGACCTGGCCGGGGTTGGTCGGCAGGCCGCGTTCGGTGTAGCGGCGGGCGATCCGCTCACGCAGGATCCCCAGGCCACGCACGTGGTAGCCGTTCTCGCCGAGATGGTCCACCAGCGCCTTCCTGGCGGCGTCCACGGCCGGGACCAGGCCGGGGATGGCGGGCGGACAGGCCTGGGCGAGGTCGATGAGGTCCTCGCCGGACGGCGCGAACGGCTCGCGTCCCCGGCCGCCCGGCGAGGCGATCCACGAGCCGGCCCCGCGACGGCTGGCGACCAGCCCGTCGGCCCGCAGTTTGTCCAGCGCGGCGCCGATGAGCGTGCGGCTGACCTCCAACGCGTCGGCGAGTTCCCGTTCGGCCGGGAGCTTCGTGCCGAGCGGGAGCCTGCCGTCGAGGACCAGGAGCTCGACGGCCGCCGCGAGGTCCACGGCACCGTGTCGAGAACCACTCTGGCGCCAAGTTCCCAGCATGATGGCCAATTTCGGCCCCGAAACGCGTCCAGTCAGTGGGATCAGCGGTTGCATAAGACCAATTATTGCGGATTGGTCATGGTCAAGATAGCCACTTACACCTGATAGTGCAGTCGTGGCACAAACACTCGACCTCAAGCCCGTCGGCATCTCGCAGGACACGACGCGGCGCTCGATCCAGCTCGTCGCCGGCCTCGCCCTCTACGGCGGGAGCATGGCCATGCTGACCAGGGCGGGCCTCGGCCTCGACCCGTGGGATGTGCTCCACGAGGGCCTGATGAAGATCACCGGGCTCACGTTCGGCACGGTCACGGCGATCGCGTCGGTCGTGGTGCTGCTGCTCTGGATCCCCCTGCGACAGCGCCCCGGCATCGGCACCGTGGCCAATATCGTGATCATCTCGGTCACCGTCGACTTCGTGCGGATCTACCTGCCCGATCAGCACGTACTCGGCTGGCAGATCTTCAACCTGGTCGCCGGTGTCGTGCTCAACGGCCTCGCCGCCGCGGTCTACGTCGGCGCGCGGCTCGGCCCCGGCCCCCGCGACGGCCTGATGACCGGCTTCGCGGCCCGCACCGGCAAGTCGATCCGCCTCGTCCGCACGCTGATCGAGCTCACCGTCCTCGCCGCGGGCTGGCTGCTCGGCGGCACGGTCGGCGTCGGCACGATCCTCTACGCGCTCGCGATCGGACCACTGACGCAGGCGTTCCTGCCACTGGTCGTCTGGCGCGAGCGCCGCCAGGTCGCGAATGGCGATTCGGGCTAGCACACGACTCGCGACACACCGTCCCCCTCGCCAAGGCAGCCCGCCTCGACGGCTTCCGCCCTGGCAAGGTGTTGCGAAAGCCACTTTCGCAACGTTGAAGGTTGCGAAAGTGGCTTTCGCAACGTCGGGGCCGGCGCTAACCGGCTTCGCGCCGCTCCAGCAGGCGGCGAACGGTGAGGTAGTCGATCCCGCGTTGGGCGAGCACGTCGGCGGCCGCCCCGGGCAGCGACGTCAGCGCGAGCAGGACGTGCTCGGCGTCGATGCGCTTGTCCCCGGCGTCGGCGGTTTCCCGAAGGCTCTTCGTCAGTACCTTTTTCGACTCCGGCGTGAAGGGCCGGTGGCCGCGCTTGGTCCGCACCCCACCGGCCAGCGCGCCTTCGCCATGGCTTTGCTCCACCCGCTCGACGACGTGCTCGACGTCGATGCCGAATCCGCTCAACGCCTGGACGTCGGCGTCGCTCATCCCGCCCCGGCGGCGGACGCGGCGGAGGTCGTCGGCCAGTTCGTCCGGCGGACAGCCCAGCGCGGTGAGCACACCGGTGCCCCGGGAGAGTGCGGTGAGCAGGTGCAGCGGATCGACCGTGGCCGACGCTTCGTCCTCGGCGACGCGCTGGGCCCCGATGACGACTTCGCGGGCTTCGGTACTGAAGCGTTCGAACATCAATGCCTCCCGTATTTCTTGTGGACCGCTTGCCTGCTGACCCCCAGCTCGGCGGCGATCTCCTGCCAGGACCAGCCGTGCACCCGCGCGCTGCGGACCTGCACGGCCTCCAGTTGTTCCAGCAACCGGCGCAAGGCGGCCACGGCCCGCAACCCCACGCGGGGGTCCCGATCGCCCGCTCGCGCGGCCAGGTCTGTCGCTTCGGTCATGACGTCAACCTACGTTGACATTGGTCGCCACGTCAACCCTGGTTGACAGTTAGGGTCGGGGCATGGTCGATATCGAAGTGGCCGAAAGGGACGGAGTAGGCGCGGACGGATCACCGCGCCCGACCGAAGACCACGTCGCGGTGCTCGGCAACGCGGTGGTGGTGCTCGACGGGGCGACGTCTTCGCATCCCGACCTCCCGTCCGGCGGCTGGTACGCGGGCCTGCTCGTGAACAGCCTTTCGCAGGCGCTGAGCGCGGAACCGCAGGCGGATCTCGCGGTGCTGCTGGCCGGGTCGATCGCCGACGTCGCACGCCGGGAAGGCCTCGAACCGGGGCGTTCGCCGTCGAGCACGGTCGCGATCGCGCGCTGGACGGACGAAACCGTCGACGGGCTGGTGCTCGCCGACAGCCCGATCGTCGCCTTCGGGCCCGCCGGCGCGGACCCGCTCACCGACGACAGGCTCGTTTCCCTGCGCGACAGCGGACAGCTCCGTACCGGCGCCGACGTCCGCGCGAAACGCAACGCGCCGGACGGCTTCTGGGTCGCCGAGGCGGAACCGAAGGCGGCGACGGAAGCCGTCCGCCGGAGCTGGCCGCGTTCGGAGGTCGACGCCCTGCTGCTGGCCACGGACGGCGTCGCGATCGGTGTCGACGAATACGCCCTGTTCGACTGGCCCGAGGTGCTCGCCATCAGCCGGAAGCGTGGTCCGGACGCGGTCCTCGACGCGGTGCGCACCGCCGAGAAACAGGACCCGGACGGCGAACGCTGGCCCCGCGCGAAAAGGCACGACGACCAGCTACTGGTAGTGGTCGAGTTAGGGTTAGCCCCAGGGTAAAACCGGGGGCTTCCCGGATCGGAAACCCGCGGCCACCGGCGCATTCTTGTCCCATGACGTTCCCTGGGGAGAGATCGCGGGCCAGGCCTTGGCTGATCGCGTCGGCGGCGGCCATCGGCTGGGCGCTGGCCACCATGGTCGTGCTGCACCTGATCAGCTCACGGAATCCGGTGTTCGACACGTTGTCCAGCTACGCCTACGTCGACCGCGGCACGGGCATGCTCGGGGCGAGCGTGCTCTCCCTGTCCATCGGGTCGCTCACCGCGCTCGGCGCGCTGGCCGCGGCCGGGATCCCGCTCAGCCGCACCACGAAACTGCTGTTCGTGCTGTGGTCGCTCGGCCTCGCGGCCGCCGCGATCTTCCCGGCGAGCTACCCCGAGTACCCGGACCCGGTGAGCGGTGAGATCCACCTCTACGCGTGTCTCATCGCGTTCCTGAGCCTGCCCGCGGCCGGGTTCACCCTGCGCGACAGCCTTCGCGGCACCCCGGCGGCCAAGCAGGTCGGACGCCTGGCCTGGGGCAGCGCGACCGGACTGATCGTCTTCGGCCTCAGCTTCATTTTCGTGCGGTTGAGCGACATCCCGTTCTTCATGACGCTGACCGACGTCATGCCGGTCGGTGTCGCGCAGCGGGTTTCCCTGGTGCTGCACGTGGTCCTGATCGCCGGGTTGCTGCGGGTCGCGTCAGCCGCGCACCGCGTCGGCGAATTCCGGGGCGTAGCCGTAGAGCCCGGGCAGTCCGCCCGTATGCAGGAAGACCACGTGCTCGTCGGCCGCGAACTGGCCTTCGGCCGCCCAACGGAGCAGCGCGGCGGCCACTTTCCCGGTGTACACGGGGTCGAGCGCGATCCCTTCCATACGACCGAAAAGCCGGATCGCCTCCCAGGTTTCGGCGGTCGGGACGCCGTAACCGGGGCCGATCGTGCCGTCCGAGATGTGCAGACCTTCGAGTGACGGGGGCTCACTCCCCAGCAGTACGGAGGCCGCGATGGTGAGGTCGGCGAGATTGTCCAGGGCCTCGTCCACCGGATGGCTGACGCAGGCGACGTCCAGGGTCAGCCAGTCGAGTGCCGCCGTTCCGACGAGGAGCCCGGCCGACGTCCCGCCGCTGGCGTGCGGGGCGACCACCCGGGCCCGGGTGACGTCGAGGTCGGTGAGCTGCCCGGCGATTTCCTGCGCGGCGGCGACGTATCCGAGTGCCCCGACGCCGTCGGAGCCGCCGACCGGGAACGTGGCCACCTTCCGGCCCTCGGCGGCGGCCTCGGTGATCAGCCGATCGTAGGTCTTGCCGGTCTCCTCGCCACCCCTGCAGACATGCACGTGGGCGCCGAAGAGGTGATCGAGCGAGACGTTGCCGGACCGTTCGTAGGCGTCGCCGTCACGAGGGACCTTCGCGGTGAGCACGAGTTCGCAGCGCAGCCCGAGCTTCGCGCAGGCCGCGGCCGTCTGGCGGCCGTGGTTGGTCTGGAGCGCGCCGAAGGTGATCACCGTGTCGGCGCCGTTCTCGATCGCCGCGCCGAGCAGGAACTCGAGTTTGCGCAATTTGCTCCCGCCGGCGCCGAGTGGATGCACGTCGTCCCGTTTGAGCAGCAGGTTCGGGATGCCGACGGCCTCGCCGAGACGGGGTGCCGGATGCAGCGGCGTCGGGTAGCCGCCGAGGTCGACGCGGGGGAAGCGATCGAGGTTCATGAAGGTCACGTAACCACACCTGGAGAGCGTGATCGAGATACCCGGAGACCTACCCGGTGGTATCGTTCGTTTGAACGAACGAGAAACGCAGGGGGAAATCATGACCACCTCGAAACCGGACCTCGCGTTCACCGGACTGGCCCACCAGGCCTCGATGCTCGCCACCGGAGCGACGACGTCTGTCGAGCTCACACGCTTGGCGCTCGAACGTGCCGAAGCCAGCCAGCCCAGCCTCAACGCCTTCAAGTGCCTTCGCCCCGAGGAAGCCCTTCGTGAGGCCGAGGAGGCCGACCGGCGGCTGGCCGACGGCGAGACCGCTCCCCTGCTCGGCGTCCCCACCGCGATCAAGGACGACCTCGACGTCACCGGTCTGCCGACGGCGTTCGGCTGCGAAGGCGACTTCTCCCCCGCGATGGCGGACTCCCCTCCTGTCGCCGCGCTTCGCAGGGCGGGCGCGGTGCTCATCGGCAAGACCAACACCCCTGAACTCGGCCAATGGCCTTTCACCGAAGGCCCGGCGTTCGGCGCGACCCGCAATCCGTGGGACACCGAGCGCACCCCGGGCGGTTCCTCGGGTGGCGCGGCGGCGGCCATCGCCTCGGGGGTGATCGCCGCCGCGCTCGGTTCCGATGGGGCCGGGTCGATCCGGATCCCGGCCGCGTGGACCGATCTGGTCGGGATCAAACCGCAGCGCGGCCGCGTCCCGACCGAACGCGAACTGTTCCACGGCCTGACCGTGGTCGGCCCGCTCGCGCGCACCGTCGCCGACGCGGCCCTCCTGCTCGACGTCGCCGCCGGGACGGGCACCGCGTTCCAGGCCGCCGCCCGTCGTGAACCTGGCCGGATGCGCATCGGCCTGTCCACCCGAATCCCTTTCACCGCCACGAAAACCCGGCTCGACCCGGACGCGCACGCGGCCGTCGTCCGGCTCGCGGAGCGGTTCGCCGGACTCGGCCACGAAATCGTCGAGGTCGAACCGGACTACCGGCTGATCGGCCTCACCTTCCTGCCGCGTTCGCTGGTCGGCGTGCGTGACTGGTCCCGTCGTGTCCCGGACCAGGCTCGGCTCGACCCCCGCACCCGGGCCAACGCGCGGCAGGGCTCGGCGCTCTCCGGCCCGGCGCTGCGGGTGGCCCGTGCGGCGGAACCGTTGCTGCAGCGCCAGATCGGCTCGGTGTTCGGCCGCGTCGACGTCCTGCTGACACCGACGACCGCGACGCCGCCGCCCCGGATCGGCACCTTCGACAAGCTCACCGGCTGGCAGACCGACCAGGCCATGATCGCCGCCTGCCCCTACGCTTGGCCGTGGAACGTGCTGGGCTGGCCGGGGGTCAACGTGCCCGCCGGGCTGAGCCCGGCGGGACTGCCTCTCGGTGGCCAGCTGCTCGGCCCCTCGCACGCCGAGGAACGGCTGATCTCGCTGGCCGCGCAACTGGAAGAGGTCGAAAGGTGGCAGGACCGCAAACCCGAGACCGCTTGGTGAGCACCCGCGAGACCATCCTCCACGCCGCGCTCACGGTGGTCGGGGAACAGGGTGTCGGCGGGCTGACCAACCGCCGGATCGCCCGGCAGGCCGAGGTCTCCCTCGGCACGCTGACCTATCACTTCCCGAGCCAGACGGCGTTGCTGCGCGAGGCGATGCTGCTGTTCGTCGAGGAGGAGACCTCGAAGCTGACCGGTTTCGTCGACGCCTACCGCGAGAAGGGCTTGAGTGTCGAAGAAGCGGCGTCCGTGGTCGAGCAAGTCATCGCGCGACTGCCCTTCGGCACCGACGAACTCGGCGCGCACGAGCTGTACCTGCAGGCCGCGCGCGACACCGGGCTGCAGGACGCGGCGGCGCGTTGTTTCGCCGCCTACGACGAACTCGCGCTGGTCATCCTCCGGACCCTCGGGGTGCCGTCGCCGGAGCGGCTGACCGGTCCGGTGGTGGCGCTGATCGCCGGGCTGCAGTTGCGCAGGCTCGCGACCGGTGACGACGGGGTCCCGGTGGCATTGTCGTTGATGATGCTCATCCGCGGCGCGTCGTGACCGGCCCGCCGATCGTCAAGGGGACGGCGGCGTGGAAGTACTTCGGGGACTTCCGGGCCGGGCTTCTGGCAGGTCAGGTGCTGGTCCTGCAGGTCGCGCACCCGGTCGTCGCGGCCGGGGTGCGGGACCATTCCGACTACGTCGAGGATCCGTGGACGCGGCTGATGCGCACGGCCGCGTCGTTGTCCATCTACATCTACGGCGGGCCGGCGGGCGCCGGATACGAGGCCGCCCGGTTGCGCGCGTTGCACAGGTCGTTCACCGGTGTCGACGCCGACGGCCATCGGTACAGCGCGCTGAACCCGCACGCGTACGCCTGGGTGCATGCCACTCTGGTGATGGTTCCCGTTGACACGCAACGGTTTTTCGGTACGCCGATGACTCCGTCGGAATTGGACGAGTACTACGCGCAGATGTGCGACGTCGGGCGGCTGCTCGGCCTGCGCGAGCAGGACCTGCCGCCGACGTGGCCGGCGTTCGAGCGGTACTACGAGGAAACGGTCGACGGTTTCGGGCCGAACGAGACGATCTCGACGTTGTTCGAGACGATCCGGACGGTGAAGAAACCCTGGCGTCGGCTGCCCGACAAGCACTGGGTGAGACCGCGGCGATGGCAGTACCGGCTGCAGATGTTCGTCATCCGGGGCACGCTGCCGCCCTCTTTACGTCATCGACTCGGTCTACAGTGGACGGATCGGGATCAGCGCCGGTTCGAGCGTTTCCGTTCGGCCGTGCGCTTTTTCGGCGGCCTGGTACCCACGACGTTGCGTTCCTCGCTCGTGCGGCGCATCGGCAAGCTCAACGTCTGGTTCCGCGCCCACCCTCGCGCGTACCGCTTCCTCGGCGGCTGAGCACCGCGACCAGGCGACCGCTGACGACCGCGACAAAACGGACAGACTTCGTCACTGCCCGGGTGAATCCCGGGACGGCACCCCAACCGGGGTAAGGGCCGTGGTCCCCTGCACGGGGGACCCCGATTCACCCCGCGCCGTGACGCCTTCCCCGAGGGCGATCGTTAACTTCAGGCGGGATGGGGACTTCACCGAGGGGGCGGCGCGCGGCGCCGTCGAACATCGCCCGCGTACTGCTGCTGTGTGCGCTGGCCACTTTGCTGTCGGGTGGCACGGCGCGAGCCGACGGGGTGTCGAGCGGGGCGGACGTCCAGGTCGCGCAGACACTCGGCACCCGCGATCTCACGGTCGTGCTGCGGCGGATCGACATCGCACCCGGCCCACTGCACGTCGACGTCGTCACGCACGCGGGAAACGCACCCGGGACGCTGACCCTGCGTGCTTCCACGGCGGGGACGAAGTCCTCCGAGACCACGATCCGGCTGGGCGAGAAGCCCGGCTCGTACTCCGGGTTGCTGCGGGTGGACCAGCCAGGGCCGTGGGAACTCGGCCTCGACGACGGGACGGACACCGCGTCGATCCCGTTCCTGGTCCCGGCGAGGGTCATCCCGCCGTGGGAGAAGGCCACTTTCGGCGGTTTCGTCGCGGCGGGCGTGTTCCTGGTGATCGGTCTGGTCGTCGCGATGCGCGTCCGGCGGCCGCGGCTGGCACTGGTCCCGGCGGGCGGCATGGTCGCCGCGCTCGCGGTCGCGATCACCGGCGCCCTGCTTTCGGCGTCGACACCGGCACCGCCCGCACCGGGCACCGCGCTTGATCCGACCATCGACAACGTCCAGGACCCGTACGCGAACGCTCAGATGTCCACAATGGACTTCTCGCGGCCGCCGGTGAACCTGGCCGTCCATTCCCCGAATGCCCGCGCGGGCACCCTCGCCGAGGTCCGGCTCGCCTTCGCCGACGGCGCGACCGGCCGCCCCGTCGACGACCTGCTGGTGCACGACAACGCGTTGATCCACCTCGTCGTCATCTCGCCGACCGGCAGGCTCTGGCATCTGCACCCGGTGCGTGTCGGCCCCGGCTACTACCGGGTGAAGCTCATGCCGCCCGAGACCGGGACCTACGCCGTCGCCGCCGAACTGGCGCGCCGGGGCGGCGGCGTGCAGTTGGTGCGCACCACGATGTCGGTCGCGGCCGGGGCCGACTCCCACGCCGACCCCGTACCGGCCGGTGCCGGGGCGCGCGTCGTCAACGGGAATCCGGTCGACGTCGACATCGAACCGGGCACGCCGACCACGATCACCGCGCGGTTCGGCAAGGCGGATCTCCAACCGTGGCTGGGCATGCTCGGCCACCTGATCGTCGTCGGTCCGATCGCCGGCGACGGCCGGGTCGGCGCGGACGCCGCTGCCGCGCCGACCTGGGCCCATGTGCATTCGATGATCCCGCAATCACCCGGTATCCCGGGAAAACCGGACGAGACCGTCGCCGCGTACGGCCCGGACGTCCCGTTCACCTACACCTTCGCCGCCCCCGGCAAGTACCGGATCTGGTTGCAGGCCGAACGCGACTACACGGTGATGACCGTGCCGATGCAGCTCGAAGTCCCACAGGGAGGGGCGCCGCAGTGACATCCACCGCAGTTGATTCCACAGTGGACACGCCGAGACGCAGACCCGTCCTGCTGATCTCCGTGGTCACCGTGCTCGTGGCGGCGATCGTGGCCTGGCTCGGGTGGCCGAGCGGCGGCGGGGAACAGGTACAGCGCTCGACACAGGGCGCGTACACGGTGCAGTTGTCGGTCGACGATCCGCGTCAGGGCGGCAACGTCTTCGCCCTCACGGTCACCGGCGGCACGCCGGACGTCGTCACCGTCGAACCCGTGATGCCGCAGATGGGGCACGCGCTCGCCCCGTCGGCCGCGATCGCCGAAGGACCGGGCCGTTACCGCACCGGCGACGTCCTGCTGCCGATGGCGGGCCAATGGGAGATCACCGTTTCACTGCGCGGGCCGTCCGGCGCCACGCAGCACGTTTTTCCTTTGCTGGTCAAGTAAGAGAGGGAGGTCGGGGGCTATGGATCTCACCGCGGGAGGGGCGAGGGTCGCCTCGGTGGCACGAAGTGAGCGGACCGGGCTGATCCCGGCGGGCGTCGTGCTGGCCGGGTCGGTGATCTCGCTGGTCGGGCTGACCTGGGACATCCAGTGGCACGGCGACGTCGGCCCGGACACGTTCTTCACGATGCCGCATCTGTTCCTGTACTCGGGCAGCGCGATCTCCGGGCTCGCGAGCCTCGTGGTCGTGCTGATGACCACGGCCGCGCGCCGGACGGGCCGGACGGTCGACACCCGTGTCGGCGGCCGCGCGATCAACGTGTTCGGCAAGGTCTTCGCCGCACCGGCCGGCTACCTGGTGACCGGGACCGGCGCGGCGATGTTCCTGCTGTACGGACTGTGGGACCAGTGGTGGCACGGCCTGTACGGCTTCGACGCCGTGATCGACTCGCCGCCGCATATCGGGCTGCTGCTGTCGATCACGCTGAGCATCATCGGCACGGTCATGGTGTTCGCGGCCGCACGGGAACACCGCTGGGGTACCAACGGCGTCGTCGGCAGCCTCGGCGTGCTGATCGCGTTCAGCACGGTCACCGTGCTGGGGCTGCAGCAGATCGACGTCGACCTGGTCGACGTCATCGCCGTGGGTATCGCGCTGCTTTCGGTACTGCTGGTCTCGGCGGGTGCCGGGTTCTGGCGTAAACCGGGTGGGGCACTCCGGGTCGCCGCGTCACTGGCGGTCATCCAGGCGATCACCTGGTGGTTCTCGCCGTGGGCGGCGGAGGCGTACGCGAGTGCGGTCGGCCTGCCGATGCGGGACTACATCGACGGCGTGCCCGCGATGCCCGCGATGATGCCGATGGCGATGCTGCCGATCGCCGCCGTCCTCGAAGCGGTCTACCTGCTTTCGCGTCGTGGCTGGTCCGCGGGCCGGGTCTCGGTGGCGGCAGGCGGGATCGGCGGCTTCCTGGTCGGCGCGAGCATGCCCATCCAGAACGTCCTCGTCTACGGGGGCTCCTCGGTGGATTGGGCGAGCGTGTTCGCGACGGCAGGCGTGGGTGCGGTGTTCGGGCTGCTCGGCGGCTTCGCCGGCTGGCGTTTCGGCGGGATGCTGCGGCTGCTGGCCCCGGCGAAGGGGGAGAACGCGCATGCGTAAGACACTGCTGGCACTGGCGGCGGCGATCGGGTTGCTGTTCGTGACCACTCCGGTGGCGAACGCCTACGAACCGGTGAACATCGTCCATACCGAACGCGTGCAGGTGGGCCCGTACGGGATGACGGTCGGGTTCAGCACGTGGCCGTTGCGCGCCATGCAATCGCTGGACTTCACGTTCATCCCGGACGACGGGATCGCGGGGAAGACGGGGACGCTGGCGTTCGTCAATCCGGAGACCGGACGGCTCGGCCGGGCCCAGCCGCTGGCGAAACACCCGCGGAAGCTGGAGGTCTGGGGACTGGACATCCGCGCGCTGCAGACGCAGGGCTCGTGGACGTTCCGGTTCGAGATGGGCGGACCGGCGGGCCCGGGTACGGGGGAACTCCGCGACCTGGCGGTGCTCGAACAGCCGGGGCCGCCGATGGCGGTGAGCTGGTCGATCAGCCTGATCCCGCTGATCGTCCTCGGCGTGCTGATCACCGTCGCCTGGCGACGCACCAAATCCAGGCTGCGAGGGGACGGGATCCCGGCCGCGGTGTGACTTCGAAGTGGCAGGAGATCGGATGGCTCGCGTGTCCTCGAAGGGCACGCGAGCCCTTCTTCATGGGCTCAAATCGAACTGCCCGGCCTTGACCGCCTTCAGGAAGGCGTTCCACTCACCGGAGTCGAAGACGAAGACGGGACTCGCGGCCAGCTTGGTGTCACGGACTCCCACCAGGCCTTCCCTGCCCAGGTTGACCTCGACGCAGTTCCCACCGTTGGGTTCGCTCGCGAAGGACTTCTCCCAAGCGGCGTCGTCGAACAGCGACACGGCCGTGGTCGGATCGTAATCCGCCGCCGATGGATAATCGGCCATTGGTCGTACCTCCGAACGTCGGTCGGGGGTGCGGGTCGCGACCTGCGCGAACCATCACGGCCCCAGCTTCTCCCTGCCTCAACGGGACTATCCCGCACGGCCAAGTGGGTGATCAACTCCGCCCACCCTCGACATGAAGATTATTCCAGGAGTAGGATTAATCGCAGCGGCCGGGGCTCGGTTGTTGGTGAATCGCCCGCAGTATGCGAAGACCTTCGCGACAAGTGTCACCGGAGGCCTTCACCAGGGAGTTTCGCCGTTTCAGCGGGGCACCGACGGCAGGTGCCCGGCCGGAGCACCAACCCCGTGGCGCATGCCCAGCCATCGCCGACCTCGTGGGGGAGGATCAGCGTGATCATTCAGGACACCATGCCTGCGACGGTACTCGCCGTCGGCAGGCTCATGGCCGGAACGGCAGGCGAAAGCCGCCGCTCCGCGCATCTGTTCGACCTGCACTCCGGGGGGTCTCACCCCGAATTCCTGCACGCCCGCTGCGGCGCGGCGATGCCGTACGACCATCTGGAATGGATCGCCGTCGGTTCGGGGATGCCGTGTGAGCGTTGTCTCGGCCTGGCCGGTTCGGCCGACCAGGCGCGGTTGCCGCGGCCGAGCCGGGGGGTGTGACCGGAATGGCCGTCCGCCTCACCACGCTGTTGTTCCGCCGTGAGGACGAACGACCGACGTCGGCGAAACACCGCAACATCGGGCTCGAACTGCGTCAGCGTTTCGGGTTCAGCCTCATCCAGGCCCCGCTGCGCAAGCAGCCGCCGTGGAACTCCGAAGTCGATTTCCCCGGGCACCGGGACCTGATCAGGACCGGACGGCCGTTCGAAGGTCAGTTCGAGCTGACCCCCCTGACCGGCCGGGCCTGACTTCCGGCGGGCTCAGGGCCTGCGGCCCAGGCCGCCGAGCCCACCGGTGAAGGTCGGGTCGTCGGCGAACTCGGTGCTCGCGCGCGAAGCCGCTTCGTCCAGATGCCAGGCGGCCATCCAGTCGATGCCCGGCTCCACCATCTCCAGGCCGTCGAAGAACGACGCGAACTCCGCGCGGCTGCGCAGGTGGAACGGCGCGCTCGTCTTTCTTGTACAGCTCCTGGACGTTCTCGCGGTTGTCGCCCTCCTTGCGGGTGACGCCGTCCTCGGTCAGATGCGAGGACAGGAAGTACGAACCCGACGGGAGCAGCTCGATGTAGTGCCGGACCATCTCGTGCACCGGTTCGTCCGGGCCGAGGAAGTACAGCAAGCCGACCAGGACCAGCCCGATCGGCTGACGCGGGTCGAGCACCCCGGTCCCGAGGGCGCGCTTCCAGATGTCGGCCGGATCCCGGACGTCGCCCTGCAGGACCGCGTGCCGCCCGAGCAGGCCTTCGCGTTCCAGCAGCAGCTGGGAATGCGCGACCGCGACCGGTTCGATGTCGAGGTAGACGACCCTGGTGTCCGGGTTGATCGCACCCGCGATCTGGTGGACGTTGCCGACGGTCGGCACCCCGGAGCCGATGTCGAGGAACTGGGTGATCCCCTGACGCGCCAGGTAACCGACGCCGCAGCCGAGAAAGTCGCGTCCGACCCTGGCGAACGTCTTGACCTCCGGGAACAGCTCGAGCACCTGGCTGCCGAACTCGCGGTCGACGGCCCAGTTGGCCGTGCCGCCGAGGAACCAGTCGTAGACCCGCGCCACGTTGGGGCGTTCGAGGTCGACACCTTCGAGGACCGGGGGATCGCCGGGGTCGTGCTGCGTCGTCATGCCGTCACACCTCGTCAGGAACCGGGTTTGCGGGCGACCCCGCCGATGGCGCAGTTGAGCGCGGGCGTGCGGGGGTCGTCCAGCCGCCAGGTCCCGACCGGGACCAGACCCGGATCCACGAGGCTGAAATCCCCGAAGAAGCCGCGGATCTCCTCCTCGGCGCGGAAAGTGGCGGGCGTGCTCGACTGCCCGTACCGCTCCACGACGCGCTGGATCTGCTCCAGCTCGTCACCCTCCACACCGGACATCGTGACGTGGGAGAGAACGTAGAACGAGCCGGCGGACAGCAGTTCGCGGTAGCGGGCGATGACGGTGGCGAGTTCCGGTTCCGGAACGAAATGCAGGACCGCGACGGTGAGCAGGGCGACCGGTTTCGCCGGATCGAGGACGCCGGACTCGAAAGCGCGCTCCCAGACTTCGTCGGCGTCGCGCAGGTCCCCGCCGATCACCGCGTGCCGGGCGGAATCGCCGCTTTTCTCCAGCAGGATCCTGGAATGCGCGACGGCGACCGGTTCGTTGTCGACGTACACACAGCGGCTGTCCGCGTCGACCGCACCGGCGATTTCGTGGACGTTCCCGACGGTGGGCACGCCGGAACCGAGGTCGAGGAATTGGTTCACGCCGTGCTCGGCGCAGTGGCGCACCGCGCGGCCGAGGAAGGACCGGTTCGCCCTGGCGAGCGAGCGGATGAGCGGGAAGGCCTTGACCAGCAGCTCGCCGAATTCCCTGTCCACCGCCCAGTTCGCGGTCCCGCCGAGCGCCCAGTCGTAGATCCGGGCGGCGTTGGGCCGCTCGAGGTCGACGCCCTCGGGTAGGAACTCCGGGTCCACGTCCAGCCCCTGACCTTCTCGAACGGCGGGTGATGCGCGTAACCCTACCCAACGGGCGCGTTCGCGATTCAGGACTGCATCTGAGTGCGGTACAACTCGGCGAGTTCCTTCAGGAACTGGCGGGTTTCCTGGCGTTCCAAAGCCGCGCCGCGCAAACGATCCCAGGAATCGACGAAAATGTTGAAGTCCTTGACGTCGTCGAGGTACAACCCGCCTGCGGAATGCTCGATGTAGACGAAATCCCTGGTGCGATCGGGAAACCGCATGATGGTGAAGTCGTTGGGGACGGCGGCGAGACGCGCGGCGAAAGGCAGCACGTGCACATAAACGCGAGGATGCTTTTCCAGTGCCAGCAGATGTTCGACCTGGTCCAGCATCACCGCGGGGGCGGATCCGCCGGGGGCGCGGCGCAGGGCGCCTTCGCTGATGATGAACCGGTAGTACGGCGGTTGCTGCTGCTCGAAGACGGCCTTGCGGTCCAGTCGGTTGCGGACCAGCGAGGTGACGTCGGTGGCGCCCGCCTCGGTGAACTGCTTGAGCATGTAGTGCTCGGACTGCAACGGGCCGGGGATGCGCTCGCCGTGCCAGGTGAGGATCTCCGCGGCGGCGGGTTCGAGGTCGGTGAAGGTGCGGAACCAGTGGGGAACCACGGAGCGGTACCCGGACCAGTGGCCGCGCTGCCCGGCCGCGGCGCGGGCCAGGTTCATCAACGTGTCGGCCTCGTCGCCGTTGATCCCGAACGCGTTCAACATGGAGCGCACATCCCCGAGTTTGACCCCGACGGCACCGGACTCGATCTTGTTGACCTTGCCCTGGGTGCAGCCGAGGACCTCGGCGACCTGCTGCTGTGTCATCCGTGCGGCGTTGCGGGCATGCCGGAGCTCGTTTCCGAGCTGCTTCCGGCGCGAGGTGACGGTGCTGGCCATCAGCCTTGCTCTCCCGGACCACATAGCCAGGACCGCGGTTCCCCGCCGTCCTGCGCGCGAACACTCGAACCCACCCAGGGTACTTCACCTTGTGGGGTTCGATGATGACATTGCGCAGCGTTCCAGGAAACGGCCGAAAACACCAGTCACCTGGTGCGTCACCCTGGTGGCGGAGCGATCTCGTCACATTTCGGGCACCTTCGTCGGGCATAGTGACCGAGTGGACCAATCCCCCTTCGCCCAGCAGGTCACCGACGGCGTCTTCGGGTACGTACAGCCCGACGGCTCGTGGTGGATCAACAACAGCGGTTTCGTCGCCGCGGGCGATCACACCGTGGTCATCGACACCTGTTCCACCGAACGGCGTACGCGGACGCTGCTGGAGACGGCGGCGTCGACCGGCGGGGCGCCCGTGACGACCGTGATCAACACGCACCACCACGGTGACCACACCAACGGCAACTACCTCGCGACCGGCGCGACGATCGTCGGGCACCGGAAGACGCGCGACGTGATGGTCGCGACCGGGATCAACACCTACGACAACGCGTTCACCGGGAGCGACTGGGGCCATCTGGAGCTGCGGCCGCCGGAGGTGGTGTTCGACGACCGGCTGACCGTGCACGCCGGCGACGTCCGGCTGGAGCTCATCCACCCCGGGCACGCCGCGCACACCACCAACGACGTGCTGGTCTGGCTGCCGGAGCGGCGGGTGCTGTTCGTCGGCGACCTGATCTTCAACGGCGGGAGCCCGTTCGCCCTGATGGGCTCGCCCGCCGGCTGGCGGAAGGCGCTGGACGTGGTGCGGGAGCTGGAGCCGGAGACGATCGTGCCGGGCCACGGTCCGGTCTGCGGGCCCGAGGCGATCGACGTCGTCGACGGGTACCTCGGGTTCCTGCAGAAGCTCGCTTCGCACGGCAAGGCCGCCAGGCTGACTCCGCTCCAAGCCGCTCGCGAGGCCGACCTGGGACCTTACGACGCTCTGTCCGAACAGGAGCGTCTGCCCGCGAACCTGCACCGTGCCTACGCCGAACTCGACGGCCTCGATTGGGGTGCGCCGATCGACCTGCAGGCGGCGATGGCGGACATGGTCGCCTACAACGGCGCCCCGATCCGCTGCTTCTCCTGACTGCGGCTCGGGTCGGGTGGGACCGCGGTCCGTGAAGGACTCCTTGAGGGACCCAGGGTCCCTCCCTCGGCCGGGCGGCGCATGAAGGCCCCTGCCTGTACCTAGGCGCAAGCAGGGTGGCGCCAGAACGCGTGGGGTCGGGCGGGCCAGTCCTCCCGGCGACCTCCGCAGAGCTCGCGACCCGGCAGGCAAGTATGTTGCGAAAGCCACTTTCGCAACCTTCAACGTTGCGAAAGTGGCTTTCGCAACCCCGCACCCCCGAAAATCTCGCGCGCCCGAACCCCAGCCCCCCACCCGTCCCTGGGGGACGGCCCCGAGCCCAGCGTACCGGCACCCCCGGTCGCTTCCGGGCCTTCGGGCCGAGTTGTCCACAGGTGGGCCAGGTTGTGGACAACTCGGCGTTGATCCCTTCTCGCCCCGGCGCCGTATCCCTCGACGGGGATAGGCTCGGCACAGGAATCGAAGCGGAAGGGTGCGGATGAGCAAAAAGGCGAGCATCGGGGTCACCGGACTGGCGGTCATGGGCCGCAACCTGGCCAGGAACCTGGCGAGGCACGGGCACACGGTGGCCCTGCACAATCGCTCCGAGCAGCGGACGAAGGAACTGGTCGAGCAGTTCGGTGACGAAGGCGACTTCATCCCGGCGTATTCGGCGCAGGACTTCGTCGACGCGCTGGAGCGGCCGCGCCAGGTCGTGATCATGGTCAAGGCCGGGGGGCCGACGGACGCCGTCATCGACGAGTTCGTCCCGCTCCTCGAAAAGGGCGATGTGATCGTCGACGCGGGCAACGCGCATTTCGCGGACACCCGGCGTCGCGAGGCCGCCCTGCGGGAAAAGGGCATCCATTTCGTCGGCACGGGCGTGTCCGGCGGTGAGGAAGGCGCGCTGCACGGGCCGAGCATCATGCCCGGCGGGTCCAAGGAGTCGTACGAGTCGCTCGGGCCGCTGTTCGAGGACATCTCGGCGAAGGTCGACGGCGAACCGTGCTGCACACACGTGGGCGCGGACGGCGCCGGGCACTTCGTGAAGATGGTGCACAACGGCATCGAGTACGCCGACATGCAGTTGATCGCCGAATCGTTCGACCTGCTGCGCGGTGCGGGCGGTTACTCCCCCGGTGAGATCGCCGACGTCTTCCGGACCTGGAACTCCGGCAGGCTGGACTCGTACCTGATCGAGATCACCTCGCAGGTGCTGGCGCATACCGACGCCGCCTCCGGCAAGCCGTTCGTCGACGTCGTGGCGGACCAGGCGGAGCAGAAGGGCACCGGCCGCTGGACCGTCCAGATCGGACTGGACCTGGGCGTGCCGATCAGCGGTATCGCCGAAGCGGTCTTCGCGCGTTCGCTGTCCGGTTCGGCGAACCTGCGTGAGGCCTCCCGCGGTCTCGGTGGTCCTTCGCGGGCTCCGCTCACCGGTTCGGCGTTGGAGACCTTCGCGGACGACGTCGAGCAGGCGCTGTACGCGTCGAAGGTGGTGGCGTACGCCCAGGGCTTCAACCAGATCCAGGCGGGCGGCGCCGAGTACGGCTGGGACATCGACCTCGGCAAGGTCGCGTCCATCTGGCGTGGTGGCTGCATCATCCGTGCGAAGTTCCTCAACGACATCACCGCCGCGTACGCCGAGGAGCCCGGCCTGCCGACACTCCTGACGTCCGGCGGTTTCCGCAAGGCCGTCGAGGACGCCCAGGACTCCTGGCGTTCGGTGATCTCCACGGCGGTACGCCTCGGCATCCCGACCCCGGGCTTCTCGACCGCGCTGGCCTACTACGACGGTCTGCGTGCCGAGCGGCTCCCCGCCGCGCTGGTGCAGGGGCAGCGGGACTACTTCGGTGCCCACACGTACCGCCGCGTCGACCGCGAGGGTTCGTTCCACACCGCTTGGGCGGCCGACGGCCGTCCCGAAGCCTCCGCCTGACGAAGTACCTGAAGGCCCCCGTGGATCCCACGCGCGGCAGGGGGCCTTCAGGTACTCGCGACCAGCAACACCAGGGCGACGAACACCAGCAGGGTGAGCGCCAGCCGCCTCATACCTGTCGTGCGGCGACGATCTCCGCCAGCGCCCGCAGGATCGTCTCCTCGGCCTTTTCCTTGGAGAGGCCGAGTCCGGTGAGCAGATCATCGCCGAGTTCGAACAGCGCCAGCAGCATGTGCTCGGTCCCGATGTAGTTGTGCCCGAGCCGCAGCGACTCGCGCATGGTCAGCTCCAGCGCCTTCTTCGCCTGCGCGCCGAACACCATCTTCGCCGCCTCCGCCGGTTCGTCGACGGGTTCCGGCAGCCGGGCGACAGCGGCCTCGCGGACGGCGTCGAGGGTGACGTCCTGCGCCACGATCGCCCCGGCGGCGAGCGCGGCGGGTTCCGCCAGCAGACCCAGCACCAGATGCGCGGGCTCGATCTGCGGACTCTTCGCCGCGACGGCCTCGTCCCGTGAGGCGACGACGACATGGCGTGCGCGGTCGGTGTAGCGGCTGAACACCTTCACCAGGTCTTCGAGTGAGGCGCCTTCGCCGGATTCCTTGGGGACGAAGCGTTTCTGGGCCGCCTGTTTGGACACGCCCATGTTCTTGCCGATCTCGGTCCAGGACGCGCCGGAACGCCGCGCCTGGTCGACGAAGTGGCCGATCAGATGGTCGGCCACTTCGCCGAGGTGCTCACCGAGGAAGACCGCGTCGGACAGCTGGCCGAGCACGTCTCCTTCCGGATGCTGCTGCTTGATGTGGGAGATGAGGTCGTCGAGCCGGACTGGATTCGTCATACCGTCAACTTTAGGTTGACGATCTCTAATCGTCAACCGCGAGTTGACGCAAAGGCTGCCTTCAGATCGAAGCCGTGCGCCTCCAGCGCCGCGAACCGCGGCGCCGGATCCGCCGTGAACAGGCGGCGCGCGGCGATATGGTCCGGCGGCCGGTTCACCGATTCCACGCCGACGAGCACCCCGTCCCGGAACGACAGCACCGAGAACTTCCCGCCTTCCCGATCACCGGTCACGACGGTGTCCTCGGCCCCGGTCAGGATCCCGGCGATCTGCAGTTTCGCGCCGAGCTGGTCGGTCCAGAACCACGGGAGGCTGTCGTAGGGCGCGGGTTCGCCGACGATCGCCGCGGCCGCCGCCCGCGCCTGGTCGACGGCGTTCTGCACCGACTCCAGCCGCGTCGCGGTGCCCGCCTGGACACACGGGAAGTTCGCGCAATCCCCGACAGCGGAGATCTTCGGATCGCCGGTCAGCAGGTGCTCGTCGACGACGACGCCGTTGGCCACGGCCAGCCCGGCGTCGGAAGCGAGACCGGTTCGCGGCTCCACCCCGACCCCGACCAGCACGAGATCCGCGGGCAGCCGCCTGCCGTCGCCCAGTTCCACCTCGGCCACCCGGCCGTCGCCACGCAGCGCGACGACGCCCTGGCCGAGCAGGACCGTATGCCCGGACCCCTCGTGCAACGCGGCGAAATACGCCGAGACCTCCGGGGTCGCGACGCGGGCCATCAGCCGGTCTTGCGCCTCCACGATCGTCACCGGACGTCCGGCATGGGCGGCGAATTCGAGCCCGATGAACCCGCCGCCGACCACGACGACATTCTCCGCACTCTCCAACGCCGCACGCAGCACATCGGCGTCGTCCTTGGTGCGCAGGGTGAACACACCGTCCAAAGTAGACCCCGGCACCGGCAGTGTCCGGTTGCTCGATCCCGTCGCCAGCACGAGATGGTCGTACTCGTGGACGCTCCCGTCTTCGAGCGCCACCTTCGCGCCTTCGCGATCCACCGACGCGACGCGGCCCGCGATCAGCTCGATCCCCTTCTCCGCGAAGAAGTCTTCAGCCCGTAGGCGCAACTGGGCGTCGCCCGCGGTGCCGGCCAAGTAGCCCTTCGACAGCGGAGGTCGCTGGTACGGCAGGCCGGGTTCGTCGCCGATCAGGACCACCCGCCCGCCGAACCCCTTGTCCCGCAGCGAGGTCGCCACCCCGAAACCGCTCTGCCCGGCCCCTACGACGAGGACGGTCTCCATCGGCACTCCTTCCGTTGTGCTCCTCACCATTCAACACAGGTCCGGCCCCTTCGACCGCCCTTTCGCAACGTGATCCTCATGCCGCCGACGCGCTACGGTCATGTCCGGCGACTTGGCTTGATCGCATGTCACAGGGGGTTGTATGAGCACGAGCCCGCCCGAGGTCCACCCCGTCGACGCCCGTCCGCCGTTCCCGAAGCTGACACTGCTCGGCCTGCAGCACATGTCGATCATGTACGCGGGCTCGGTGGCCGTCCCGCTCGTCGTCGGCAGCGCGCTGAAACTGGACGCGGCGACGATCGCGCTGCTGGTCAACGCGGATCTGCTGGTCGCGGGCATCGCGACGCTGATACAGGCGATCGGGATCGGACGACTCTTCGGCATCCGGCTGCCGGTAGTGGCGGGCGCGACGTTCACCGTGGTCAACCCGATGATCATGATCGCGTCCCAATACGGCATGCAGGCCGTCTACGGTGCCATGCTCGCCTCGGGGGTGTTCGGCCTGCTCATCGCGAAGCCGTTCGCGAAGATGATCCGGTTCTTCCCACCGCTGGTCTCGGGCACGCTGCTCGTCGTCATCGGCGTCTCGCTCATCGCCCCCGGTGTCGGCCTGATCGCCGGCCACGACACCACCTCACCGGATTACGCGAAACCCGCCCACGTCGCGCTCGCGTTCGGCGTGATCGCGGCGATCATCCTGTTCACCCGGGTCCTGCGTGGGTTCGCCAACCAGATCGGCCCGCTGCTGGCGTTGCTGCTCGGTCTGGTCGTGGCGATCCCGATGGGCCTGGTGAGCTTCAAAGGCATCGCCGACGCGAACTGGTTCGGCCTCGCGTCGCCGTTCCATTTCGGTCCGCCGACCTTCCCGATCGCCGCGGTGCTTTCGATGTGTGTCGTGATGCTGGTGACCTACACCGAGTCCACCGCCGACCTGGTCGCGGTCGGCGAGATCACCGGCAGGCCGCCGACCGATTCCGACCTCGCGCGCGGCCTCGCCACCGACGGCCTCTCCGCCATCCTCGGCGGGGCGATGAACTCGTTCCCGGACACGGCTTTCGCGCAGAACGTCGGCCTCGTACAGCTGACCGGGGTCCGCAGCCGCTGGGTGGTCGCGATGACCGGCGGCCTGCTCGTGCTGATGGGGCTGGTCCCGAAGGTGGGCGCGTTCGTCGCGGCCGTCCCGGAACCGGTGATCGGCGCGGTGGCGGTGGTCATGTTCGCGATGGTCGCCGTGGTCGGCGTGCAGAACCTGAAGAGGGTGGACTTCTCCGGGAACCACAACACCTTCGTCATCGCGGTGTCGCTCGGCGTCGGTCTGCTGCCCGCCTTCGCCACGAACCAGTTCGGGAATTCGATCTTCTTCCAGCACTTCCCGGTCTGGCTGCAGACCATCTGCGGCAGCCCGATCACCGTTGCCGCGATCCTGGCGTTCACCCTCAACCTGCTGTTCAACCACCTGGGCAAACGCCGAGAGCCGGACCTGCTGAAAGCGCCTTAGCACCACAGCCACTTCGGCCACAGGTTGCACTCTTCGGTGGGCTTCGTGGTGGGTGGCGCCGGGGTCGGATCGGGTGGCCGCGGCGCGCTTGTGGAACCGGTCGGCCGCGGTGGCCGCGGCGGGTCGGCGGGGGCGCTCGCCGACGTCGGCGTCGTGGGGTCCGGGGTGTCGGATTTCGAGGCGGCCGAACTAGACGTGCGACGGCTCGACGTCGCCTTGGAGGGCCGGGACGCGGATTCTTCGGTGCTCTCACCGGTTCCGCCCGCCACCGTGGACGGGGCGGCCGAGGTGGCGTCGGCTCCCCGGTTTTCCGTAGGCCGTTTCGGCATCTCGATGACGCTGATCTGGTTCGGTTGCGCGTTCTGCTCGGGATCGGAATCGAAGCCGACGAGGACACCGGCCGCGCCACAGGCGACGACCACGGCGATCACTACTGCGATAACTCTCCAGCGTGACTTTGCCCGTGACTCATCGTGGTCGTCCCAGCCCTCGCGAATGAGCAGGTCGGCGACCGAAACGTCGTCGTCATCCACCAGTCGGAACCCTTTCACACCGGGAACGAGCGAAGTAGTTTTACCGCAACTCGCCGCCGAATGGGTGAAGTCAACCAAAAATTATTCACCCGATGGAAGACGATAGCGGATGCCAGTCACACAGCGTGTATCCATGTGCTTTCACGCATATCTGCGGTGGTCACCCTCCGGTTCGCGTATACAGCGCCCTTCGCGGGTGGTGTAATCGACGGTGCCAGCACCGGAAGAGGGGGTTCGGACGGATCATGGAGGCTGACGCCCTCGCCGTGCCCGGAGCCGGAAGTCCCGGCACTCCGGCAGGCGCACCGCTCGGAAACGAGCCGGTCGGCGATCTCGGCCTCGCGGGAGACCATGCCGCCATCTGGTCGTACGACTTCGCGACGGAGACACTGTCCTGGCTGCCGGGACTCGAGAACCTGCTGGGTGGCAGCGGATCCGAAGCCGACCTGGAGGCGAGGCTCGCCGACTTGGTGGCTCCGCTGACCTCCGGCACCCGCACGTCCCCGCCCTGGCGCGAGTTCGAACTCGAGCAGTCGTTCCGGAACCCGGCGGGCGAGATCCGCTGGGTCCGCTTGCGCGCCCGCACCATCGGCGACGAGAACGGTTCGTCCGGGCTGCTGGGAATCGCGACCGACGTGACCGACGTCCGCGAGAACCGGCAGGCCCTCGAAGATCTCACCGACCGTTACCGGCTTCTGGTGGAACTCAGTCCCGACGCGGTCTGCGTGCACGAGGCGGGTGTCGTCACGTATGTGAACCGGGCGGCCCTGACGGCACTCGGCGCGTCCTCGACCGCCGAGCTGATCGGGCGGCCGATCATGGACTTCGTGGCCGACGAATCGCTCCCGGCCTTGCTGGACAGGATCGCGTCACTGCACCGGCAGGGCGCGTCGACCGAACCCGCCGACACCGTCATGCGCCGTCTCGACGGCGCGAAATACCTGGTACAGAGCATTTCGGTGCGGACGACCTGGGAAGGCAGGCCCGCCTTCCAGGTCATCATGCGCGACATCAGCGCGCAGAAGGCGGCGGAAGCGACGCTGCGCTATCAGGCCGCGTTGATCAGCCACGTCAGCGACGCGATCATCGCCACCAGCGGCACCGGCGTGGTGACCAGCTGGAACCCGGCCGCGGAGAACGTCTACGGCTGGACGGCGGACGAGGCGATCGGCGGCACGGTGAGTGACCTCGTCGGCGCCGAGCTCGACCCGGAAACGGTGCTGCGCAAGGGCGGCGTCCTGCGGACGACCCATCGCCACCGCAACGGCTCGACCCTCGCCATCCGTATCTCGGCGGCGGAGATGAACGACGGCTTCGTCCTGGTCTGCGCCGACGAGACGGCCCGGCGGCGCGCCGAGCAGCACTACAGCACCGTGGTGGCGTCGCTCGACGAAGGCGTGATCGTGATCGGCCCCGGCGGGCTCATCGAATCGGCCAACCCGGCCGCGTGCCGGATCATCGGCGTCGAGCACGACGACCTCATCGGCATCCCGTGCGTGACGCTGGAGCTGTACGACGGCCAGGGCCGCATCCCGCCGGCCCGGATGCCGTCGGTGCTGACCAGGCGCACCCGCGTCACGCAGACCGGCCTCGTACTGCGGTTGCGGCGAACCGGCGGTGACGACGTCTGGATCTCGATGACATCGCGGCTGCTGACGCCGGAAGACCCGTCGGCGATGTCCGTGGTCGCCTCGTTCACCGACATCACCGAACGCCGCGCGATCGGCGAGCGGCTCGCCCACGAGGCGACGCACGACCCGCTCACCGAACTCGCGAACCGGACGCTGGTGCTGGACAGCCTCGCCGAGGCGCTCTCCGGCGCCGGCCGCGCCGAGCTGACCACGGTGCTGTTCATCGACCTCGACAAGTTCAAGGTGATCAACGATTCCCTCGGCCATTCCGTCGGGGACAAGGTGCTCCGCATCGCCGGCGACCGGCTGCGCCGGGGAATCGGCGAGAACGACCTCGTCGGCAGGCTCGGCGGCGACGAATTCGTCGTCGTCACCGCGGACATCACCGAACCGGGCGAGATCAAGGCGCTGGCCGAGCATCTGCGCGAGTCGCTGACCGAGCCGATCACGGTCAACGGCAGGCAACTGCACATCGACGCCAGCATCGGCATCGTCACCGCCGCCAACGACGACACCCGCACCGCCGAAGACCTGCTGCGGGACGCGGATGTCGCGATGTACCAAGCGAAAACGCTCGGCCGCGCGCGTCACGAGTTCTTCGACGTCGAGCTGCGGGAACGGATGCAGCGGCGGCTGCGCATGGAGCAGGACCTGCGTGAGGCGTTGCAGAACGGCGAACTCTGGGCGGCGTACCAACCGGTCGTGGACATCGAGTCCGGCGAGATGGTCGCCGTGGAAGCCTTGCTGCGCTGGAAACATCCGACGCACGGCACGATCTCGCCCGCCGAGTTCATCCCGCTCGCCGAGGAAAGCGACCTGATCAACCTGATCGGCAAGTACGTCCTCCGCACCACCACCCGTGAGATCGCCCGACGGCGCGAACAGCTCGGTATCGACCTGAACCTCAAGGTCAACCTTTCGGCCCGGCAGCTGGACGACCCGCATCTGGTGGCAGGAGTGCAGGACGCGATGAAGACCACCGGGCTGCCGCCGCACGCGCTGACCCTGGAAGTCACCGAGAGCGCGCTGATGCGTGACCAGGCCGCGGCCGCCGAAGTGCTGACGTCGCTGCGCGATCTCGGTGTCTCACTGGCGATCGACGACTTCGGCACCGGGTACTCGTCGCTCGCGCAGTTGCAGCGGCTTCCGCTGGACACGCTCAAGATCGACCGCACGTTCGTCACCGGTATCGCGGAATCGCGTGACGCCGCCGCGATCGTCAAGAGCATCATCGCGATGGCGCACGCCGTCGATCTGATCGTCGTCGCCGAGGGCGTCGAAGACGAAGAACAACTCCGTGTCTTGCGAGAGTTGCACTGTGACCAGGCGCAGGGCTTCCACTTGGGCCGCCCCGCGCCCCCCGACCAACTTTTCGGAGCCGCGGGATGAGTATCGAGATCAAGCCGGGACAAGACCGCTACGACATCCTCGTGGACGGGAAACCCGCCGGGTTCCTGGAAATCCGTACTTCCGCACGCGACCGGACGCGATCGGAGTTCCGGCACACCGAGATCTCCGACGACTTCTCCGGGCAGGGCCTGGCAGGCAAGCTCGTGGCCGCCGCGCTCGACGACACCCGGGCGCAGGGCAAGTCCGTCCTGCCTTACTGCCCGTACGTGCGCTCGTACATCGCGAAGCACCGCGAGTACGAGGACCTCGTCCCGGAGGACAAGCGCGCCGAGTTCGAACTCTGAGCCCTCAGCCGGGGTAGACCGTCAGCAGCTTCGCGAGTTCGTCCTCGGTCAGCACGATGTCCAGCTCGCGCAGCGTCGCGTCCAGCCGCTCGGGCGGGACCGTGGTGGTCTCGTTGGTCCCGTCCGGGCGTTCGACGATGAACTCGTCGCCGATCAGCTTGCGGCTGAGGCCGTCTTCCAGCCGCATGATCACCAACCGCCCGGTGAACGGCGAACGCGGATGCGTCGACGTGTAGTGGTGATAGACCTCGTAGTCGATCCGGTGCATCGGCGTGAGCGTGAAGGTGTGCAGGTCGGTCCAGTCGTCACCCTCCAGCCGCTGCAGGCGCCACCAGTCGCCGTCGGCGACGAGCCGGTGCGGCCAGCCCGCCTGGTCGACCACGGCGCCGTCGACCAGCGGCATCGGCACCAGCATCCCGGCGCCGAAGCCGACGTCGACCAGGTGCTGGACGCCGTCGGCCTCGACCACGAGCGTCATATGCGTGCACGGCCCGTTCTTCTGCGGCTGCACACGCGACACGAGCCGTCGCACGGGGTAGCCGAGCTGCTCGACGGCCGAGGAGAACAGGCTGCCGTGTTCGTAGCAGTAGCCGCCGCGGTGCCGCCCGACCAGCTTGGCGACCACGTCGTCGAGCGCGATTCCCTTGTGCTGCTTCAAAACGACGTCGACATTCTCGAACGGGATGGCCAGGACGTGCGCCTTCGCCAGTTCACGCAGCGCGTCGGCGGACGACGTCGCGCGCTCCTGGCCGATCCGGTCGAGGTAGGCGTCGAGGTCGAGGGCGTCGACGGTCCATTCGTCGACGTGCTCAGGTGCGAGTGTCATGACCTCAGCCTGACACCTCCACCTGACTCGAGGTCAAGATCAGCCCGCGGCCGGTGTGATCGACCCGTGGCCACCGTCCCGTCGCCGCCCTGCTGGGGTCTTCAGGTACGCCTTGCCGCCCTCGACGCGGTCGAGCGTGCCTGCGATGCTGTGACCCCGCTGGCCGCCTGTGTATCGGGCAAGTTCCCGGGACACAAAAAAGCCCCACCGGATGCGGTGGGGCTGATTCGCGCTTGAGCGGTGGCCAGGGCCGGGGTCGAACCGGCGACCTTCCGCTTTTCAGGCGGACGCTCGTACCAACTGAGCTACCTGGCCGGGAACGCCGGCCTGGAGCCGAACGATCTTGCGACCCTGACGGGACTCGAACCCGCGACCTTCGCCGTGACAGGGCGACGCGCTAACCAACTGCGCCACAGGGCCTTGCATACTGCGTTTACTACTGTACTGCGTACTCCCAACGGGATTCGAACCCGCGTTGCCGCCTTGAAAGGGCGGAGTCCTAGGCCGCTGAACGATGGGAGCCCGTTCGGTTTCGGCGAACCGACCGACCGCGCTCTCAGGTTCCCCTGGGAGCGAAGATAACTATAGGACACGCCTGTTTCGGCGCTCGCACGGGGGTTCCTCTAGCCGATCACAGGGCTGGGACCTGCGAGAACGCGACGAACTCAGGACAACGGGCCGAAGTGGCCGCGAGGGCGCCGAGACGCGCCGGAGCTCGTCCTCCGTCAGGGTGACGGCGAGCAGTTCGGCCGCCACCGCTGCCGCAGATCGCCCTCGGCCTCCGCGCCGGCGACCAGGCCCCCCGGGCCACGTGGTGCGCAGCAGCCACCCACGACCGCCCTCCGGGTCCGCCACGACGGCCTCCGGCATCGTCAGGCCCACCGCGCGCAGTGCGGCGAAGTGGACGCCACCGCGGAATTCGCGGAAGACCATGAGCGCGAACACCAGGTGCTCGACGACGTTCGCCGGGCGTTCGGCAGGTTGCCATCCGGCGAACAGTGCCAGTCCACGACGTCCATCACACGGAAGAGCAGCTCGACCAGACGGCCGGGCTCTTCGGCGTCCGAAAGATTGACGCTGGCCCAGGCGCCGATTACCGCGAGTAAGCAAGAACCGGGAGGCTGCGTCGAAAGCCACCATCGCGGGCGGAAGGGCGGACCTCGAAGGGCCGACGCAGGAGGATCCCGAACAGCTCGCCGGTGGGGCAATAACAGCGTTACATAACTGGCGACCACCGCGTCGAGCACAAAGGAAAGCCCGGTCGTGCGGTGAACCCACCGCACGACCGGGCTTCGTGAACGAACATCAGCGCTGAACGGGCGCCTGCCCGTCTTCGTCCAGCGTCAACCCCAGCATGTCGAGCAACTGGACACAGTCATCGACGCCCAGCGCCCCATTGGCCACCGCGAGCCGAGCACGCCGCACCTGGTCGTCGGACACCCGCTGGGTGTCCCCCTGACCCGTGCGTTGCGCCGGCAGACCGCCCGCCAACGTCGAACTTCCCCCATCGGCACCTTCGTACCGAAGGAGGAACTGTCGCACTTCCACAGACCCGCCCATGGTTCCTCCAAACGGCCAACGAACAGCTTGGCCGCGAGGCTAACCAGAGCCGGCCGCGACACACAGCCCCCCGGAGAGTGAACCTGTCACCACGCTCCGCACAACGCAGAGCGATCACGCGAGCGTCGGCACCACATGAACCACAGGCGAACCACGGATGACCGACCGACCGGAATTATGCCCGCGCCCACTCGCCCTTCTCAGCAAACCGTGCAACAATCGATTTGCTGACACACCCCCGGTCAGCGCCTGTGGAGATCCCCTCCGACCCCCGCGTTCCTCCCCCTGGCGCGGGGGTCGTCTACGTTCGCCCGCTCATCACTAGAGCGACTTCGCGGTGAGGCGTAGTGCCATCCCGGGACCGTGGAAAGATCTCCCTTGGTCGTCTGGTTGCGTTTTGTGATCACCGATATGCGTGTTCTTCAGGGAATTGGGCCATTCGGGGAAAAAGAATGGTGTGTCGTGGCTCACGGTGGTTGGTTTGCCGAGACCGAACCGTTACCGTGGTCCCGTGCCCCTTCCTTCCCTGAGTCGCCGCAACGCCAGCCGTACGAACCTCAAGCCGGTCAACCCCGGTCGTCACCGCAACTCCTCCGCCAAGGAGGCCGAAGCGGTCGTCGAAGACACGGAGCTCACCAGCTACCTTCGTGCCCTCGCCCCGGACAACGACCCGGAGAGCACCGGCACCGGCAAGCGATTCGGTGAGGCGCAGGTATTCCAGCTGCGGATGAACCTCATCGCGAGCGAACAGCTCAAAGACGCCGCCCGGGAACGCAACCTGTCGCCGCAGGCGCTGGCGCAGGAATGGATCCTCGAGCGCCTCTCGTGGGAGTCGCAGGCCAACTCGGCCCAGCAGCGCCGCCACGAGGAAGCCCACACCGACGAGTTCCACTTCGACGCGAACGCTTTCGAGCAGCCCGTCCCCCGCTGACCCCGTCGCACCCGGAACGGAACAGCACGACAGAAGAAGCTTTCAGTACAGAGAAAAGGCCCCCGGCGAGAACGCCGGGGGCCTTTTCTGATCAGTCTGAGCAACGCCGAAGGGCGGACTCAGATCGCGCGGACCTTTTGGGCCTGCGGGCCCTTCTGGCCCTGACCGACCTCGAACTCCACTCGCTGATTCTCTTCAAGGGTGCGGAAACCGCGGCCCTCGATCTCCGAGTAGTGAACGAAGACGTCGCCCTCGCCGCCATCCTGCGCGATGAAGCCGAAGCCCTTCTCCGCGTTGAACCACTTCACAGTGCCTTGCGCCACCGCTGTACTCCTCGTTGCACATCCGCTTCGAGTGCCTCCGAAGCGACACCCAGACCGTCCCGGGCGGTTCCAACGAGTCGAGCGAAGAGCGCGTGACCGGCTCATGGCTCGCGTCAGAAGTTCCGCGAGTGTGAAGCCACGAACACGCAAAACGACGGCCTGTTGGCAGAGTACCGGGATCTGGCCATATTTGAAGCCCGTGATCGGACTCTGGGCACCCCCAAGTCCCAAGGTCACCGGAACGTCGTAGACGCGTCCGCCTTCTGTCGGACCCCCTCGCTACCCTGTCGCCGCGCACCGACCTCAGGTTCGACGCCGGACACGGACCGAAGTCGGCCATGCCCCGATCGTGAACTATGATCCACCCGATTGTGACTCGCATCACTCTCTGTGCGGTCAACTTCAAGGGCGGTCCAGACGTCATGATCGGTGTACAAGGGGAGCAAAGGGGAAGCTTTGAGGTTCACTGAAACCGCCCGCCGCCGTGCGGCGATCGCGGCACTGGGGCTGGTGGCCGTCCTGACACTGGGGGCGTGCAGCAGCGAGCCGACCGTGTCGGCCAGCGGGCCGGAAGGCGGCGGCCCGATCAGCAGCGAGACCGGCGGACAGGCGGCCGCGCCCGCCAAGCTGACCTACGAACCGACCGCGGGCGCGCAGGACGTCGCGCCCGGCCAGCCGATCAAGGTCACCGTCGCCGACGGCACACTCGACCAGATCGTGCTGACCAACCCGGACGGCAAGCAGGTCGCCGGGCAGCCGTCCGAGGACAAGAAGAGCTGGACGACCACCGAACAGCTCGGCTACGGCAAGACGTACACGTGGTCCGGCAAGGCCACCGGCACCGACGGCAAGCCCGCCGAGATCGGCGGCGCCTTCACCACGGTCAAGCCGCGCAAGCAGGTGGGCGCGAACATCAACGTGTTCGACGGCCAGACCTACGGCGTCGCGATGCCGATCACCCTGACGTTCCAGAACCCGGTCACCGACAAGGCTTCGGTCGAGAAGGCGCTCTCCGTCGAGACCACGCCGAAGACCGAGGGCTCCTGGGCCTGGGTCCACGACGACACTTCGGTGCACTGGCGGCCGAAGGCGTACTGGAAGCCCGGCACGACCGTGAAGTTCAATGCCAAGATCTACGGCGTCAAGATCGGCGAAGGCGTGTACGGCAAGGAAGACCGCTCCGCGAGCTTCACCATCGGTCGCGAGCAGGTCGTCAAGGGCAACACCCAGACGCACAGGCTGCTGGTGATCCGCGACGGTCAGCAGATCGCGGACTACCCGGCCAGCTACGGCCTCGACGCCGACCCGGGCCGCGTCACCCCGAGCGGCACGCACGTGGTGATGTCCAAGCACGACACGTACTCGATGACGAACGAGCGCTACCACTACGAGGACATCGTCGTGCCGTCCGCGGTGCGGTTCTCCACGAACGGCGAGTTCATCCACGGGTACGGGCCGTCGATCTGGGCCCAGGGCAAGAAGAACATCTCGCACGGCTGTGTCAACCTGGCGCCGGCGAACGCCAAGGCGTACATGGACGGCGCGCTTGTCGGGGACCCCGTCGAGATCGAGGGCAGCACCCAGAAGATCAACCGGGCGCGCGATTACAGCGACTGGACCTACGCCTGGGACGAGTGGACGAAGCTGTCCGCTCTCGCGAGCTGAACGACTTCCGTGAATCCGGGCGGCCGGGAGACCTGCGGGTCTCCCGGCCGTTCGTGTTCGTGGAAAAGGACGAAACTCGATGCAACCCCACGGCGGGCGGGGCGCATGTCTAACGGCAGAAGGCGCCGCGGTCCATGAGCGGCGCCCGGATCGAGGAGACTCACTTGCGCACTCGTATCGTTCTTTCCCTTGGCGCGCTGCTGCTGGCGGGTGGCGCCGCCTTCGCGACCACGTCGCTGGCGTCAGCCGACCAGAGCGCTCCGTCGCCCACGGTCACCCAGGCGCCGAACCAGCCCGGCCCGGCCCCCACCGCCACGAAGGCGCCGGAGCCGCCCCTGGCCACCACCGCGCCGGCGCGCGGCCCGCGCCCCGCCCAGAAGACGCCGTCCGCCGCGCCGGGCGAGCACCGCGTGCCCAAGGCCGTCCCGGCCGGGCCGACCGGGGACCTGATCCTCCCCGCCATCGTCGAAGGAGCCGGTAACTAGGTGTCGCCGAGCCGCTCGTCGAAGACCGGGACGGGCTCGCCGTGGGACGGCGAGTTCGCCCGGTACTTCGGCGAGCGCGCGCACAGCCTGCGGTCCACCGCGTACCTCCTGTGCGGGGACTGGCACCAGGCCGAGGACATCACCCAGGCCGCGTTGCTGAAGCTGTACCTGGCCTGGCCGAGGCTTTCCCGGCACGACGCGCTCGACGGCTACGCGCGCAAGATCGTGCTGAGGACGTTCCTCTCCGAGCATCGGCGCGTCTGGCGCAAACGGGAGAAGCTCACCGACGAGCCACCCGAACTTCCCGCCGAGACCGGCGGGACCGAACAGGAGATGCTGGTCAGGCACGCCCTGTCCGGTATCGCCCCGAAGCAGCGGGCCGTACTGGTCCTGCGCTACTTCGAAGATCTCAGCGTCGAGGAGACGGCCTCGGCGCTGGGCTGCAGCACCGGGAACGTGAAGAGTCAGGGCGCGCGGGGTCTGGCGACCCTGCGCAACCGGCTCGGACCGCATTTCAGCGAACTGGCCTTGAGCGGAGCGCACGGCGATGGGAGGTGAGGAGATGGACGAGGACATCAAGGGCGTGCTTTCGCACGGCGCGAGCGGGCCCCCGCTGGGCATCAGGGCGGCGGACATCATCGAGCGCGGGGGCAGGATCCGGCGACGACGCAAGCGGCTCGCGGTGGCGGGCAGTTCGCTGGCGACGGTCGCGGTGATCGTGCTCGGCGCGGTGGCCGTCGGCGGTCGCGGCGGCGAGGGATCCGCGCCGGTACAACCCGCCGGTCCCGGGCTGTCGACCATCTCCCCCACCCCGGTCCCCGGCCCGCCCGCCGCCCCCTCCGCGGCGACCCCGCAGCCGGAAGACGGGACTCGGAAGACGCCGGGGTCCGGCCCGGCGGCGACCCAGCCGCGGTCGGTGCCGAAGACCAGGGGCCCGGACCGTACGAGCTCGCCGCGTGTACCCACGGCGACGAGTGCGCCGAATACGCCGCCGTCGGCCACGAGCCACTGAGCCGTCCGGAACGCCTGAAACCCAGGTGATCACCCAGGGTGATCGGAAATTCTCCAACTTCGGCTTCACCTGGGGGTTCGTCACCGATTCGGGGGAACGTGGCTCGCGCGATCGATTCAAAGCGCTGAACTCACACGTTTGAACCCCTACGGTCGAGGGAACAAACCCTCGAAGATGGGGTAAGTAACGGGTGGGTCGGGAGGTCAAACCCATGGCCGAAGAGGCGCTGAGTGCGGCTCATCAGGAAAAAGGGGAACCGGCGGAAGCTCCGCCCGAACAAATCAGGAAGGCCGTCGCCGGTGCGGCGATGGGTAACTGCATCGAGTGGTACGACTTCGGTGTCTTCGGCTTCATGCCTGCCATCCTGGGACAGGTCTTCTTCAACGCTTCGAGCACTTCAGAGGGCGCGCTGGCGACCTTCGCGGTACTCGCGATCACATTCATCGTGCGGCCGTTCGGCAGCTTCGTGTTCGGCCCGCTGGGCGACAAGATCGGGCGCCAGAAGGTGCTCGCGCTGACGATCATCCTGATGTCGGGCTCGACCTTCGTGATCGGCCTGCTGCCGTCCTACGCGACGATCGGGCCCGCCGCGGCGGTCGCCCTGATCCTGCTGCGGATGATCCAAGGGTTCTCGGCAGGCGGTGAGTACGGCGGGGCGGCGACGTTCATCGCCGAGTACGCCCCCGCCCGGCGCCGGGGCTTCTGGGGCAGCTGGCTGGAGTTCGGCACCCTCGTCGGGTTCGCGATGGGAGCGGGGTTCGTCACCATCTTCACCGTGGTCCTCGGCGACGACGCCATGCGCGACTGGGGCTGGCGCCTGCCGTTCCTGATCGCCGGACCGCTCGGCATCGTCGGTCTCTATCTGCGGAACAAGCTGGAGGACACTCCGCTGTTCCAGGAGATCGAGAAGAAGCAGCAGGTCGAGAAGTCGCCGTTGAAGGCGCTGCTCAAGAAGCACTGGACGTCGATCCTGCACCTGATCGGCATCGTGGTGATGCTGAACGTGGCCGACTACATCGTGATCACCTACCTGGAGACCTATCTCAAGGACGTGGTCGGGTTCAGCGGGCATACGCCGTTGCTGATCATCCTGGCGACCATCGCGCTGATGCTGGTCCTGATCGTCCCGGTCGGCATGCTGTCCGACCGCATCGGGCGGAAACCGATCCTGATCGCCAGCTGTGCCAGCTTCCTGGTGTTGCCGATCCCGGCGTTCTCGCTGATGGGTGCGGCCGCGGACGACCAGAACGCCGGACAGCTCATGCTCGGCCTTGCGATGATCGCGCTTCCGCTGGTGCTGATCCTGGCCGTGCTGGCGGCGACGCTGCCGGCGATGTTCCCGACGCAGGAGCGCTACGGCGGTTTCTCCATCGGGTACAGCGTTTCCACCGCGGCCTTCGGTGGAACGGCGTCGTACATCATTGGCAGCCTGGTGGACAAGACCGGCGACAACCTGTGGCCCGCGTACTACCTGATGGGCGCGGCGGCGATCGCGGCCATCCCGATCCTGCTGCTGCCGGAGACGGCCGGGGTGTCGCTGCGCGGCATCGTGAACTCGCGGATCGCGCGGCGCCGCAAGCCGGAAACGCGCACTCCCGGCGGCGCCTCGGAGCTACCGGCGAGTTAACGTCTGTCCATGAGCCGTATCTCGCAGCCGTGGCCGCCGGTCGAAGTCGAACCGGCGACCGTCCACCCGAAAGCCCCGCAGCCGGGCAGCCATCTGGGCATCCACTTCGGTGAGTGCTTCGGATGCGGCGACGAGATCGAGGCCGGGCTCCACCTGCACTCCACGGTGGGCGAAGGGACGACGGTGTATTCGAAGTTCACCGTCACCTCCGCCCACCAGGGTGCGCCCGGCCTCGCCCATGGCGGCCTGCTGGCCTGTGCGTTCGACGAGGCCCTCGGCGCGACGGTCGGCAACCTGCTGCGACGGCCCGCCGTCACCGGGAAGCTGGAGACGGACTTCCTCCGGCCGGTCCCGGTCGGCTCGACGCTCTACATCGCGACGAAGCTCGACGGTGTCGCCGGCCGGAAGATCTACGTGAGCGCCGACGGGCGTCTCGACGCCGAAGACGGCCCTGTCGCGGTGCGTGCGCGGGCGTTGTTCGTGCGGGTCGAGTTCGAGCATTTCAGCACGCACGGGGATCCCGAGGCGCTGCAGAAGCTCGCCGCCGCCCACGAAAAGGCCAAGCGCGAACGCGAATGGGACATCAACCCCTAAGCGTTCAGTCCTCTGATGGCGTCGTCAGGTGAGGGTGCGGGGCCGGATCGCGTTGGCCTTGTCGACGAGTTCGACACGCTGGTCGACGGTCCCGGCCAAGCGCGCGAGGGTCCGGTAGCAGCGCTCAAGGCCGAACCGCAGGTCCCGTTCCTCCAAGGCACAGCCCAGCACCTTCACCCCCGGCGTCGGCCGGTTCTGCGAGTTGAGCCAGCCGTGCGCCGCCTCCAGGACCTCCGCCGACAACCGCGTACGGCGTTCGGCGTCGAGCTGCAGGCGTTCGAGCCGGGCCGACGCGTCGACGAGGTCGCGCTCGGACACCATGACCGGATCCTTGCCACCGCCGTTGATCCTGGTCTTGATCTTGATCGCCGCCACCTGCGCGGCGACGTAGTGCGTGGACGACGCCGGGACGGCCTCCAGCACCTCGATCGCGCTCGCGCGGGCGCCCTGGGCGAGGTAGACGCGAGCGAGCCCGAAAGCGGCGCTGACGTACGACCGGTCCGTCCGCCACACCAGTTCGTAGTAGCGCGCGGCGCCGAAGTAGTCCCCGACACCCTCCGCGCTGACCGCGAGAGCCAGCTTCGGCGCGATCTCGCCGGGAAGGTCGTCGTACACCGCTTCGAACGCGACGTGCGCGACGCGGGACCGGCCGCCGGCGAGCTCGATCAGGCCGCGGTACCAGTCGATCCGCCAGTCGTGCGGAAAACCGGCTTTGATGGCGAGGTACTGCGCGGCCTGCAACTGCCGCTGCGCCTCGACCAGCTCACCGAGTTCGATGCGGGCGCGGACGATGCGCAACCGGACCTCGATCGACTCGCGGGGAGCGCCTGACAGCGACTCGATCGCGCCGCCGGGGTCGAGGGCGACAGTCGACGCCAGCACGCCCGCCGCCGGGTCGTCCGTGTCGACCTGCGGGATCGGCAGGCCGGAGACCACCTCGCCCGGATCCGGCAGCGGCACGCTCCCGCCGTGCTCCGGGACGACCAGGTCGACGCCGAACGTGCGGGTCTCCGGGCCGAACACGGTCGAAGCGCCCGGCCGCGGTTTCCCGGTCCCCAGCGCCATGATCTCGCGCAGCACACCGGTCAGCTGGTCGCCCATCTCCTCGGCGGCGATGAACCGGCGATCCGGGTCGGTATGCGTCGCGCGCCGCAGGAACCGGTAGTACGAACCGAAGAGCGCGAACAACGGGACGACGTCCGGGCCGGGCAGGGTCGCCTTGTACTTGCTGGTGTAACCCGAGAACTCGAAACTGAGGACGGCGAGCGTGCGGCCGACGGTGTAGAGGTCGGACGCCACCGAAGCGCCGTGGGTCGCCAGTTCCGGGGCGCTGTAACCAGTGGTGAAGAACAGCGGGCTCTCGTAGTCGTCGACGCGGCGGACCGCGCCGAGGTCGATCAGCTTGAGCTGTTCATGCGTCTGGATGACGTTGTCGGGTTTGAGGTCGCAGTAGAGCAGGTTCTGGCTGTGCAGATAGCCCATGGCGGGCAGGATTTCGAGGCCGTAGGCGATCACCTGGCCGATCGGCAACGGCTCCGGGCGCTTCGTCTCGCGATGGTGCGCGAGCGCGAGCTGCCGCAGTGACTGGCCGCCGACGTACTCCATGACGATGTAACCGACGGAGGTGCCGGTCTCGCGGTCCGGGTGCTGGACGAAGTTGTGGATCTTGACGATGTTCGGGTGCTCGACCTCGGCGAGGAACCGCTGCTCGTTGGCCGCGGCCGCCATCGCGGTGGCGTCACCGGTGTCGATGAGGCCCTTGAGCACCACCCAGCGGTCGCTGACGTTGTGGTCCTGTGCCAGGTAGATCCAGCCGAGCCCGCCGTACGCGAGCGCGCCGAGCACCTCGTACTGGCCGCCGACGATCTCGTTCGGCTGCAGTTTCGGGACGAAGGAGAACGGGTTCCCGCACTTCTCGCAGTTGCCTTCGGGCGAGCCGGGTGCGCCGTCCTTGCCGCGGCCGACCTTGGCGCTGCAGCTGCCGCAGAAGCGCTTCTCTTCCGACACCATCGGGTTGTCCAGGACCGCGGACGCCGGGTCGCGGTACGGCACCTGGGGGACGTCGACGAGCCCGGCGCCGAGGCGGCCGCGGCGCGAGGTGCGCGACGACGTCCGGCGCGCGGTGCCCGGGAACGAGCCCGTCCCGGTGCCGGTGCCCCGGCTGCCCGATCCCGTGCCGGTGCCCGTGCCGCTCCCCCGGCTTTCACTGGACCGCTCCGGGAGCACGCTCTCGGTGCCCGGGTCGGGCAACGGGCCGTGACCGTGCTCGACACGAGGCGCGGGCGGCATGATGCTCTGCGTCTCCGGGGTGGGCGAGGAGAGCACGCTGGTCGGCTGCGGCGCGTCGGCCGGGACCTGCCCGTCGGGACGGACGACCTGGGTCTGCGGGCTCACCGGCGCCATGTCGCCCGGCGGCCGGGTCGGGTCTTCGGCACCGGGGATCGGCCGCTGCTGACCACGCGGCGGCGTCCGCGGCCGCTGCACCGGCGCGTGATAGACGGTCCGCTCCGCGCTCTCCTCCGGCTTCGGCCGCGGTGGTTCGCCGAGGTCGAGCCTGCCGGAAATGGACGGTTCCGGCGTCTCCCAGCGGACCGGCGCCGGCGGTGTCCAGGAGGCGGACTCCGCTTCGTGCTCCGGCCTGGTGTCATCCGGCGCTGCGTGCCGAGGACGGCGCGGCTCCTCCGACACTGCTACCTCCCGAAATCCCCGCGACGCTGTCGACTTCGATCCTAGTGGTGAGCAGGCAGATCATGCCTGTGCCGGGTCCGACCCGCTACGGTGCGGGAGAGAACCGATCCAGCAGGTGATGAGGGGGAGGACCGGTGCCTGCGTCATTTTCGATGTCGATGGCCCAGCTCGACGTCGTACTCGAAGAACTCGGGCTCGGCAGATTCGTGCTGCCGTTCGAAATCCCGACCGTCGGCGCCACGATCACCGAACGCGAGCGGCATTGCGAGCAGATCTGGGCCGAGCTCACCGACCGGGGCTTCGCGCGCGGACGCGAACTCCTGCGGGACCACGAGGAGACGCTGCGGCTCTGGGCCGCCGCCGACTTCGTCGTCACCCTGGAAGCGCACGAGGTCGAACAGAACGCCGAATACCTCTATCGAGGTGGCTGGGACCGTCGTCGGGGTGTCGTGAGCCAGCAACGCGGCTTCGACATCCTCTTCGAAACGGTTTACCCCGAACAGGTCGTCGCCGCACTCCTCGACAACCTTCCGTCACTGCAGCCGTTCCCCGGACGGGTGATGACGTCCAGCACCCTCCCCCCGGCCAAGCGACCGGACGATCCGTTCGACGAGGACCCCGACAACCTCCGCCTGGGTGCGGCCTCCCGGTTCTTCGAACACCCGCTGGCACGACTCGGCACGATCACCATCACCCTGCGCGACGACCGGGGGAAACCGCAGCAGAAGAGCGTCCAGTGGTTCGACAGCGTCCAAGGCCGCTTCATGCTCGCCACCGACCACTTCCCCGACGGCGAAATCCGCCGCACGTTCACCCCCACGAAAGGCTCCCACCTGGCACGATGGCTCCACGACCTGGTCGAAGCCGCTCGCGTCGGCAGCGCGTGATCCTCGCCGGAACCGAGCCGTTCACGCCGATTCCGCTGATATCGTGACCTGACGAACGCGACGAGTAACCGGCACTTGGTACAGGGGAGAGACCATGGGAGACGGCACCGGCGGGCCGCCGGGGAACTTCTCGGAGATCTTAGGCGCCTTCTCTTCGCAGGCCGACGCGATGGTCAAGGCCGCGAGTGAGGGGAAGTTCGCGGTCAGCGAGGAGATGGGGAACGCGTACAAGACGGCGCTGCAGGACTACCTGGACAGCTGGGCAAGGAACAAAGTCAGCTTCACAGTCTTGGAACGTTCGCCCGAACTGGGCGCCAGTCCCTTCGCGCAACAGGTCGGCCAGCACATGACCTTGATCGCCACAGGCGACGACCAATCAGCCAAAACCCAGCTGGAGGCCCTGCAGGGGGTCGTCGAACGCGTCTGCGGTGCCATCGACACCGCTATCACCAAGTACAAGACCGCCGACCACTCCGCAAGTATGGATCTGTCCAGTCTCGGCAAGGAAATCTAAGTAAATGCGTCTAGCTCGGACTCACACGTCCAGGTATGTCATTCCGCTTTTGTTGGCGGCTCCGATATTCGTGCTCGCCGGTTGTAAGACCGAAAGCAGCGGAAACCCTACGCCGGTGCCGCCTGCACCATCGAGCGGTCCGCAGACAACCAGTGCTACCGGCGGCAATGTCTTCGGTGATCTGAAGGCTTGCGACCTTCTGGAGCCGATCACCTCAGCGCAGGGATTCGACGCGGCAGTGGCCGAGACCTATGAGAGCGACAACGGTTGCGGCGCCAGCAAGCCTCGCTACGGAACCGTTGCCACCTACCTCGTACCCAATCAGGGGGTAGCCGGGATGAAACCGGATGGTGGGCAGCTCACGCAGACCAAGATCGGTGATCGGGATGCCGTCGAGATTTCCGGTAGCGGCGGCAAGGGTGTTTGCGCGATCGGGATCTCGGTGTCCGAGAACGCCAGAGCGACGGTGACCCTCGGGCTTTCGAACGGCGGAACCAACGAACAGTCGTGCGCCGACGCCAAGGTGATTGCCGAGCAGATCGCGCCCAAGCTGCCAAGAGGGAACTGACCGCACGGTTCAGGGAGGGATCATGGCGGAGAACGTCGGACAGGACGATTTCGGATCGTTCGCGAGTGCGGATGGCAAGGCCCATCGCGACTACGAGGGCAAGCGCTACTCCGACACGTACAACGAGACCAATCAGGGCCCCGGCGGCAACGACATGACCGCTCGTGCGACCGCGGAGGCCAAGGCGGGCCAGTACTCCGGCGAGCAGGCCGAGGCGCTCACGAAGGGACAGGAGTTCCGGGGTGGGCTCGGGCCGTCGGGGCAGCGCTACGAGGCCAACTCGCACGGCGACCTGATCGGCATGGTCACCAACAATCTCTCCGCCGAGAAGATCGACCAGAAGGGCGAGATCTGGAACAACCAGGGCAACGCCCTCAACACCTTCAGCAACGCCCTCACCTCGGCCGCCAACAAAGAGGGCGCCCACTGGCAGGGGCCCGCGGCGGAGGCGGCACACGGGTTCTTCAAGAACCTGGGTAAATGGGCCGACACCGCGGGGGACGGCGCGTATCTGGCGTCCAACCGGTTCTCCCAGACCGCGGCCGCGGCGACGACTGCCAAGAACTCCATGCCCGAAGAGGTTCCTTTCGACCGCAACGCCGAGTACAGGAACGCGATTCAGCAGTTCGCGTCGGGGAACTTCGCGGGGGCGGTGGACACGGTCGGCAACATCCCGGCCAAGCAGGAGCGGTCGTTCCAGGCGCATCAGCAGGCCGCGCAGGTGATGCACACCTACGACCAGTCGCTCTTCGACGTCAATTCCAAGCAGCCGACCTTCGCCCCGCCGCCGGAAATGGGTGATTCGACGACGGCGTCCGGGTTCACCGGCGGGGAGGTCAAGGGGTTCAGCGGCGGGCCGGGGTCCGGGCCGGGCCCTGGTCCCGGAACCGGACCCGGGCCGGGGGTGTCGGGACCCGTGCCCGGGCAGGGTGGGCCGACGCCGGGGCCGGGGATCACCACCGGTGGCGGGTACACCGGGACGCCGGGGCCGGGCGGTGGCCAGCTCACCGGGCCGGGCGGGTCGTTCCGGGGTGGGCCGAATCCGGGGCTCGCCGCCCTGAACGGGCCTGGTCCGAGCGGGCTCGGGAGGCTGGGCAGCGAGCGGTATCGCGGCAAGCCGGGCCGGACGCCGAGCGGGCCGGGCGGGAGTGCGGCGAGCAGGCTCACCGGTGGCGGTGGCGGCGGCGGGTTCGGGCGCAACGGCGGCTCGGGCAACGTCGCCGAGCGGCTCGCGGGCGGCAAGGTTTCGGCCGGTGAGGCCGAGCGGCTCGCGGGCAAGGGTGGCGGGTCCGGGTCGGGCAAGCTGCCCGAGGAACGCGTCACCCGGGGTGGCGCGGCCGCCGCGGGCAAGAGCGGCGGGCCCGGCGGGGTGGGCGGCGGCGCCCCCGGGGGCAAGGGGCAGAAGGAAGAGGACAAGGAAAAGAAGGCCCCGAACTACCTGCAGGAAGAGGACGCCGACGTCTTGTTCGGCGGCTACGAGGGTGACATGAAGCCCGTGCCGCCGGTGATCGGTGAGAAGGGTCCCAAGAACTGAAAGAGAACGGGCCGTTCAGGAAGTCCTGAACGGCCCGTTTCTCATTTGTACTGCGGTGATGGCGGTGTTCCGCCGTCGAGCTTGTTCCCGATCCATTTCGCGTAGCTCTCCTGCCACGCGCCGCCGCGCACGTTCTCCAGCACGGCGTTCACGAAACGCACCATGTCGTCCTGGTCCTTCGGGACACCGATGCCGTAGTTCTCCTCGGTGAACCGGTCCCCGACGATCTTCAGCGTCGGGTCCTGCGCGAGCATCCCGGCCAGGATGACGTCGTCGGTCGACACGGCCTCGACCTGCTTCTGCTGCAGCATCACCAGGCAGTCGGACCAGTTGTCCACCGAGACCGGTACCGGCTTCGAGGGATCCGACGCGATCTTCGTCAGCGACGTCGACGTCTTGGTCGCGCACACGCGTTTGCCGCCGAGGTCCGAAATCTGGGCGACCTTCGAGCCCGCGTCGACCAGGATCCGTTGCCCCGCTTGGTAATACGCCGTGGAGAAGGCGACTTTCTTGAGTCGGCTGCAGGTGATGCTGTAGGTCCGCACCACGATGTCGACCTGCTTCTGTTCGAGCACGTCTTCCCGCAGCTTCGACGGGATGGCCCGGAACTGCACACGGCCTTCGGCGTTGCCGAACAACGCCTTCGCGATCTGGTTGACCATGTCGATGTCGAAGCCTTCGAGCTGGCCCGACGTCGGATTCCGGAAACCGAACAGGAACGTCGTCTGGTCGACGCCGGCGATCAGTTTGCCCTTTTCCTTGATCTTCGCCATCGTCGAGCCGCTGGTGATCGACACGCCGTTGGTGGGCCGCAGGCTGGCCAACGGGTTGCAGCTCGTGTCGGCCGTCCCGCCGCCACCCGCCGAGTCGGCGCCCCCGACGTTCGCGGGCTGGGGCGGGGCCACCTTGCCCACCGGTGCCGGGTCGACCGGCGCCCCCGCGCCGCCACAGGCCGTCGCCAGCACCAAGACGGCGCCGAGCACGGCCGCTCGCAGACCGTTCCGCATCACCGGTACTCCCTCAGCCGTTCTCGGATGCCCAACGCGGCGCCCGCCGCCGCGATCACCGCCAGCACCGCGATCCCCGGCGCGAGCAGGGTCAGCGCGCGTTCGGCGCCGCGGGTGTCGTCGAGGAATTCCTGTCGTCCCACGTTGATCGCGGTCACCAGGCTCTCGTCGAGCCGCAGGAACGCCCCGGCGGCGCCGTTCTTCTTGTCGTCGCGGATCGCGGTGTCGACGGCGTCCTGGTAGCTGCCGTCGTCGTCCTGGCGCCGCACCTCGCCGTGTGCCTTGAACCATTCCGACGCCGCCTGGATCGCCGCGTCCACCTTGGCCGCGGCCGCGCCGCCCGCCGCGAGGTCGCGGGCCTCACCCAGCAGGCCACCCTTGCCGTCGGTCCCGCCGAGTTGCGCGGCGAGGTCGCCGAAGTCCTTTTCGTAGGCCGCGCCGTCGCCGCGTGCGACGAGTGTCAGCGTTTCGTCGGCCCGTGCCTGCAGCGCCGCGATCCGGGCGCGCACGAGGACGTCCACCTGGTGCGAGCCGTCCTTTTCGCCGCTGCCGACGAGGCTGCCCTGCACGATCAGCGCCACCGCGCCCCACAGCAGGGCGACCACGACCGAAACGGACGCGGCGACGAGGCCGACGTTCAGCAGCCGGTTGGTCTTCTTCGTCAGATGCACCTGGGTGACGATCAGCGCGGCGAGCAGGGCGAGCAGCAAAGCCGTTGCCAGCCAGGGGAAACCGGTCGCGTCGTCCTGTTCGGCGGCGAGCCGGTCGGTGTCGATGCGGTAGAGATCCTGTGCGGCGGGAAGGATTTTCGCCCGCATCAGCTCCGACGCCTCACGCAGATACGAGGCACCGACGGGAAAACCCTGCCGGTTGTAGGTGCGCGCGGTCTCGATCAGTCCCGTGTAGACGGGGAGTTCCCGGCCGAGGATGTTGATCTGCTCGGCCGCCTCGTCGACGCCGGAAGAGTCCGACGCCGCCTTCGCCAGCGCCGCACCGGCTTCCGCGACGTCGCGCTCGTACCGCTCGCGCATCGGGAGCGGCTCGGTGCCGATCGACAGGAACGAACTGGCCGCGGTCGCGTCGGCGTCCGAAAGCGCGCGGTAGACCTGCTGCGCGGCGGCGGCGAGGGGTTCGCGGTGGTCGATCAGGCCGTTGATCGTGTCCTTCTTGTCCTGCGCGGCGAGCGTGCCGAACAGGCCGGCGACCAGCGACAGCAGGACGAGCCCGATCGCGATCACCGACAGTCTGCCGGGGGTGGTCGCCGCGGACCGGACGATCGCGCGGACCCCGTTCCCCGGCAGTTCGAGCAGTCCCGCGATCCCGCTGCGGCCCTCGGGCGCAGGGGGCGGCGCGGGTGCGGCGGGGCTCCGCGGCGGCCCTTGCCGGGTCACAGTGGTCGTCATCGCCGATCCTCCCCATTGGCTCTACCCGCAAGAAGGTATCCGAGTCGGGATCTGCGCAGCCAGTGACACCGGCGTGTGTCATCGGCACGTGATCTGCCGCGTCGGTCAGAGGCCCTTTTCCAGGCCGTAGCGCACGGCTTCCGCACGATTGCGCACACCGATCTTGGCGAAGGCGTGGTTGATGTGGGTCTTCACGGTGGACTCGCCGATGAACAGTTCGGCGGCGATTTCCGGATTGGACAGCCCCCGCGAAATGAGACCGAGCACTTCGGCCTCCCTGGCGGTGAGGCTGTCGGGCAACTCCACCCTGGGCCTCCTGATCGTTCGGGAGTCGAGGGCGGCGACCAGCCTGTCGGAGACTTCCGCGGCGAAGAGTGCGTGCCCGTTGGCGGCGGAGCGGACGGCCGCGCCGATTTCCGCGCGGCCGGCGTCCTTGGTCAGATAACCGCGTGCCCCGGCGCGCAGGGCGTCGGCGATCGAGGCGTCGTCGGCATAGGTCGTCAGGATCACGACGGCCACTTCCGGGTGATCCCGTTTCAGCAGTCTGGTCGTGACCACCCCGTCCAGCACCGGCATGCGCAGGTCCATCAGCACGACGTCGGCCGCCTGACCGGCGAGCAGGTCCAGCGCCTGCCGTCCGTCGCCCGCGGAGCCGACGACCTCGACGCCGTCGACCAGCCCGAGCAGGGCGACCAGCCCTTCGCGCATAACCTGCTGGTCATCGACGACGACCACCCGGATCACGCCCGCACCACCGCTTCCACCGTCCACTGCCCCTCTCCCGGCCCCGCGGTCAGCGTCCCACCGGCGAGGGCGAGCCGCTCCCTCATCCCGGTGAGACCGAAACCACCGGTGCCCTCCGAGCGGACGGTATCGCCGAGTTCGTTCCACACCCGCAAGCGGACCTCCGTTCGGGTGAAAGCCAGCAGGAGCGACACCGGCAGGCCGGGTGCGTGCTTGCCGGCGTTGGTCAACGCCTCCCTCGCGACGCCCGCCAGCGAGACCACGGCGGCGGACGGCAACGGCCGCTGCTCCCCCGACACCTCGAAGGACACGCGGCGGTGATGCGCGTCCGTCACCTGCCGCAACGCTTCGGCCAGCGGCGGGACGTCGTTGCGCAACGCCGCGACGGCGCCCCGGGCCTCGGAAAGCCCGTCGGCCGCGAGTTTCCTGGACAGCCGGATCCTGCCGAGCGCTCCGTCCACATCGGACTTCTCGGCCAGCAGCGCCTCGGCGAGTTCCAGGTGCACCCCCAAGGCCCCCAAGGAATGCGCGAGGACGTCGTGGATTTCCCGCGCGATGCGGGTGCGCTCGTCGAGCGCGGCGGCCCGTGCGTGTTCACTCTGCGCCAGCTTGGTCTGCTCCAGCAACGCGGCAGCCTGCGCCGCCTGGACCTCGTACTGTCGCCGGTTCAGCCCCAGCAGCATCAGCACCAGCAGCACGCCCACGGTGCCGAAGACGAACGCCGGGGACGCGCCCCCGACGAGACCGGTGGCCGCCGTGAGGCTCACGTCGAGCCCCACCACCCCCACGATGGCGGCCACCGACGGTTCGGTGAGGGAAGCCAGCCTGCTGACCGCGACCACCGCGAGGATGACGGCGGAGGAATCCTCCGCCCAGCCGAACGCGGCCGAAGGCGCGATGCTCGCCACCACGAGCAGGACCGCCGCCGTCCAGGGGAAGCGCGGGGAAACCACCACGAATCCCAGCCAGCAGGCGGCGCAAACGCCGTACGCCGTCCAGATCCACGCGCCGGACTCGGTGGCGGTCAGCAGGGTGGCCGCGATCACGGCCGTGCCGAGGAACTGGACGACCAGCCAGCTCGGCGCGATCGTGTCCGGCAGCAGCGGCCTCCCCCGCTTCCCCATGTCCCCCCTCAGTGATCGCTCAGCCGGGTGGTCATCTCCCCCGCGACCAGGCCCACCAGGCCTTTCACCGTCATCTTTCCCCTGCCTCGGACGTTAGGCCTCCCGAGGGGTGGAGCGGGACCGTCGACGGGTCGATCCGGGGGTGGAGGTTCAGGCGCGTACGGCGGGGGCGACGGAGTGCGGGAGGACCTCGCCGCCGCCCGCGGGCCGCTCGACGACGACCTCGACGTCGTCGGCGAACCGGTACGGCCTGCCCAGCAGGATCCCGCCGAAATGGCGCCTCATCCTGGACATCTCCGCGCGGACGGTGACGGTGCGGTCTGCCTCGCCGAAGAGGTCGAGCGACAGTTCCGACGCCGACCTGCCCTCTCGGTGGAGAGCGAGGACGTACAGCATTTCGGCGTGCCGCGGGCTCAACCGATGCGACCAGGTGCCCGCCGCGCCCGCGACGGTCAGCGTGCTCTCCCGGGCCGACCGCAGGTCGAGGACGACGCGGGTGGGCGGCGCGTCCTCCTCTTCGCCGAGCCGCACGAGCCAGCCGCCGGGCAGGGGCTCCAGCAGGCAGTTCCCGTAGGTGGGCAGCCAGGCCCGGCCCGCCGTCACGTCGTTCGGCAGCGCGATCCGGCCGACCGGGACCAGGCCTGCCGACGCCGCGATCCAGCCGTGCGGGTCGGCGATCACCGCGCGTCCCTTCACCTTCGCGAGCAGGGGTGAGGCCAGCCCGCGCAGCCGGTCGAGTTCGGAGAGATGAGTGGTCCGAAGGTGTGCTTCGGCGAGTTTGGCGACCGCGGCGACCAAGGCCAGCGTCGTCGGGTGCACGGTCGAGGCCGGGCCGGAGAGGTCGACGGCGCCGAGCAGCCTGCCGTCCCTCGGATCGTGCAGCGGGGCGGCGGCGCAGGTCCAGTCGTGCTGGTTACGGACGTAGTGCTCGGCGGAGTAGACCTGGACCGGATGCCGGGTGACGAGCGCGGTGCCGATGGCGTTGGTCCCGGCAGCGTTCTCGTGCCAGTCGACGCCCTCGACGAAACCGAGTCCGTCGGCGCGGCGGCGGACGGCGGTGCTGCCGTCGCGCCAGAGGACGCGGCCGTCGGCGTCGACGACGGCCATGATGTGCGCGGCCTGCTCGGCGAGGGTGATCAGGCCGCCGCGCAACGCGGGCAGGACGGCGGCGAGGCCACTGTCCCGGCGGCGGGACTCCAGTTGCCCGGGGACGAGCACCGGCACCGGCGCGCCGCGGTCGGGGTCCAGGCCGAGACGGCGCATCCGTTGCCAGGACGCGCCGATGACCGCGCGGGGATGGCTCGGGAGCACGCGCCCGGCGAGGGCGGCCTCGTGCACCTCGGCGAGGGCGCGGGCGTGCCGCCGCGGATCCGCGCCGACCGGCAACGCCGCCTCCAGCTGCACCTGGCCCACCCCCCTGGTCCGTCTCGGCCAGTGTGCCTGGCCGAACCGGCGCGCGGAAGGTCTCTGTGACCTGGGCGAGAGCTACGCGGTGAAGGGCGCTTCCACCCTGTGGGACGCGGGGAAGGTCCCCTTCGGTTTCCGGCCCAGGAGCAGGCCTTTCCGGGCGGCTTCGGCCATCACGGCCCGGACGTCGACGCACCACGGGCCTTCGGGCTTGAGTTCCACGAAAGCGCTCTCTCCCGGCTTGAGGACGAAGTGCGGCTCGCCGTCGAGTGCGATGGAGCCCCCGGCGGCGGCGAGGTCGACGCGGACCCCGAGGTGCAGCACGCTCCAGCCCCGTACGCCCACCGACTGGACGACGCCGGGTGCGATCGGGGCCTGTACGACGAACGGCGTCTCCTCGACCGGCCCGAGCGAGACCGCCACACCGTCCACAGTGGACTTCGGACTGGGGCACAGCCTGCCGGGGATGCTGGACAGGCCGATCCCGTCGGGTACGGCGAACGTGCAGTACAGCTCGGTGAGCGACGCGGGATCCCACCGCTGGTTCGCCGACACGCTGACGTCGGTCAGCGCGATCTCGCGGCGGGCCTTGGTGACGACTTCGAGGACGGTCACCCGGTTCGTGACCAGGTCCGTATCCACCTGATGGGTGGCGACGAGCCCGGCGGCGAGACCGGCGACCGTCGGCTCGGGGAACGCCTCGGTGCTCTCGGCGGGCAGCGCCAGCAGGGGGACGTCGCCGCAGGCGGCCGCGGCGGCCCGCACGGTGCCGTCGCCACCCATGCAGATGATCACGCCCGCACCCGCGTCCACCATCCGGCGGACGGTGCCGGTGGTCTTGCCCGCCTCGGTCCACACCATCACGCGGCCCACCCCGGCCACGCGGAGTGCCGAACGCAGCCGTCGGATGTCACGCTCCGAAGCGGGATTCGCCACGATCCCCGCAACCGCTTCGCCCACTGGTCCTCCGCTGCCCACGCCAAGTCCCTATAGGAAACGTCGTCGCGGCCCGGAAGGGAAGAGTTGCAGAAGGTTGCATCACCGGGAGGCCGTCCGGGGCCCGCGTCGTCCTTCGGGCGAAGACGACCAGCAGCGTGAGTTCGAGGACCAGCAGAACGCGTTCGGCCAGCCCGCTCACCGCGCGGGCGTCGGCCAGGAACGTCCCCACGAAGGCCACCAGCGCGGCGAACGTGGCGTAGGACGACCGCCGCGCCGTGCCGAGGACCAGGCCTGCCAGTGGCAACGCGGTGAAGGCGGCGAGCGCGACGTAGCGGTGGATCGCGCCGTGCCAGGTCAGCGGCTGGTCCATCGGTTCCTGCGGGAACACGGCGAGCACGCACAGCCCGACGCCGAACACGGCGACGAGCCTGGCCGCCCCCCTCGCGCCGGACAGCCGGACGCCGCACGCGACCGTCAGCGCGCCGAAACCGGTGGCCAGCATGGCGACCCCGACGAGCCGGGCGCCCTGGCCGACGTGGACGTATTCGCTGAAGGTGGTGGCGAGCGGATCGACCGCGCCGGCGTCGACGATCTCGACGTAGACCGCGATGACCGGTCCGGCGACCAGCCAGGCGAACGCGGACAGTCTGAGCAACCCTCTGATCTCGTTCATGAACGGAGCCTGACCGCGCGCCACCGTCCGAAGCAGCCCGCCCGGGCGGACAGTCGGCAACCCGCCCTGGGGGACAGCGGGATGTCCCCCACGCGGGGATGTGCCCGGCCCGCGGCGTCGTTAGCGTCGGGACATGGCTTCGACAGGCGGTTCACTGGGCTGGGCGCTCCTCACCGGACGCGACGCCGATCTCGAACCCCCGTCGGCCCTGTGGCGCGGCCCGGCCTGGCTCAAGGTGGTCCTCGCCACCGCGGGGCTGCTCGTGACGGTGGGCCTGACCTACGGCTCGTGGGCGCGCTACCTGGGCGGTGCCAGTACACCGCTGATCTTCTTCCTGCTGCTCCTGCAGCTCACGCCACCGTTGCTCGTCTCGCGGTTCCCGCTGACCGCCGTCCGGCTGGCGGCTGTGGGAATGGTCAGTGCGATCCTCGCGATCCTCTTCCCCGCGCCCTACGCGCTGTTCGGGCCGACCCTGTCGGAATGGCCGTTGCAGGTCCATGTCCTGCCGTACCTGCCGGTGCTCGCGATGACGCTCGCCCGCACGAAGACCGGGCAGGGCCGGGGGATCTCGCTCGTCGCGATCGTGCTGGCCATCGCGGTCGGCGTCGTCCAGCTGCCGCGAACGGGCACCAAGACCCTCGTGTGGTCGGTGCTCGTGGTGAGCGTGACCATCCTGGCGGGCCACGGGATGCAGCAACGCCGCCGGGCGCTGGAGCAGGCCGACGCGGCCGAGCGCACGACCGTCGAGGAGCGGACGAAACGCGCCGCGCTGCAGGAACGCACGCGGATCGCCAGGGAACTGCACGACATCATCGGGCATCACCTCTCGCTGATCGCGCTGCGGACCGACAGCGCGCGCTACCGCGTCCCGGACGTTTCCGAGGCCGCGCAGGAGGAGTTCCGCGCGCTCGGGGCCGCGGCCAGGGAGGCGCTCGACGAGGCCCGGCGGCTGGTCGGCGTGCTACGGGACATCGAGGCCGAGCCCGAACACGAACCGCAGCCGGGGCTCGCGCAAATGCCGTCGCTGATCGACGGCTGCCGGGCCTCCGGGATCGCGATCCGGGCGGAACTCTCGGGCGGGGACGGCGTTCCCGCGATGATCGGGCTGGCCGCGTACCGGATCCTGCAGGAGGCGTTGAGCAACGCGGCACGGCACAGCCCGGGGGCGGAGGTGGACGTCGAAGTGCGGCGGGAACCCGGCGGGCTCGTGATCCTCGTCGAGAACGGCACTCCCACCCGTCCCGCGGCGCCTTCGGTGGGGGACGGCACGGGCCTTGCCGGGATCGCCGAGCGCGTTACGCTGATCGGCGGCTCGTGCGAGACCGGGCCGCGGGCGGACGGCGGTTTCCGGGTGGCCGTCACGCTGGAGCTCCCGGGGGTGGGGGATTCGTGACGACCGTCTTCATCGTCGACGACCAGGCCATGGTGCGGGAAAGCTTCGCCGGTCTGCTGAACGCGCAACCCGGGTTGGCCGTGGTGGGCCAGGCCGGTGACGGGATTGCCGCGCTGGCAGGCATCTCCGCCTTGGACACGCCGCCGGACGTCGTCCTGATGGACATCCGGATGCCGGGGATGGACGGTCTCGAAGCGACCCGGCGGCTGCTCGAAGGCGGCGGCGAGAAGCCGAAGGTGATCGTCCTGACGACGTTCCATCTGGACGACTACGTCTACGAGGCGTTGCGGGCGGGCGCGAGCGGTTTCCTGCTCAAGGACGCGCCCGCGGCCGAACTGATCACCGCGATCGGCGTGGTCGCCGCCGGGAACGCCCTGCTCTCCCCCGCCGTCACGAAGCGGCTCATCGCGAACTTCGTGTCGGCCGCCCCGGTTCCGCGGCCCTCCCCCGCGCGGTTCGACGTCCTCACCGAACGCGAGCGGGACGTGCTGCGGTTGATCGCGAAAGGACGGTCCAATCCGGAGATCGCCGCGGATCTGGTGCTCTCGGCGCAGACCGTGAAGACCTACGTGGGCCGGATCTTGGCGAAACTCGGGGTGCGGGATCGCGCGCAGGCGATCGTGCTGGCCTACGAGACCGGACTCGTAAGCCCGTGAAGCCCTTGGGGGGACCCGGAAAAGCAGCAGGGCCGCCTCCCGGGGGGAGACGGCCCTGCTGGAAAGACTAGGTCAGATCACGTTGACCGAGGTGGCCTGCGGACCCTTCGCGCCCTGCCCGATCTCGAACTCCACGCGGGCGTTCTCCTCTAGGGTACGGAAGCCGTTGCCCTTGATCTCGCTGTAGTGCACGAAGACGTCGCCGCCGCCGTTGTCGGGAGTGATGAAGCCGAACCCCTTCTCGGAGTTGAACCACTTCACAGTGCCCTGAGTCATAAATTCTCCATATGCAACACAAACAAACAGGAAGCCACGTCGGCAGCCCGGGTCATGACCAGACGGTTTGCTTCCCCGGAAACACGAGGAGACACTACGCCCGCTGAGTTCTGCGAGCGTGCACCAACACGAACACAAAAACGAGACCTGTAGCAGTAAAGCACACCGCACGCAGGCCGACAAGCGCCTTCACCCGGGTGTGCGCAAGCACAAGGTGCTATTCGCCACTCGCCGCGCGCAGCGGTACGTCGGAGCCGAACGGCGAACGGCGCAACGCGTCCCGGTTGGTGGCCACGACGGCGACGTCGTGGGTCTCGGCGTCCGCACTGAACTGCACCGGCACCACGCCGGAAACGGACTTGACGTTCTCCTGTGGCTTCATTTCGTCAGCCATGTTTCTCCCCTGTGTCAACACAACGCTCGAAGTGCCGAGTGAAGTACTGCGTGCCAACAACCCACCGGTGGACGGCCGCGGCCCCGCTGGCCGCTCCTGTCCACCCCGTCCATATCGGACTCCCGGTGTTGCGGCGATTGTGCCACGACCACCCGACAAAATCCGGTCCCGCGACCGAAAGTCAGCCGAGTCGTCACCGATTTCCCACCACTCGGAGCAGGTGACGGCGGCACCACAAGGGTTTCTGTGTATCCCCTGAGAAAAATGTACCGCCGGGTCGTCGGCCGGACGGCCTACTGCCCGCCCTGCTGTGGTCTCGCGGCACCCAGCAGGCTCGTCAGCCGGACGTCCGGCGTCACCACATCCGGATCGGTCCGGATGTCGATCACGCACGGCCGCTGCCGGACCAGCGCGCTCGCGATGATCGGCTCCAGCTCTTCGCGGTCTTCGACGGTGTACCCGGCGGCGCCGAGCCCACGCGCCCACGACGCGAAGTCGGTGATGGGAACTGTAACCCCCGACAGCCTCCCGTGCTTGCGGGCCTGGTGCACGGCGAGCGGGCCGTGCAGCCCGTTCTGGAACACCAGGACGGTCACCGGGACCCGGTAGCGGACGGCGGTCTCGATCTCCTGGCCGGTCATCAGCGCACCGCCGTCGCCGACCATCGCGATCACCGTGCGCCGGGGCTCGGCGAGTTTCGCCGCGATGGCCGCGGGGACCGCGTACCCCATGGCGGCGTTGCTCGGGCCGAGCTGACTGCGCGGTGCGGTGAAACACCAGTAGCGATGCATGAACTGGGCGAAATTGCCCGCGTCGCTGGTCACGATCGCGTCCTCGGGCGCGAGCTTGCGCACCGCGCGGATGACGTCGGCCGGATGGACGCGGGTGGCGCCGCTGGTGTCGGGCGGGGTCATGAAGGTGTGCACGGCGGCGTTCGCGGCCGACGCGCGCCGGGTCCGCGGTGACGCGACGGTGCGCAGCTCGCGCAGGAACGGCTCGACCTCGGAGTCGACCCGGAAGGTCAGACCGCCGCGCCGGGCGGGCTCGATCCCCGTCCCGACCAGGACCAGCGTCTGCGACGGCGTCGGGTAGCGGAAGGACTGCGTGGTGACCTCGTCGAGCTGAGTGCCCAGCGCGAGCACGAGGTCGGCGCGTTCCAGCGCGTCGAGCTGTCGCGCGGGGATGCCGATGCCGAGGTGGCCGGCGTAGCGCGCGTGGTTCTCGGGGAAGGCGTCCTGCCGCCGGAACGCGTTGTACACCGGGAGCGCGAGTTCGTCGGCGACGGCGATCAGCTCTTCACGCGCCGAACGGGCCCGGCCGCCGACGATGACCACCGGGTAGCGGGCCTCGTCGACCAGCTGGGCGACCGCCTCGGCGGTCCGGCCCAGCGCGCCGGTGGCGGGTGGTTGCACGGACGCGACCGGTTTGGCCGAGTCGAAGGGGACGCCCCAGAAGTCGGCGGGCACGGCGACGACCGTCGGCCCGGGCCTGCCTTCGCGGCAGCGGTTCAACGCCTCCACCAACAGGCCGGGGACCTCTTCCGGCGCCTGCGCGCGGCCCGTCCACTTGGCGATGGGCTCGAACATGGCGCTCAGGTCGGCGGTGGGCAGCTCGCTGGTCGGGCCGGGGCTGGACGGCGGGTTCTCCAGGAGGACGACCATCGGGCTTTCGTCCTGGTACGCCGTGCGGACGCCGATGGCGAGGCTGGCCGCGCTCGGGCCGCGCCCGGCGAGCAGGACCGCGGGCTGCTCGGTGAGCTTGCCCTCGGCCTCGGCCATGAAGGCGGCGCCGGTGTCGTGCCGCGCCGAGACGAAGGTGATCGACCGCTCGCGCTGCAGCGCGTCGAGCAGATCCAGGAAGGACTCACCCACCACCGCGTACACGCGGTGGATCTGCGCCTCGCTCAGGATCCGCACGGCCGTCTGGGCGACGGACGCTCCCGGTTGGTATCTAATGAGAAGAGCTTAGGCGGGCGGTGATCGGTGCCGTCAAGCGATCTTTCGATTCCGGCAACCCCGGGGCGGCAGAATGTCCGATATCGGAACGTGTTCGAGCAAGGGAGCACGAAAACGTGACCTCAGCCACCGCTGGACGTGAAACAGTTTTCACCTATGGCTCACCGGCCCTGAAGTACGGATCCGGGTCGAGTGACGAGATCGGCTACGACCTCACGCGGTTCGGCGCGCGCCGGGTACTGGTGCTGACCGACCCGTCGGTCGCCGCGACCGGCTGGCCGCGACGGGTCGCCGAGGGCATCGGGACCTACGGCATCGAAGCGGTCGTCTTCGACGGCGTGCACGTCGAACCGACCGACGTCAGCATGCGCGAGGCCGTGGAGTTCGCCAGGGGGCAGGGTGAGTGGGACGCCTTCGTCGCCGTCGGCGGCGGGTCGGCCATCGACACCGCGAAGGCGGTGAACCTGTTGACCAGCAACGACGGCGACCTGATGGACTACGTCAACGCGCCGGTCGGCGGCGGCCGGGCGCCGAGTTCGCCGCTGAAACCGCTGGTCGCGGTCCCGACGACCACCGGGACGGGCTCGGAAAGCACGACCGTCTGCGTGCTGGACGTGTTGTCCCTGCGGGTGAAGAGCGGGATCAGTCATCTCCGGCTGCGGCCGAGCCTCGCCGTGGTCGACCCGCGGCTGACGGCCTCGCAGCCGCCGGAGGTCACCGCCGCGAGCGGGATGGACATCCTTTGCCACGCGGCGGAAAGCTATACGGCCAAGCCGTATACCGAGTTCGACCGGAAACGTCCGGAGGACCGGGTTCCTTACTGCGGCGCGAATCCGCTGGCCGACATGTTCGCCGAACAGTCGCTGCGACTGCTCTCGTGGGCGCTTCCGGCGGCCGTGGCGGACGGATCGGACATGAAGGCCCGCGAGGCGATGGCTCTCGCGGCGACGTTCGCCGGACTCGGTTTCGGCAACGCGGGCGTGCACATCCCGCACGCCAACGCGTATCCGATCGCCGGGCAGGTCCGGGAATTCCATCCTCCCGGGTATCCGGGTGAAGAACCGATGGTGCCGCACGGGATGGCCGTCTCCCTGACGGCACCGGCGGCGTTCCGCTTCACTTTCGACTCCGCGCCGGACCGGCACCTGCGGGTGGCCCGGCTGCTCGCGCCGGATTACGAATGGCCGGGCGATCTTCAGGACCACCTGCCCGCGGTACTGCGCCGGCTCATGCGGGAGATCGGCATCCCCAACGGGATCGGCGCCGTCGGCTATACCGAGTCCGATGTGGACTCGTTGGTTTCCGGCACGGTGAAACAGCAACGCCTGCTGGCGACGGCGCCGCGTGAGGCGTCCGAAGCGGACCTCGCCGGTATCCTGCGGGATTCGGTGACGCTGTGGTGAACGCCGAGTACCCGCACTGGCAGACGGTTCCGTTGCGGTGGAGGGACAACGACGTCTACGGACACGTCAACAACGTCGTCCACTATTCGGTGATGGACACCGTCGTCAACACATGGCTGATCGAACGCGGCGGGCTCGACATCGAGACCGGCGAAGTCATCGGGCTGTGCGTGGAATCGCAGTGCAAGTACCACGCTTCGGTGTCGTTCCCGGGAGAACTCGGCGTCGGACTGCGCGTGGGACACCTCGGCCGCTCGAGCGTCCGCTACGAGGTCGGGATGTACTCGAAGGAGACGCTGATCGCCGAGGGCCGTTTCGTGCACGTGTTCGTCGATCGCGAGTCACGGCGCCCGGTTCCCGTCGAAGGACTGCTCCGGGGCGCGCTGGAAGAACTGCGCACCGGGCTGGGGTAGTCGCGGCGACCACGCGTGCATGAGCTGGGCGTAGCGCGTGGACCGGTCCATGAGTTCGAGATGGGTGCCGAGTGCGGTTTCCTTGCCGTCCATCACCAGGACCCGGTCCGCGCGCAACGCCGACGTCAGCCGGTGCGCGATCACGATCAGGATCCCGCCCCGTTCGGCGAACGCCCGTTCCGCGCGGGCTTCGGCGGGCGGGTCGAGATGCGACGTCGCCTCGTCGAGGACGACGACACCCGCGTCGCTCGCGTACACCCGCGCGAGCGCGATCAGCTGCGCCTCGCCGGCGGACAGCGTCCCGTGCCCGATCTCGCCGTCGAGCCCGCCCAGCCGGGTGACCAGCGGTTCCGCGCCGACGGCGGCCACCGCTGCCCGCAGTTCGCCGTCCGTCGCGGACTGCGTGAACAGGCCGACGTTGTCCCGCACGGACCCCGCGAAGACGTACGCCTCCTGCGGGATCAGCGCGATCATCCGGTGCCGCACCGCGGCCGGGATCTCGCGGACCGGGGCGCCGCCGAGGAACACCCGCCCGGCCTGCGGTTCGAGCATGCCGGTGAGCAACCCGGCCAGCGTCGACTTGCCGATCCCGCTCGGCCCCACCACGGCGAGCCGTTCACCGCGGCGCAGATGCAGGTCGAGCCCGCGCACCACCGGTTCGGCCGCCACCCCCCAGCTGAAGGTCAGGTCGCGGACGTAGATCGCGGTGCCCTCGGGTTCGGCGGTACCGTCCGGTTCCGGTTCGGCCTCCGCCGTCTCGGCCAGCCGCCGCAACGCGACGATCAGCCGCAGCACCACGGTGCTCGCGGTCGCGGCGAGCCCGCGCAACGCCGGCTGCATCGTCGTCGCGAGGTAGACCAGCGCACCGAGTGCGGCACCCGCGGTGAGCACCCCGTCCGCGACCATGCCCGGCGCCACCAGCAGCGCCAGGAGCAGCGGCACGAACCCACCCGCGGCGATCACCACCGCCCGGGCCGCCCCCGAACGCGCCACCCGCACGGCCGCCTTGGCCTGTGTGTGGATGGCGTCGTAAAGCTCAAGCGAGACAAGGGGTTCCGCGCCGCAGGCGACGACGTCACGCATCCCGGACAGCGACGCGCCCGCGACCTCGGCCGTCCGCTCGTCGGCCAGCGCCAGCGCGCGCTGACGGCGGGCCAGCGACGGCAGCAGGCAGGCGAACACGAGCACCGAGACCACCACCGGGATCGCGACGATCACCGCGAGCGAACCGGCGACGGTGAACAACCCGGCCAACGCCGCGACCGTCGTCACGATCATCCCGCGGGCCTGCACCAGCAGCCCGGCCGTGGCGTCGCGGACCACCTCGACGTGCTGGGTGATCCGGGCGACCCCGCTGGCGTCGGGCTGGTTCCGTGGCGGCGAGGGATCGTGCAGGACGCCGCGCACGACAGCGCTCACCAGCGCGTCACGCAGCGGCTCGACGACCTTGCCGAGCTGCTGCCATACCAGCCGGGAACCGAACGCGCCGATCACGGCGACCAGGCCGAACACCGCGAGCCAACGCAGTCCGGTGCCTGGCCGATCCGCGGCAAACCCCTCGTCAACCGCGAGTTCGACCAGGCGACCGGACAAGAACGCGGGCGCGCTCTCCAGGACGGAGCAGGCCAGCAGCACCAGCCCGCCTCGCCACTGCCCGGCCAGCGCCGAGCGGTAGAGCCCCCAGACGCTCATTGCGCGCCCTCCGTGACCCCGGTGAAAACGGCTTGGTAAGCCGGGTTCCGCCACAGCGCCTGATGGGTGCCGACCGCGCGGACCCGGCCGCTTTCCACCCACACCACCGAGTCCGCCCGGCTCGCGGTGGCCGCGCGATGCGTCACCACCACCCGGGTCCGGCCGGGCAGGGTGCGCTCGATCGCGTCCTCGACGGCGGCTTCGGTGACCGTGTCGAGGCTGGCGGTGGCGTCGTCGAGGATCAGCACCCTCGGCGCGTGCGCGATCGCGCGCGCGAGGCCGATCCGTTGCGCCTCACCGCCGGAGAGCGGCGTCTCCGAAAGCGGCGTCCGGTAGCCGTGGGGCAGCCGGACGATCAGGTCGTCGACCTGCGCGGACTGGCAGGCACCGCGGACGGCGGCCTCACCCGCCCACGAGCCGTACCCGACGGCGTCGCCGATCGTGGCGCCGAGCAACGCCGGCCGCTCGAAGGCGAACCCGATCACCGCGCGGAGTTCGTACGGCCGCAGCTTCTCCAGCGGGCGGCCGTCGAGCACCGCCGTCCCCTCGTCCGGGACGAGCAGCCCGCCGAGGACGTTGACCAGCGCGGACTTCCCCGATCCGGACCGCCCGACGACGGCGGTGAAGCGGCCTCCCCGGACGACCAGGTCGACTTCGTGAAGTGCGCCTTCGACGGTGACCCCACGCAGTTCGAGCGTGCCCCGCCCGGGGACGACGCCGAGCGTGCCCGGTTCGGGAACCGGCGAGTGCAGGACTTCGGTGATCCGGTGCGCGCACGACCGGGCGCGGGAAAGCGTGGTGAGCAGGGGGATCTGGGTGACCAGCCCCATGCCGAGTGCGACGTAGCCGAGTGCGGCGAGGACCTGGCCGACGGTCAGCCTGCCGTCCAGTACGCCGAACCCGGCCGCGGCCAGCACGGCGAGTTCCACCGCGGGCAGCAGCAGTCCGGATCGCCAGACCATCTTGGCCTGTGTGCGCCACATCCCGCGGCCCGCGAGACTCAGTTTCGGCAGCGGCCGCAGCACGCGTTCGGCCTCGCGGTCGGCGGTGCCCGACGCGGCGATCGTGCGCAGCCCGGCGACGGCGTCGACCATCCTGGCCGCCAGTTCGCCGGAAACCTGCTGGTAGGTGAGGACGTCGTCGGCGGTGTTCCTCAAGTGGGTGCGCGCGAGCATCAGCGCGAACGGGATGCTGCCGAGGAAGACCAGCGCGAGGCGCCAGTCCATCAACGCGAGCAGCACGACGGAACCACCCGAGATCAGCGTGGTCGAGCCGAGCTGGACGACCACCGAGGCGACCAGTCCGGCACCGGTGCAGTCACCGGTGAGCCTGCTGATCGCGTCGCCGTCGGCGAACTTCGACCGGGTGCCGAGCGCGAGATAGCGGTCGGCGAGGCGCTGGCGCAGCCAGGCCGTCGCGGAACTGGTCATTCGCGCCGAAAGGATCCCGCCGATCAGTCCGACGAGGATCTCGGTGAGGCCGAGCAGGAGCAGCCAGGAAACTTCGGGGAGGCTGGGGCGTCCGGCCACGACCGCGTCGACCGCGTCCGCGAGCGCGCCGGGCAGGAGCAGCCCGGCCGCCGTCCCGGCGAGCGCGCTGAGGATCAGCACGATCAGGCGGGGACGATCGAGTCCGGTCACGGTGACCAGCAACCGATCGGCGGAACCCGCCATCCCACTCCTTACAAAGTGTTCCCATCGTGATGAACCGACCGGCAAAATGAAAGCGCGGGAGCGGCGCACTTGGCCTGTGCCGCTCCCGCACCTTCAGCGATCAGCTAGCGATTCGCCTGCGACTAGTGGCAGGTCAGCAGGCTGATGGTGCTGTTCGCGCAGGACGCGAGCAGGCTCAGGTTGCTGGCGCCGCCACCGCCGCCGCCGTGGCCGCCGTCGAGAACCTCGGGGGCTTCCAGGGCCTGCAGGTCGAGAACCAGTTCCATGGTGTTCCCTTTCACTAGTTATCTCTTGTCCGCCTGCCTTACTGGCCGGCGGTCCGGGAGGACAGGAAAGGCAGCGCGGCCTTCCCGTCCAGGGTCGCGGCGAGGGCGAGGAGCACGCCCGCGCCGCCGGTGACGACGTCCATCGACAGCCGCAGCAGCTGGTTGCCGGGGAACGCCAGGCCGCCCTTGTACGGCACCGCGTACCAGGCCAGCCGGGAAAGGTGCAGGTCGATGGTGTCGCGCACCCGCTGGTCCGGTTCGGCGCCCATCGCCAGCGCGGTCATCAACCCGCCCCGGCCGAAGAGCAGGCCGGGATGGATGACGAACTCGCCGCGGCAGGATTCACGCAGGCCGGGAAGGCTCTTCAGGGAGTTCGCGTCCGGACGGTGCTTCGCCAGTTCCTCGGCGACCATGAGGATCCCGGCGCTGCCGACGCCCACGTAGGGCAGTGTCCGGGTCTCACCGTCGCGGACCTGCAGCGAACCGTCGTCGGACTCGGCGCACTCCTCGATGTCCCGCTCCAGTGCTTGGTCGGCGAAGGACAGCCAGCCCTCCTCGCGGGTGCGCTCGAACAGCCGGATGAACAGCAGTGCCGGCCCGGACCAGCCGTTGAGCAGCCCGGCCCTGGCGAAGTCGCCGGGCGGGTCGGCGGTCTCGAGTGCTTCGGCGAGCCGGACGGCGGTGGCGAGCGCCTGCCTGCCGAACTCGTTGTCCTTGCGGTTCACCGCGAAGTGCAGCTGGGTGAGCCCGATACCGGACAGCCCGCCTTCGAGGCCGTGGTCGGTGGTCTGCTCGACCAGCGTCGACGACGCCGACAGCAGCTTGGTGGCCTCGTCGCGGTAGCCGAGTTCCTCCAGGACATACGCGATCCCGTACGCGCCGTCGTAGAACCCCGGCCGTCCCGGCGGTTCGCGGCGGACCGAGTCCAGCAGCCAGCGTTCGTGGTCGGGATGCCGTTCTCCGCCGACCGCGTACAGGGTGTGGAGGACACCGGCCGCGCCGTAGCCGAAGCACGCCCCGCCGACACGGAACTGCTCGATGTCGCCGGGGAAGAGCCGGTCGGTGCGCTCGGGGGTCGCACTGGCGAGGATCGCCTCGGTGATCTGCTTGCGGACCAGCGCCCAGTCCGGTTCGTCCTGGTCGAGTTCGGTCGTGGCGGTCTGGGGCTCGGCGTCCCGGGGCGCGAGCTCGGCGACGATGGAGTCGGCGTAGCCCTCCGGGACGGTGAAGCGTTTCTGGACGAAGTCCGCGAGCCCGCGCAGCTTCGCGGGAGCGAGTTCGAGAAGCGTCGTGAGTGGTAGGAAGATCCATAGTTTCAGGACGGCGAGTGCGTACTCGTCGACCTCGAACCCCTCGCGGTCCCGCGGGGCGCGGAAGCCCGGTGCGCCGAGTGCCGGGCGGTCCCCGCTGTCGACGTCGGCCGCCATCTCGAAGTCGATCAGCGAGACCGAGTCGTTCTCGTCGTCATCCGACTCCACGAGGATGTTCATCGAGTGCAGGTCGCCGAAGACGATCCGGCGGTCGTGCACCGCTTCGACCATCTTCTCCACGCGTCCGACCAGTGCCAGCGCGCGTTCGGTGTACTCGGCGATATCCGCCTCGGTGGTGTCCCGCCTGGTGAGCGGGTAGTTGCGGGCCAGCCAGTTGCCGAGCGAGATGCCGGGCATGTACTCCATGGCCAGGAAGTGGTGCTCCCAGACGGTGAACCGGTCGAAGGCGGCGGGGATGCCTTCGATGCCTTTCAGCCTATCGAGTACCTCGTGCTCGCGGCGAAGGCGCTCGACGGCGTCGATCAGGTCTCGGTCGAGGCCGGCGAACGGCCTGGCCTCCTTGAGGACCACCCGTTCGTCGTCGGCGTTCCGGTCGGCGAGGTACACGCCGCCGCCGTTGGAGAAGTGCAGCGAGCTCTTCACCCGGTAAGGGAATCGAGCCGGGTCGCCGCCCTTTCGAGCCGCGAGATGCGGGGCGAGGAACTCCGGAATCGTCACCCAGTCAGGTAAGGAGAAGGTCGGTTCGCGCTTGTCCGGGACCAGCGTGCCGTCCGGCCTGCAGATCGCGAGGACCCGCTTGCCGTCGAGTTCGACCCACTGCTCGGCGAATCCGCCGTACCGGACATAGAGCGGTCCGGCACCATACCGGAGATCGCTGAGGATATAGGCGCCCGGCTCCCCGTCCAGCTTCACGGACAACTCGGCGAGAACACGCTCGAGCTCGTTGTTGTCAGCCGGATAAAGAGTGAGTAACTTACCACTGCCGTCACGCGGTGCGTATTTGGAATTCCTGGCCAGCAGAGTGCCGCGGGAGCGCAGATGCTTGAACGACAGATTGTGCTCGACACAATGCTCGTGCACCGTCGCGAGCACCCGCTCGGCGTTGCCAAGACCTGCGGAGACGTGGATTTTCCAGCCCTGTGCGGGGAGGTTTCGAGCAAGAGGGTGCAGCATCCGCCACACTCCGCGCACTCCGGACCGCCAGCCGGTCTCCGGTGCGGGCAACAAGGCGGCGAAATCGTCGGCGGCGTCCCCCGTTTCACGCTGTTCATCGAAGAACAGCGGATCGGCGAAGCAATACGCTTCGTACCGGACGTCCATCGAGCGCCCCCTCCTTGGCACCAATCGGATGGGCCAAGTGCACCATCGCGATGGGGAATATTCCACCTGCCGGACACCCCACGGCCAATCCGCCATACCGGGGGTTCGGATGGGCTGTTCAGGGACGTGAATTCGAAACTTACCGAATAGTAGGCGTACCCAGCGTGAGGCCGGCTCTTATTTCAACCACCCGGTCGGTGTGTAACAGGGACGTCTTGACGCCGTAATCCCTGGTCCACCGGCCGAACGCAATAATGCCCGGTCGAATTGACCGACCGCCAACCATACGTGCTTCGTGATCTATTCACTCTGGGTCAGGACCACTGGATGAGACCGTGGCGCCCACCACGCGGGCGCCCGGTCGCCCGTCGGGGGCCCGGCCACCGGAGGTACGTTGTCGCCGGCGGAGTAGGTAGAGGAGGGCGCGTGATCACAGGCTTCGCGGTGACGGTCGCGATCTGCGCGACGCTGGTCGCGGCGTGGAGTTTCGTGCAGTCCGCGCGCAGGAAGCTACCGGACACCCCACTGCTCGTCGGCCTCGGCGTCGTCGAACTCCTCCTGCTGGCCCAGCTCGTGCTCGGTGTCGTGCTGCTGATCGGCGGCGGACGCCCGGGCAGCCTGGCCACCTACCTCGCCTATCTGATCGGCTGCCTGGTCGTGCTCCCACTCGGGACGTTCTGGGCGCTGGCGGAGCGCACGCGATCGAGTACCGCGATCCTCGGGATCGCCTGCCTCGCCATCCCGGTGATGGTGCTGCGGCTGAACGAGGTGTGGGCGGGTGCCAGTGCCTGAGCAGACCACCACGGACGTCGCGCGGGACAAGGCGTCCGGTCCCGGCCGGATCCTGGTCGCCGTGTACGCGATCTTCGCGCTGGCGGCGACGTCACGCGCGGCCGTGCAGATCAGCACCAAATTCCACGAAGCCCCGCTGGCCTACGTCCTCTCCGCGTTCGCGGCCGTCGTCTATCTCCTGGCCACCGTGGCCCTCGCGCGCCGCGGCGCGGGCTGGTGGCGGATCGCGTTGCTCGCCTGCGGGATCGAACTGGTGGGTGTGCTGACCGTCGGTACCGTCAGCCTCTTCGACCGCGAGGCCTTCCCGCACGCGACCGTGTGGTCGCTGTACGGACAGGGCTACCTCTTCATCCCGCTGGTGCTGCCGATGATCGGGCTGTACTGGCTGCGGCGGACGAAGCCGTAGTCGCCTGTTTCCCGGCCCGGCACCGCCCTCGCCGCGGGTAGTCCTCACTTCTCGAAGCAGCCCTTGTCGTCGACTGGGCCGAACGAGGGCAGGACGAGCCCGCACAGGTAGCCGTCGATCCAGTGCCCGTTGCCCGCGACGTTGGTGAGCACCCGGATCGCCGGCGCGAACGCGGCGATGCCCTTGGCCAGCGAGTCCTGGTTGCGCTGGAGCATCGACGTCAGCCGGTCGAGTTGTTCCAGCACCGGCCCGAGTTGCCCGTCGTTGTCGGCGACGATGCCGTCGAGTGCGGCTGCCAGCCGTTTCGAGCCGTCCAGCAGGTCCTTGATCGCCTGCTGCCGGGTGGAGATCGCACGCAGGAGCGCGTTGCCGTCCTGGACCAGCCGCTGGAATTCGGCGTCGCGATCGACGAGTGTCCGCGAGACCTGCCGCGTGTTCGCCAGCAACGTCCGGAGCTGCCGGTCGCGGGAGGCGATGGTGCCGGACAGCTTCGAAATCCCGTCGAGCGCGGCCCGGACGTCGGACGGCGTATCGGCGAAGGTGGCCGAAAGCGTGTCGAAGCTCTTCGCGAGCTGGCCGACATCGATGGCGTCGACGGTCTTGGACAGATCCCGAAACGCTTCAAGCACGTCGTACGGCGCGATAGTCCGCCGCAACGGGATCGGGTCACCGGCGTCGAGGACACCCTCGCCCCGCGGGTCGAGCGCGAGGTACTTCTGCCCCAGGACGTTCTTGATCCGGATCGACGCGCTCGTGGCGTCGCCGAGCCAAGCGTCCTTGACCCGGAAGGAAACGAGCACGCGATCGCCTTCGAGGCCGATCGCGGACACCTCGCCGACCTTCACCCCCGCGACCCGCACGTCGTTGTCCGCGCGCAGCCCACCGGCGTCGGAGAATTCGGCCGAATAAGTGGTGCCGCCGCCGATCACCGGCAGGGCGTCGGCATTGAGCGCCGCCGTCATCCCGAGTGCCATCGTGGTGAGCCCGGCGAGCGCCACCTTGACCGGATCCGCCCCGCCGAAGGACCGCATCGCCTCACCTCGCAGGCGGGAAAGCCTAGGGGGCGCCCAGGTCGATCGCCAGGCGAAACGTTGCACCGATCGGGTGGCACTGATCGTCCATTATGGACACTCAGCGCCAGAGCGTGTCCGCGGTCCCCCGCGAGACATGTACCTCGTACACCCGGACCTTCTCCGTGATCAGCTCCAGGCAGTCGGTCAGCTCCGCGATCCGGTCGAGTACCTGCGCTTGGTGCTCCCGCAGCAGCTCCAGCCGCCGTTGCTCGTTTCCCGGCCCCTGCCGGACGAGCCCGGCGAACTCGCGGATCGTGGCGAGCGGCATCCCGGACGCGCGGAACTTCGTGCAGTTGAGCAGCCAGTCGACGTCCTGCCGGGTGTAGACACGGCGGCCGTTCGCGTCCCGTTTCACCGGCGCCGCGAGCAGTCCTTCCTTCTCGTAGAAGCGAAGCGCGTGCACGCTGAGCCCCGTACGTTCGGTGACCTGGCCGATCGCGAGTTCCGTCACGCGACCGAGGATAACGGTGTTGACCTAGAGCTCCCTCTAGCTCCTAGCCTTCGCCGCATGAACACCGCACAGCACGGGATCGGGTCCGGCTTCGGCGCGGACAGCACCGCCGAGGAGGTCCTTCGCGGGATCGACCTGACGGGTGAGCTCGCCGTCGTCACCGGCGGATATTCGGGACTGGGCCTGGAAACCACCCGCGCCTTGGCGAACGCCGGCGCGCACGTCGTCGTCCCGGCCCGTCGTCCGGCCGAGGCGGAGGAAGCTCTCGCCGGCATCCCGAGGACCGAAGTCGGCGAGCTCGACCTCGCCGATCTCGCGAGCGTCGATGCCTTCGCCGGGAGTTTCCTCGAAACCGGACGCCCGATCGACCTGATGATCACCGACGCGGGGATCATGGCCGCTCCGGAGCGGCGGGTCGGCCCCGGCTGGGAGTCCCATTTCGCGATCAACCACCTCGGCCATTACGCGCTGGTCAACCGGCTCTGGCCCGCGCTGGCGGCGTCCGGCGGCGCCCGTGTCGTCGCGGTGGCGTCCGCCGGTCATCACGACTCGCCGATGCGCTGGGACGACGTCCAGTTCGAGCGCGGGTACGACCGGTGGCTCGCCTACGGCCAGTCCAAGACGGCGAACGTGCTCTTCGCGGTGCATCTGGACACGCTCGGCGCCGCGCACGGCGTCCGCGCGTTCGGCCTGCATCCGGGCGCCATCCTCACTCCCCTGCAACGCCACGTCCAGCACCGGGAGCAGGTCGAACTCGGCTGGATCGACGAACACGGGAACCCGGCCGACCCGGGGTTCAAGTCCCCGGAGCAGGGCGCCGCCACCCAGGTCTGGGCGGCGACGTCACCACGGCTCGAAGGCAGGGGCGGGCTCTACTGCGAGGACTGCGACATCGCCGAGATCGCGGGGGAAGGCGGACCGTTGGCAGGCGTGCGGTCCTACGCGATCGACGCCGGCGAGGCCGAGCGGCTCTGGGCACTGTCCGCCGGCCTCACCGGAATCGACGCGTTCAGTTCCAGAACTTGATCTCGGGGTTGCCCGCCACCGGTCCGTCCAGCAGCGGCTGACGGCCACCACGCAGGTTCTTGTCGAAGAAGGCGGAGACGTATGCCCTGGTCAGCTCCATCCCGCGGGCGCCACCGAGCAGGCCGGGCTCGAGCACGCCGAGCTGCTCACCGAGCACGCCGACATCGGTGAAGGACGCGTGCCCGGCGGTCGCGACGCTGATCCAGCGCTTCCAACCGGTCAGGTTCGGCCAGCTGCCCGCCCAGGTCGTGTCGGGGCCGGCCGGGGTGTATTTGCTTTCGCGGCCGAGGAACAGGAACGGCCGGTCGATCCCGGACGCGGGGATCGGCGACCAGAGCCTGCCGTCCATGTCGACGCCTGCCCGGATCCGCCGGTCGTCCACCATCGCCGTCGGCGTGCTGTAACCGCCGATGGAATGCCCGGCCATCCCGATCCGGGTGCGGTCGATCAGCCAGGACCACGGCGAAGACGGACTGGTCAGCTTGTCGAGGACGAACGAGACGTCCGCGGACCGGATCGGCGGGAGCAGCGTCGAATCGGAGCCACAGGCGGCACACTCGGTGACCCGCCCGTCCGGGAAGGCGGTGCCGTGGGACTCGTAGTTGTGGCCGATCACCGCGACGACGAAACCCTTGCTCGCCAGGTCTTCCGCCAGTCCGGTGAGAGTGGTGCGTGGTTTGCCGAAGCCAGGCGAAAGCACGATCAGCGCCTGTTTTCCGGGCATCGGCGGGGCGTCGACCCGGGCGCTGGTCCGGGTTTCGGCGACGCGTGCCGGGTCGACGTCGGGAACGCCGGATTCGGTCAGGAACGCCTTGGCCTCCGCCAAAGTGAGGTACCGCCGCTGAGCGCCGATCGGCAGCAGGGCCGGGTAGAACATCGACACCATCAGCTCGCGCGGCCCGGTCGGCACCCAGGGGTCACGGCGCGAATCGTCGACCAGGTGCAGGTCGGTGGAACCGACGGGACGCGAACCGGTCGGCGGTGGCAGCGTGAGCCGTTGCCCCGCGGAAGCAGGGCTCGCCAGGGACACCATGGCGGCGAGGGCGACCAGTGCGACAAGAAGCCTTCTCATGAGGATTCCGTTTCTGTCGAAGAGTTTCCGTCCTCAGCCTGGAGGCGGGCACCGTAGTCGCGCATCGCCCGGAGAGGACGTCGCCGAGGCTGATTCCTCTATCGCAAGTAGTAGGCCGATGTCTGTCGTGAGAGGGATCCGCTCGCGGCCGGTCCCGGGTTACGCTCGACCGGTGCTGCCCGTACTCAGGCGTCACCCGAGAGCCGTGGACGCCGGGCTGACCGTACTCATAGGACTGTCCACTGTGTTCACTGCCGACGATCCGGAGGGGGCCGAATGGTGGCTCGTGTCGCTGGTCGCCCTGGCCTCGCTGCTGGTCCGGCATCGCAATCCCGTGATCACCTTCTCGGCCGGGACGGTGGTCGCCCTCGTCCATCTCGCCATGGGCAACGATCCCCGCCCGGTCGACGTCGTGGCGTTGATCGGCCTCTTCTCCGTCGCGGCCTGGGGGTCGCGACGGCTTTCGCTCGTCCTGCTGGCATCGGGGCTGCTCGTCACGGCGATGTGGTCGTTCTACGCCTCCGAAGCGAACGAGCGCTTCCCCTCGCCCCTGCCTCCGCGGATCGTCGTCATCGACCCGCTGGCACCGGTCAGCGACGATGCCGACCGTTCCCAGGTCCAGGACTGGGGCGGGTTCCCGGGTGTTGCGCTGTCGCTGACGGTGGCCTGGCTGGCCGGGCTCAACACGCGGCAGCGCCGCATCCGGCTTTCGGTGCTGGAACAACGGGCCGCCGATCTCGAACGCGAGCGGGACTCCCAGGCCGCGCTGGCCGTCGCCGCCGAACGCGGGCGGATCAGCCGCGAACTGCACGACGTCGTCGCGCACGCGCTTTCCGTGGTGGTGCTGCAAGCCCAAGGGGCGCAGGCGGAACTGGACCGGCGGCCCGAACGGTCGCGGGAGGCGCTGGACGCCATCGTCGACACCGGGCGCACCGCGCTGGGCGAGATCCGGCGCTTGCTCGGTGCGCTCGGCCAGGACGCGCCGGACCGGGAGCCCCGGCCGGGCACGGAACGCCTGCCCCGGCTGGCCGCCGACATCCGCTCGGCCGGGACGCCGGTCGAGTTCACCGTCGAGGGCGAGCCGAGGCCGCTTCCGTCCACAGTGGACTTGGCGGCCTATCGGATCGTGCAGGAGGCCCTGACGAACGTCCTGAAACACGCCGGTGAGGACGCGTCGGTGACTATCGTGATGCGCTATGAGCCCGGCGCGCTGGAGATCGAAGTGACCGACGACGGCCGCGCGGTGGAACCGCCGTCGGGTACCGGGCAGGGCCTCGAAGGGATGAGGGAACGGGTGAACGTGCTGGGTGGCACCTTCGAAGCGGGCCCGCGGCCGGAGCGCGGCTTCGCCGTCCGCGTGACACTGCCGTCATGACGATCCGGGTGGTCATCGCCGACGACCAGACGCTGGTGCGGACCGGGCTGCGGATGATCCTGGACAACGCGGACGACATCGAGGTCGTCGGCGAGGCGGGCGACGGCGCGGAAGCCGTCGGACTGGTGGCGGACCTCGACCCCGACCTCGTGCTGATGGACATCCGGATGCCGGAGATGGACGGCGTCGAGGCCACCGCCGCGATCGCCGCGGCACACCGCACCCGCGTACTGGTGCTGACCACGTTCGACCTGGACGAATACGTCTACGCCGCACTTCACGCCGGGGCCAGTGGTTTCCTGCTCAAAGACGCGCTGGCGCCGGACCTGCTCTCCGCCGTCCGGGTGGTCGCCGCCGGGGAAGCCACACTCGCCCCCACGGTCACCCGTCGGCTGCTCGACCGCGTCGTCACCGGTCTGCCGTCACCACCGCCCGACGACCGGCTCGGCCTGCTCACCGGCCGCGAACGCGAGGTACTGCAACAACTGGCGCGCGGCCTGTCCAACGCCGAGATCGCCGAACTGCTCTATCTCTCACCGGGGACGGTGAAGACGCACGTCGGCCGCATCCTCACGAAACTCGGGCTCCGCGATCGCGTGCAGGCCGTCGTTTTCGCCTACGAAGCCGGGATCACCCGCTGATCGCGGCGGGTGCCCGCCAGTGCTTGCCGCGGCGCGGACGCCGGTGCTGCCCGTGGCGACCCGAATCGGCCCGGTGGTCCGGGCGGCGGGCGGCGAACTCCTCCGCCGTGATGCCCATCCGCACCAGGTACTTGATCTCGCCCAGCACCACCTCGGTGTCGCGCAGCCTGCCTTCCTCGCGGAAGCCGAGACCGCTGTGCAGCGAGAGCGAAGCCAGGTTGCCGCCGTACACGGTGACCTCGCATTTGCGGAAACCGCGTTGCTCGAACATATGCGCCAGCAGGACGGTGATGGCGTCGGTGGCGTATCCGCAGCGCTGATGACGCGGGGCGATCCCGATGCCGTAGCCGAACAGGCCGGTCGCCGGGTCGGCGCCGATGGTGCAGACCGACCCGACCAGCATCCGGCCGCGGACCGTCTCGATGCCGAAGTGGATGTCGTCACCGGCGGACCCCGAACGGTGCGAGGCCCAATGCCGGTGCCCGCCGCCGATCAGCGGCGTCGCTTCGCGGGCCATGTCGCGGTCGAAGCCCATCAGGACCCGGCGGTCTCGGAGGCCGACCTCGCGCAGCCGCACTTTCCGCCCGATTTGCCCGGGCTCGGTGGCGAAATGGCTCACCGCGCCGAGCCGTACGGGTGCTCACGAACCATCACAAGCATCCGTTGACGATATCGGTAGCCGGGACGGCGGCTCCAGAGCCTATCGGCGGTCACCCGGATGAGGCTGGCCACAGCCGCCGCCCGCACGGGTGGCTTCCGGTCATGACCAGCCTGGACGGCCCGCGGGAGCCGCTGGGGCACCAGGTGAGTGCCGGGGTGCTCGTTCCCCCTGGCTCCCCCGGGTCTCCCCGGGAGGACCGACGACCGTCCACTGTGGCCGGTGCGCTACACCCACTCCGGCGCGTCGACGAAGTGGACGTCGTAGCGTTCGTGAATCCGGTCGACCTCCTCCGGCGCGAAGTTTCCGCGCAGGATCTCGGGCAGGACACGGAAGTAGTCGAACCGCTCGACACCGGGGGCCAGCGTGATGAGGACGTCCGCACTCGTCTCCGGCGGCGCGGCGAACGCGTGCCGGACACCGGGCGGGACCACCACGTAACCGCCCCTGTCCACGGTGACCACGTCGGTCCCGACCAGCATCCGCAGCGTCCCGTCGAGAACGTAGAACGCCTCCGCGGATTTCTCGTGATAGTGCGGTTTCGTGCCCGGTTCCCCGGCCCGCAGGTAGAGCCGGTTCGCGCCGAGATACCCACCCGTGTGGCCGCTGTCGGCCAGCAGCCACAAGGCCGGTTTCTCGATGACCTCCGCGTCTTCTTCCCGCACCACCCAAACGTCGCTCGTCATCGTTCTCCTATCTAGTTGAATCCTTCAACCAAGCTAGTTCCAGATAGTTGAAGTCGTCAACTGCTAACGTGACGGCGTGACCAACTGGCTCGACGCGGACCAGCAGCGCGACTGGCGGGCGTTCATCGAAGGATCGGTCCGGTTCGTCGATCTGCTCGACCGGCGCCTACGTGAACAGCACGGACTGTCCCTGGCGGAGTACGAACTGCTGGTGCGACTGTCCGAAGCGGACGGTCAATCGATGCGGATGGCCGACCTCGCGAAGTCGGCCTACTACTCACGCAGCAGGCTTTCCCACCGCATCAACGGGCTGGAGAACCGTGGGCTCGTCCTCCGGGAGTCGACGGCCGAGGACGGCCGGGGTGTCAGCGCCAGGCTCACCGAAGCGGGGGACGAGACGTTGCGCCGTGCGGCGCCGGACAACCTGCGGACCGTCCGGGAGCACTTCGTCGACGTCATCGAGCCGGCGGACCTGCGGGCGGTCGGCCGCGCGATGCACGCGGTCACCGAACGGCTCGGGCACGAGTAGGTTGCCGATATGACAGCGTTGCCATCGGACGTTCCGGACGAGGTGCTGCGGACCTCGATCGTCGACCGGTTGTTCGCCCGCGCGGACGACCCGCGTCCGCTGTTCACCCACCAGGATCACACTGGCGGCGTGGAGCACACCGTCACCTGGACGGAGTTCACCGACCGGGTGCGGCAGGTCGCCGGGGAACTGCGCCTGGTCGCTGAACCGGGTGATCGCGCCGCCGTGCTCACCGGCCAGGACCTGAACTACCCCCTCGCGTTCTTCGGCGCGCTCGCCGCCGGCCTGGTCGCCGTGCCGTTGATGGCGCCGGGCAGCCGCGCCCAGCGCGGCAGGCTCACCGGGGTGCTGGCGGACTGCGGCGCGCGGGTTTGGCTGACATCCTCCGCAACGGCGGCCAAAACGCGCGAAGCCGGGACACCCGACCGGCTCGTGGTGGTCGACGAGCTTTCCGGATCCGGTGCCGAACCGCTCCCGGTCACCCCCGAAAGCCCCGCCTACCTGCAGTACACGTCCGGGTCGACTCGCGAGCCCGCCGGCGCGGTGATCCCGCACCGGGCGATCACCGCGGCCTGCTGGCAGGCGAGCCGCGCCTACGCCGTCGACGAGGGCACCACCTGCGCGGGCTGGATCCCGTTCTTCCACGACATGGGCCTGATCCAGCTGCTGTGCCTGCCTGTCTTCGCCGGCGCGCGGTCGGTGTTCATGGCACCCGCCGAGTTCGTGCATCGACCCGCCCGGTGGCTGCGCCAGCTCTCGGATCATCCGTCCGTGTTCACCGCCGCCCCCAACTTCGCGTTCGACCTGGCCGCCGACGCCGCCGCACAGGCCGGGGACGGGCTCGACCTGTCCGGGGTGCGCATCGCACTCAACGGCAGCGAACCGATCCGGCCGGGCACGGTCGCCCGGTTCCAGGAGGTCTTCGGGCCGCTCGGGTTCCGGCCCGGAGCCCACCGCCCGTCCTACGGCCTCGCCGAGGCGACCGTGTACGTCGCGAGCGCCGACGACGAGGGGCCGCGGGGTGCGAAATTCGACCGCGAGGCCCTCGCGCAGGGCCAGGCGATCGAGGTACCGGACGGGGTGGAACTCGTCTCGGTCGGACGACCGCTGGGGCAGCGGGTACGAATCGTCCGAGACGGGGTCGCGCAACCCGAAGGAGTGGCCGGGGAGATCTGGATCCACGGCCCGAACGTCGCGGCCGGGTACTGGGGACGCGGCGAGGCGGACGCGTTCGGGGCCGAACTCGACGACATCGGCGGCTGGCTGCGCACCGGCGATCTCGGCCTCTTCCACCGCGGCGACCTCTACATCACCGGCAGGCTCAAGGACCTCATCGTCATCGACGGCCGCAACTTCCACCCGCAGGACATCGAAGCGGTGGCGGGCGCGGCCCATCCGGAGGTCCGCCGCGACCGGGTCGCCGCCTTCGGGGTGACGGACGAGAACGGCGAAGGGGCAGTGGTCGTGGCCGAATGGGCAAAGGACGCCGCCGGTCACCGGAAGGAAGTCACCAGGGCCGTCCTACAGGCCGTGTCACGCGAATACGACCTCACCTTGCGCTCGGTGCGCCTCGTCGCGCCCGGCGGGCTGCCGCGGACCTCCAGCGGCAAGATAGCCCGGTCCGCCACTAAATCACGTTATAGTCGGGCCGATGGTTGATCACCGCGCCGACGTCGTGAAAGTCGTCAGTGAGACCTTCCGGCTCGACCCCGCCGTCATCGACCACGACGCGCCGCTCGAGGAACTGGGCATCGACTCCAAGGGCCGGATCAAGCTGCTGTCGGCGCTGGAGATCTATTACGACGTGTCCGTTGATCTGGACCAGCTCGACCGGTTCACCGACATCGTTTCGGTGGCCGAAGTGCTCGCCGAGGCTCTCGGCGGCAAGACCGGCGAATCTGACGAGAGGCTGAAATGAGCGGGGGCTACACCGCGGCGACCGAAGCACTGTCGTCTGCTTCGAAGAACATCGGCAAGCTCACGGAGAAGTTGCTCGAAGACAATCCGGACCTGTCGAACACACCGGTGAACGCGGCGGGCTTCGGCCAGGCCCACGGTGACCACGCGGGGAAGTACACCGCCGGGGTGAAGGCGCTGTGGGACTCGGTCAACGGTTACAGCACCCAGCTCGGCTCCTTCGGCACGAACCTCGGTAGCGCGGGCACCGCCTACGGCACCAACGAAGACGAGCAAAAAGACGCCATCACCAAAGCGGGGAACATCTGATGGCCACCACCTGGACCGACGTCAAGGCCGTCCTCGACGACCCGAGTGTGCCGCCTGGCCAGAAGACCCTTCTCATCAGCAGTTGGATGCGGACGCATCCGGCCCCGCCGCCGTGGGCGGACCAGGAGCCGGAGGAGATCAAGCAGAAGCGGAAGGAAGCGGAGAAGTACGCGAAGTCCTTCAACGCGAACCCGCTCCTCGGCGCCGAAGAGGTCGACAAGATCTACCAATCGGCGAAGCACGCCGGCGAACAGGCGAGCTACAACCAGCGCGAAGAGTCGAAGGACGTCAAGGGCGGCGACAAGAAGATCGACGGCGCCAAGGAGCCCGCGGCCGAAGGCGGCGGGACCAAGACGTCCGACGAGCTGTTCGACGCCGCCGCACCGGCACTCAAGGTGTTCCAGACCTTCGGTTCCCTGCTGGCGAAGCTCCCGGACGACTGCCGGGGCAGCACCCGCGCGCTCGACTTCGACAAGGACATCAAGAAGCCCTTCGACGAGCAGCGCGGCATCAACTTCAAGAACTTCGTCGACGACGCCGCCCACTTCAAGACCGGCTCGACCACCGTCGAGCGGACCGTGAAGGACACCGGTTCCGAACTGGGCGGGCTGTTCCGGACCTGGACCGGCAAGGGCGCGGACGCGGCTTCGGACAACTACAACGAGAAGATCCTGCCGAAGGCGAACAAGCTCGCCCAGACCCTCGAAACCGCGAGCGAAGCGACGCTGCACACCACCAAGACGGTTTTCGCCCTGTGCAAGGACAAGGCCGACGCGGTCGTCAAACTGCACCGAACCGTGGTGGGCCGCGCGGACTTCGCGATGGCCCAGAAGGTCGTCGCCATCGCCAGCGGCGAGAAGAGCGGCAAGGAGGACCTGGCCGCGATCGCGGGCTGGATGGACGTGAACTTCGGTTCCAACCTGGTCGAATCGCTGAACAACGACGGCTGCTGCGACGACGACGAGTTCAAGAAGGCGGGCCAGAACCTCGCCAAGCAGTGGGTGCAGCGGCAGTTCAACCCCGAGATGTGGGACGAGATCTACGAGGGTTTCACCAAAACCTGCTCGGACACCAAGGAGCACGTCAACCAGGCGTATGACGAGCTCGACAAGGTGATGGGCAAGGTCAAGAACGAGTTCGAAGGCGCGGGCAAGGGCGGCGACGGCAAGGGTGGCGCGGGCGGTCCCGGCGGCGGCAAGGGCGGTTCCGGTGGCGGCTCGGGTTCCGGCGGCCAGGGTGGTCCCGGTGACGGCAAGGGTGATGGCAAGGGCGGCAACGGCCAGGGTGGTCCCGACGGCAACGGCGGCGGTTCCGGCACCGGCGGCTCCGGTTCGGGCTCCGGCGGCGGTTCCGGCACCGGCGGCGGTTCCGGCACCGGCGGCTCCGGTTCGGGCTCCGGCGGCGGATCGGGGTCCGGTAGCGGCTCCGGTGGTTCCGGCGGCGGTGTGCCCGACGTTCCGCCGATCCCCGAGGGCGGCTCCGGCAGTCCCGGTGGCGGTCTCGGCGGTGGTGGCGGTGGCACCGAAGGTCAGGGCGCCGGGGGTTCGGGCTCCGGCGGCGGTTCCGGCCCGGCTCCCAAGCTGCCGGACCTGAACGGCCCCTCGGGTGGCGGCTCCGGTGGCGGCGGCCCCGAGGGTGCGGGCAAGGGCGACACGGCGCCGTCGAGCTCCGGCGAAGACCAGGAAAAGGCCGCGGCCGAGGCGAAGAAGGCCGAAATGGCGGCTGCCGCCGAAGCGGCGAAGAAGTCGGCGTCCGAAGCGCTGGGCAAACTCGGCGACGGTTCGCCGGGTGGCTCCAGTCTCGGCGGTGGCTCCGGAAGTGGCTCGAGCGGCGGCTCCGGCCTCGGCGACACCCCCGGTTCGGACAACTCCGACGCCAAGGCGGCCGCCGAAAAGACCATGCAGGACGCGAAGAAGCAGGCGTCGGAGGCGCTCGACAAGGTCAGCGGCGACTTGCCCGGTGGAGACGGCGACAAGCCGGGGATCGGCGACAAGCTCGGCGACGACAAGCCTGGCGAGGACGGCGACAAGCTGACCGGCGACAAGCCCGGCGAAGACGGTAAAGACAAAGACGACGACGAACGCGAAGTCCTCAAGGTCAAACAGGGCGACAAGACCTTCGAGATGTCCGAGCCGGACAAGGACGGCAAGATGGACATCAAGGTCGGCGACGGTTCCGGGCCCGCCAAGGACTTCAAGCTCGACTGGCCCGAGGACGGCGAGAAGACCGGTCTGGGCTCCGCCCCCGACGGCAAGCAGGGCGACGACGACGTCCACCGCCCCGGCGCGGACGGCAAGATCCACATCAAGGACGGCGATCTGAAGATCACCGCCGAACGCCCTGACGGACCGAACGGGCCGACGGTCGTGACCGTCGACGACGGCACCGGCAAGCCCACCACCTACACCCTCGGCGAAGAGGACTCGCCCCAGGACAAGGACAAGGACAAACCGGCCCACCCGGTCTCCCCCACCTCCGACCTCAAGCCCCACGAACCCCGCCAGCCGCTGACCCCGTTCATTATGGACACCACCGGTGCCTACAGCAGCTTCGGTGGCCCTGAGGTTGCCCTCGGCGGAGGTGACAGCGGCCCCGGTGGCGGCGGAGGCGGCGGCGGCCACACAGGCGGCGCCAGTGGGATCGCCACTCCCTTCACCGTCGATTCGGTGCCCAGCGCGGCCGGGGATTCCTCATCGCTGACCGACGGCGCCCACACCGGGGCCGGGTCGCACCAGGCGCAGCCCGCACAACCGGCGTCCGCACCCCTGGCCGGGGCCCCGAGCGGTGCCCCCGGTCAGTCGATGGGCGGCGGCGCGATGCCGCCGATGGGCGGTATGGGCGGCGGTGGCGCGGGCGGCGGTGGCGGCGATCAGGAACGCGGCACCCGGGCGTACCGCGTCGAAGGCGAAGTGTTCGATCAGATCAACGAGCCCACCGGCCGGATCACCGGATCCCTACTGGACGACGAGGAGCTGCCGGCCACCCGTAGGCGGTGACCGGCGGCAGGGGAGAACACATGAGCGCCGACGAAACCGCAAGCATGAAGGCGACCCTGGACGGGCTCGTCCGCGAGCAGCGCGACCGTCGTGCCCTGCGGGAACAGCGGGCCGACGAGAGCAAGGCCCGCGCGCAGGAGTTCATGACCAAGCAGGTCCAGACGGCCCAGCGTTACGTCGAGCACCGGCGGGAACTGGGGAAACGCAAGACGAAGTCCGGCTGGAGCACCGACCGGCCGGGTTCGGGGTCGACGTTCGACGAACCGGTCGAAGTCCCGGGCGCGGAACCGGACGCCCCGTTCCCTCCCGCGACGCCGGCCCGGCCGTCGCAGGAGACTCCCCGTCGGACTCGCCGTCCGCGCGCGGCCGAGGTGGACGACGAGGACGACGCCTTCCTCAACAACCGTTGGCGCGAGTGAGCTGAACGAGGGGTTCGCACCTGTTACCCCGGGACGACGTCGCCGCCCTGAAACGCCCGAAGGCCCCCACCCTGGACGGGTGGGGGCCTTCGGTGTGGAAAAACGTCAGATGGCGGTGACGCGCTGGGCCTGCGGGCCCTTCTGGCCTTGGCCGATCTCGAACTCCACGCGCTGCCCTTCATCCAAGGACTTGAAGCCGTTGCCCTGGATTTCCGAGTAGTGCACGAACACGTCCGGCCCGCCGTCGTCCTGCGCGATGAAGCCGAAGCCCTTTTCGCCGTTGAACCACTTCACGCTGCCCTGAGCCATACTTTTTACCTGCTCTTCATAGTGAGTCGGAGCGCATTCGATGCCCCGATCTCTGGACCCATTCTCGCAGGCGCCGCCAAGGTGCACGCGACGCACACCGCGAGTGGGTGAGATCCATCCTACGCTATGCCCGACGAGAGCCGACACCTCCACTGGTCAAAGCGCTGAGGCGAAGGATTTTCACGATCTAAAAAGGCCGAAAAAAGTACTGTGGCAAAAATCACGCGGGTTTTCCGCAGAGCTTCAGGTGGCCTGGCGCCGGACCGGAAGGGGGGTGATGGCGCGCCGCGCCAGGGCGAGCCAGCGGAATTGCCCGGCTCGCGAGACCGTCTCGTCGGGCGAGGTGGACAGCAGCAGAATGATGTCGTCCACGGTGATGTCGGGATAGAGCGAGCCGTCTTCGTGGGCTCGCGCGACAAGCAGATCCACCGCGACGCGCCCACGTTCCTGGATCTCGCGGAATGGCTCCTCCGCGAGGCCGCTTACGGCGAACCTGAGCAGCCGCTCCTGTCGCATGTCGATCACCACCGCACGCAGGAGCGCGGCGATCTCGTCCAGCGCCGAAGCGGAGCCGTCGCCGACCCGGGCGAGTGCCTCGTCGAGCGAGCGGCCGATCACCGCGCCCATCTCGGTGACGATGCCGTCGAGCAGGTCCTTTTTCGTCGGGAAATGCCGGTAGAGCGTCCCCACCGCGACACCCGCCGCCGCGGCGATCTCGTCCATCCCTGCTACGGGCCCGCGGCTGATCACCAGCTCGCGTGCGGCCGCGAGTATCGCTTCTCGATTGCGCAGCGCGTCAACGCGCCGCCTGGGCTGTCCGGTCATCCTGCCGTGGGCCTCCCGCATCAGCCTTGCGATGAACATGAACGACTGGTTCACTTTAAATCATGAACCAGTCGTTCATGTTAGGAGGAGCGCAGTGGGTGTGTGGACCGAGACTGACATTCCCGACCAGGGCGGCCGCGTCGCCGTCGTCACCGGCGCCAATACCGGGCTCGGGTTCGAGACCGCCCGAGCCCTGGCCGAGCACGGCGCGACCGTCGTCCTCGCCTGCCGCGACCCGGACAAGGCCAAGGACGCGGCCGGCCGGATCCACCTGAGTGCGGCCGGGGCCAAGACCGAGATCGTCGAGCTTGACCTGGCCTCGCTGGAGTCGGTCCGCGCCGCGGCCGAGGTGATCCGGGACCGCCACGGCCACGTCGACCTGTTGATCAACAACGCCGGCGTCACCGGGCTGTCCGGCCCTACGTCCGACGGCTTCGAAATGCAGTTCGGCGTCAACCATCTCGGGCACTTCGCCCTCACCGGCCTACTGACGGACCGGGTCCTCGCCGCTCCCGCCGGGCGCGTCGTCACCGTCAGCAGCATCGGCCACCGCTTCGGCCGCATCGACCTCGACGACCCCGCCGCCCCGACCAGGAACGCCTACGCCAAGTCGAAACTGGCCAACCTCTTGTTCACCTATGAGCTGGACCGGCGTCTCGCCGATACCAGGGCCGTGGCCACGGCCGCCCATCCCGGCGGCGCGAGCACCGAGGTCTTCCGCTACTCGCCTGCCGCCTTCCGGCTGCCGAACCTCGCCCTCGCCCGCCTGTTCGGCCGCACCCCCGCCATGGGTGCCTTGCCCACCCTCCGGGCCGCCACCGACCCGAGCGCCGTCGGTGGTGACTACTACGGCCCCTCGGGTCTGTTCGAAATCCAAGGCCATCCGGTCCCGGTCCGCTCCAGCGCCCGCTCTCACGACGTCGAGCGGCGAACTCGCCTGTGGGAAACCTCCGAAGCACTCACCGGCGTCCGCTACCCCGTCCCTTGATCAGCGGGACGCGCGGATCACCCGTCGAAAACACCGCGCCACCGTTCGGCGGCATCCGCGAGGTCATCGCCGACGTGGTCGAAGTACCGGCTCATCGCGGAAAGTCGTGTCGCCGCCGCTGAGCCGTTCAGTACCTCGGCCCCTTCCATCGCCGCCTCGGCCCACAGGCGGCACACCTCGACCTGGCGACGGCAGGCTTGGTGCCAGGCATCATCGTCGACGGCGTAGCACTCACGGCGTTCGGAAGAGTCACGCTCGCGGCGGATCAACCGCAGGTCCGCGAGATAGGCGACCGATTTGGACACCGACGCCGGACTCACCCCCAGCCGTCGCACCAGTTCGGCGGCGGGCAGCCGCGCGTCGGTGCTCGTGAGCAGGCTCGCGAGCACCCGCGCGGGCATCCTCGGCAACCCGGTGCGCACCATCATCTCGGTGAACCGCTCCTCGAAGCCGCGTACCGCCGCGGGTCTCGGGCTCGGCTTCCCCACGCGACCGGCGCGCTGCCGGGTCGCGGCAGAAGCCTCGTCGGCGCGGTAGCGCTCCGGGCCACCGTTCCGGTCGACCTCCCGGGTGACCGTCGATGTCGGACGGTCGAGCCGCCTGGCCATCTCCGAATAAGGCAGACCGTCGGCGAGCCAACCGGCGATCCGGCCGCGGTCCTCGTGGGTCAACCGGCTTCCTGGCATCACGACACCCCTTGCTTTCTCTTCAGTCATTGCAACCTATCAGAATCGACGCAGCTCAGCCCCATATTCAGGTGTACGTTTAAGTTCACTGATTTGGAAACGGAGATGCCTCATGGCAACCGAGCCACGGACTTTCACCCCCGCCGAGGCCAGCCTGTACCTGACCTTGTGCGGCCGGGCGCTCGACAGCGAGCAGGAGCACTCGATCCTCCGCGACACCACCGCGGCGAAGATCGTCGAGCGGACCGGGACGAACGTCGCCGACTACCCGCACGCGAAGACCGGCATGCGCGACATAGCCCTGCGGGCCAAGAAACTGGACGGCGTGGTGCGGAACTTCGTCGCCCGCCACCCGGACTCGGTCGTGGTCGACCTCGGCGCCGGACTGGACAGCAGGATGATCCGCGTCGACCCCCCGTCCACTGTGGACTGGTATGACGTCGACCTGCCCAGTGTCATCGCCGCCCGCCGCAAGCTGTTGCCGCAGCCCGCCAATGCCCACTTCATCGCCGCGGACGTGGCGGGCCACGACTGGATCGACGAGCTGCCTGGCGACCGCCCCGCGGTCATCGTCGCCGACGGCTTGGTGGCGTTCCTCGCCCAGCCGGATCTGACGGCCGCGTTGCGCGAGCTCACCGCACACTTCCCAGACGGCGAAATCGCCTTCAACGGCTACACGCGATTCCATGTCTGGGCACTCAAGCACTACAAGGGCACGAACTCCATCGCCGACGCCGTCGCCAACCCCGGTTTCGACGACCCCCGGGCGCCGGAGCGGTGGAACCCCGACCTCACACTCGTCGAGGAGATCCTGCTTTCCCGTGCGCCCGAAGTCGCCCGCTACCCACTGTTCATGAGGCTCGCGACACGGCTCGCGGCGCTGAGTACGGCATGGTCACGCCGCGGCACCACCGTGTTGCACTACCGATTCGCGCGCGAGCACTGACTTCGGGGCGCCGACCCCAAAACCGGGGCGATGATCCCACAGCCATCGTCGACCGTTCCGTCACGTTCGGCCGGCTCACGGCAGGCGCAAGACCAGCGTCTGATACCGAGACGCCGGTCGGAGCCCTCGATTCAACGCCTCGACCCGAGGTGCATTCAGTGCGCAAGCTGCTCGCGCATCTGGCTGCGCAGGCGTTCGAACGCACCGTCGTACTCGGCCTCTGCTTCGGCGATGACGGCTCGAGGAGTGTCTGCCCGGGCGGCTACGTCCAGCAGGCGCTCAGCGGTCTCGACCACAGGCGCCATGGCGCTGTCCGCGAGTTCGGGGGCCTGAAGGTCGACATGGGCGCCGGCCTCCCGGAGGGTGAGCAGAACCGGTTCGCTTGCCGCTCTGTCTTTACGTGTGCGGGCTGCGGGCCGGATCGTCCGTGCGGCCGCGAGCGCTTTGGCGAACACGTCTCGCTTGTCCTTGTAGTCACGTTCGTCTCGTTCGCGCTCGGCGAGCCGATATGCGCGTGTGGACGCGATCCACTGGCCGCCAAGCGCCCCCAACGGTCCCATGACGGCCACGACCGCGGTCAGCCAGATCGGGTTGTTCATACGCCGAACCTACCGAGGCCGTGTGCCCGGGTCCGGCGATCGCTTCGGCGTTTCGTTGATCACACGGCACACGGGCCCAGTCGGGGTACGGTGACCTGGTCTGATCGATCCACGGGAGTTACCACAGGTGTACATCGAGCGCTGGCAGAAAACCCCAGCCGGTCCTCACAGCTCGCGCTGGAACACGATCACACCAGCCCGGACTGTTCTCGTCGTGGTCCATACCGTGACCGCGCTGAACCGCCTGGCGGACATCCTGCCGATCTTTGATTCCGATCGCCGGGTACAGCTCGTCTACACCGTTCCCGATGCGTCCGCCATAACCGCGGGCGTAACCACGTACCTCGAGGAGGTCGGCGCCGCCGTGCTCCCTTGGCAACAAGCGATCACGCTCACGTTCGATCTGGCCATCTCGGTACACCATAGTGGCAATTTGCACGACATCAACGCCCCCCTGGCCGTTCTCTCGCACGGAATTGGATATACTAAATATTTGACCGGAAACCGGAAACCGGAAACCGGAAACCGGAAACCGGAAACCGGAAACCGGAAACCGGAAACCGGAAACCGGAAACCGCGCCGCGTACGGACTGTCTGCGCAGTGGCTGACCAGGGATGGCAGCGTGGTTCCCGCGTCGATCGTGTTGTCCCACCAGGAGCAACTGGATCGTCTTTCCGACACCGTCCCCGCCGCGGTTCACTCTGCCGTCGTGGCTGGTGATCCGTGTTTGGATCGGTTGGCGGCGAGTCTTTCGCTGCGCGAGTCATATCGCGAGCAGCTCGGCGTCACGCCTGCCGCGAAAGTTCTCCTGGTGTCGTCGACGTGGGGGCCGAATTCCTTGCTGGGGCGCTCGCCGGACTTGGTCGCGGCGTTGCTCGCCGAATTGCCGTCGGATGAGTTCATCGTCGCACTGGTTCTCCATCCGAATACGTGGTTCGCGCATGGCCCCTCGCAAATCCGGTTGTGGTTCGCTGATTGTGTCCGTGCGGGGCTGCGGATCGTTCCCCCGGCATGGGGGTGGCAGCAGGCGGTGGTGGCGTCCACGGTCGTGGTGGGTGACCACGGCGCTGTGACGGGTTATGGCGCGTCCCTGGGGCGGCCGGTTCTGCTCGCGACCTTTCCCGCGGAGGACGTGGTGCCCGGGTCGGCGATCGGTGAGCTGGGGCGATCGGCGCAGCGGCTGGATCTGCGGCGTCCGTTCCGGCCTCAGCTTGAGCAGGCATTGGCGGACGGTGATCGTTTCGCGCTGGTACGAGAGCTGGCGTCTTCGGCGCCGGGCAAAGCGGCCCAGATCCTGCGCCGGGAGTTCTACGAACTGATGAATCTGCCGGAGCCGGATCACGGTGCGGTGGTGACGCCCTATCCGGTGGAGGAGCTGGTTTCGCAGCGATCCCCGGCGTGGGCATGGTGGGTGGAGTCCCGCAGTGTCGGGGAGAACGAATTCAGGGTGAGGCGGTGGCCGGCCGATGTCGTCGGCCGGCCTGGCCAGGCGCCCCGTACCGCGAATTGCCACCTGGTCATCGCTCTGGATCATCCCCGCCGGGATCTGGTCGGTCTTGCGGGGATCATCGTGGTGCCGGAGTCCGGGCCGCCACCGGCGAGGGTGTTCGGTGACCGCCCGGCGTGCACGCTGGTCGCGGTCCAGCTTGCTGACGACCGCTGCCGGATTGCGCATCGCGACGGTCGGGTCATCGACCTGGTTGTGCGCGGAGAAGCCATATCGGGGATCGATGCCGCAGTATGCGCCTCGGCCGTGCACGCCTTCCTGACTGACGGGCACCGCTGGGACGAGCTACCGCCGGACGTTACCGTGGCTGTCGGACCCCACCGGATGTCGATCAGCTTGCGGACGCCGGGTTAGGAGTCCAGGTCATCGAGACGGGCCTGCACCTGGTCCGCTGCTGGATCCCCCAGGACTGTGTACAGGGCATTCGCTCGTTGGAAGGCGTCCCGCGCCGCCGTCGGATCGGTGGGCGCCAGCGCGTCGCCCAGGTCGACCAGGGCGGCTGCTTGCGGTCGGCGGAGGTTGTCGGCCGCGAACAGGCCCGCAGCACGGCCGAACAGTGTCGCCGCTTCGTCCACCGTTCCGGTGAGACGGGCGGCCGAGGCCAGAACTAGCAGGCATTTCGCCAGGTTTTCCCGCTCCGAACTGTGGCGATCGAAATATTCGACCGCCACGGTTGCCGCGGCCGCGGCAGCGGTCCCGTCGCCGTCGAGCAGGCGGGCGCGGCCACGCTGCAGTCCCAGCAGTGCCCGCATCCGCGCCTGCTGTCGTGTAGGAATGGCCTCGCCCGCCTGGTCGATGACCCGCTCGGAGTCGTCGTAGAACGCCAGCGCTTTTCTGGTGGCACGGCGAGCAGCGGCGACTTTGCCGAGCCATTCACAGGCACTTTGCAGACCCAGCATGTGCCCGGTCCGGAGTGCGGCTTCCCGTGAGGTCTCGAAGTCGGCGTGCGCCGCGTCCAGGTCGCCGATGGCGAGGAACGCGGCGCCGCGCTGGCTGCTCAGTTGCATGATGGCCGCGATGTCCTGGCACTGCTGGGCTGATTCGAGACCGGCCCGGTGGCTCTCCAACCAGGCATCGTGGTGCCCGTGCGAGTGCAGGAACTTGAACACCGCGACGCACAATTGCCACGCGACCGGGTGCAGACCCGCCTTGTGAGCTACCCCCACACACGCGACGACACCCCGCCATTCCGCCTCGAACCACGCGATCGCGTCCTCGCGTGGCGGCGGTTGTGTGCCCGAGGCGGTGTAGGCCTCGAAGACGGGGCCGACACGCCAGCGGTCCGCCAACGCCGCGTCGCGAGGCACGGCTTCGTCCAGGTACCACGTCACGAGCCGCCCGGTGACGGCTGCACACTCGTCAGCGCCGTCAGTGGTGTGGGCTCGCCGGAGCGCGTCCGCGCGGATGACGCTGTGGAAGGAATACCGGCCTGGTTCCTCGTAGGTCAGCAGGTTGGCGTCGACCAGGTCGTCGAGCACACGTTCGGCATGGTCCGGATCGGTGTCGAACGCGACGGCCGCCGCTGCCGCGGTGAAGTCCGGACCGGGTATCAGCGCCGCCAGCCGGTAGGCCCGCCGCAACTCCTGGAGGAGCCCGTCGTAGGTGAAGTCCAGGAACCGGGCGAGCCGCTGCATCAGGTCCATGTCCAGCAGCGCTGTCTCTGAATCTCGTACCTCGGTGAGGAAGCGCCGAGCTGCTCGTGGTCTGCCCACGAGGTGGGCGGCCACGATGCGGATCAGCAGCGGGTACCCGTCACACAGGGCCGCCAGCTCCCGCACCGTCGCCTCGTCGATCTTGCTCGCGGTAGCCCCGAGACCGAAAGCCAGCAGAGCACGCGAGTCGGTGTCCGGAAGCTTGCCGAGCGGGATGTCGAGGAAGTCGAGCGCGTAGAGTCCCCGCAGGACCGACCGGGTCGTGACCACCACGGCGGCCTCCGGAGCCAGCGCCGGAATCAAGGGCTTGACCTGGTCGGCGGTGATCGCGTCCTTGACCACCAGCAGGAATCGCCTGCCAGCCGACACCCGCTGGTAGGTCTCGGCTCGAGCGGCGTCCGAACTGGGCTGTTCCGTGTCCGCGAGTCCCAAGCCCCGCAGTGCCTGCCCGAGCATCTCGCCCAGCGGTACCGGCTCACCGTCGACCTCGCGTGCCGTGACCTCGACGCAATACCCGTCGAACGCGGCCGGGTCTTCGTGGAAGAACTCACTCGCCAGGCTGAAGCGCCCGAGTCCCTCAGGAGCGTGGACGAACATCAGGCAGACGCGGCGTTCGCCGCGCCGGGCCGTCAGCTGCTTCCGCATCGACCGGCGCGCCGTAACCCGGTTGAAAAACGGATCCGTCCTGCGCGGCCCCTGTACGACCTTCACCCAGCACTCCCCCAAGCGGCGGCGCGACAACTCACTCCCTCGATTCACCACCCTAGCGCAGGAACATCGCGCCATGTAGCGAACAATCCACAGGTGGTGACAGCCTGTCAGGGCTCCAGCAGACCAGCTTCCCCGGCTATGTGTTCGGCGCCGAAAGGAGAACCCGTGGAACTGAGAATCATCACTTTGGAACCTGCACGACTTCCGCGGATTCGGACGCCTGTTGCTTAGGGAGCAGGAATGCCGGAACCTGCAGGTCAAGTTCCTTCGCCAGCGGCCATCCATCGTGGCGGTCCAAGAAGCCTGCTGGTGGGCGAAGGCGCGTTCACGGTTGTCGAGGTTCGCTTCGGCGGAGTGCTGGCGGCGCCAGGCTAGGTAAAGGCGACCACACCGCCGCTGCCGACACCGATGCTCAACCCGATCTTCAGTGCATCGAGGCGGGCCTTGACCAGGTCCGCGCCGGTGAGCGGCCACCACGGCAAGGTCACCACGCCTGCGATCACGAGCGCGGTCCCCCACATCGCGGCCCGGTTCAGCTCAGGCAGCCGCTGTAGAGACGTTGCGGAAGACGGCTGAGAGGTAACGTCCGTGCGGCCAGTTGGACACGAACTTCGGCACAGCAGGGCAACCGAGGCGAAACGGAGCCCCATCGTGTGCGACACCAAGGCGGACATGGCCGAGAAAGAACAACATCCCCGCTGACCAGCGGGAATGTCAAGGTGGTGAGCCGCCTGGGGCTCGAACCCAGAACCTACGGTTCAGCATTCCGGGCCGTCAGTCCGTTGTGGACATTTGGCAATATTGGTCATTATCTGCGAGTTTCACGAGTGCAAACGCTCGTCGTTTGTGGACATTGGTCGTTGTCGATCGGTGAATTCCGGGCGTAAACCGGCCGGATGATCTTGAGATCTCCACCTGCAAGTGGGGGCCTCTTCGTCCATCCCATCGACCTGGCGTCAGCCCGATCGAGCCTGTCAAGGGGGCACCATTCTGCCTCCGTGAGTGCGTCTCCGGACTGCCCCCTTGACAGGCTCGATAGCCCTCAGGAGGTCGATGGGATGGACGACAGGCACGCACGAACGCGACTTCCGCGCTTCCCCGGCCATCCCGGAGACCTGCCCGTCCGGCGAGGACATTGCTTGTTGACGGAGCCTTCCCGCGGGGCCACGCCCGGCATTGCCGTTTGCCCTGGTCGATGGCTCGAAACCTTATTGGCGGCCTCTTCGGCGGGTGGCCGCTGGCTTGCTTTTCCACGGGCGACCGCCGGGGACCGGGCGCCAGCCCGCACGCCCCGGCGGGGCTTGCCCGTGGATCGAACACTCTGCCAGCGGCCCCGGAGGGGCCGCCTTGATCCAGTAGAGAAAGTTCTCACCAACTACAGATCTCCCGGCGGCGCCTCCTTCAAGGGCTGGCCGATGCTGAGTGCCGACAAGTCAGCTTGACCGACCACAAGGGGCGCATGCGAGTCGAGCACGAGACCGGCCGACTTGAGCGCCCGTACGCGCTGCATCGCAATCCGCCTACCGTTGGCGCTGTTGGTCCGCCAGGTATCAGCAAGGTGAGCTTGTTGTGCGTGCTGTCGGTAGAGCCACGTAACCGCGTCCACGTTGTAGCCGGGCGTCAGCTCCGAGAGGGCCGCGAAGAGGATTAGGTCGTCATCGGTGGGTCCAGCGCCCCATCCCCCAAGAGCCCTCACTGAACTTGTCCTCATCATGAGGTTGGCGCAGTGGATGGGCCAATTTCCGCCATGCTCACTTGCCCACCTGTTGACCGCTCCAGGCTCCAGAACGCCGTACGGCATAGCCGACTCCCACGCCACCCGTTGACCAGAAGGCATCAGGTCATCCGCCTGCCCGATTGCCCAGTGGATGGGTTCCCGCTCGAAGAGTGGAATCAGTGTCCCAAGTGCGCCAGGTAGCAGAATGTCATCCTGATCCAGTACCTGTACGAGGTCGCCTGTTGCCCTAGCGAGGGCCAGGTTCCGAGTCGTTGCCACACCGAGTTGAGCGCCGTTGGATTCATGCTGGGCGTACTCCACAGACTCAAAGAATCCTGCTAGCCCCGGCTTGTCGCCATCTTCTTGGAATATCCACTCCAAGACCCAACCCGGCGGCAATTCCTGAACCGCAACACTTTCGATCGCCTCGGGCAGGAATTCCGCAGTGGGTTTATACCCCGCCGTGACAACAGACAGTACTGGCATTTAGATGCCCTTCAATTGCTCGTCACTCCAGAGAGAGAGCGGTGTTTCGAAGCTAAGCACAGTCCGATCCGCCGGATACTCAGCATCGGACGTCTCAACGACCCGCTGTTCAGCATCCAGGGATATGCGTCGGCATTTCAGCATGGGAACCCCGCCATCGAGGTCCCAGAGTTGCGCATCTGCCGTCGAAGGCATAGTTGCAGTCACCCTGTCCGTGACGTGGGCGATTTCGATCCCCACCGTGAAAAGCTGATGCTGGGTCCCGCCCGGCCATGGCTCGTTATTGGCGTCCAAGAGTCGAGGATTTCCCTCAACAAGAACTTTAGGGATATGCGAAACGCTCCAGGCTTCGCGAAATCCCGTTGACGGATTCACGTACTCGAATATCCGCTGCAACAGAGGTGCACCCAGTTCGAGTCTGAATACTTCCGCTAATTCGCGATCGGCATCTACGATCTGATACGTGGTTTTGAATCCAAGATTGGAGATCTCTACGCCCATCTCAATCTCAGATGTACCGATGCGCCCGCGTACCGATTCAGGCGTAAGTACCAAGTCTTTCTCAGCCTGATGACGATTTGCAGATCGGATAACTTGCCTGGGCGGCGTACGCACTACGGGGGCCTTGCCTCGACCACCCGTGATCAGCCCTTGCTGCTTGAGTAGCGCCACCGCCGCGCGAACGGGGTCCATCGAGCACTGCCACTGCTCCACCAACTCCTGGAGAGTAGGCAGCGAGTCTCCCGGCTTGAGCTCGCCAGCCTCGATGCGCATGCGCAAGTCGTCCGCGATGCGCACCTTGAGCGGGGCGGGGACGACGGTTTCGCGTGGCTCCATAGCCGCAATGCTACTTGGCTATCCGAAGGTTTGCATGCAAACCCCTTGCCCTTCGCCCCGACAGGCCGTACGGTGATGATGTTCACAGGTTTGCATGCAAACATGCAAACCTCATCCCCTCACCGGAGGCCACGATGGGCGCACTAGCTCTGCTGGACGAGGAACCGCATGTGACCATGATCCCGGCTCGGTTCCGGTTCTCGGATGAGAATCCGCTGACGTTGGAGCCGTACGCGCGGAACAAGTTCGGTGATCTCCCGCCGTACGTGGAGGACGTGATCACGGACGTGGTGGGCCTGTCCGGTGCGGAGTGGGACGCGCTGGTGGACGCCGGAGATACCTACACCGTGGTCGGCCCGTTCCGCTCGTACTCGCTGGCACGGTTCCTGCGTTCCGTCGCGCAGCGTGGTGACCGGTGTGCGCCCGCTGGGGTGTGCCCGGACTGCTGGGGCACCCTCGCGATTCGCGACAGGGACGGTTCGCTGACCGGGCACGTCGGTGGCGCTGCCATCTGCCACTGCGCGGAGGGCTGAGCGATGGCGACGAAGACCGTTCCTGTAGGGACCCGATTCCGGCTCTCCGACGTCGATCCCGCGACAGGCCGCCCGTACTGCCAGGCCCGATTCCGTGACCTCCCGCACTGGGTGATGGACGTCGTGCTGACCATGGGCGTGTCCCCGGACGCCTGGAACGACCTGGTGGAGCACGGCCGCGTGCTGGAAGTGTCCTGTTTAGATGGCTGGCACCGGGTTCGGGGGGCGTGGGACTGGCGGCAGGCTCCGAAGTCCGTCGGCTGGCCCGGTGCGGGGGTGGCTGCCTGATGGTCGCCGCTCCGCTGGGCCTGCGTGAGATCGCGGCCACGTTCACCGAGTCCGGCATGCTGGACCCGGCACTGGCCCACGTCCTCGACCGTGCTGACTTCGACTCTTGGTCCGGGAAAGTCCAGGCCGCTCGGGGCTGCGTGAAGCCGGTCCGGATGGCCGGATCGTCCACAGTGGTCGACGGCTCGGGCGCGGTCGTCTCGACGCTGTCGGGCAATGTGTTCGTCCCCTGCAAGAACCGCCGCGCGGCTGTGTGTGAGTCCTGCTCGGCGCACTACGCCCACGACACGTTCCACCTGATCCGCGCGGGCATGGCCGGTGGCAAGGGCGTCCCTGAGACCGTCACCGGCCATCTGCGGGTCCTGGCCACCTTGACCGCTCCGTCGTTCGGGAAAGTCCACTCCCGACCGGTCCGCAATGGACACGTCCGCCGATGCTCATGCGGTGAGGTGCACTCCCAGTACGACGATGCTCTCGGCACGCCGGTGGACCCGGACACCTACGACTATGCGGGGTCGGTGCTGTGGCAGGCCCACGCCGGGGAACTGTGGCGCCGCTTCACCATCGCCGTGGGCCGCAAACTCGCCCGCGCTCTCGGCATCCGGGCGGCTGAGCTGCGCGAGGTCATGCGCCTGTCCTACGCCAAAGTCGCCGAATACCAGCGCCGGGGACTGATCCACTTCCACGCAGTGGTCCGGATCGACGGCCCCGAAGGCCCTGACGGTCCGCCCCCGCCCTCCACTTGTCTGGACACCGACGTCCTCACGGCTGTCATCCAGGAAGCCGCGGCTTCGGTGGTCGTGCGCACCCCCGAGTCCTCCGCCGTGGGCGCGCGTGATCTGGCGTGGGGTGATCAGGTCGACGTCGAACCCATCGCCACGTCGGAAAGCACCTGGGAGGACGGCTGGCATGACCGGCGTGTCGCGGGCTACGTCGCGAAGTACGCCACCAAGGGCACCCGCTTGACCGAAGGCTCTGACTACCGGATTCGCTCTGCCGAGCACATCGAACAGCTCGACGTCACCGAGCACCACAAACAGCTCATGCGAACCGCCTGGCGCCTCGGTGGACTGCCTGAGTTCGAGGAACTGAACCTCCGAAAGTGGGCGCACATGCTCGGCTTCCGAGGCCACTTCCTCACCAAATCCCGCCGCTACTCCACCACCTTCGGGGCCATCCGCCGCACCCGCGCCGAATACCGCCTGGACGAACAGCGCGAAGCTCTGGGCATCGCCGACACCGAGCCCCTGACCGTCGTCAACGACTGGTCCATGACCGGCATCGGCTACCACAACGACGCTGAACGCCGCCTCGCCGCTGTGTTCTCGGAACTACACCTCGCCCGGCGCAAGCTCGACGGACAAGAGGACGGGAGTACCTGATGGGTCGCCCTCCCCTGCCGATCGGCACGTACGGCAAGATCCGAGTGACGGAGGAGACGCCCGGAAGCTTCCGGGCACGCTGCCTGTACCGGGACTTCGACGGCAAGACGTACGAGGTCGCGCGATTCGACTCGACTGGGCCGAAGGCAGAGAACCGTCTCAAGGAAGCGATTCGAGACTGGGTCGCGCCTGCCGCCGACGAGGATGTGACGTCCGAGACGAAGCTGACGGATGCCGGCCGAATGTGGCTCAGCGAGCTGGAGAAGGACGCTGAGCAGAACCACAAGAGCTGGGGCACTGTGGACACCTACCGGAACCGGTTCGAGACCATCGTGATTCCTGCCGTCGGTGAACTGCGGATGCGTGAGATCAACAGTCCCAAGATCGGTATCCCGGCGTTCGATCGCTTGTGCCGCAAGGTCCGCGACGAGTCCAGCGTGAGTTCGGCGAAGACCGTCCGCGCCATCCTGTCCGGGATCTGCGCGTTCGCGGCGAGGCATGGCGCGCTGGACACCAACCCGGTCCGGGAGATCAGCCGTCTGGAGAGCAAGAAGGCGAAGCACCAGCGGGTGAAGCCCCGCGCGTTGTCCGCCGCTGAGGTACTTGACCTCCTGGGCAAGCTGGACACCGATCAACAGGCGATCGCGGACGACCTGCCGGACCTCGCGCGGCTGTTCCTGGGCACCGGAGAACGCACAGGCGAGGCTCTGGCGGCCCACTGGCCCGACTTCGATGAGGACCGCCGTGTTCTGGCCATGGCCGGAAACGTGATCCGCGCCAAGGGACGCGGGAAGGTCCTCAATCGAGGCAAAACCCTGAATGCCGATCGCGATATCCCCTTGCCCGACTGGTGCGTGGCCATGCTCGTCCAGCGTCAAAACGCCGTCGTCAGCCTCGACGGACCGATCTTTCCGAGCAGCACAGGCACTGTCCGCGAAGCGTCCAACGTCCGCAATCGCGCGTGGAAGCCGTTCGTCGCGCGGGCTGGTTACGAGTGGGTGACCTTCCGGACCTTCCGCAAGACCGTGGCTACCCTGCTCGATGACGCTGGGCTCACCGCACGGCAGATCGCTGACATCCTGGGGCACGCGCACCCGTCGATGACGCAAGACGTGTACATGGGGCGCGGAGCAGTCAGCCGTCGCGGTGCCGACGCACTCGATGAGACCCTGCGATCGGGCGAATAAACCGGCCGTAAACCGGCCGGATGATCTTGAGGGAAGTTCGGCCAGTCCGCTGACCTGGAAGTTTGGTGGGCCGCCTGGGGCTCGAACCCAGAACCTACGGATTAAAAGTCCGCAGCTCTACCGATTGAGCTAACGGCCCGTGGCCACAGTTTAGCGGGTGCTCCAGCGCACCGGCGTGCGGGCGGTCGATGTGTCTCGTGCGTGGATTCACCTGTACGCCGAGCCGGCCGCGCAGGTGTGGCGCCGAAGGGGCAGGCTAGGTTGCCGGACCTGCCTCGGCGACGGGGAAGCCTTGAGGTAGCTCGAACGACTTGTCGTAGTCGCCGTCGCGAGTGTCCACTCGGCAGACGACTCTGCCGGGCAGACACGAGGCGCAATCCGCGAACACCATGACGTAGCTGACCTCGGCGAGGTTGGGAAACCACTGCGAGCGTCCGGGGATACGGATGTCGCAAGAGCCGCCCGCGTCGGTGTCGGGGACCGGCAGCAGAGCGGGGGTCAAGGGCAGGCTGGACGCCACGGGCGTGCCGATACGGAACAGCAGTCTGTCCCGCCATGCCACGGCGCCGGTGTTGTGCAGGCGCAAGGTCAGTACGAAGGGACTGGTGTGCCGCAAATGAACGTCCAGTTCGGAGGCGTCGCGGTCGATGGCGACCCCGTCGGCGTTGTCCGGGCGCCATGGCCTGCCGGTCGCGCCGAGCGCGAGTCGCGCCCGAACCTCATCGAAACTTTTCGACCGGTCTTTGCCGCCATAGCGGTGAAGCAGGTCGCGGTAAGGCTCGTCATCCGGCGGCCGCAACCATTTCAGGACCTTCTCGATCATCTCCGACCATTTCGTCGTGGCCGCGGTGTGCTCTGCCACCCGGGTCCATTGGGCCACGCGGGTAGCCGGGATGGCGGGGGGTACCGGTTCGATCAGCGAAGCCGGCTCGCGTAGCGGGGAAACCGAAGCCGCCGAGAAGCCGCTGGCGACCAGCGCGTTGGCTATGGCGTCCCAGAGTCGTTGGGGCAGCGTGACCGTCCCTTTCTCCACCCGGGCCAGTCTCTCGCGGCTGAGGGACCCCTGGGGTAAGCCTCCTCCGACCAGGCGGCGGATGAACTCGGTCTGGGACGTTCGTCCACGGAGCTCTCGCAGTGTGGTGGCGCGGTCATCGGGCATGGTCCGGCCACTCCTCATACGGGTCGGTCAGGTCGGCGGGCGGGACGATCGCCGTCACGATCAGTCCCAGCAGGGTGGTCGGGAAACAGTAGGTGCCGTCCGGCCAGCCCATCTTGAGGCAAAGACGATACGTGCCGGGGCGACGGGGCAACCGCATCACGCAGCGAATGTCGGCCGTACCACCGGGGTCGGTATCCGGCACAGGCACCAAGGGCGGGGTACCGATGTTGTCCTGGGTGGCGCCGACGCGGTAGAGCACACGGTCACGCCAAGGACGCGCTCCGATGTTGTGCAGCACGTAGCGAGCTACGATTTGCTGACCGGGAAGTCCGAGCAACCCCTCCGGCGCCTCCGCTTCGGCCTCACCGAGGTTGCCCGCCAGGTCGTCCGGGCGGGGCGACCACGGCACGTCCGGTGCGGGCGCGGCCTCACGCAGCCGGACGAGACGGCCGGCCTGCTCGGTGAGCAAGGCGTGGACGACGTCGGTCGGGTTCTCGATATCCCTCGCCAGGAAGGCGTACTCGCTCCCGGCCGGAACCAATCCTGGCAAATCACGGGTGCGACGGGGCAGATCCATCATCTGGTCGGCCTGGTACGCGGCGGCCCAGCAGAAGATGTCGACCAGGAGTCCGTCGGCACCGAAGGCGACGTCATAGGCTCGCACCAGCCAAGGCGGCACGCGGCTGGCGTTGAACCGGTTCGCCGCGATGGCGGACCGGTCCGCCCAGCCGCCCCTCGGTTTGTCGAAGCGGCTGTGCAGTCCTTGCTCGAGTCGCCGGATGAAGTCGTAGTCGACCAAGCACGGTCGGCCGCGGGGGTTTGTCCTCCGGTCGTCCCCGACTGGCGCCCCGGCCGCGTCGGGGTACAGCAGGCGGATGGTGTCGTTGAGGACAGCCAACGTCACGTCCCATCCCATCCCGGCGGCGACACGGACCTGACGCATGCAGGCGGTCAGCTCACGATTGGCCATCACGTGCACCGGCGCGGCCGTCCGGTCACCACTGACAGCACGGCGAAGGTAGGAGAAGGTCGCCGATGTCGGGTTAGTGCGCACTGCTTCCGCCCTCCAGAGTTGTCGCCATGACCACGAAGACACTTCCGCCGATCTTCATCAACTACCGTTCCTCGGACGAGCCCTTGGCGGCGGTGCTGCTGGACAGGGAACTGTCCGCCCGTTTCGGCTCCGACTCGGTGTTCTTGGACAGCCGTTCGATGGACCTGGGCACCGCGTTCGACACCGCTCTGCTCTCGGCTGTCCGCGGTTGTGCCGTCCTGCTGGTGGTGATCGGTGCGCGCTGGCTGACCGCCACCGACGAGCACGGGCGCAGACTTATCGATCAACGGAACGACTGGGTACGCATGGAGATCGCCGAAGCGCATGCCGCCGGACGGCACGTGGTCCCGGTACTGGTCGGCGATGTCGCGGATCTACCGGAGGCGGCCCTTCCCGCGAGCACCCGCTGGCTGGCCCGCAACCACTATGCCCGGCTACGGCACCGTGACAGCAAGGGTGACCTCGAGAGCCTGATCGCCCGGCTGGGCGAACTGGAGCCGGGACTCCGCCACAGCGCGGATACCGGGACCGGCACGGTTTGAGGGAGTCTGGCCAGATGCCTGGCCAGACTCCCCGGTGTCACCGGTCGTTCGCGCCGTCGATGGCGGCCGAACCCAGCTTGCGCAGCGTCTCCTCCGACGGCGGTGTCGTCTCCTTCGGCTTGGTCTCCGCCGGGGACGGCGCCTCCAGCCGCTCGTGGTTGCGCTCCATATACCTCACCTCCCCTCGTCGATCACGGTTTCTCTCCCCGCTGTTCGCGGAGCGGGGTGTGGTGTGCGTGACCGGGCCTTGGGAGACCAGCGGGTCCACGCGAAGGTCGACACCAGCAGGGCCGTCGTCACGAGGGTCAGTGGCCCGAGGGTCACCGGCCCGTATCCCAAGGTGCCGGGAAGACCGACCGCCCAGCCGCCGAGGGTGCACACCACGACGACATAGGGCAACGCGATGGAAGCCGAGTGCAACCAGCTTTTCGCGAGAGAAGGAAATGACAAACCGGACAGCGACATCCAGACGAAGGTCAGCGTCCCCACGCCGACGGCGAACGTGGCGCCGAGGTCTGCCAGCGAGAAAAGGTGGTCGGTGAGCAGGTACCGCAAGGCGACCTCGCTGCCACTGGCGGCAGCCATCGCCGCCACCGCGACGCACAGGGCGGGGAGAACGACGGCCCGACCCGTGCGCGGCCCGATTGAACGAGCGAGTTCCACCGACTCGACCATGAGCGAGCCGGTGGCGATGCCGGCCGCGACCGTTCGCCGTCGTCCGATGACCGCGTAGCGATGACCCTTGACGATCACGCGGACGCCGAGGACCTGGAGCAGGTGAGCGGCGCGGAGCAGCAGGTTGGCGACGCCACGAGCGGCGGCGACGGCGCTCGCGACGGTCCGCCCGCTGAACTCGGTCACGGCCCGCTCGATGCCCTTCGCTCCGGTCGCCGTCCTCACTTCGGCCTGCCAGCGGACCGCCCACGCGGTCTCCCGTGCACGCAGAACAGGACTCACGTTCCTGTTCACGGCGGATTGTCCGTCGACCGCACCCGCGATGGCGGCGATCAAGGCCGCGCCGATCGCACCCGTCGCCGCGCCCAGCAGAAGCCATGTCCGCGCCGGGGCCGGCAGGAAAGCGATGTCGACGCCCGGATCGGTGAGCGCCCATCCGGCAAGGAACACGGGGACGGCGGCGAAAGCCGAGTAGACCACGGCCGGCGCGGCGGGCCGTACCGCCCGGCGGCACTCGGACCAGGCGAGCTGACCGGTATGCACCAACGCCAGCACCAGCACCGAACCGACCAAGACGGTATGCGCGATCCGCTGGAAGAGCTCCGGTAGCAACGGCAAGGTCTGAACAGCGACACAGGCCAGCAGCCACGCCGCGGCGACCACCTTCGAGGTGAAGGGAAAGCGGTACAGCGGCAGCACGGCGACGGCCAAACCGGCCGCGGCCAGCAGAACGAACAGTGGCAGCGAGATCTCGAGCCAGGCGGCCAGCACGAAGACACCGCAGACCGCGACACGGACGAGGTTGACCACGAACCACCGGGCTTTCCCGAACCGCGCCGCACTGAACGGGATCAACCGCTCGTGGTCGGCGCAGTACAGGTCGACCGGCCCGACTCGGACCGGGTCGCAACCAACGATGGGGCAGCCACGTGCGGGGGACGGGAACTCTCCGCACAGGCGCAACAGGCCGGCGGGCCGCGCCGCGGTGGAGATCCGGTCAGAGCTGGTGTCCAAGAGCGCACCTCGGGTTCGAGTGGTTAAGCGGCTCAAGGCCGCTCACTGCCCGAACAGGATGAATCAGGGGCGTTGAGGGAAAATGGATCTGAAATGGATGATGTTCTCGCGGCGGTTGCGCACTGTGTTTGACTCGTCGCCATGAGAATCGAACCGGCATCGTGGTCCCGGCTCTCGACTCGCGTCGTCTTCCGTTCCCGCTGGCTCGAATTGTGCCGGGACGAGGCTATTCGCCCGGACGGTTCTCGTGGCGAATACGACCATGTCGTGGTAGGCGACTCGGTGTGCGTACTCGCGATCGACGCGGCCGGCCGGGTACCGGTCACCCGGCAATGGATCTACACCCACGGCGGTGATCAATGGCGGCTCCCGACCGGCCGGATGGACTCCGGGGACGGAAGTCCGGCTGAAGCCGCTCTGCGGGAACTCCGCGAGGAGGCCGGGCTGATCGCCAGCCGGCTGACTCCGCTGGGGACGGTGCACGGCGCCGACTCGTTCTCCAACCACCGTGAACACACGTTCCTCGCGAGCGGGCTCACCACCACGGCGCAGTGTCTCGAACCGGGCGAGGCGGATCTGCGGGTTCACTGGTTCGACGCTCTCGAAGTGCTGCGTATGGCCACGGAGGGGTTGCTGCCGCACGCGGCGAGCGCCTTCGCTGTTCTCACCGCCCATACCCGCGGAATCCTCCGTTGACCGTTCCCCTTCTCATTCGGTCAACGGTCAACACCTTCTGCCGACTCACTCGTGGCGGCCATTCTTCGGACACCGCTGCCGTTTACGGGGGCCGGCGATAAGAAGGAGAATGAAATGCCTTGTTCGCAAACCCGCTTCACCGCCACTCTCGCCGCCGTCCTGATCGGGCTGGTCGCCCCCGAACGACCCCGCGCCGCGGACAGTCATGGCTGGGTAGGCTGAACAGTGCCGCCTGCTGGGCGCCGCGGTGGTGGACCGCGGTACCCGGCCGGCCACGGGAGGCACCATGCCTGAGTCGTTCGGCACCTTGTTGCGGGAGGCTCGCATCCTCGCGGGCTTGTCGATGGGCGAGCTGGCTCGCAAGATCGCGTACCACAAGAGTTACCTGAGCAAGCTGGAGAACGGTCACAAGCCACCGAACGAAACGGTGGCCCGCCTGTGCGACGCGGCGCTGGGAACCGGTGGCACGTTGTCGAGGTTCGTGTCCGAATGGGTAGCCACGTCGGTAGCGCCTCCGCTGAAACCGGGACCGCGGACCTTCGCGACACTGGCGGCGGATCCGCCCGCGATGGACGACTCGGTACTCGATGGCCTGCGCGCTGTCTTCACCGTATATCGCTCGCTCGGGATGGTATCCAGCCCGCGGTTGATCCTGGATGGCCTCACCGCCGCAGTAGAGGGCCTGCGCCCCTTGGCTTCCCAGTCCGCTGAGACAGCGGCCATCACCGCCAGGATGGCGGAGTACGCGGGGTGGATGTGGCAGGAGGCCGGCGACGAGGCAGCCGCCCTTTGGTGGACGGACGAAGCGGTTGCCTTGGACCGTACTCCGGATTTGGCCTCGCATGCCTTGGTCCGCCGCTCCGAGATGGCCCTGTACCGCCACGACTCGTGTTCCGCGGTGTCCCTGGCGCAAAAGGCACAGGAGTACCCCGCCGCGAGCTCACGGACTCGTGGCCTCGCCGCCCGCGGCGAGGCCCAGGGCCACGCTCTGGCAGGCGACGCCACGGCCTGCGCCCACGCCCTGGAGCGCGCGGAACTCCTGCTGTCACGGACGACACCGGAATGGGCGCCCCTCGGCTCGACCATCCCCGATATCGACCTGGCCCGCGGCTGGACGTTGTGTGATCTGGGGTTTCCCCAGGAGTCGGCGTCCTTGCTGGACGCCCATGTCGGCTCGATCCCCGCCGGAGCCCGCCGCGCCCGGGCCCGGTTCACGGTCCGGCAAGCACTCGCTCACGCACAGGCGGGCGAGGTGGAACACGCGTGCGCGGTGGCGCGAGGAGTGCTGGGAGACGTGACCGCCGTCGATTCGGCGACGATTCGCCACGATCTCGGAAAACTCACCCGCACCTTGACCCGTTGGCGCAACCATCGCGCGGTGAAGACGCTGGCGCCGTTGCTGGCCGGCGCGCTGACGACAACGCCAAGGTACCCCTAGCACCGCGAGCAACCTACCACCACCAGCGCGGCCTCAGGCATCCCGAGCAGGGAGAACCCCTTCCCGGCGTTCTCCCAATGCGACACGGCCTCCCCATGTCTCCCGAGCGCGTGCAACACCCGGGCGATCCCGCGGTGCGCGTGCGATCCCTTCCCCAGATCCCCGGTCTGCTCGGACAAGGTCAGTGCCTCCCGCCACAACTCCAGAGAGGTGGCGGCGTCCCCCATCGCCAAACTCGTTTCCGCGTGATCCAGCAGAAGCTGGGTAGCGAGGTTGCGGTCGGACACCTCCGCCGCGAGACGGCCGGCCGCCTCGTGATGGCGCAGCGCCTCGGCAGGCCGGCCGGATCGACGGTGCGCGTTGCCGAGGTTGTTCACCGCATAGGCCTCCGCCACGCGGTCGCCACACTCGCGGGCGAGGTCGATGGCGGCGTGGTGGTGCGAGACGGCTTCCGTGATCTCGTCCAGGTGCTGCAGGGTGGAACCGAGATTGTCCAGGGCGTGGGCCAGTCCTTGGAGATTTCCGATCGTGCGCAGAAGTCCGGTCGCGGCACGCTGATGCCGCGCGGCCGCTCGGTAGACGCCGCGCTGATGATCGATGTGACCGAGCATGCTCAGGGCGTTGGCACGACCCCGGCTGTCGTCGAGGCCCTCGTATTTGGTGAGCGCGGCTTCGAGGTACGCGACAGCCTGTTGCGCGTCACCCAGGTCGACGGTGACGGCGGCGATCGCACAGAGACAGTCCGCCTCGCCGCGTGGGTCTGCCAGCTCTTCCCAGGCGGAAAGGGCGCTGACCGCTGCCTCTTTGGCATCGGTCAGCCTGCCGACCTGCCAGTACGCGGCCGAAAGACGCAAAAGGACGTGTGCTGAACCGAGCAGGTCCGTGCCGACGTACGCTCTCGCCGTCTCCAATGTGGACAACCAGTCCTTCAGGCGGCCGCTGATGTAGAGGAAACGCCAGAGCAGTACCGCGAGACGCCACGCGGAGCCCGGACGGGCATTCGCACCCGCGTATTCGACCAACGCGACCAGCGTGGGTCGTTCCACGGCCAGCCACGCGAGGGCGTCGTCGCGTCCTGCGAACAAAGGAACCACAGGACTGGTCTCATCGACTTCGGGCTGCTGGTCTCGCGCGAAGGGGAACGCGGCGGCCACAGCGGCGGCACTGGCGGCGAGGGTGAAATCCACGAGCCGGTCCACCGCGTCTCCGCTGGAGTCCGGATCCGGGAGTGACGCCGCGAACTCCTTCAGCGGGTCGAGCAGGTGATAGCGCTCGGGGCCGCGTTCCTCGAGCAGACTGGCCGCGTGCAGCTCTTCCAGCAGGGCACGGGCCACGGGAATCGAATACCCGCCGAGCGCCGCGGCTATCGGGACTCCGAAGTCCCGGCCCGGCAGCAGCCCGAACAAGCGGAACAGATTCCGCTGTGGATCGGTAAGGTGCCGATAGGACACCAGGATCGATGACACTCCCGGGTTGTCCCGGTCAGCCCGCCACTGACCCGCTTCACGCAGCAGCGCCGCCAAATGACTGACCGACCAGTGCTCGTGCCGCAGCAGGTGTGCCGCGGCGATACGGATGTACAGGGGTAGACCGCCGCAGCGGACGACCACGTCGTCCACATGCTTGCTCGCGTCAGGACCACGCAGCCGCGAGACGGGGACCAGCGATCGGAACTGGGCCGCGCCGTCGACGGCGGCGAACGGGTGCAGCCGGATGTGGTTCCCGGACGCGATCAGCGTCGCCGTCCGGCTGGTGACCAGTACCAAGCAGCTGGGATCGTCCAAGAGCAGCGGTGCGACCTGCTCGTCGGACGCGGCGTTGTCCAAGATCACCAGCGACCGGGTACCGGCCATCCGCTGCCGGTACAGCGCCGCGCGTGCGTGCTCGGTGCGGGGCACTTGCTCATCGGGTACACCGAGATCGGCCAGCAGAGCGGCGAGAGCGTCGGCGGTGGCGAGCCCGGAAGCCTTCGGGGTGAAACCGTCCAGCGCTACGAACAGCCGCGCGTCCGGGAATCGTTCGGCGAGCCGGTGAGCGGCCTCGACGGCGAAGGTGGTCTTGCCGACGCCGGGTGATCCGCTGATCCATACCGTCCCGGAGCAGCTGACGGCCTTAACGGGGTCGAACAGCTTGTGCAGTGCGTCGACCCGGCCGATGAAGCGCTCCGGGCGACGCGGCAGAGAGTCACGGGCAGTGCCGTATTGCACCGTGCGAGCCAAGGCCCGCAGCTCCTCGGGTGGTTCCATCCCGTAGCCTGCCAACGCTTCGATTGTCTCGTGGTAGACACGCATTGCCTCGACCCTGTCGCCGGTGGCCAGTAGCGCGCGCATCAGGAACGCACCCAGGCGATGCCTTTCCGGGTGAACCCGGACCAGCGGGCGAAGCCGGTCTCGCACCCAGCGTGGATCACCGCTGACCAGTTCCATCTCGGCCAGGTCGCATACGGAGTCGATCAGCGACTCGTCCGGGACGACCACGTCAGGCCCGCCGACCCTGTCGATGTCGATGTCTTCGAGGAACCGGCCCCGCCACAGATCGACCGCCTGGCGCAGCAGTGACTTGGCGGTGTCCGGATCGGCCGAAGCCGCGGCTTCGGTGCGCAGGGCGGCAAAACGCCCGGTGTCCAAGGTATCGGGACCGATCTTCAGCAGGTAGCCGGTCTGGGTGTTGCGCAGCGATACGCCCTCCGTGCGGTGCTCGCGCAGCAGCCCGCGGATCTTGCTGATGTATCCCGGGACCGGGTTGGTGCCGGGGCGTTTGTCGCCCCACACGATCTCGATCAGTCGCTCCCCCGAGACCGGCTTGCCCGCGTTGAGCAGGAGGACGATCAACACGTGCCGTAGCTGCCGATCGCCGAGCTGAACCTGAACGCCCTCGTGCCAAGCCTCGAACGGGCCGAGCAGCCGGAAATCCATGCCTTCTCCCACCTGTGGCTTCGTTCAGAGCGATAGCTAAGTCGCCATCCGAGCGGTGTGTGTGACACAGCGGGCGTCACGGCCCGGTCACATGCACTTCGTGTACCAGTTCGAGAACGGCCGTGCACCGGCCCGGGTGGGCTGGATCCAAGTCGCGTCCACCCCTGGTTCAACCCTGTACCCCACGCTGCCCGAGATCGTCGGCACAGCCCGGATTCGCATATCCGGCACGGCCCTTCTCGAAGTGGAGCAGCACGTGGAAGTTCTGATCGTCGTCGTACTCATCGCCATCGTGATCGGTGGTGTCGCGCTCAACCACCACAACCGCAGGATTGCGTTCGCAGGGGTCGAGTTCACCCTCGACGCACCCGCGGATGAGGCTCTCGCCGCGTTGGAAGCGGTCTATTGCCAGGGTGCCAAAGCCACGCTGCGCCAGAACTTCACCGGCGTGCGGGTGCGGCGCTCCGAGGAGGGTTTGGCCTTCACCACCAAGCTCGGCGACGAAGGAGTCATCGAAGTGTCCGCCGCGGGACCGCGCTCCTTTGTGCGTGTCGTCACCACATCGGTCTATATCGGCAATTCCCTCAAGTCGACGCAGGGCTCTCCCGTGTGGCAGGCCAGCAAGGCCATCAGCCACCTCCTGCTGCGTGTGCTGGGTGTGGCACCCAACGCGGCGAAGCTCAAGCGGTTCCAGCGCCGGGTCGAGCCCAAGCTGTCTCGCCATCTCGGGCAGGCCAGGACTCCCGACAAGAGATAGCGCGCCACGGAATTGTCGGGGGTCTCTGTCACTCTCGGGACATGGACACGATCCCCGAGGAGAACTACTCCCCCCAGTGGTCCGGTGACCGGCTGGACCCGCCGCGGCTGGCGGGCGAGCGCGAGATCCTGACGTCCACGCTCGACTGGCATCGTCGCACCTTCGAGCTCAAGTGCCAGGGTCTGACGCCGGGGCAGCTGGCCGAGCGATCGGCCGTGCCGTCGACGATGTCGCTGCACGGGCTGCTCAGGCACCTCACCGGTGTCGAGCGCTGGTGGTTCCGCATCCAGTTCGCGGGCGAGGACGTCCCGATGCTCTATTACTCCGACGAGCGGCCCGAGCAGGACTTCGAGGACACCGACGGTGACGTCGAGGCGGCGTGGGCGGCGTGGCACGAGGAGTGTGAGCGGTCGCGGGCGATCGTCGCGAAGGCGTCGCTGGACGACACGGGCAGGACGTACGGCAGCGGCGAGCCGTTCTCGCTGCGTTGGCTGCTGACCCACCACATCGCCGAGTACGCCCGCCACGACGGCCACGCCGACCTGCTGCGTGAGCGCATCGACGGCAGGACCGGCCACTGACGGGCAGGGGTGCGATGCTGGGGCGATGAACGCCGATCCTGATTCCGGCCTCCTCTCCCCGGTCCGCGCGGGCACCCCGGCCGAGGCGACGACGGGGGATCTCGCCTGGCTGCGGGCCCTGCTCGACGTCGAGGCCGCGCTCGCCAGGGCCCAGGCCCGCACGGGGCTGATCCCGCGGGCGGCGGCGGACGCGATCACCGAAGCGGCCTCGTCCGCGGACATCGACGTGGTCGCCTTGGCGAGGGCGGCCCGGGAGACGGCGAACCCGGTGGTCGGGCTGGTCAAGAAGCTCACCGAGGCGGCCGGGACGGAGTACGTGCACCGCGGCTCCACCAGCCAGGACGTCTTCGACACGGCGATGATGCTGGTCGCGGCGCGGACGCGGGAGATCCTCACCGCGGATCTCGGGGCGACCGCGGACGCGCTGGAGGGCCTCGCGCGCGAGCATCGCGACACGACGATGCCCGGCCGCACCCTCACCTCGCACGCCGTCCCGACGACGTTCGGGCTCAAGGCGGCGGGTTGGCGGCGGCTGACGCTCGACGCGCTCGACAGGCTGAACCGCGTCGTCCTTCCGGTTTCGCTCGGCGGCGCGGGCGGCACGCAGGCCGCGTATGCCGAGTACGCGCGTCTCGCGGAGCTGCCCGACGGCTATCCGCAGCGGCTTCAGTCGGCCTTCGCCGAGGAGACCGGGCTCGCCGAGACCGTGCTCCCCTGGCACACCCTCCGGACGCCGACGGCCGACCTCGCGGCCGCGCTCTCCTTCACCGCCGCCGCCCTCGGGAAGATCGCGATCGACGTCCAGTTCCTGACGCGCACCGAGGTCGGCGAGGTCACCGAGCCGGCGGGCGAGGGCCGCGGGGGCTCGTCGGCGATGCCGCACAAACGCAACCCGGTGCTCGCGACGCTGATCCGGTCGGCCGCGCTCCAAGTCCCGGTGCTGGCCACCGGCGTCACCCAGGCCCTGCTGTCCGAGGACGAACGGTCCGCGGGCGCGTGGCACGCCGAGTGGCAGCTGCTGCGCGAGTGCCTGCGGCTGACCGGCGGCGCCGCGCACACGGCCGCCGAACTCGTCCGCGGCCTGGTCGTGAACGACGGCCGGATGCGGGAGAACCTCGGCCTCACCCACGGCCAGATCGTCTCCGAGCGGCTCTCGACCGTGCTCTCCCCGCTGCTGGGCAAGGCGCGTGCCAAGGAGGTCCTCGGCGACGCGTCGAAGCTGGCACTGGAGCAGGGCCGGGCACTCGGCGAGGTGCTTGCCGGCCTGCCGGAGATAACCGGAGTCCTCGCTGCGGATTCCCTCGCCGACCTGTTGGATCCCGCGGGTTACACGGGCTCGGCCGGGGCGCTGACGGACGCCGCGCTGGAGACCCGCGGAGAAAATCCGAGAATTCCTTGAACCGGTCCCGGGAGGGCTCCGTGTAGGGGGTGCAAGCTCACCGCGCCAAGCCGCGGGACCCCTACGAACAAGGAGAAATCCCATGCTTCGCAAGCGTTTCGTCGTCGCAACGGCGTCTGCGGCCGCGGGCCTGGCGCTGCTGTCGGCCTGTTCGGGTGGCACCGAGGCCGCCGCACCCGCCGTCGCGCCTGCCGCCGCGGTCGCCGGAGCGGGCGGGAACGCCCCCGCCACCAAGGGTGAGACCAAGGTGGCCGTGGCCGAAGCCGGGGATCTCGGACAGGTGCTGGTCGACAAGGCCGGTTTCACCTTGTACCGCTTCGACAAGGACTCCGCGAAACCGCCGAAGTCCACTTGCGACGGTGACTGCGCCAAGGCCTGGCCGCCGGTGCTCGCCGAGGGTGAGGTGCAGCTCGAAGGGGTGGACCAGGCGATGGTCGGCGAACTGACCCGCGCCGACGGCCGCAAGCAGGTCACCGTCGGCGGCTGGGCGCTTTACCGCTACGCCAAGGACACCAAGGCAGGCGAGACGAAGGGCCAGGGCGTCGGCAGCACCTGGTACGCCGCGAACGCGAAGGGTGGCAAGGCCGGGCAGGCCGTGAAGGAGCAGAAGGCGGACGGCGCCACGAAACTGGTCGCCGGCAAGGTCGACGGTATCGGACCGGCCATTGTGGACCAGGAGGGTTTCACCCTCTACATGTTCACCAAGGACAAGAAGAACAAGCAACCGACCTGCAACGGTGACTGCGCCAAGCTCTGGCCCCCGGTACTCGCCGAAGGCGACGTCCAGCTCGAAGGCATCGAGTCGAAACTGCTCGGCACCGTGAAGCGAGCTGACGGCGCTACGCAGGTCACCGTCGGCGGTTGGCCCGTCTACCGCTACGGCAAGGACGCCAACGCCGGTGAGGCGAACGGACACGGCGTCGGCGGCACCTGGTTCGTCATCGAGCCCGCCGGCTGCAAGAGCAGCGCACCGGTGAAGCAGAAGACGGCCCAGAGCGGGAACGCCACCCCCAAGAAGGAGGAAGGCGCTCCCGCCGAGGCCGGCGGATCCGAATACGGTTACTGAGCCACCTGGACGATCTAGTGGGCCAGGCCCGGCGGTCGCTCTTCCCGAGCGATGGCCGGGCTTTTCTCATGCTTCGGCCGTCGCGAATCGTCGGTCACGGGTTCGACGACCGTGGTGCTGTCGACCCGGTCCTCGACCACGGTCTCGTTTTCGTCTTCCGGCAGCAGCACCTTGTGTCGCGCGGGCAGGAAGGCGATCACCAGACCGAGCGCGGCGAGGCCGAGGTGCAGCCAGTTGTCCGGCCCGTTGAGGTTGAACGGGTTGCCTGCCTGTGAGACCGGATTCGTCGAAACGGTCCCGGTGATCATGAGACCCCAGACGAACAGCGCGCCGAAGGCGGCGAACGTCAGCAGGCCGAAGATCCGGGAACGGCCCGAGCCGAACGTCAGCAACAGGCCGATCGCCCCGAGCAGGACGAATCCGAGGTTGTAGAGGGGGTTCACCGAGAACCCGAGGACGGTCGCGTCGTTGTAGCCGACGAAATCGGCGAACCCCGTCCGGGTGAAGCCCACGATCCCGAACACCAGGAACGCGAGGCTCGCCAATCCGGCCAGGACCTGCGCGGGCTGGAGCCCGGCCGTCCGAATACGAGCGCGTTGTGCACGTGCCATTGCTCCGCCTTCCAGAGTTGGCCACCTAGGTCACGCTGCGGGACAGATACCCAAGCGACCTCCCGGGCAAACCGGAAACGCGCTCCACGTCAACACCGCGCTGTCAAATGATTACAAGTCCGCGATCAAACGAGATCTACGCCACACGAATGGCCCAACCGCGAACACGAACGGGTGGTCCGGACAACAAGTCGTGTGGGCAAGGTGAGCGGAGTCTTCCTTCTGGTGGGGCTATGCCTGGGTGCGATCGTGGCGATGGTGGTGGTCCCCCCGGCGGGCAACGACGCGCCCGCGGTCGCCGAGGCGGCCTCGGGGTCCGTGGCGATGACCGTGGAACCGGAGGCGAGCGCGCCACCGGGATCGTCGGCGCCCCCTTCGCCCGCGCCGCCGCCGAAGGTGGGAGCCGACCCCGGCAAGCCGGCGGCCATCGACCCGAAGGCTCTCGCCGCGCTCAATCCCGGCGGGCAGGTGAGCGTGGTCGTCTACGACCGCACCGCCAAGAAGAACACGGTTTCCCTTCAGCCGGACCGTTCCTACACGTCGGCGTCGCTGGTGAAGATCCTCATCGCGCTCCAGGCGCTGCAGGACGGGGCACCGCCGGGCACCGTGCAGCGCATGCTTTCGGCGAGTGACGACAACATCGCCAGCCTGTTGTGGTCGACGCACGGCGGCGCGGCCATCGTCAGCCGCTGGGCGACCAGGATCGGCCTCACCGGCACCCGACCACCCGAGGATCCCGGGCGCTGGGGCGACACCCGGATCATCGCCGCGGACATCGCGAAGATCTACCGTTACGTCCTGGATCAGGGCGGCTCGGCGAAGACGACGATCATGCGGGCGCTGAGCGGCGCGACGGAAAGCGGTGCCGACGGGATCCGGCAGTACTTCGGCATCCCGGACGCCGTCGGCGATCTCCCGTGGTCGATCAAGCAGGGCTGGTCGTGCTGCCGCGGTGCGCGGATCCTGCACACCTCCGGCGTCGTCGGCAAGAACGACCGCTACATCGTCGTGGTGCTGACCTCGCAACCGACGTCGACCTCTTACCCCAGCGGGGGAAAGCGGGTGACCGACGTGGTGAAGGCGCTGGTCCCGGCCCTGAGCGAACCCTGACGCGCGACCCGCCCGGGTTGCCTGGCAAGTGGTCGGCGACCGGCGGCTGCCGAACCCGAGGCGTACCTGTGGTGCACGGTCCGGGAACCGGGCTCCAGCCCGGCTTCGCTCGCACCCCAAGCCATACCGACTACTCGACGACGTCGACCAACGCGCCCTTGGCGCCGGTGTTGGGCAGCGGCCAGGGGCTGACCCCGCCGTTGGTGACGATCTTCTTGTCCTGCGGCGCGCACGGCGGCAGGGTCCGCGTGCCGATCCACGCCAGCACGTCGGGAAGCTGCGCCTTGAAGGTGTTCATGTTGTGCCCGGCGTCCGGGATGCGCCACGACGACAGCGTCGCGGGCGCGCGGACGGCGGCCTGGAGCTGGTCGATCGAGAAGCTCTCGAAGTTTTCCCTCTCCCCGGCGACGGCGAGGATGTCGACCGGCATCGGATGCCGCTGCAGGTTCAGGGTGATCGTGTTCGCGTCGATGATGTCCTGCCTGCCCTTGAACAGGTTCTCGGTCTCCGCGTCCACCGAAGCCTTGTAGTACCCGCTCACGCTCGCCGCCTGGCCGTACCACTGCGGATGCCGGGTCACCAGATTCATCGCGCAGTACCCGCCCGAAGACCAGCCCGCCATGGTCCAGGCCTTCCGCTGCGGGTTGGCGCCGAGTTTGTCGATCGCCCAGTCGCGGATGTCCGCGGTGAGGTAGGTGTCGTTGGCGGTGCCGTTGACCTCGTCGACGCATTCGGTGTCGTGACCGATCTTCGGTTTCCCGGTGGGATCCGGGATGATCACGAGGGTCGGCGGGAGCAGGTGCTTCGCGATGGCCGCGTCGAGTTTGGCGGGCAGCTCGTAGGGGCCGGTGACCACTTCGGGGCCGGACGGGTAGTTCGAGATCCATTCGATGACCGGGAACTTGAGCGACCGGTACGTGGGATCGTAGTACTGGGGCGGGAAGTAGACCGAGACGTCGCGGGTGAGGCCGGTGCGTTTGCCGGTCACCGTCATGTGCACGACGGAGCCCTTGCCTTCCTTGGCGCGCATCACCCCGGCGTCACGCAGCTTGTCGAGGTCCGAGCCGTTCTCCCCCGCGACGGCGTCGACGTTGTCGCCGGAGTACACGCCGGTGCCGAACAGCGCGCCGAGGGTCGGGAAGAAACCGCCGATCATGTTGCCGCCCATGCCGGTGCCGACCACGATCAGCACCACCGCGACGAGGATCGTCGAAGTACGGCCGATCACCTTGCGCTTCCAGCGTTCCCAGAAGAACGGCACCGCGATGATCGCGAGCAGTGTCAGCACCACGACGATGACGAGGTTCAGTGTCGAATCCAGCCGGATGGCACTCAGTCCCAGCCCCATGGCGATCGTGTCCCTCCCCGGCCGGGGAACGCGTCACCGCGACGCACTTCCCACATCTGGATCAAGAGACGCGTGACCACCGGGAAGTGTTGTCCAGGGTGACGCGCGTCACCCTGGACAAAACGTGATCTAGGCTACTCAGCCTTCGAGGGCGGTGCGAAGCACGCTGATCGCCTGCGTGATCGCGGCCTCCGCGGCGTGGGTCTCGCGCAGCGCGTTCAGCATGACGAAGTCGTGGATGATGCCCTGGTAACGCACTGCCGTCACCGGCACTCCGGCCTGACGCAGCTTCGCCGCGTACGCCTCGCCTTCGTCGCGCAGGACGTCGGCCTCACCGGTGATGACCAGCGCCGGAGGCAGACCGGCCAGCTCTTCGAGGCTCGCCCGCAGCGGCGAGACGGTGCTTTCGGCACGCTGCGCGGGGTCGGTCGTGTACTGGTCCCAGAACCACTTCATGCCGTCGAGGGCGAGGAAGTAGCCGTCGGCGAACTTCCGGTACGACTCGGTGTCGAAGGCGGCGTCGGTGACCGGGTAGAAGAGGACCTGCTGGCGGAAGGTGACGTCTCCGCGCCGTTTGGCCAGGAGGGTGAGCGCGGCGGTCATGTTCCCCCCGACGGAGTCACCCGCGATGGCGATCTTCGTGCTGTCGAGGCCGTTCTCGGCGCCGTGCTCGACGACCCACTTCGCGACGGCGTAGCTCTGCTCGATGGCGACGGGGTAGCGCACCTCCGGCGCGCGGTCGTATTCGGGGAAGACGACGGCCGCGCCGGTGCCGACGGCCAGTTCGCGCACCAGGCGCTCGTGGGTGTGGAAGTTCCCGAAAACCCAGCCGGCACCGTGGATGTAGACGATCACGGGCAGCGGACCGGTCGCGTCCCGCGGGCGGACGATGCGGACCTCGACCCCGTCGACATGCGTGGTCTCGACGTCCGCGGCGGGCAGTTCGACGTCGCCGCCCTGGACCTCGTCGACGGCTTTGCGGCCTTCTTCGGGCGGCAACTGGAAGAGGAACGGCGGGTTGGCGGTGGCCTCCGCGAACGCCTGCGCGGCCGGTTCGAGGGCGAGGTTGTGCGGGTTGGCGGTCATTTCTGCCTCCTGGGATCCGAAGTCGTCGCCATGACGGTAGCTCGCAATTAAGTTGTGCACAATTAAACTGTCCTCAAGGAGATTTACCCCACTCAAGTGGCGCAGTGAGGCATCATCGGACGTTGGGGACGAGAGAAGGAGGGGCACATGCCAGCGAATGAAGGACCGTCTCTGCGGCTGGACGACCAGCTGTGCTTCGGGCTGTACGCGGCTTCGCGGGCCGTGACCGCGCTCTACCGGGTGGTGCTCGACGATCTGGGCCTCACCTATCCGCAGTACCTGGTGATGCTCGCGCTCTGGGAGGAGGACGAGCGGCTGGTCAAGGAACTCGGCACGCTGCTCAACCTCGACTCGGGCACGCTGTCGCCGCTGCTCAAACGGCTGGAGAAGTCCGGACTGGTCCGCCGTGACCGCCGGGCGGACGACGAACGGTCCGTTCGCATCAGCCTCACCGAGGACGGCGCGAAGCTCGAAGAACGCGCGAGCGGGATCCCGACGATCATCGGCGACGCCATAGGGCTCGACGAGGACGGGCTCACCCGCACCCGCGCGGAGCTCGATCGGCTGACCGAATCCGTGAACGCCTACCGCGAGGCCTACGTTCCCGCCGGTTAGCATGGGATTACCGGTGCGGACAAAGGGATGACGATGATCGATCACGACGCGGCGCTCAAGGCCGTCGAGAGCAGCTTGGACCGGCCGTCCGCGGCACGCGTCTACGACTACTTCATCGGCGGCGACACCCACTACGCCATCGATCGCGAGTTCGCCGAGAAGGTGCGCAAACGCCTGCCGCTCATGGGCGACTACTGCACGACCAGCAGGCAGTTCCTCGGCCGCGCCGTGCGGCATTGCGCGGAACTGGGCATCCGGCAGTTCGTCGACATCGGCTCCGGCCTGCCGACCGCGGGCAACGTGCACGAGGTCGCCGACGAGGCGCGGCCGGAGGAGGACACGCGCGTCCTCTACATCGACAACGAGCCGATCGCGCTCGCGCATTCGACGCTGCTGCTCGCCGACACGGCCGACCCGGACCGCCACCACGCGATCGCCGCGGACCTGTTCGACCCCGAGGACCTCTGGGACCGGGTGATCGACGCGGGCATCATCGACGTGGAGCAGCCGGTCGCGCTGGTGATCAACGCGGTCATGCACTTCATCAAGGACGAGCAGGACCCCGACGCCCTGCTGGCCTACTACCGCGACCGCCTCGCGCCCGGGTCGCTGCTGGTGCTCTCGCAGATGACCAACGAGAACCCGGCCAACGACGAGGAACGCCAGGCGCTGCTCGACATCCTCGAGTACTACGAGACCACCACGAACCCCGGTTTCCTGCGCACGATGGACGAGTTCCGGCGGTTCTTCGGCGGCTGGCCGCTGCTGGAGCCGGGCCTGGTCTACGCCCCCGCGTGGCACCCTGACGAGAACTCGGTCTTCGCCGGGGCCCCCTCCGAATCCCGGGTCATCGGCGGGATCGCCCGGAAGCCGTAGCTCCCAGAAGTCCGTGAAGGACTCCTTGAGGGACTCTGGGTCCCTCAAGGAGTCCTTCACGGACTTGTGACGCGGGTCGCGTTGCAATGCAACTAGGTGCATATGAAACTAGGTGCATGGCACTGGAGCACGCGATCCTGGTTTCGCTGTCCGAGCGGTCCGGCTCGGGCTACGAGCTGGCGCGTCGCTTCGAGAAGTCCATCGGGCTGTGGTGGAGCGCCACCCATCAGCAGATCTACCGGGTCCTGAAGCGGATGGAGGACGCCGGCTGGGTCGCCGTCGACCACGTCGCGCAGTCCGGGAAGCCCGACAAGAAGGTCTACACCGTCGGCGACCAGGGCCGGGCCGAACTGGCCCGCTGGCTCGCCGAACCCGATCCCGCCGCCACCGCCAGGGAACTCGCCGTGAAGATCCGCGGCGCGACGCTCGGCGAACCCGGCGCCGTCGCCGCGGAAGTCACCCGGCATCGCGACGCGCACGTGGCACAACTCGACGCCTACCTGCTGATCGAGAAGCGCGACTTTCCCGACCCGAGCATCCTCAGTGGACAGTCGCTGCATCAGTTCCTCGTGCTGCGCGGGGGAATCCGAACCGAACAGGGCCACGTCGAGTGGCTCGAGGAAGTCCTCCAGGCATTCCACCACGATGCGTAAGGACCCGGCGATGAGCCAGTACCCGAACCTGCTGTCCCCGCTCGATCTCGGTTTCACCACCCTGCGCAACCGGGTGATCATGGGCTCGATGCACACCGGTCTCGAAGACAAGGAAGCGCGTTTCCCGCAGCTGGCCGAGTATTACGCCGAACGCGCCCGCGGTGGCGTCGGGCTGATCGTCACCGGCGGGTTCGCCCCGAACCGGACCGGCTGGCTGCTGCCACTCGCTTCGAAACTGTCGACGCGCGCGGAAGCCAAGGCGCACAAGCAACTCACCGACCCCGTACACGAGGCGGGCGGCAAGATCGCGCTGCAGATCCTGCACGCGGGCCGGTATTCCTACCACCCGCTGAGCGTTTCGGCTTCGGGGCTCAAGGCGCCGATCAACCCGTTCAAGCCGCGCGCGCTTTCCGGGCACGGCGTGCTGCGGCAGATCCGCGCGTTCGCCGACTGTGCCTCCCTGGCCAAGGAAGCGGGCTACGACGGCGTCGAGATCATGGGCTCCGAGGGCTACTTCATCAACCAGTTCCTCGCCGAGCGGACCAACAAGCGCACCGACGAATGGGGCGGCAGCGCGGAAAACCGGCGGCGGGTCGCCGTCGAGATCGTGCGCCGCACGCGTGAGGCGGTCGGCGAGGACTTCATCATCGTCTACCGGCTGTCCATGCTGGACCTGGTCGAAGACGGACAGCGCTGGGAAGACGTCGTCGCGCTGGCCAAAGAGGTCGAAGAGGCGGGCGCGACGATCATCAACACCGGCATCGGCTGGCACGAGGCGCGGGTGCCGACGATCGTGACGTCGGTGCCGCGCGCGGCGTTCACCTGGGTGACCGGGAAGCTCAAGCCGCACGTCGGCATCCCGGTGGTGACGTCGAACCGCATCAACATGCCGGAGGTCGCCGAGGAGGCGCTGGCCGGCGGTGACGCGGATCTGGTGTCGATGGCCCGGCCGTTCCTCGCCGACCCGGAATGGATCCGCAAGGCCGAGACCGGGCGCGAAGACGAGATCAACACCTGCATTGCCTGCAACCAGGCCTGCCTCGATCACGCGTTCAAGCGGAAGCCGGTGTCCTGCATGGTGAATCCGCGTGCCGGTCACGAGACCACGCTGACCTTGGCACCGGCCCGGAAGACCAAACGCGTCGCCGTCGTCGGCGCGGGCCCCGCCGGGCTCGCCGCCGCGACCAGCCTCGCCGAACGCGGTCACACCGTCGAACTGTTCGAGGCCGACGACGAGATCGGCGGCCAGTTCGGCATCGCGCGGAAGATCCCCGGCAAGGAGGAGTTCGCGGAGACCATCCGGTACTACAAGCGACGGCTGGAGGTCACCGGTGTCAAGGTGCGCCTCGGTATCCACGTGACCGCGGCCGATCTCACCGGCGGCGGTTTCGACGAGGTCGTGCTGGCCACCGGGGTGACGCCGCGGATCCCGGCGCTGCCCGGTATCGGCCACGCCAAGGTGCTGTCCTATGTGGACGTCGTCAAACACGGGAAGCCGGTGGGCGACAAGGTCGCGGTGATCGGCGCGGGCGGGATCGGCGTGGACGTCAGCGAGTTCCTGACGCACACCACCTCCCCCGCGCTCGATCTGGACGCGTGGATGGCCGAGTGGGGCGTCACCGATCCCGAACACGCGGCGGGCGGGCTGACCGGGCGGAAGGTCGAGCCGTCACCGCGGCAGGTGTTCCTGCTTCAGCGCAAGAAGTCCGGCATCGGCGCGGGGCTGGGCAAGACCAGCGGCTGGGTGCACCGGGCGGCGCTGAAGGCCAAACGGGTCGAGCAGCTCACCGGCGTCACCTACGACCGGATCGACGACGACGGCCTGCACATCACCGTGGGTGACAAGGCGCGTGTGCTCGATGTGGACACCGTCGTCGTCTGCGCCGGACAGGAGCCGGTGCGCGACCTCGCCGACGGGCTGCGCGCGGCCGGATTGCCGGTGCATCTGATCGGGGGCGCCGACGTCGCGGCGGAGCTGGACGCCAAACGGGCGATCGATCAGGGAACGCGCCTCGCCGCTGCTCTCTGACGTGGAGGCGCGCAGATGGCAGGATGAACCCTTGTGCGAGACGTATGCGTGATCGGGCTCGGGCTGATCGGTGGATCGCTGCTGCGCGCGGCGAACTCGATCGGCCGCACCACGTTCGGGGCGGCGACCTCGGAGGCGGACGCGGACGCCGCCAGCAGAGCGGGTTTCGACGTGACCACGCAGGTCGAAGCGGCGCTGAGCAAGGCGGCCGAACGGGACGCGATGATCGTGCTCGCGGTGCCGCTGCCCGCCGTCGAGGACGTCCTGCGGACGGTCTCGCGGGTCGCCGGGCACTGCGTGCTCACCGACGTCACCAGCGTGAAGGGCCCGGTGCTGGACGCGGTCCGGCGGCGCGCGCCGTACGCGAGGTTCGTCGGCGGGCATCCGATGGCCGGGACGGCGGAGTCCGGCTGGAAGGCGAGCAACCCGGCGCTGTTCGGCGGGGCGGCCTGGGTGCTGGGCGTCGAGCACGACACCGAGCTGACGGCGTGGGCGGAGGTCGCCCAGCTGGTGCTGGACGTCGGCGCGCACGTCGTGCCGTTGCCCGCGGACTCGCACGACGAGACCGTCGCGCGGATCTCGCATCTGCCGCATATTTTCGCGGCCATCCTGGCCACGATCGGCGCGCAGGGCGGACCGCTGGCGATGTCGCTGGCGGCCGGGTCCTACACGGACGGGACGCGGGTGGCCGGGTCGAGCCCGGCGCTGGTGCGCGCGATGACCGAGGGCAACCGGGACGCGCTGCTGCCGATCGTCGACGAGGCGCTCGGACGGCTGGGCGCCGCACGGGGTTCGCTGGCGTCCACGGGCGGGCTCGCGGTGACGGTCAACGCGGGCCACGAGGGTGCGCAAGCGTTTGCTACCAGCAAGGACGCGGAACGGGCCGGGGTGCGGGTCAGCCTGACCGCGCCGGACGCGCGAGACGGCCTCATCGCCCTCGGCGAACGCGGTGGCCGGATCACGTCGATCGACGGCGACACCGCGCTCGGCGAAGTCTCCTGACGCGTTTCGTCCTCTAGTCGCGGTAGTTGCGCGTGCATGTACCGCGACTAGAGGACTAAATGCGGGGGGTTACTGGCCCTGCGGGGGCTGCTGGCCCGGCTGCTGCTGGTCCTGGGGCGGGTTGTCCGGGGTGTCGTCGAACTTGTTGATGAAGCCCTTCGCCTTTTCGACCCCGGAGTCGATCTGGGAGTCGTGGCCGAACTTCGACTTGGCGAAGTCCGCCGCCTTGTCCAGGCCGCCCTCGATCTTGTCGTTGTGCTCGCGGAGAGCGTCGGTGGCCTTGTTCTTCAATTCATCGAAGTTGATGCCCATGACCTCATCGTCACACAGGTACCGGGCACCCCGCGCGGACGACCACCCGTCGCGGGGACGGCTCAGAACGGCCGGTCACCCACGATGGCGACGCGTTCGGCCACCCGCGCGTGCGGGTGGTAGTCGTTGACGGCGTAGTGCTGGGTGGCACGGTTGTCCCAGAAGGCCACCGAGCCCGGCCGCCAGGCGAAGCGCACCTGGAACTCGGGGATGTGCGCGCGGCTGAAGAGGTACCGAAGGAGCCTGTCGCTCTCTTCGCGCTCGATGCCGACGATGTGGGTCGTGAAGGCCTGGTTCACGAAGAGCGTCCGGCGTCCGGTCTCCGGATGGGTGCGGACGACCGGATGCTCCACCGGCGGGAACGCGTCCTGGTGCCGGAGCAGGTGCCCGGGGTCGGAGAAGCGGTCGAAGCCGGGGATGAAGTCGTGGACCGCGGTCAGCCCGTCGATCCGGGCGCGGATGTCTTCCGCCAGGTTGTCGTAGGCGGCGGCCATGTCGGCCCACATCGTGTCGCCGCCGACCGGCGGGACCTCGATCAGCCGCAGTACCGAACCGAGCGCCGGGGCGGGCCGGAACGTGACGTCGACATGCCAGATGTTCTCGAACGCGGGCATGCTCGCCGAGCGGGTGAAGCGCGTCGTGTCCTCGGTGTCACCCTGGGGAATGAACGGGTTCGTCTCCAGCTCACCCCAGTTGGCGGCGAACGCGCGTTGGTGCGCCGAGGTGAGGCGCTGGTCGCGGAAGAACAGCACCTTCCACTCCAGCAGCGCGCGGTTCAACTCCGCGTGGAGAACGGGTGTCAGGGGTTCGGCGAGGTCGATGCCGCCGATTTCGGCGCCGATCACCCGTCCCAGCGGGCGCAGCGAGAAGTGCTCGTACGGACGTTCCTCGGCGCCGTCCGGCAAACGGCGAAGCACACGCGGGCCTTCGAGGATGCCTCCGTCGGGGACGGTCGCCGGGCGGAGGAGGACACGGTCGGGCAGTTCGATGGACATGCTGGGCTCCCAGGGGTTTCCGGAATGGCGAAACAGGCCATCGGTACGGATGGCCTCGCGGGGAAACGGGTTACGCGGGCGGCGAGCCCAGCCGTCCGCGGCGCAGGAGCAGTGCGGCGACGCCCTCGCCGGCCGAGCGGGTCGGCGCGGACTCCCAGGTGACGGACACCCGGCCATGGTGGGCGCGTTCTGGCGTGCGGTCAACAACGTCCACGGGACGGGACGCAGCCCTCACCCGCGGGGCCGACCGTCTCATCTGCGCCGCTCGTAAGGGAAGCTCCCCGACCAGGCGTTCCGCTCTTCGCGCGGTCGCAGTGCCTCCGCCAGCACCCATTGCGAATGCGTCGTGCCACCCCGGCCGACCGGGCCGAGCTGGAAGGTCACCCAGCCGACCCAGTGCGCCGTCGTCGTCGCCCGCCACATCCCCAGCAGGCCGGGGACGGTGGTGGTCAGTTCCAGGCCGTCGGGCAGGCGGGTCCTCACCGCGCCGACCGGGTACACCAATCTGAGATCGACCCAAACGGGCTGGTGGGGCCGAACCATGTGAAGGTGACGCGGCCCCGGCGGCATCGTGTCACCAGTATCGAGCATGGCCCGATTATGCGTCACTTCCTCGAACATTCGTTCGAGACGATGCTCACCCTCCCCCGTCCGGGTGGTACTGCTCGCCGACCACTCGGCCCGCCACTACCAGCACGTTTGACCTCACGCGGAGCCTCAGGCGCGGCGGTGATAGGGCAGGAATCGCCGGACGAGCCGCAGCGGCGCGCGTTCGACGAGGTCGGGGCCGCGCACGGCGTCGAAGGCCGCGCCGATCTGGTCGACGACGCCGGACAGTTGCTCGTTGTCGGGCATCGGCATCTCCGCCGGGTCCCGTTCTTCGCGGACGGCGGCCGCGAGTTCGGCGAGCGCGGCGGTCAGCAGGGCGATGTCGGCGCCGGACGGTGCCGGGGCGCCGCGGCCGAGGGTGACACCGACTTCGGTGACGGCGTCCGCGACACGTTCGAGCCCGGCGATCACCGGCCACCAGGCGACGGCCTGCCGTCCGGCGGCGGAGGGTTCGACGACGACCTGCTGGAACGCGGTCCGCAGGTCGGCCAGTGCGCGGTAAGCGCGGCGACGGGCGCGCGAGCGGTCCAGTCGTGCTTCGCCGGATGGCGCGAGCACGAGTCCTTTGTCGACGTACTCCACCAGGCTCTCGAGGCTGTCGGCGAGCCGACCGCCGACCTGCGGGCGACGGCTGCCCGGCCAGAGGAGGTAGCCGAAGAGCAGGACGATCGCGCACCCCAGCACGGTGTCGACGAGCCGCGCGAGCACGACGTCCCAGCTTCCGGTGCTGGCGAGGTCCATCTGCAGGATGATCAGCGGGGTCACGAAGGCGCTGAGGATGCCGTAGTTGCGGACCTTGCCGACCGCGACGCCGCCGGCGAACACGGCGATCAGCAGTACGAGCAGCCAGCCTTCGCCGCCCGCGGCGAGCACGGCCGCGCCGATGCCGACGCCGATCACCGTGCCGATCCCCCGCAGCACGGCGCGGCCGAACACCGAGCCGAAGTCCGGTTTGAGGACGATGCCGACGGTGAGCGTGATCCAGTAGGAGCGTTCGAACGGGACGAACAGCGCGACGACCTCGGCGATCGCGACGCACAGCGTGAGCCGGAGGGCGGCGAACCAGGTGAGCGGTCCGGAGATGAGCGAGCCCGCCCAGGTGCGGAGCCGTTTGTGCCACGGCTGGACCTCGCGCCGTTTCCGGTCGTCGCCCTTGCCGATGCGGGCGAGTCCGGCGTAGAGCGCGGCCAGTACCGCGTCGATGTCTTTTTCCGGTCGTCGCGGTGGTTCCGGGAGCGGCTGGTTCGCGAGCACCGCGGCCGACGTCGCAATGAAGTGGTCGATCACGTCGTCGGGGGCGCGGCGGCCGGCGTTGACCATCGCGACCGACGCCTCGACGACCGGGGTGCTGGCGGACAGGAGGTTGAGCAGCTGGCGGTAGGTGGCGTCGCGACCGGAAAGCCAGGATCGGGCGGTGAGCAGCCTGTCGTAAGCGGTGTTCATCGCGGTGGTGAGCTGATGGCGCGCGACGCGTGAAGTGGCTTCGTCGGTCGCCGTCAGCATCGCGGCGAGCTCCACGTAGACGTGCGCGACGGCGTTGCGTTCGGGGCTGGTGGCGCGGAAGGTCCAGGTGGCGAGCGCGACGAGCAGGCTCCAGGCGGCGCCGATACAGAAGTAGCCGAGGAGGATTTCGACGCGCAGGCCGGTGACGTGCTGGCCGGTGCCGAGTACGCAGAAGACGAACATCTGCAGACCGGCGACCGACGCGTTACTGCCCGCGGCACTGATCAGCGCCGATATCGCCGCGATCCCGACGACGGCCGGGATGGACGCGGCCGGGATGCCTCCGGTGATCAGCCCGGCGAAGTAGCCGAGGGCCGCGGCCGCGGTGGCGCCGCCGAGCCGACGCGCGCGGTAGCGGTACGGGCCCGCCGATTCGGAGAGGACGGTGGGCAGCGCGCCGGTGGAGACGAGCGCGCCGACACCGATGTCGCCGAGTGCGTAACCGACGGCCAGCGGTACGGCCAGCGCGAGGACGGCGCGGCCGACCATGTTCCAGGGAATGGGAACCGGCGTGCTGCGGAGCAGCTGCACCAGCCAATGCGGTGCGGCGATCTCGCGGCGCGTCGTACTCACGCCCCCATCTTGACTTATCCGTCGCGTCCGGAGCCGTTATCGTCGCCACATGGGCAAGACGTACTCCTTCGAGATCAACCGGACGAGCAGCGCCTCGCCCGCCTCCCTGTTCGCGCTAGAAGCCGATGGTTCCCGCTGGTCGGAATGGGCGAAACCGCTGGTGTTCCACTCACGCTGGCGCGGGAGCCCGGCTCCGACGCGGTGGGCGCCGTCCGCGCCGTCGGCCTGTGGCCGGTGTACCTCCACGAAGAGACGCTGGAGTACGAACAGGACCGAAAGCACGTCTACGGCTTCGCGGGTCTCAAGCCGCTGAAAGACTACCGCGCCGAAGTGTCCTTCACACCGAACGCCTCCGGTGGCACGGATCTACGCTGGACCGGCCGCTTCACCGAACCGCTGCCCGGCACCGGCGTCGCCCTCCGCACCGCACTGCGCTCCGTGGTCTCGATCCTGGCCACACGTCTCGTGAAACACGCCGAACGCCCCTGACCCCACCCCCGCCACTCCCAGGGGGGCGTCCCCGAGTCCAGTCTATCGGGGGTGGGCGGGGGAAAGGGCTGGTCGGCCGAGTTGTCCACAGACGACGGTGATTGTGGACAACTTGTGTGGATACGAAGGACGCCGCATCACGGGCGGGGCGAAGTCCTTTCGTGAGGGGCGGGTTTCGGCTCGTCCAAATCCACACGGTCACCGACGAAGTCGGGCGGCACCAGGCAACCGAAGCTCAGCCCGCGCCAAGGCAGAGGAACGGACGCCGCAACGGATCGGCCGCGGTCGCCTCGGCGAGCGCCAGGGCGGGCGCGGTCCCGGAGGCGAGCCGCCGGTGCAGATCGGACATCGCGTCGGCGGCGGCCTTGTCGCCGACCCGCGCGATCGCGCCGATGACCGTCCGCGAGCCGCTCGCGAGCAGCGTCCCGGCGAAACCGAGCGCCTCCTCGCCGGGCCGGATGTGGCTCATCGCGAGTTCGCAAGCGGCCAGCACCACCCGTTCCGGCGGATGCGCGAGCCGGGTGGTTTCGTGCGCGTACAACGGGCCGCCGACCAGTTCGAGCCGCGAGAACAGCGCGTTCGCCGGTTCGTGCGCGCCGTGCGCGACCAGGTGCGCCATCCCGGAACCGTCCAAAGCGGACAGTACGGCTTCGCTCGTGGCGTCCTTCCCGTCGACGAGCTGCGCCTGCGGGTACACCGCGCGCAGGTTCCGCACCTCACCGACCGAGCCCGGCACCCCGGGCCCGCCGGCGAGCAGGACCGGCCCCACGCTCCGGCGCCCGGACGCGGTCACCCAAGCGGTCGCCGAGGGCGCGATCGACACCGGATGTCCGTGCAGCGACGGCAAAGCACCCCAAGGGAGCGCGTACAGCGAACCGATCGGCACGATGATCAGCTCACGGTTCTCCAGCGTCTTCGCCAGTGACGCGGAGATCAGCTTGTCCAGTTTGTCCGCCCGGCGCCGGGCGGAACCGGTGACGACCTCGACCAGCGGCGCGGGCAGGTTGTCCGGCGCCAGCGCGTCCAGGTCGGCGTGCAACTGCCGCGCGGTCTCGACGATCTCCGCGAGCGGCCCCAGTTTCAGCAGCCGGAACCGGCCGCGGTCGACGACCACCGCGTACAACGTGTCCCGGTAACCCATCAGGCTGACCAGCACTCGATCACCGAGCCGCTCGACCACCTCTTCGGGCGACGAGACCGGCCTCGGCCGCCCCCATTGACTCGTGTACCAGCCGAGCCGGGTCGCCTCCTGCTGCAGACGGTCGTAGCGCTCCTCGAGTTTCCCGACCGGTTCACCGGACAGCCGCCGCGCCTGGATCGTCCCCTGCACATGCCGCATTTCGTTGACATGCCTGGCAAGCGCGGGGTCTTCGATGATCGGGAGCGGCTCGTAGCGGTACACCTGCGCACGCGTCCGTTCCAGCCACGCGAACAAGCTCTTCGCCCCGGCCCCGCTGCGCCTGGCCTTCTTGAGCACCAGTGTCAGCGCGAGTTTGCCCAGTTCCTCACCATGCGCGGCGGTTCCGCAGACGAGGTCGAGCCCGCCCATGCGGTCGCGGATCTGGCCGAGTTCCGCCAGCCCGGCCCGCGCCTGGGCGAGCGCCGACCGCGGCCGGTGCGACGCCACCGCGAGTTCGGCCCGGCACAACCGCAGCAGCATCCGGTGGTCGATCGGCGTGGTCTGCCGCGGTTTCGGTACCTGGGTGAGCAACGCCGCCGCCGCGGCGGTCGCGTCGCGACGGATCAGCAGCCGCACCGCGAACATCCTGGCCGCGCCCGCTTCGTCGCGGAGACCGAGTTCGGCCAGCCGGATCGCGAGGTCGGCCAGTTGTTCGGGCAGTTTCGCGGACGGCTTCTTCTCCCGGTCCGCCAAGACCTTCACCGCGTCCGCGCGGAGCCGGGTCAGCGCGGCGATCTCCGCCCAGCGCCCCTTGCCGCGGCGAAGGAAACTGCGCCGCGCGGAGGTCGCGAGCTTCTTCGCCAGCGCGTAGTCGCGCTCCAGGATGGCGGCGCCCGCCCTGGCGACCTCCGCTTCGGCGACGAGGTGGACGGCGCCGTTGCGTTGGAGTTCCGGGATCGCGTCGTCGAGGTGCCGCGCCGCCTCTTCGGCGAGACCGGCGGTGAGCAGGGCCTTCGCCTGGTCGAGCCGGACGAGCGGCAGCGAACCGGAACCGTCGGTCACGAAGATCGCGGCCGCCTGTTCGTAATGCCTCAGGGCTTCCGGGATGTCGCCGAGCAGCTGGGCGTGATCACCCAGGTTGTGCCGGATCTTCCCTTCCAGCCGCCGGTATCCGTGCTCGACGGCCAGATCCAGCGCGCGGACGAGGTCCTGGTACGCGGCGTCCGGGTTGCTCATCTCCAGATGCAGCCACGCGAGGTTCACCAGCGACCGCGTCAGCACCAAGCTGTACTTCGCGCCCTCCGCGGCCAGTCCCGGCAGGAACGCGTTGTTGAGCGCGAGCGATTCCTCCAGCCGTCCGGCACGCATCAGCACGACGGCGCGCTGGAGGCCGACGACGAACCGGAGTTCGTGCCGGACGTCGCCGTCCGGCAGCAGCAGGCGGATGCGTTCCGCCTCGTCCAGCCGGGCGAGACCGTCCTCTTGGGACGCGATCTCCGCTTCCGCGGCCGCCAGGCTGATCAGGACCCGGACCCGGACCTCCAGCCGCGCGACCAGTTCCTCGTCCACCGGCCCGAGCAGCCCGAGCGCCCGCCGCAGCAACCGGATCGGCCTGCTGAGGCCATGATCGGCCGCGGCGGCCTTCGCCAGGGCATGGAGTTCGGCCGCCTCTTCGGCTACGGGATCGACGACAGGAGGAGACGGCGCGGGCACACGCACTATGGGAGCACACCCACGCCGCATAACGGAACAGCCGTCCGGTTAGAGCACCACTGTCGGGGTCACCACGGTCCTCCGGCACGTCACGTCACCGAGGTGGATCACGATCTGGGTCGTCCCCTGTGGAACGTTGTCGAGGACGAACCGGCCGCCTTCGTCGGCGGTGGTGGAACTCGTCCCGTGTTCGGCGACGCGCACCTCCACCCCGTATTCGCCGGCGGGCACGAGCCAGCCGTCGATCCGGTGCTTCTTGCCGATCTTGGTCAGGTTGATCATCACCGTCAGGTCGCTGACGGTGAAGGTGATCGTGCCGGTGTCGCTGCCGCGGACACCCGCGGTCGCGTCCATCCGCTCCCAGCGCGCGACCTCGACGTCGAGGTTTTCGAGCGCGAGCGCGAACTGAACCCGCTGCACCAGATCACCCGGCGGCGGGTCCAATTCGTCCATGAAGCGTCCGATATCGGCTAACAGGTCCTCATCGCCCGGGGAGGTCATCTCCCCCGGCGTCCCGAGGTCGTTCATCGGCTTCCCCCTTCGTGGGCCAGCAGGTCGCGCATCGATTCGAGGCAACGGCCCCTGGTCGGTCCGACACTTCCGCGCGGCATGCGGAGTGCTTCGGCGACCAGTTGGTATTCCGCCCGCCCGGCGAGCACGGTCAGCCGAAGGAGCTGCTGACAGCGGTGCGGCAGGCGGAGGAAGGCGCGCCAGACCCGGCGATCCCGGTCGGCGCGGACGGCTTCCTCCTCGGGTGCCGGGTGGGTGCTTTCCATGTTTTCGGCCAGCTCGTCGGTCAACGGGACGGGCTGAGCACGGCGGCCGAAGGGGTGCTGTGCCTCGCGTCTGGTCGTGGTGATCAACCACGCGGCGAGTGCCTTGGGGTCGCGGAGCTTCTCGAGCTGGCTGAACAGGGCGAGCCACACCGTCTGGACTACGTCCTCGGCGGTCAGGCGGTCGAGCCCGTTCGCACGCGCGACATGCCACACGAGCGGGGTCAGCTCGTGCACAAGCCTGTCCATCGCCTGGCGGTCACCGGCCCGCGCCGCTCGCATGCACGCGGCATGCAGGTCGGCACCGGTCAGGCCTTCCCATGGCGGGTCTACCTCGGTCGTTTGCACGTCGGTCACCGTATCTGCCCCACTTCGGACGTGTCTTCGTGTCGGCGCTGGCAGTATCGCGGGCCCTTCGGGGAGAAGGAGCGTGCAAGAGGCTCTGGGATACATCAAATCACTAACTTTTTGTCGAATTCGGAAATCCCCATCGGTCAGAAGGAGGATCGAGCAAGGCACCGGCCGGCGCGAGTAGGTGTGGACTACGCACCGGCCGGCCCTTTTTCCCTCCTCCGGGCCCGCTCCCCAACGGGCCCGCGTCCGGGCGTCCCCCTCCCCCGAGGGAGCACCCGGAGGTGATACCCGGAGGCCCCCTCGGCTTCCGGATACCACCCGTCTGTGTTGCTCAGAAACGCTTCAGTTCACCGGCGGCTTGGTGCCGTGCGGCTCCCAGTTGCCGTCCGGGCCGGTGCCGGGACGGGGCGGGACCGGAGCCGTGATCGGACCCGGCTTCGGGGTTCCTTCGAGGTCCTCGGTGGCCGTGGCCTCGTCGCCGACGGGTGCGGTGTTGATCTCGGTCGTCATCGGGTGTCCCTCATTTCCTCGACTGCTCCATAGGACGCAACGAGGCTGCCACCAGATACACGCAGAGCCAGCTTTTTCGGAGAAATTTCTCGATTTGTGGCAGTCGGGTGACCTGATCAGCGGTTTTCCGGCCGAGAACTGTCACTGAGTAATGGACGGCTCACGTCCGCGAGTTGCTCGGCCCAGCGCCGGTAGCCCTCGGGGCCGGGATGGAAGCGGTCCTCGGCGAAGGTCGAGGGGGCCAGCATCGCGGCGGGCATCGGGACGTGGACGACACCGGGCAGCAGCCCGAGCCGGGCGGCCGCCGCGTCGAGTGCGGCCGAGCGCGCGCCGAGGACGTCCCGCAGCGGCCGCGGCAGCGCGGGTAACCGGCCCATCGGCGGCACGCCCGCGAGGACCACCGGGATCCGGCCGGCGCGACGGCGCAAAGAGACGATCAGGTCGAGCAGGTCCCGCCGGTAGCGCGTGGCCGAATGGAGTTCGATCGTGTCGTTGACGCCGAGCGCGATCACCGCGAGGTCGGCGGGTTCGAGCAGCGGCAGCAGGTCTTCGCGCACCACCCGGGCGTTGGCCCCGGTGCGGCCGAGCGCCTGCCAGGCGACGGCGCGGCCGTCCATGGCGAGTTCGCGGGCGAGCCGTCCGGTCAGCGCTTCGGCGTGCGTCGCCGCTCCGACGCCGTCCACAGTGGACTCGCCGAGCACCGCGAGCCGCAGCGGGCGCCCTTCGCCGTCCACGAGGCCGGTCACCGGTCCCGCCGCGCCGGGCAGCCTGGGTGTCGTGCGGCGCACCCGGACCGCCTGCGCGAGGAGGATCGGGGCGAGCGCCACCGCACGACTGATCATTTCCGCGACCCTACTGCCGCGTTTAGTCCTCCAGTGGCGATCGTTGCGCACGCAACAACCGCGAGTAGAGGACTAACCGCCGTGGGCGATGGAGACGGTCTGGTGGATGAGGGTGTCGTCCACGACCGCCCGGAGCAGGTAATCGGCGACGTCGGCGCGGTTGATGGTGAAGCTCCCGCGGACGTTGCCGTCGGTGCGGGCGGCGATCGCGCCGGTGCGCGGGCCGTCCAGCAGCCGCGGCGGGCGCACGATCGTCCAGTCCAGGTCGCCCGCGTGCACGACCCGCTCGGCGGCGACCATGTCCGCGAAGTTGTGCTTGAGGTACCGGCCCAGGATCGGCTTGACGAGGTTCCTGGTGAAGAAGCCGTCGCCGTCGACGAACGGGCCGCTCGCGGTGACCAGGACCAGCCGCCGGACGCCCGAGGAGCGCAAGGCGGCGAGGGCGGCGCGTGCCCCGTCGGTGACGACGGTCGTCGGGTTCCGGTCGCGGCTGCCGAGGGCCGAGATCACGGCGTCGCGCCCGGCCACGGCCTCGGTCAGCGCGCCGTGCTCGGACAGTCCGGCGACGACGACCTCCAGCAGGGTGCCCTCGACGGTCAGCCTGGACGGGTCCCGGACGACCGCCGTGACGTGGTGTCCCGCGGCCAGCGCCTGCTTGACGACCTCGGTGCCGATTCCCCCGGTCGCCCCCAAAACAGTGAGCTTCATGGTCACGCCTTCCTGGGTTAGTGAACACTCACCCACTATGGTGAGTGTTCACTGACCGGTTGTCGAGCGAACGCTGAGAAGCCCTCAGGGAGTGAAGATGGGAAGCCGCGAGGAGATCGTCGCCGCGGCGGCGAAGGTGATGCGCGAACAGGGCTACGCGCACGCCACCACGAAGGCGATCGCGCGGGCGGCCGGGTACTCCGAGGCGCTGCTGTACAAGCACTTCAAGGACAAGACCGAGATCTTCATGAGCGTGCTGACCGAACAGCTGCCCGCGCTCGGGTCCACCTTGGACGGACTGATGGGGACCGCGGCCGATACGCCGCTCGCGACGAATCTGGCCCGGCTCGCGCGGATCACGCTGTCGTTCTACCTGGAGAGTTTCCCGATCGCGGTGTCGTTGTTCTCGTCACGGGAACTGCTCGCGACCCATCGGGAGCGGGTGGCGAGCAGGCGGGCGGGGCCGGACGTCCCGCTCACGCGCGTCGCCGAGTACCTGCGCGAAGAGGTCCGGCTCGGCCGGATCCGCGAGGACGCCGACCTGGAGGCGACGGCGTCTTTGCTGCTCGGGGCGTGTTTCCAGTACGCGTTCCTGGCGTCCTTCGAAGACCGCGAACCGGCGGGGACGGAACTGGACGCCTGGGCGGGGCGGCTCGCGGCGACACTGGCGCGAGCGCTCTGACCTATTCGCGCTTCTTCGCCGCCTGCAGCTCGTGCCACTTGGCGTACATGTCGTTGAGTTCCTTGATCATGAAGCTCAGGAAATCCCGCATCTCGGCGACCCGTTCACCCGCCGGTGTGTCCGATCCCAGTGCCGCGACACCCTCGTCGGCTGCGTCGCGCCACAGGGTGATCATGCGGTCGCGTTTCATGAAGGTGGCGTACCAGAGGTCGTCGAAGAGCCGGTAGTGGTCGCGGCGCGAGCCCGGCTCGCGTTCCTTGGCGACCAGGCCGATCTGCTCCAGCCAGCGCACGGCCCCCGAGATCGCCGCGGGGCTCACCGAGAGCTGCTCGGCCAGTTCGGCCGCGGTGAGCCGACCGGCGTCGGTGGTCATCAACGCGGCGAACACCCGCGCGGGCATGCGCTGCATCCCGATCTGGGAGAGCGTGAGACCGAGGTGCTCCACGTAACGGCGGACGGCGTCCTCGTCCCTCTTCTCAGGCGTCGTCGTCATGGGCACATCCTCTCGTACAACCCCCAGAGTGATCACACCGTCCATACATTTTCTTAACTTCACAACTTCGTGAAATCACTGTACCTTCAGACGCATGGAAAACGCCATCTCCATCTCCGGCCTCCACAAATCGTTCGGCCGGACCAAGGCTCTCGACGGCCTTGACCTGCAGGTACCCGCTGGGGAGGTGCACGGCTTCCTCGGTCCGAACGGCGCGGGGAAGTCGACCACCGTCCGGGTCCTGCTCGGTCTGCTCCATGCGGACTCGGGCGACGTCCGCCTGCTCGGCGGCGACCCCTGGAAGGACGCGGCGAGCCTGCACCGGCGCCTCGCCTACGTCCCCGGCGACGTCAACCTCTGGCCCAACCTCTCCGGCGGCGAGGTCATCGACCTGTTGGGGAGACTGCGGGGCGGGCTCGACCAGCGTCGCCGCAAGGACCTCATCGAACGCTTCGACCTCGACCCCAAGAAGAAGGGCCGCACCTACTCCAAGGGCAACCGGCAGAAGGTCGCCATCGTGGCCGCGCTGGCCTCGAACGTGGATCTGCTGATCCTCGACGAGCCGACCTCCGGCCTCGACCCGCTGATGGAGGCCACCTTCCAGTACGCCATCCAGGAGGAGCGCGAACAGGGCCGCACGGTGCTGCTTTCGAGTCACATCCTGGCCGAGGTCGAGGCGCTCTGCGACAAGGTCAGCATCATCCGCAACGGCCACACGGTGGAAACCGGGACGCTGGCCGAACTCCGGCACCTCACCAGGACGTCGATCTCCGCCGAACTCGCCGGTCCGCCGAACGGGCTGACGGGACTGGAGAACGTCCACGACCTCAAGGTCGAGGGGAACCGGGTCCGCTTCGACGTCGAGACCCGTTCGCTCGACGACGCGCTGCGTCAGCTCACGCGGGTCGGCGTCCGCAGCCTGACCAGCCAGCCGCCGACGCTGGAAGAACTCTTCCTCCGCCACTACACCAGCGAAGCGGGCGCGAAATGACCGCGACGCTCGATCGCCCGGCTCACACCGCCACCGGCCCCTCGCACGGACTGGTCGGCACCTGGCAGCTGACCAGGCTCGCGCTGCGGCGGGACCGCATCGTCCTGCCGATCTGGATCGTCCTGCTCGGGATCATGCCTTCGACGTCTTCGGGCACGTACGAGACGCTGTACCCGACGGCCGCCGAACGGGCCGGGCTCACCGCCGGGATGGGCGCGAACCCGTCGCTCTCCCTGATCTACGGCCCGTCCTTCGACCTCTCGACCGCGGGCGGGTTCACCGCGTGGCGGCTCGGCGGGTTCCTCGCCCTGGTCATCGGGCTGATGGCGGTCTTCACCGTCACCCGGCACACCCGCGCCGAGGAGGACAGCGGCCGCGCGGAACTGCTCGCGTCGGCGGTGGTCGGGCGGTACGCCCTGCTGGGCGCGGCCGTGCTCGTTTCCGCCGGGTCGAGTGTCCTCATCGGACTCGTCGAGACCGGGCTGATGATCGGCGCGAAACTCCCCGCCGGGGGCTCGTTCGCGCTCGGTGCCGCCACCGCGGCGACCGGACTGGTCTTCACCGCGATCACCGCGGTCGCCGTCCAGGTGGCCGAGTATTCGCGGACGGCCAACGGGATCGGCGCCACCGCCGTCGGTGTCGCGTTCCTGCTGCGGGCGGTCGGCGACTCGACGACGGACGCGCGGTGGGTCTCGTGGCTGTCGCCGATCGGCTGGGCGCAACGGCTGCGGCCGTTCGCCGACGAGCGCTGGTGGGTCTTCCTGCTGCCGCTGGCCGCGACCGTGGTCGTCGGCGCCGTCGGCTACGCGCTGCTCCCCCGGCGTGACGTCGGGACCGGCCTCGTCCCGCCGCGTCCTGGTCCCGCCGAGGCCGCGTCTTCGCTGCGCAGCCCGTTCGCGCTGGCGTGGCGGCTGCACCGGGGCCCGCTGATCGGCTGGCTGATCGGGGTGGCGGTCTGCGCCGCGGTGTTCGGCTCGGTCGCGAGCGGGATCGGCGACGTCGTCGGGGAAAGCGCGCAGGCGAAGGAGATCTTCCAGCGCCTCGGCGGCACGGACGCGTTGATCGACGCCTTCATGGCGGCGATGGCCGGCATGTTCGCGATGGTCGTCGCGCTCTACGGGGTGCAGGCCGCGCTGCGGATCCGCGCCGAGGAGACGGCGATCCGCGTCGAGCCGCTGCTCGCGACGGGCGTCGGCAGGACGCGGTTGCTGGGGAGCCATCTGGTGTTCGCGTTCGGCGGCACGGCGCTGATGATGGTCGTCAGCGGTGTCCTCTTAGGACTGTCGAACGGGTTGCGGGGCGACGACGTCGGCGGGTCGATCGGCGACATGACGGTCGCTTCGCTCGCCCAGCTCCCGGCCGTGTGGGTGATCGTCGGTCTCGCGGTGGCGGTGTTCGGGCTGGCACCGAAGTTCTCGGCGGCGGCGTGGGCGATCGCCGGGCTGGCGCTGCTGCTCAGCCTGTTCGGCCCGGTGCTGAACCTGCCGGAGGCGTTCCTGGACGCCTCCCCGTTCTCGCACGTCCCGAAGCTGCCCGCCGCGGAGTTCACCGCGACGCCGCTGATCTGGCTCACCGGGGTGGCGGCGGCCGCGCTGGTGGCGGGACTCGCCGGTTGGCGACGCCGCGACATCGGCTAGGCGAACGGTGAAGGCCGCTCGGGGGCGGCCTTCACCGGCGTGGGCGACAGACGGGTCGCCGGGCTTGCCTCAATCGCGGCGGGATTCCGTGCTCGAACCGGGCGGGAGCGTCGTCGGCGTGGTCGAGGACGTCGAGGTGGTGGCGGACGGCGTCACGGTCCGGGTCACCGTGCGCGGTGACGGCACTCTGGTGCGGGTGACCGTGAGCGGTTCCTGGACGACACCCGGAACGGTGACCGTCGCCGGGCCGATCGAACGCGAAGTCGTTGCCGGGGAAGGGGTCGTGCCGACTTCCTGGATCCGGGTCGGTTGCTCGCGCCCGGCCACGAGGAGGGCGGCGACGAGCAGTCCGGTGGCGAGACCCGCGAGGGCCGCGACCACGACGGAACCGGTGGTGGGACCTTGACGCGACATCCGGCACCCCCTCGCCATGCGAAGCGCAGGTACGAGGACTACTCGCGTTGATCTTACTTTTTGTTACGTAGCGTGCAAGTTGAGTGAAATGTCCTCAAGGGGCCTTGCGCAGGCCGTCGACCACGACCCGCACGAGATGACGGCTTTCGGGTGAGTATCGCTCCGCCGCGAGGCATCCGGCGATCAGGGCGCGCAGGTCGTCGCCGTCGATATCCTCGCGCACCGCGCCCGCGGCCTGCGCCCGCGTCAGCAACGCTTGCGACGCCGACCGGAAGCCGGCGCCCGCGTCCGCCTTGAAGCCGAGTCCCGTGGTCTCGGCGAGCGCGTCGCAGAGGGCCCGGTTCGCGGACGCCTGCTTGACGACGCGCTGGAAGAAGCCGAAAAAGGCCTCGCCGGGGTCTTCGGCCGTCAGCGACTCGCGGGCCTCTTGCGCGAACTGCTCGACGCGCTCCACGACGACGGCCTGGAAGAGTGCTTCCTTGCTGGGGAAATGCCGGTAGACCGTACCCGCGCCGACACCGGCGATGCGCGCGATCTCGTCGAGGGGGACGGCCAGGCCATCGACGGCGAAGGCCTCTTCGGCCGCCGCGAGCACCTTCGCTCGGTTGCGTCGCGCGTCGGCGCGCAGCACGGGCTTGTCCACTTTCCCTCCTCAACCGGGTCCGGCGTTCCGATTCAACGCCTCCGGCGGCGAGGGCATTCCTCACTGGACCGCCGTCTGCGCCCCGTCCGGCGAAAGCAGTCCCTGCACCGTCGTGAACAGGTACTCCCACACTCCCGGGATCAGCACCACGGCGGCGACCGCGAACACCGGGAAGATCAACCGGTTCTCCACCTTCTTGCCGGTGCGGAACCGCAGCGGCTTCGGCGGCCGGATCTCGTACCAGGTCTCGCCCGCGATCGGGATCGGGAACAGGAACGGGCAGCCGGATTCGGTGAGCGCGTCGCCGAGGCAGTGCACGAAACACCCCGCCGCGACGGCAATGCCGAGCCAGCCGGAGATCTCCACGAGCTGCGCGGCCTTGTCGGGCGGCGCGGTCCACACCCACCAGCCGACGGCGGCGCCGCTGACCGGCAGGAGCCAGTCGCCGAGCGCGCCTTCCGCGAGCAGCAGCCCCAGCACGACGACGCCGAACACCGCCCAAGGTCCGCCTTCGGTGGCACCCCAGGAGGTCAGGAAGCCGAGGCCGACGGCGAACAGCACCGTATGCGAGAGATGCCGGTGCTTACCGGTGACCTTCTCGTCCCGTGGTCCCTTGGTCAGTGCGTAGAGCGCCGCCGAAACGCGGCGTAGCAACCAAGAGAGCGTGCCGGTGAACCAGCCGAGGAGCCGCGACGCGCGGGCGCCCGGATGATCGAGGTCCGGCAGGAGGGCGAAACCGGCCGTGGTCGCGGCGAACACGACCGCTTGGTGCACCGTGCCCGCCCCGACGACGGGTGCGAGCGCGAGGCCCGCGCACCAGCCGGTCAGGGCATGCGTCCGCCCCATCATCGTGCTGCTTCCCCCAGGTGTCGCGGATCACGAGCCCACGACCGTAGCGGGGGTTCAGGCGGGGGGCTCCTCCGACACGCTGAGGTGCTCGGCGACGCCGGTGAGCTCGATCACCCGGCTCACCTGGGGGCTGGGCACGACTTCGAGTTCGACGGCCTTTTCGGCGGCCTGGCGTTGTGCTTGAAGCACCACGTTCAGCGCCGAGGAGTCGAAAAAGGTCACCCCGGTCAGGTCCGCGACGACCCGGCCGGACGGCTTGTCCGTGATCAGGGCCCCGAGCGTCTCCTGGAGCTGGGGGCTCGTCAGCAGGTCGAGCTCACCGGTGACCACCACGCGCGGTACTGACGCGTCGGCGTCCAGCGTGATGCTGAAACCGGGCGGCGTGGTGTTCTGCTCCGCTGCGGGCATGCACATTCTCCTCATCAGGTGAGAACCGGCGCTCGGCGCACCGACGCTCGCCTGCGGTCTCAAGCTGCGACCGCGCCCTGTCGGGACACGGACCCACGCTCTTCTTCGGCGGGTGCTGTCCCCGCAACGACAGTCCCAACCCTAACCCAGTCCGGACGGGGCGCCACGATCGCCGTCACGCGCGTCGCCCACCGGTGTCCGGGGAGCGCTCAATGCGCGGTCAACGTCTTGCGTCCGGCACGGCGCTGGCGCAGGAACAGTTCGCGGCGCTCGATCTCGCCGAGGCCGCCCCAAATCCCGTACGGCTCCTGGACCGCCATGGCGTGCGTGCGGCATTGCGCCAGCACGGGGCAGGTCTGGCAGATCGCCTTGGCCCGGGATTCGCGCCGCTCACGGGCCGAACCACGCTCGTTGTCCGTATGGAAGAACAAGCTGCTGTCGGCGCCTCGGCACGACCCACGCAGCTGCCAGTCCCACTCTTCCGCCACCACGTTCGGCAACCGGCTCACGTCGGCCATGTCGGTCCCCGCCTCTCTCAGGAGATCGTTTGTCGTCGGTTACATGCCCGCCCCCTGCGCGAATCAAACCTGGGTTTGGTTTGCTCACACTCAGGGCATTTGACGACTCGGCAGTGCTGCGCAGAGAGGAACACACGTGGTGGACAACACCCCGCCCAGCGGGGAGGGCGCACAACTCATCGAAGTACGCACGGCCGCGGTACCGCACGTCGTACCGACTCTCCGGACGATCGTCGCGGATATCGCGATGCGCCAGGACTTCGACCTGGACGCGGTCGAAGACCTCCGGATGGCGGTGGACGAGGCCTGCTCCATGCTGCTTCCCTCGGCCTCCGACGGTCACCTGAGCTGCGTCTTCTCCTGGAAGGACGGCCGGATCGAGGTCACCGTGTCGGTGCTCTCGGACTCGCCGGAACCCGATGACGACACCGGTCTGTCCTGGCAGCTGCTGACCGCGCTGGCGACGTCCGCGCGGCGGAGTGTCGTCCCGGCCGACGGCGGCTACCTGTCGAGGGTGGAGCTCATCCGGGAGAGCGAGGCGGCCCGGCCGTGACCGATCCGGTCGAGCAAGACGGCCCCGATGTTCCGGCCCTGTTCGAGCGCATGTGCGCGCTGCCCAAGGAAGACCCTCGTCGGGAACGGCTGAGGGACGACCTGGTGAGCGCGCATCTGGAACTCGCGCGCAACCTGGCGCGCAAGTTCCGTAACCGGGACGAGTCGATGGAGGACCTGGTCCAGATCGCCACGATCGGGCTGATCCACGCCGTCGACCGGTTCGATCCCACCCAGGGGAGCGACTTCCTGGCCTTCGCGGTCCCGACGATCTCCGGCGAGCTGCGGCACCACTTCCGCGACAACAGCTGGTCGGTCCGGGTCCCGCGGCGGCTCAAGGAGCTGAACGCGAACATCTCGGCGGTGCGCGAGGAGCTGACCGTCCGGCTCTCGCGCGCGCCGAAGCCCAGTGAGATCGCCGCGCACCTCGGTGTCCCGGTCGACGAGGTCTTCGAAGGGCTCCGTGCCGGCCAAGGCCGCTACGGGGCTTCCTTGGACAACCTCCTGGAGAACTCCGCGCACACCCGGTTCGGTGAGGCGGACGCCAACCTGAGCCAGGCGGAGCTCCGTGAGGCGCTGCGCCCGATGCTGGATCGGCTGCCCGACCGGGAGCGCAAGATCGTCGCGCTGCGGTTCGGGTCCGGGATGAGCCAGTCGGACATCGCGCGCCGTGTCGGGGTCTCCCAGATGCAGGTTTCGCGGCTCTTGGCTGCCACACTCAAGAAGCTGCGTGAAGGACTGACCGAAACAGAACTCACGGACGGAGTCTGATTCGACCTTCACCCTTGTGGGTAACTGAGAGGCGAACAGTGGATCTGGGAGTCTCTCGCGAGGGGAGGTGCGGAAGCCATGACGATGTTCAAGACGCGATCGGAGGGCTCGTTGCCGGTGGTCTCCCTGCCCCTGCCGGTCGATGTGACGGCTCCGGCCGTCGCGCGGCAGGCGGTGCGGGCGACACTGGCGAGCCTGGACCTGGACGACGCGGGCGTCGACGACGTCCTGCTCGCGACGTCCGAATTGGTCACGAACGCCTTCGAACACGGCGAGCGGCCGGACCGGCTCGAGGTCGAGTATTCGACGGGCAGGCTGACACTGCGGGTCTTCGATTCCGGTTCGGAACGGCCGAAGCTGAAGGAACCCGCCCCGGCGGCGGCCCGCAGCCGCGGCCTGCAACTGGTGCACGCGTTGTCCGACGACTGGGGCCATGAACTGTGCGCCGGCGGGAAGTACGTCTGGGCGGTGTTCAGCCTTCCCGGGAACGGGGACTGAGCGCCCGGCCCGCCTCCGTCTCGGCGATGCGTTCCCGCAGCGGCTTCCGCTCCAAGGCCTCGACGACGGCGACCAGCACCTCCCGCAACGGGTACGGCAGTTCCGCTTCCAGCTGTGCCGCCGCGGCGAGGGTCGCCGCCCATTCGCCTTCGAGTGTCGGCATCAGGCGCTGGGTCTTCTCGGTCAGCGACACGATCCGCTGACGGGCGTCGGTCCCCGGCCTGAGCGAGACGAGGTCTTGGCGCGCCATCTGCGCGACGGTCTGGCTGGCCGCGGAATGCGTCACCCCGACCTCCGCGGCGAGGTCGCGGATGGACAGTGGCCCGCGCGCGACGAGCGCGCGGACGACCGGGGTGAACCGCGGGCGGTAATCCCCCAGGCCGATGTCTTCGAAGAACGCGGAGACGTCCGCTTCGGTCAGTTCGAGGACATGTCTGAGCAGTGTGCCCATCCCTCGTTCGCGCGGCGACCTCCCCACCAGCGGATCATAACGACATAATCGCCGGATGACGCCCGAAGAGCTGCTGACGACCACCCGGACCGTCCGCAAACGACTGGATCTGTCCCGCCCGGTTCCCCTGGAACTGGTGAAACACGCGCTGCAGGTCGCGCTCCAGGCGCCGAGCGGGTCGAACACGCAGCGCTGGCACTGGCTCGTGATCACCGACCCCGGGCAGCGGGCCGCGCTCGGCGAGGTCTACCGGCGCGCGTGCCGCGAGTACCTCGATTCACCGCACGCGGCCGGGAAGCTGTTCGCGGACGACCCGGCGCGCTCGCGGGTGCAGAAGCGCGTCGGCTCCAGTGTCGAGTACCTGGCCGACCGGATGGGCGAGGTGCCGGTGCACGTCATCCCGTGCCTGGAGACGAAGGACGACGAGCTGCCCGCCGGCAACCAGGCCGGGCTGTGGGGGAACCTGCTGCCCGCGGTCTGGAGCTACATGCTCGCGGCGCGCGCGGTCACCCTCGGCACCGCGTGGACGACGCTGCACCTCGCGTACGAGAAGGAGGCCGCCGAGATCCTCGGCCTCCCTGCCAACGTGCACCAGGCCGCGCTCATCCCGACGGCGTTCTACACCGGCGACACCTTCCAACCCGCCGCGCGTCAGCCGCTCGAGGACGTCATGCGCCTGGACCGCTGGTGACCTGCAAGTAGGACTCCAGCCGGTCCGCGAGGGCCTCGGGGTGGCTCAAGGACACGGAATGCGAACCGTCGATCTCGTCGGGCGCGAACCCGAGCCGCTCCTGGACGACCCGGCGCTGGAACTCGGGCGTGAAGAAGCGGTCTTCACGCGCGATGAGCGCCTTCGTCGGGACGTCCGGCCACTTGCGGAGCGGCCACGGCTCGCTCCCCTCGGCGCTGACCTGGTTCCGGCTGTGCGAACCCGCCTCCGTGACGAGTTCGGCGGGGACGAGGTTGAAGAACTTCGCCTCCGCGTCGAGGTTCTTGTCGTCCTCGAAGCCCGTGTTGCCCCACCAGTCATCCGGTGTCTCGCCCGGCTTCGGGACCATCGCGGTCAGCATCACGAGCAACCGGGCCGAATGCTTCTCGGCCACGATCGGCGCGGTGAATCCGCCATAGGAATGGCCGAGCACCACCAGGTCTTCACGGTCTCCGATCGCCTTCGTGACGGTGTCGACGTGCTCCGCGAAGCCCGCCTTCTCGTCTTCGATCGGAAGGTCCACCGCGACGACGTCGTGTCCGCGCCCGGTCAGTTCCGCCTCCAAGAGGTGGAAGTCCCAGGCGCTGCCGCCACCGCCGTGGATCAGTACGAAGGTCGCCATCGTCCCAGCTAAGCCGAAGCCGGCGGGATCAGCAACGACCGAGCATGTCGCCGAGCGCGGTCTTCTCCGCCGTCGTGATCGTCAGGCCGTAGTAATGCTTCACGGTGATCCAGTCCGTCGCGTAAGTGCACCAGAACGACACGAGCGGCGGCTTCCACTGGTCCGGCGCCTTGTCGCTCTTCTCCTGGTTGACGTTGTCGGTGACGGCGAACAGCTGCGGCCTGGTCAGGTCGTTCGCGAACTGACGCCGCTTCTCGTCGTCCCACGACTTCGCGCCGCTGACCCAGCTCTGCGCGAGCGGGACCATGTGGTCGATGTCGACGTCGGTCGGCTCTGTCCAGGTCTCGCCGTCGTAGATGCTGGTCCAGCTGCCGGCGGTCGGGGCGCAGTCGGAACCGGCCTTGACGTCCTTGCCGTCACGCTTGAGGACGAACTCGCGCGTGTTGCAGTTGTTCCCCTGGTTGTCCCAGTGCGGGTACTTCTTGCGGTCGTAGCCGTCCATCGACCCGCGCGGGGCGACGGTGAGCTCGTCGAGCTGCTTGCGCGCGTCGGCGGCACTCGCGGTGTTCGTCGGCGTCGGCGGGCTCGGCTGCAGCGCGGAACCCTTGCCGGTCACCAGCCAGATCCCCACCAGCACCACGGCGGAGAGCGTGATCAGCAGGAACAGCCGCTGGGCCGTGGACATCTGCCGGGTACGCGTGGCCACCGCGCGATTCCTCTCGACGGGGACGGGGAGGGCCCAGTATCTCCGCGCCTCCCGCGGAAACCCGGTGCGACACGGCGATGACACCAGGTAGTTGTTGTCACATCGGGGTCCTGACCGGCGACTACCCCAGGGACGCTGCCGGAAGGAGCGGGCTTGTGGCCGCCGAAAAACGCAAATGGAACAACCGGGTCGACGATTACCTGAACCGGAAGGCCGCGGAACGCGGACATGTGATCGCCATGGCACGTATGGGATCCACCGCGCTGGAACGGGGCGATCCCGACGAGGCCGAGGCCTGGTTCCGCAAGGCCGCCGCGGGCGGCGACCGCGTCGCGATGGGCAACCTGGCGCGTCTCCTGCGCGAACGCGGTGCGCGCGAACAAGCCGAACGCTGGTATCGCGAAGCCGCGTCGGCCGGTGATTCGCATGCCATGGCGCAGCTCGGGAATCTCTGTGCGGGGCGCGGGAAACTGGACGACGCCGAGGAGTGGTGGCGGCGGGCCGCCGCCGAGGACCGGGTCGAGGCGATGGGGGAACTCGGGCGGCTGCTGTTCCGCCGCGGTGAAGTGGCGGAGGCCGAACACTGGGCCGGCCGGGCCGCCGAGGCGGGCGACGTCGAAGGGATGATCACGCTCGGCGCGCTCCTGCGGGAGAGCGACCGGTCACGGGAAGCGGAACCGTGGTGGCGCAAGGCGGGCGAAGCGGGCGGCGCGGTCGCGCTGGTCAAACTCGGCCACCGGGCGGAACAACGGACCGACCTCGCGCGGGCGGACAGCTGTTACCGCGCGGCGGCGGCCGCCGGCGCCCCCGACGCCGCCGTCCGGCTCGGGCTGCTGTTGCACCGGCGCGGCGACCTCGACGCGGCCGAACGCTGGTACCTCAAGGCCGCCAAACGGGGTGACGCCGCGGCGATGACGAACCTCGGCGTGCTCGCCAACGAGCGGGACGACCCCGGCGAGGCCACCGCCTGGTACCGGAAGGCCGCCGAACTCGGCAGCGTCCCGGCGTACACCAACCTCGGCAGGCTCGCCGCCGACCACGGGAACTTCCAGGAGGCCGAGCACTGGTTCCGCGCGGCCGCCGACACCGGCGACATGGCCGGGCAGCGGGATCTGGAGGAGCTGTACCGCAACCGCCAGCGGTTTTAGGCCTTCCAGTTACGCATCGCGGCGAACCCTTCACGCAGCCGCTGGAGTTTGCGGCTGCGGTACGGGTCCTCCCCGTCGTCGAGCCGCCACCGCTCGTCGACCCCGGCGCGGAACACCGCGAGCCCCTCGAAGCCGAGCCCGCCGGTGAACTCCGCGATACCGACTTCGACACGACCGGAACCGTCAAGATCGAGACGTAGCAACCATTCCGCGAGCTCCTTCGGTTCCGGCGGCGAGTCCGCGCAGGCCTCCGCGTACAACGCGAGCGCTCGTCTCACTTCTTCGCCGAGCGTGCCGAAGGAGTCCTCGACGAAGTCCAGTGCCTCCACGACCAGCTCGACGATGCGGCACAGCAGCGGCCCGTCCATCACTTCCTCGGCGGTGGCGAGCACCTCGCGGACCTTCGCGGCGTACGCGAGCGTGCCCTGGAAGCCGACGAAACCCCGCAACCGCAGCGTTCCCTCGACGTGACGCCGCAACGCGTCGAGGTCCTCACGGCCGGCCCTGAGCGACAATCGGCGGAACAGGACGGGGTCCTCGTTCGCGTGCTCGACCAGGAGGTCGACCAGTTCGGCGTGGTCGAGCGTTTCGACGTAGCCGCGGATGTCGGCCGCCCCGCCGTCCGCCGCGCCCTCCAGGACGAGCAAACCGACGGCGACGCAGTGCTTGCAGAAGAAGCCGTCCGCCGCGTGCGGGCAGGAGCACTCGCCCACCAGCTCGCCGCCGACGTCGCGCAACCGGACCGTGTACCGGTCGGTGCCGCTGACCACGGCGGTGACGCCACCCGCGACGTCGTCCAGCGCCTCGACCGACTCCAGGTACTTGGCCCCGCGCGCGAAGGAGACGTCACCCGCCTGCCCCCGGAGATCGTCCTCGCTGAACCACGTCACCGGCCCATTGAACCCCCTCGGGTTCAGGGACCGAGGAACAACCCGCCGCTCGCGTCGAGGACCTGTCCCGTCACCCATCGGGCGTCGTCGGAGGCGAGGAAGGCGACGACGTCCGCTATGTCGTCTTCGCGCCCGAGCCTTCGGTGTGCCGTCGTGCGGGTGATCATGGCCTCCAGCTCGGGGGTGAAGACCGCCGCGTTGTCCGGGGTCCTCGTCGCCCCCGGCGCGACGACGTTGACCGTGATCCCGCGCGGCCCCAGCTGGTGGGCGAGCGTGCGGCTCATGGTCTCGAGCGCGCCCTTGGTCATCGCGAAGGACGTCTGCGCCGGGTTGGCCATCCTGGTGGCGACCGACGAGATGTTGACGATGCGGCCGCCGTCGTTCATCCGTGCTCGCTGGATGAGGAAGTACGGCGCCCGGACGTTGACCGCCATCAGATGATCGAACTGCTCGGGTGTGTCCGTCTCGATCGGTCCTTTCGGCGAGGTGGCCGCGTTGTTGACCAGGATGTCCAGACTGCCGACACCTTCCAGGACTTTGTCGACGCCCTCCATGCTCGCGAGATCCGCCTGCCCGCTGTCGTGCCTCAGGACGTTGACGCCGTCCCTCTCGAGCCTCCGCGCGATCGCCGCCCCGATCCCCCGCGAACTCCCCGTCACCAATGCCGTCTTCATCGCCCACCCCAGATGTTAGTCACTAACACTTTGATAGTGTCTACCACATGAACCTCCGCGATCGCCAGCGCGCCGAAACCCGCCTCTCCATTCAGACGCAGGCGATCCGCCTCTTCACCGACGTCGGCTACGACGCGACCACCGTCAACGACGTCGCCGCGGCCGCCGGCGTCTCGGCGATGACGGTGTACCGCCACTTCCCGACGAAGGAGGACCTGGTCCTCTACGACGAATACGACCCGTTGACCGCCTCCGCCGTCGCCGCCCAACCTCCCGGCCCGCTGCCCTTGCGGATCGGACGCGCGCTGGAGTCGACCGCGGCCTTGGGCTCCACCCAGGAGAAGGCGTTCCTGCTCGCGCGGCTGCGGCTGATGATCTCGGTCCCCGCGCTGCGTGCTCGTCATCTGGACAGCCAGTACGCGACGGCCGACGCGATCGTCTCAGCCCTGGGGGGCTCCCTTTCGGGACCCGATGAGGAGTTTCGGGTGCGGGCCACGGCTATGGCGTGCCTCGGGGCGGCTCACGTCGCGCTGATCCGGTGGGCGGAGACGGCTGGGGAGGCCGACCTGGCGGGGCTGATCCGACAGGTGCTGACCAGCGTGTTCGAAGGCTAAGCCAGCCAGCTCGTGAAAACCCGCGTCAGCTCGTCCTTGAGTTGTTCAGGCGCGCAGTACGTCAACGGACCTGCCATCGTGCGCCCCACCCCTACCTTCGGGACAGCCTCGATCGGCGCTACGACAAATGCCTCACCCTCGTCCATGAGCAACGTCCTGGCCTCAACCAGATACGCGAGAGCCTGGTCGTACCCGCTCCGCAAGTACTCGCCTTTGGCGGTGTACTTGCATTCGATAACTACCCCCCGCTTGTTCGCCGGGTCTATCAGGAACAAGTCCGCACCCCGAACGTAGCCGCGGCGCACCAACCCACGGGTCGCCTCGACGTAGGGTTCGGTGTTCTTGGTGAAATCCCAGATTTCCGCGGCTTCGAACCACAAGTCCCAGGGCGCAGCGTCCGGGACTTCAACACGGAACGCAGGACCGTGCGAGCGCCCAGCCAGTGGGCGGCGGCTGACCGGCCGACATCCGCGCTCTCGCAGTACACCGAGCATCGTTCCCAGCACACAGAGGTGGAACAGACGCCACCTAAGGTCATCGTCCGGAGCCAGCAGTTCGGCAGCGAGCCGAGCCAGATCAGTGGTTTCTTCCTGCCGGAGCAGGTCGGACAGGTCTCCGACCACCCGCCACAGTGGTCCAGCACGGCGAATTCCTTCGACCATCAGTAGATCCGGCGACTCAGCTTCCACCGCCCGAAGCTCTGGCGTCGCCGCCAACTCTTCCAAAGTGGACAACTGTTCCTGCACTTTCTTTCCGATCGTGGGGCGCATCTCCTTGGCATGCAGATGTACTGCGAGGAGACGCTCGACCGTCCAACGCAACGCGCTCAGCAGTTCGTCGTCCACCCCACGACGACGGACTCGTCCAGAGAATTCGGTCGGTGGCCACCCCTGCCGTCGGGTATTCGGCCAGTTGATGGCTCCTCTCGGAGACCGGCTGCGTAACGTTTCCGTTTGGCTGACAACGGGTAAGACGTTCATCCAGTCCTGAATGTTCGTGGGTAACTGCTCGATGAGAGGTCGACCTTGCTCGAACAGCATGAGATGAGCTCGACGCTCAACGTCCTTCTCCGTCCAGTCGAAGTCATCGTCGCTAAGGACCGCGGCCAAGCCGGCATACAGCTCACCCTTACCGGACCAGCTACGGAAAAGCTCTACAAGACCGTCCTCAGGAAAGGACAGCTTCTTCGTCATCGAAGAGCCTTCAGGTAATCAAGCAACCACGTCCATTGCTCGCCCAGTACCTCGGTCCCTCCCAGTACAGCGCCCAGTTTGCTGAGCCTGATTCCGTCATAACCAGACAGCCAGGACCCCATACCGGCCAGATAGCCCTCGGCAACCAACTGTGCGAGGTCAGAACCAGAGTCTGCCAACAAGCCAGCAGCCACATAGTCCGCGACATCAAGAAGCGCCGCGGGTCCCATCGGGTCTAGAATAGCGACCTGAGCAGCGTAAATACGCTCCAGGATGCCGCGAAGACGCTCCGCTTGCGGCTCCGGCATTGGCGCATCGACGCCGGCGACCCTGTTCCTCAGTGCTGTTGAGAACTCATCACCTACCGGGGCTGAAACCGGAACATGGCTGAAGCGTCGACCGAGCGCCTGACCGAACCGAAACACGCGCTGCGCGTCAACAGCGTTGTAGGTACCGACGAGCCGCCAGTCAGTCCCAGCCACGTAGTAGATCGGCTCGTTTGACGAGCTTTCCGCTCGAAGCCGTTCCTCCCCGACAACAACACTTTCCGGGTCTGGACCCCAAGTGAGGATGATGGGACTGGACCTTGGATCTGCGCTGACGCGGCCAACCATGACCTCCTTGCCCGAGAGCCAGGTGAGCAGTCCACCGAAGATCCGGTCCAGGTCAGCCCGGTTGGCCTCGTCCAGGACCAGCCACTGGTCTTCAGCGATAGCTTCCAGGACGTGTCCGGGACTGAATCGCAGACGGCCTTTGTCATCGACGGTGTCACCGCCAACCAGGTCTCGGGTAGTCCACGACTCATCCGGAGTAACAATCAGTGGATCATGAACGAGCCCCATGCCAAACGACTCGGGACTCTTGCTGATCTCCTCGATCAGCTCGCCAACCAACTGCGTCTTTCCGGTGCCAGGCGGCCCCACCAGCATGACCGACTTGCTCGACCGAACCGAGAGCCGAAGCATCCGCCGGACCCGTCCCTCGATCACCAACGGATGCGCAGGCCGCCTGACCTTGAGATCCGTTACCAGGACACTTTCTAGAGTTTTCCCAAAAAACTTGGCCACCTCTTCAGCGGAGGTGATCTCGGCTCCGCTCTGCATGCCGATCCACTTGACATCCCACCCAGGTTCATCCTGGCCAAGTAGCAGCGCGGCCAGGGTTTCATTTGAGCGCAGATACTTGCGCAGCTCCGACACGGCGCGGTCAGTGTCCGCCGAGGGAACGACTACCACCACGAGCTCGGCGTTCTCGACCCGTGTCGACCGCTTCAGCTGACCAGCCAACTCGGCCGCCCTGCCGATTTGAATTGCGGCAACGCGAGTCGCTCGGATGCCAGCAACGCTGCCCAGGTAGTACTCGAGGCGAGAAAACTTCGTCCCGCTGGGCGAGTCCAGATCGACCTCGCCCAGGCCGTCCCGGAGCAGAGTCTCAGGCGTCCATTCCTCCGCTTCAGTCATGGACTCGAAGGTACCGGCGAGCGCACGGCCGGTCGTCACGCCACGCGCAGTAACAATCCTCCGAGCACGCCTTCCCGACAGTGGACACGCTTCGCGCCGGGAGTTGCGCGTACGCAACCTTCGCACCACTACACTCAGTTGTGTGAATCACACGGAGGGGTGGTTGTGGACGAGAACGGCCTGCACGAGCAGCTTCGTCAACTTCAGACCGGGAAGGTCGGAGACCAGCACGCGCTGCACAAGCCCTTGCTGCTGCTCTGGCTCTTCGGCCGGTACCTCGATGAACGGTCTGCCACAGCGAGCTTCGAAGCCGCAGAGGCTCCCCTCAACGACTTGATTGATCAGTTCAGTCTTCGCAAGGTCCCTTCGTCGCAGCCCTTCTGGGAACTCGAACGAACGCTGTGGACTCCGCTCACTGCGGTCGGCGCACCCATTGCCGAAACGCCGCGCTCAGCGAAATGGTTACGGGACAACGGGGCACAGGGCAGTCTTCGCGACGAAGTGGTGGATGTGCTCGATGAACCTCGTGGGGTCTTCTCCGCGGCCGAGGTGCTCTACGAGTACTTCCCTCGCAATTACATCACTCGACTTCGTAGTGCCGTCCGACTGGTACCACCAGTCTTTTTGCGTCCTGCCGCGTTGAAGCGTGAGGCGCCGCAGACGACCACGAAGCTGCCGCAGGCAGCGCGAAGCAAGAACCGCGCGGTTCCCATCGAGCACGAACGCGCGGTCCGCAACGCAGTCTTTGTGTGGCTCAAGGACCTGACGGCAAAGAACAACGGCCCGATCCCGTTCGCACAGCTGACCAACTTTATCTATGAGGGCATACGCATCCCGGTCCTCAACCCACAGTCTGGAATCCACAAACCAGCAAAGCTCGATAGCGCTCTGTCAATCAAGACTGTCTTTAGGCGACCAAGCGAAGTTCGTCCCTACGAGGACGAACTGGACGAGACGGGACGGATTCTCCGCTACAAGTACCGAGGTGAAGACCCGCTCCACTCCGATAATGTCGCTCTACGGAGTGCCATGGAGCTGAAGCTCCCCCTATTCTGGCTCAAGGGCGTAGATCCCAACGCGAGCTACGAAGCCCACTTCCCGCTGTGGCTGACCGCGGAGAGGCCAGAGCAGCATCTGTTCGAGGTGTCGTTCAACGGTCCCCCGAAGGACTAGCTGTCCACACTCTGCCTATGCCGTCACAAAGGCGTTGCACTGCAGCGATCCTTAAGTCATAGCTGGTGCACTCAAACAGCCCGAGGAGTAGCCATGACGAACATGCTGGAGCGAAAGGCGCAGCGCTGGCATCCGGCCATCGCACTCGCCGCCGCGTGTCCGTCGACCCATGGCCGACGATCCTCGGTGTGGCCTGACCAGCGAATTCAGGCCAGCGAAGGCTCCCCATCATGACGCCATAGTGTTCGTCATGTCAGAGAGCCGCCCCGATCGGGAAGCCGATCCGGGCGGCTTCTCCTTTTGGTGTGTTTCAAGGAATTTTCTTTATCGGCGAGCTCAGGAAGCGGCACGGCCTCCAAAACTGTAGCCAGGTGCCATTTTCAGCGCGAACCTTGATAACCGAGACTTTTCTCCAAGCTCGTCCCCGTCGCCTGATAGGCGGCCAGGCCGAGCGCCGGTGGAGGCGTTCCTACGTCTTCACCTCGCCCTTGTAGCTCAGTTGGACAGAGCGCCGCACTACGAATGCGGAGGTCCCAGGTTCGAGTCCTGGCTAGGGCACCGGCCGGCGTGTCCGAGGGGATACGCCGGCCTGGAGGATTGGCCGAGCCAGACAAGGCAACCGTCTTGAAAACAGTGGTCGGCACGAGAGCGCCGCGCAGGTTCGACTCCTGCCGAGGGCACGGTGACCGGAGCCGAAAGGGACGAGGACCCCGGACTGTGGCTCCGGGTATCAGCCGGTGCAAGTCCGGTCGGTCACCCCAGCTTGGCTCACTTCACGACGGTCGTGCGGCGGCCTGCAAAGCCGTTGGACTCCGGGTTCGACTCCCGGCTGGGTCTCCTCTCCCCGTCACTCTTGTTCTCTACTTAGGGTCTAGGTAGAGTTCTCCCATGGTTGGTCCGAGGATGACCCTGCCGACGCAACTCGTCCTGCACGAGCTGATGTCCGAACCGGCCCGCGAAATGTACGGGCTGGAGATCTGCGCCGCGGCGGGGCTGCCGAGCGGGACGATCCACCCGATCTTGGCCAGGCTCGAAAAGGTCGGGTGGCTGCGCTCTCGTTGGGAGGAAGTCGATCCGTCGGAGCAGGGGCGGCCTAGACGCCGCTACTACAGCCTGGATCCTGACAGTGTCGCGACGGTACGAGCGGCGCTACGACGCGCGGAGGCATCCACACAAGCGCTGATTCGCCTTCGGCCGGGCCTTGCGGGAGAGCAATGATCTCCGTCCGCATCCTCGACATCGATCTGGCCAGAGCCCATCGCATCGCGCGAGCGATCAGCGACGGTGTCGACCACGACATGCGTCTCAGCGACACCTTGAGCGATGTCGAGGGTATCCGTAGTTCCGCGAGGAAGCTTGCCGACACCTTTGCCCAGGCTTCGGACTTGGCTCGCGCCCTGAACGAGGCTCGCGGCGCAAACGTGCTCCACTGTGCTCACTCACTTTTCTGTTTGCTGGAAGAAACCCGAAGTGCGAGTTTCGTCTTGAATCTCGAACTCGAGTCCAATTGGGGCCACCGCCGCCAAGACCGTGACCAGGTTCGGATGCTCGATCACATGATCGCGAAGGCCAACGGTCACACCGTGGAACTGCTTCACGAGTTCGGGGCGGTACCGATGCCCTGGAACGAGGCGATCTCCGGAGAGGACGGACAGAGCGCGAGTACTGCCCCTCGACCTCGGGAACCACGACGATCGGCGATATCGAGTCGCTTGACCGACTGGGCGGCTCGGATGCTCCCCGACGCGGATCGAGCCGAGTACACCGAGATGTTCCACTCCGAACTGCACGATCTCGCAGTGTCCGGAAGCGATCGGCGGACACAGATCGCTTACTCGGTCCGGGTTCTGCTGCGGGCGCCGTCGCTGCGGCGTGAGTTGCGCGCACCGGCGCGGGAGCGCTCATGGTGATCCGGCAAAGGCTCGACTGGTTCACACGGATGATTTCCGACGACCACCGCACGTCCAACGCGCTCCGCCTGGCTCGATGGGTCTTACCAGCCTTGGTTCTCGTCGTGGGCATCGTGGCCGCGGCCGTGGTGCTGCTCGCGATCGCCTCGCCCCTTGCCGCGGCCGGGCTGCTCGGCGGTGGGTCGGTCGGCGGCGCTTTGGCCGCGCGGCGCCGATCCCGATGAAGCAGCGTCCACACAGGACAGACAAAAAGGCCCTCCCGCGAACGGGAGGGCCTTAGTGCTGTCTCAACCAGACGTGCGCCCGAAGGGATTCGAACCCCTGACCTTCTGATCCGTAGTCAGATGCTCTATCCAGCTGAGCTACGGGCGCTTGTTCAGTTATCAATCTAGCACCTGCCGGAACAGGGGCCAGCGGAGGCTCCGGGATTTGAACCCGGGAGGGGGGGTTACCCCCAACCGCATTAGCAGTGCGGCGCCATAGACCAGACTAGGCGAAGCCTCCCAGGTCGAACGACCACTGCCCAGATAGGTTACACACCCTGCGCACCCCCGCGAAAGGGACCCCCCTTAGATCCGATGCAACGCTCTGAGCAGCAGCGGAGAGCGTCCGCCGAGTCCTTCGGCTTCGAAGACGGCGATGCCGACGCGCGGGAGGTCGCGGGCCGCGGGGTAGGCCAGATAGCGCGGGACCCAGCGGGGTTGGAACTTCGCGTTGAAGCGGTAGAGGGTCTCGATCTGGATCCAGCGTGACGCGAATCTCAGGACTTTCGCGGACAGGCGGGCGACGGGGCCGGCGCCGATGCGTCGGCCTTGTTCCAGGACGGCGCGGAAGGCGGCGAAGTTCAGGGAGACGTGGCGGGCCGGGGTCGTCAGGAGGAGTTCGGAGATCATCAGTTCGTTGATGCCGTTGTCGGCGGTCCGGTCGCGGCGCATGACGTCCATCGAGAGGTCCTTTTCGCCCCACGGGACGAACTGGAGGACGCCGCGAGTCCTGCCTTCGTGCTCGGCGGTCACCAGCACTGAGCCCGCGTCGCCCATGCGCCCGAGGGCCATCGAGAAGCCGCGTTCGGTGTCGGTACCGCGCCAGGTGGCCGCGAGGGCGCGAAGTTCGTCCAAGTCGGCAGCGGACAGGTCTTCGGCCTTGCGGACGCGGACGGTGTAGCCGGCGCGCTTCGTGCGCGAGACGGCTTGGCGGACTCCGCGCATGACGCGGCCCTCGAGGGTGAAGGTCTCCGTGTCGACGACGGCCTCGTCGCCGATTTCCAGCACTTCGAGGCCGAAACGCGCCCAGACGGTCGCGCCCAGTTCCGAGCAGCCCATGGCCGCGGGGGTCCAGGCGTAGCGCCGGCACACGTCCAGGTACTCCTCGATGGCGCCCGGCCATGCTTCCGGGTCACCGAGCGGGTCTGCCGAGCACAGCGCGACACCGGCGATCACGCGATATGTCACAGCGGCCTTCCCCGACTTCGAGAAGACCACGAACTTGTCCCGGCGCAGGGCGAAGTATCCCAGCGAGTCGCGTTCGTCCAGCAGCGCCCTGAGGCGCTCGACCTCGTCGTCGGACAGTTCGGGCGCGGGTTCGGCCGAGCGGAGGAGGAAGTACGCCGCCAGTAGTACGGCGGCGATCCCGAACAGCAGGCCGACGGCGGCGGACAGGTCCTCCAGCCACAGCGCACGGAACACCGCCGGGCCGCTCACGCCGACCAGCGCCAGCACGGACTGCGCCAGCCGGTCGCCCACGTCCAGGGGCTCCAGCGCCCGCGCGACCGAAAGCAGGACGAAGTTGATCGCGACGCCGGCCAGCACCAGTTGCAGGAAGACCCGCACCGCGCGCCAGCGGCCGGTCACCGGATCGGGGAGCGCGACGAAGTACCGCCGGGTCGCGATCAGGGCGATCAGCAGTGCGAGCGAGACCAGGCCGGCGCCCAGGACGTGCCGCAGCCCGAGATGCGACACCGTCAGCAGGACCGCGGCGGCGACGGCGAGTTGCCAGGCGCGCCGTTTACGCCGTTTGAGGCCTGCGGCGAGCAGCACCAGGAGGACACCGGTCACCAGCGCGACCGTCGCCGCGCCGACCGTGGCCTCGTGGGGCAGTTCCAGCCATTCGGCGACGTGGCCGCGCAGGGTGCGCCGCCCGGCCGGGACCAGCACCGAGACCAGGGCCAGCACTCCGGCCAGCCGCGTCACCCAGGTGACCACCACCACCGAGGTGGCCCCTGCCACCCGCCAAGCGCCCGCCAACTGTGCCCCCGATTAACTCCTTGCCAGCTCCACGAACGGTACAAGAGCGTCGGGGTTCAGGAGCGCATCCCGGCTGACGGCGCGGTCAGGTGAAACGCCCGAAAGGATCTTCTTGACCGGAACCTCGCATTTCTTGCCGTTGAGCGTGCGGGGCACCTCGGTCACCTGGATGAACCGGTCCGGGACGTGGCGGGGAGAAAGGGCCCCTCGCAACTCCTTGCGCAGCGCGGGTTCGGCGTCTTCGAGCGTGACACCGTCGGCCAGCACCAGGAAGCACAGCAGCTGTCCCTCGTCGTTCCCCGCCGCCGAAGTGTCGATCACCAGCGAGTCCGAGACCTGGTCGAACGACTCGACGACCCGGTAGAACTCGGCCGTGCCCATCCGGACGCCGCCGCGGTTCAGCGTCGAGTCGCTGCGCCCGTAGATGACCGCGGAGCCGCGGCCGGTGATCCGGATCCAGTCGCCGTGCCGCCAGATCCCCGGGTACATGTCGAAATACGCCTCGCGCAGCCGCGAGCCGTCCGGGTCGTTCCAGAAGAACACCGGCATCGACGGCATCGGCTCGGTGATCACGAGTTCGCCGACCGTCTCCACCACCGGTTTGCCGTCCTCGTCGAACGCGGCGACGGCGGCGCCGAGCGCGCGGACCGAAAGTTCGCCCAGCCATACCGGGACGTCCGGGGCGGAGGTGACGAACGCCGCGCACAGGTCCGTGCCGCCGGACACCGAGCAGATCTGGACGCGTTTGCCGACCTCGTCGACGATCCACCGGAAGCCCTCGACGCTCAGCGGCGCGCCGGTGGAACCCAAGGCGCGCAACGCGGTGAGGTCGTAGCGCCGAGCCGGTTCGATCCCGGCCTTCAGACAGCTCTGGATGTACGGGGCCGACGTGCCGAAGTAGGTGACGCGGTGCTGTTCGGCCAGCTGCCACAACACGTTGAGGTCGGGGCTGCCGGGGCTGCCGTCGAACAGCACGATCGTGGTGCCGGTGAGCAGGCCGGAGATGAGGAAGTTCCACATCATCCAGCCGGTGGTGGTGAACCAGAAGAACCGGTCGCCCGGCCCGAGATCGCTTTGCAGGGCAAGGGCCTTGAGGTGTTCGAGGGTGATCCCGCCGTGCCCGTGGACGATGCCCTTCGGCAGGCCGGTGGTCCCCGACGAGTACAGGACCCACAGCGGGTGGCCGAATTCGACCGGCTCGAAGGCCAGTGCCGCGCCGGCGTTGTCGGCGAGCAGGGTGTCCCAGTCGAGCGTGCCGTCGAGGCGACCGCCCGCGTAGTCGATCAGCACGGTCGCTTCGAGGGTGGGGATCTCGTCCCGCAACGAGTTCACCGTCGAACGACTCTCGAACCACCGTCCATTGTAGACATAGCCGTTGACGGCGATCAGGACCTTCGGCTCGATCTGGGTGAACCGGTCGGCGACCGCGCGGACCCCGAAGTCCGGCGAACACGACGACCAGACGGCGCCGAGGCTCGCGGTGGCGAGGAAGGCGATCAGCGTCTGCGGGCAGTTCGGCGCCAGCGCGACGACCCTGTCCCCTTTCGACACTCCCAGTTTCCGCAGTCCTTCCCGTGCGGAGGCGACCGCGGACCGCAAGGCGCCGTAAGTCAGCTGCGACGTCAGGCCGTCTTCGCGGTGGAAGATCACGGCGATCTCGTCGTCGGCCTTCGCCGCGCCCGCGACACCGGGCATGAGCGAGTGCTCGGCGTAGTTCAGCGTGCCGCCCGCGAACCACTGAGCGTTGGGCATCTCGCCGGTGAGCACCTCACCGGGCTGGTCGTGCCAGCGCAGACCGAGGAATTCGGCGACGGCGGACCAGAACTCCGGCCCGCGCTGGACCGAGAACTCCCACAGCGCGTTGTAGTCGTCGACCTCCACCCCGCGTTCGGTGCGCAGCCACTGGCGGAACGCGTCGATCTTGGTGTCGGGCAGGCGGCTCGGCGCGGGGCGCCAGAGCACTTCCGGGGCGTCGGCGGTGTGCGTCACCCAGCGATGTTAACCTTCGTTAACCAATCTAGCGAGCCCCTGTGAACAGCTCGTACGCCATCGTCTTGAGCCGTCCCGCGTCGAGCGGGGTGACCGTCAGCCAGCCTCGGTCGCGACGGAGCCCGTAGCGGCCGTCCGGGGTGTCCACCCAGGTCAGCGTGCCTTCGCCGCGTACCCAGCGACCTTCCCACGACTTCCTGGTCGCGCCGAGCCGTCCGCTGCCGATCCGCTGCGTCGCGATCCGCACCAGCACGATGACCTCGGGTTCGCGCAGCCCGGCGTCGCGCAGGACGTCGGAGAACGCCGGTTGCCCGCCACGCTCCCCCGCCTCGCACGCCGACGTGTAGTCGTCGACGCGCAGGTTCACCGAAAGGCCCCGCCCCTGCTCGCACGGCGGCAGCGCCTGCAGCAGGGTCGCGGCGACGAGCGGTTCCCGCAACGCCGACAGCTCGACGTCGGTGCCGGCGACGCCGATCGCGACCGCGCCGCGATCGGACACGCAGCCGACGGCCCGGTACGCCGGATCGCCGTCGAGCCGCAGGTCCAGCGTCAGCTCGCTGTTCGCGACGGTGTGCAGCAACCGCACCAGTTCCGGAGAAGGTGCTTCGACCGTGCCGAGGCCGCGTTCGGACAGCGTCCGGCTCGCCGTGGCGGCCAGTTCGGCGCGGAACTCCGGTGTCCGCCCGACATGCGGCACCTCCAGCACCGCGGGCAGTTCGTCGCGGCCGTGTGCCGACCAGAGCAGGAACAACTCGCCGATATGCAACCGGATCCAGTCCATCAGCGGCCCCCTCGCGGATCTTCGCCGATGACCGGCGGGGTCACGTGCCCGCTCAGTCCCCAGATGTCGGGGTCGCCGGCGAGGTAGTCCGGCGACTTGTGGTCGTCCTCGTCCTGTTTGCCCTGCTGGGGTGCCATTCCCATCGGCATCCCGCCGAATCCGCCCATCCCCGCCGCCGCGGCCCGCGACCCGGTACCGGCCGCCTGGCCGGGCTGCCCGGACGGACCGAAGCCACCGGTGCCGGACCGGCCACCTTGGCCGAGTTGTTCCTGGGTTCCGCCGAAGGCGCCGGGCGAGCCGGGTGGTGGCGGCACGGAGGCGCCGCTGCTCGCGCCGGGAGAGCGCGGCGCGTCGACCGCCTCCCGCACCGGGAACGGCGCGACGTCTTCGGTGACACTGGCGCTGCTGTGCGTCGAATCGTCCGCCGGTGTTTCCGGTTCCGGCTGACGCCGAGGCTCGGGTTCCGGCTCCTCCGGCGTCTTGAGGACTTGCGGCTGCTTGCCGTACGAGGTGAAACGCGGGACGTTCTCGTAGACCTCGCCGGAGTTCCGCTGCAGCCGCGCCATCACGTCGGCGGCTTGGCGGTGCAGGTCCTGCGCGGCCTCCTCGGTGGGCTCGGCGACGATCCGCCCGGCCTCGGCGAAACCGGACGGCGGCGGGGCCGCGGACATCGCCTGTGTCGAATCTGAAACCGGGATCGGACGGCGTTTCGGCTGCTCGGGAGGCCGGGGACGCGGAGCGAAGCCCGGCGGCTCGGGCATGGTGCGCCGCGCCGTCTCGGCGATGTCGGTCTGGCGGCGCACGCAGTTCGCGACGTTCTCCGCGCGCCAGCCGGTCTCGCCAGCCCACTCGACGAGCTTGGCCGCGGCGTCACGGGCCCTGTCCGCGCCCTCGCCGGTCCAGCCGTCGGCGGTGGCGACCATGGCCGCCTTGAGTTCGGAGCCGACCCGGTCGAGGAAGGCGCTGATCTTCGTCCACTGCGCGGCGACGGCTTCGGCGCCCGGCAGGTCCAGCTCGTTGTGCACCATCTCGTAGAGCTCGCGGTGCGGGTAACTCATCCAGTCGATGTCGGCGGCGAGGTGCTCGGGGCCGGGGCTCGGTTCGGGCTCCCGCGGCGGCCACGGCGAAGGCAGGGCGCGCATCAGCTCTCGTCCTTCCGCTGGCCTTCGACGATGTCCTCCATGTCGAAGCGGCGGGCGACCCGTTCGAGCTGTTCCTGGCCTTCTTCGTCCGCGGCGACGTACATCTTCCGCGCGGCCATCACGGTGAGTTGGAAGTCCTTGAGCACCTTGGCGAAGTCGTTGAGGACGGGCAGAGCCGCTTCGGTCCCCTCGGTCGCGGCGCCCTGGAAACGATCGCTCATCGTGCGTCCGACGAAGTTGTCACCCAGCTTCAAGGGCGCCTTGAACTCCGTGGAGTCCTTGATCAGCGCGTTGAGCTCGTGGCGCGCCTTCAGTAGGGTGTCGACAAGTCTCTTGGCGGCGTCTTCGGTGACCTTGACGGTGCCTTTCTTGGCATCGGCCTTGGTGTCCCGGATCTTGCCCGCCACCGGGGCCAAGGCCGGGGCCGAAGCCCCGAAAGCGGCTTGTGGCGTCGCGGGTACCTTCGGTGACTGTGCCATTTGACCCTCCCCTGTCACATCCCAGGGGGAATGTTAGCGCGAATGGGTCAGCGCAGGTGGGCGTCGAACCAATTCAACGTGCGCTGCCACGCCTCCGCGGCCGCGTCCGGGTCGGCGTCGAAGCGGTGGTTGGCGCCCGGATAGCGCACGACATCCGTCGCGACCCTCGCCGACGCCGCCGCGTCACGCAGCTGCTCGACCTCGGCGCCTCCCGCCTCGTCACCCGCGTCGCCGTACATACCGAGCCACGGGCTGGTCAACCGTCCCGCGATCTCGACGAGGACCGGCAGTTCGGCGACACCCTGCCCGCCGACGCTGACCGCGGCACCCAGCCTGCGGTTCGAGGCGACGACCAGCGCGGCCGTCCCGCCGAGGTCGAAACCGACGACGCCGACCAGATCCGCCTGGACCCCGCGCTCGGCCAGCCACGAGAGCGTCGCGTCGGTGGCTTCCAGCAGGTCCTGCTGCCTGAGGTCGTCACGATCGAGATGCGGGGTGACGGTGAGCCAGCCTTCGCCCGCGAGCCCCGCCAGAAGCAGCCCTAAGCCTTGTTCGACCTCTTCAGCCTCTTCGTGCAACACCACGAGCCCGCCGCGGACGACACCTTCCGGTTCGGCGAAGGTCAGGCGCAGCGTGTGGCCGTCGACGTGCTCGTGTTCCACGGTGGTCGTCAGGGTCATTCCTCCATCAGACCACTCTTAGGTAAATATTCGGGGCTTGCCTTCGCACGGGACGATACGGTGTCGGAGCCGTCCCCCAGACGTAGGAGCGCCGAAGATGTCCCCTGTTTCGCCGCGTGCGGATCTCGAATCGTTGCCGAAGTACGTCCCTGGCCGGACAATCCAGGGCGCGATCAAGCTGGCGAGCAACGAGGTACCCGGTGGGCCGCTGCCGAGTGTGGCGCAGGCCATAGTCGAAGCGGCACAGGGCATCAACCGATACCCGGACATCACCGCGTCCGCGCTCGTCGAGCGGCTGGCCGTCGAACTGGGTGAGCCCGCCGCGCGGATCGCCATCGGCTGCGGTTCGGTTTCCCTTTGCCAGCAAATGATCCAGGCCCTGTGCGCCCCCGGCGACGAGGTCGTCTTCCCGTGGCGTTCGTTCGAGGCGTACCCGATCGTCACGCAGGTGGCGAACGCCGTCGGCGTGAAGGTGCCGCTGACGGCCGGGCACGGACTGGATCTCGACGCCATGCTGGCCGCGATCACGCCGAAGACGCGGCTGGTCTTCGTGTGCAACCCCAACAACCCGACCGGGACCGTCCTGCGGGGCGCGGAACTGGTGCGCTTCCTCGACGCCGTGCCCGAAGGCGTGCTCGTCGTGCTCGACGAGGCGTACAAGGAGTTCGTGACCGACGCCGAGGTGCCGGACGGCGTCGAACTGGCGCGCGGCAGGGACAACGTCGCGGTGCTTCGGACGTTTTCGAAGGCGTACGGCCTCGCCGGGCTCCGCGTGGGCTACGCGGTGGCGCCGGAGCCGATCGTCGTCGCACTCAAGCAGGTGTACGTCGCGTTCTCGGTGAACATGATCGCCCAGGTGGCGGCCATCGCCTCGCTCGACGCGGCAGGCGAACTGCTGGAGCGCTGCAAGGAGATCGTCTCGGAGCGGGTCCGCGTGCGGGATGCCCTGGTGGCCCTGGGTTACGAGGTTCCGGAGACGCAGGCGAACTTCGTCTGGCTGCCGCTGGGCGAGCGGACGACGGCTTTCGCGGAGCACGCGCTGGAGCGGAAGCTGATCGTGCGCCCGTTCGCCGGCGAGGGCGCGCGAGTGACCATCGGGACGCCCGAGGAGAACGACCTGTTCCTCGAAGCCGCCGGGGATTTCCCGCGCTGACAACGCTTTGAGCCTGCCCGCACTTCGACGACCGCTTCGACGACGGAGTGCGGGCTCGCTTATTTGAGGAGCAACTGCACCATCGCCGCGAGACCGACCACGACGATCACCGCGCGCAGCACCTTGGGCGAGAGTTTGCGGCCGATCTTCGCGCCGATCTGGCCGCCGATCGTCGACCCGACCGCGAGCAACGCGACGACGGGCCAGCTGACCGGCGCGATGAAGGCGTAGATCGCACCCGCGACTACGTTCACGACAGCGGAGAGCGCGTTCTTGACGCCGTTGAGCCGCTGCAGCGACTCCGACATCAGCATCCCCATCACAGCGACCATCATCACGCCCTGCGCGGCCGTGAAGTATCCGCCGTAGATGCCGATCAGGAAGATCAGGAACAGCAGCAGCGGCCCGATCTTGTGGACTTTTCCGTTCTCCTCGCGGCGTTTCGCGACCCAGGCGGCCACGCTCGGCTGGACGATCACCAGCACCACCGCGAGCCCGACCAGCGCGGGCACGATGGTCTCGAAGGCGTCCTTCGGCAGGGAGAGCAGCAGGATCGTCCCGCAGATCGCGCCGAAGAACGACGCCACCGCGAGTTTGACGACCTCGGGCCAGTAGCCCTTGAGCTCCTGGCGGTAGCCGATCGCGCCGCTGATCGTGCCGGGCGCGAGGCCGATCGCGTTGGACGTCGTCGCCGTCAGCGGCGGGTAGCCGAGCGCGACCAGGACAGGGAAGGTCACCAGCGTGCCCGAGCCGACGACCGTGTTGATGGTGCCCGCCCAGAGCCCCGCGACGAAGATCACGACCGCGTGCCACCACGTCATAAAGCGCTCACGTCCGCACCCTAAGCACCGTTACCTCCTTTCGCGCTCCGGATGTGTCTAGTCGAACATTCAGCTGACCGTTATGTCTTTTTCCGGCTCCGGCAGATGGGCCGCGGTGATCTCCGAGGCCACCGTCCAGCCGAGCGTCAAGTACAGCGCCCGCCCTTCTTCCGTCGCGACCAGGACCGCGCGCTCGGCGCCCGCCGCGACCGCCACCTCGTCGAGACGGCGCATCACGAACCGGCCCAGCCCGCGCCGCTGGTGCTCGGGCTCGGTGACGACCTGGTCCACCACCGCCGTCCCGCCGGCGATCGCGACCCGGCCGGTCGCCGCGCGCGAACCGTCGGGCGCGCGCACCACGACGTCGGTGACGACGCCGTCGCCGACCAGTTCCGCCCGGTACGGCTCGGGCGCGGCCATGGCGGGCCGCACCGCGAGCGGCGTGCTCATCAGGTACTCCGGCGGACCGACCGTCCAAGCGGACGGCACCGTCTCCGCCACCTCTTCACGAGTGGCGCTCACCTTCAGCCACGTGCCGGGCTCGGTCAGCGAGCGAGCCCGCCGCCCGACCGCCTCGCTGTCGGCCAGCACATATCGCACGCGATGCCCCGGGCGCCCGACGTCGAGCCGGTAACCGTCCGGTTCGGCCACCGGGATCCCGACGCCACGCGACAGCGCCCAGCCGTGCACCCATGCCTTGATCAGTCCTGACACCCCAGTCATCCCCCGATGATGACACCGGCCACCGACAATCCGGGACGGTTCGCCGAACCTGCGAGGATGGGGCCGTGGCCGACGACGAGCGCGAACAGGTGTGGAGTGCGACCGTCGATCATCTGCGCACGATGATCGACTCGGGCAGGCTCCCCGCCGGGTCGAGGCTGCCCGCCGAACGAGCACTGTGCGAGCAGCTCGGGATCAGCCGGGGTTCGCTGCGGCAGGCGTTGCGGGTGCTGGATTCCATCGGTTACGTGCAGGTGCGGCCGGGTTCGGGCACGTATGTCCGCGAGGACATCGAGGAGCGACCGCTGCGCGGCTGGTTCTCCGAACACGAGCAACTGGTCGAGAAGCTATTCGACCTGCGGACCACCGTCGAGCCGACGCTGGCCGAGCGGCTCGCGCTCGACCACACACCCCGGGTGCTGGCACGGCTGGAAAGCACCGTCGACGAGATGGACCGGGCCGCGACGGACGGTGACATGCTGCGGGTGATCGCGGCGGACGCGGAATTCCATCGGGTGATCGCAGGCAACGCGGGCAACGACGACGTCACCGATCTGCTGCGTTCGGTGCTCTCGCTGGTCGGCGAGGAGCGACGGGCGGCGTTGCGGCTCCCGGGGCAGATCCGTAAGGCCGTCGACGAACACCGCGCGATCCTCGAGGCGATCCGCCGTTCGGATGCCGTGGCCGCGCGGGAGATCACCCGGAAGCATTTGCTGGACGCCAAGACCTACGTCCACGACTACACGGCCCGGGATTAACGCTTCCTTGATGGCACCACCGACCTTCGCGGGCGTATTCTTTTCAGAAGATTGTGAAACTTCTGATGGGGGTGCGCGGTGGAGAAGGTCCGGTTCACCGAAGAGAAGGCGACGATGCTGGCCACGCTGTACGGGCGTGCGCTGGACGCCCGCAGCGACCGGCCGATCCTCGGCGACACGGCCGCCGACGAGGCCGTGAAGCAGATCGACTACGACTTCGGTTCGCTCGGCGTCGACCACGAACTCGGGCTGACCGTCGCGCTGCGGGCGAAGCCGATGGACGACTGGGCCGCGGCGTTCCTGTGGGACCACCCGGACGCGACCGTCGTGCACCTCGGCTGCGGGATGGACAGCCGCGCCCACCGCCTCGACCCGCCGCCCACGGTGCGCTGGTTCGACGTCGACTATCCCGACGTCGTCGACCTGCGCGGGCGGATCTACCCCGCGCGTGAGGGCTACCGGACCATCGGGTCGTCCGTGACGGATTTCGCGTGGATCGACGAGATCCCGTCCGACAAGCCCGGGCTGGTGATCGCCGAAGGGCTGACGATGTATCTACAGCCTTCGGAAGGCGAGGAGTTGCTTCGGCGCTTGATCGCGCGTTTCCCGCAGGGCGGCGAGATGGTCTTCGACACGTTCAGCCGGCTGGGGATCAGACTGCAGAAGCTGAATCCCGTGGTGCGCAAGGCCGGGGCGACGTTGTACTGGGGCATCGACTCGCTGTCCGAACTGGAACGCCTCGGGCTGACGCTGGTGTCGAAACTGGACTCGACCGATTACGCGACGCCCGAGGTGAAGGACCGGCTTTCGGCGTCGATGCGGGCACAGTTGTGGATCGCGGGACTGCTTCCGGCTTTCCGGAAGATGGGGCGGATCTGGCGGTTCCGGTTCTGAGGGCCCGGCCGGCCGGGCGAGGATCGTCCCCCCGTTGCGAAAGCCCCGCAAGGCCTCAACGAGCCCCCAGCACCCGCTCCACGAACCGGTGCAGCTTGTCCTCCAACCGGGAGACGCGCTCCTCCAGCGACAGCGTTTCCGACGGCTGCGGCACGTCCGGCTTCAGCTCACCGCGGATGTACCGGCTGCACGAGAGGTTCGAGCACGCGTAGATGCCCAGCGTGTTCCCTTCCCGTCCGGGTTTCCCGGCACGGCGGCCGGAGAACAGCGCGATGTCGGACAGCGGATGTGTCGTCGTGCACAGGCCGCACATGTTGCTCAACAGGACACGGCCCTTCGGTCGCGGCGCGGCGCGAAGGGACAATCCGACGATTTCCCCCTGATACGGCAGCACGAGATAGGCGCGCGCCGTGGCCTTCGGGTCGCGCCAGCCGAGGAATTCTCTTTTGTCCCACGGGATTTCGTCCGGCGGGGCGGGTAGCGTGACCCCCTTGGCCTCGCCACGCGTGCAGTTCACGAAGGACGCCCTGATCTCGTCCTGTCCCAGCGGTTCCATTCCAGCAAGGTAGCCATCCGGCGCGACGACTGGCCAACCGTTTTCCGCCGGAGGTCATACGATCACCGGGTGCGCGGGAAGACGATGTCGAGGCGGTTCCGGCTGGTGCTCAGGACCAGCCTGGGCTTCGCCGCGCTCGGCATCGGTTCGAGTGTGTGCGGTGCCGGTGTCGTGGCACTGCTCCTGCTCCTGCAGGGCCTGCCGAGCGAGGTCGGCGACAACGGCTGGATCCTCGGGGTCACCGCCGCCGGGATAGTGGCGCTGTCGCTGGTGGTCGGCACCCTGTGGACGGCGTGGCTGCAGCGGCGCACGGCGGTCTGGTTCGTCTTCGGGCGCCCGCCGACGCGGGCCGAGGCCACGCGGGCGTTGCGGCTGCCGTTCGACATGGGGATCGTGAGCGGGACGCTGTGGCTGATCGCGACGATCGTGCTCGGCGCGCTCGCGAGGGTGCTCGGGTCGTGGACGGACGCCTTCGGGATGGCGCTGGTCATCGGGCTCGGCGGGCTGACCACGGTCGGCCTCACCTACCTCGCCGCGGAATGGGTCGCCCGGCCGGTGATGACGATCGCGCTCAAGGTGACGCCGCCGAAGGGGACGCTCCGGGTCACCGTGCTGACCAGGGTGGTCGTCACCTGGACGCTGGCGAGCGGGGTCCCGTTCCTCGGGGTGCTGCTGGTGGCCACCCCGCCGGACCTCGGCCAGGGTGACCACGTCGCGAGCCTGATCATGCTTTCGGTGATCGGGCTCAGCGTCGGCGCGATCGGGACGGGCCTGCTCGCGAAGGCCGTCGCGACGCCACTGCACCGGCTGCGCGTCGCCCTCGACGAGATCGCGCGCGGCAACAAGGAGATCGTCGTCGACGTCGACGACTCCAGTGAGATCGGCCTGCTCCAGACGTCGGTCAACGACCTCGCCGCCGGGCTCCGCGAGCAGGACCGGATGCGTGACCTGTTCGGCAGGCACGTCGGGGACGAGGTCGCGCGGCACGCGCTCGAGTACGGCGCCTCCCTTTCAGGTGACGTCCGCGAGGTGACGGCGTTGTTCGTCGACGTCGTCGATTCGACGGCCTTGGCGAGCCGGACCCCGCCCGAGGAACTCGTGACGATGCTCAACCGGTTCTTCACCAGCGTGGTGAACGCGGTCGGGGCGCGGGGCGGGCTGGTCAACAAGTTCCAGGGTGACGCCGCGCTCTGCGTCTTCGGCGCCCCGACCCGGCTCGCGGACGCGCCGACGGCCGCGCTTTCGGCCGCGCGGGCGATCCGGGACGCCGTGCACGAGACCGGCGAGCTGGACCTCGGCATCGGCGTCGCGAGCGGCCGGGTCTTCGCCGGTCAGCTGGGCACGAGCAGCCGCTTCGAGTACACCGTCATCGGCGACGCGGTGAACGAGGCCGCGCGGCTGACCGAGCACGCGAAAGCCGCCGACGGCCGCGTCCTGGCGAGCGAGTCGGTGATCGAGGCGGCGTTGGAGAGCGAGCGCTCGCACTGGGGGCCGTACGCGGAACTGGAGCTGCGCGGGCGCCAGGAACCGACGCACGCCTGGGCGGCGAGCGCGCTCAGCCCGGAATGACGTCCGGCCAGCGCAGCAACGTCGAACCCCAGGTCAGACCGGCGCCGAAGGCACCCATCACCACGCGGTGACCGGGCTGCAGCGCGCCTTCTTTGGTGGCGTCCGCCAGCGCGATCGGGATCGACGCCGCACTCGTGTTGCCCACCTTCTCGATGTTCGAGTACATCACGTCTTCCGCGAGTCCGAGCTGCTTCGCGCAGGTCTGGAGGATGCGGATGTTGGCCTGGTGCCCGATGAACCGGTCGATGTCCCCGACCATCCAGCCGGCGGAATCCAGCACCGCGCGGGCCGATTCGGCCATCCGCGCGCAGGCGTGCCGGAAGACGGTCTGGCCCTGCATCACCAGATAGTGGTCGCGCGGGTCGTCCGAACGACGGTTCTTGGCGCCACCGGCCTCGACCCACAGCAGCTCCGCGAGTTCGCCCTCGCTGTGCAGGTCGAACGGGCCGAGCGCGCCGAGTTCGTCGGCGTCGCCCTGTCGCAGCAGGACGGCGCCCGCGCCGTCGCCGAAGATCGGCACGGTGCCGCGATCGTCCGGGTCGACGAGCGAGGTGAAGACGTCCGCCCCGATCACCAGGACGGTGTTCGCGATCCCGGCGGCGAGCAGGCCGGCGCCGGTGGCGAGCCCGTAGACGAACCCGCTGCACACGGCGTTGACGTCGAACGCGGCGACGCCGTTCAGCCCGAGTTTGGTCGCGACCTGCGGCGCGCTGGCCGGGCACAGCTGGTCGGCCGTCGACGTCGCGAGCACGACGGCGTCCGCGCGGGTCTCCCCGGCCGAGGCCAGTGCCCGGCGGCCCGCCTCGACCGCCAGGTCCACAGTGGACGTCCCGGGATCGACGACGCGGCGCTCGGCGATGCCGGTCCGCGTGCGGATCCACTCATCGGAGGTGTCGAGCCGCTGGGCGATCTCCTCGTTGCCCACCACCCGCGGAGGCAGCCAAGAGCCGAGACCGGCGAGAACGGCCGCCTGAGATGAGGGCACCAAGAAATCCTTTCGCGCGGAAAAAGAGAGGTCTGCCATTCACTTGTAAGTGCTACCATTCAGTAGACCCGCCAGTTGTGTTCCGGGTCACAATTCAAAGAATTCTCACTTTTCCCCGGCGCACCGTGCCGGACCGGCCCCATCTGCAACTGACCTGGCAGGACGGGTGACCGGGCACACTGGCACCAGGGACGCCACAGGCTCGTCCGAGGGGCCACCGGCGGCGGGCCAGGTCCGCGAGACCCGCTCACCGGGCAGGTGCTCGGGCGGTACCTCGAAACGGCCCGGACGATGGGCGAGGACCTCGGGCTACGGCGTGATCCACACCGCGTCCGGGCGCGCGTAAAGATCCGGCGTCCGGGAGAGGGCTCCGGTTAGCCTGATCCGGTGCACACACCCGACCTCGACCGCCTCGACGTGGCCATCCTCGCCTGCCTGCAGGACGACGCCCGCACCATCGCCGAGACCATCGGCGCGAAGGTGGGCCTGTCGGCCGCCGCCGTGCAGCGGCGGATCAAGCGGCTGCGCGAGGCCGGGGTGATCGAACGCGAGGTGGCGGTGCTGTCGCCGCAGGCGCTCGGGCTGTCGATGACGTTCGTGGTGATGGTCGAGATGGAACGCGAGAACCTCGCGGTGCTCGACGGGTTCCGTCGGCAAGTGCTCGCGGACGACAACGTCCAGCAGTGTTACTACGTCACCGGCAACGCCGACTTCGTGCTCGTGGTCACCTGCAAGGACATGCCCGGCTTCGAGGCGTTCACGCGGCGGATGTTCTTCGACAACCCGAACGTGCGCCACTTCACGACGTCGGTGGCGATGGACCGGGTCAAGACGGGGCTGACCCTGCCGCTGGATTCCTGAGGGTCCAAACAGGACACTTCGCTTCTGCAACTTGCGGTCCCGGTGACCGGCACCCCGCGCTCCGTGAGCGCGACCTCGTCACCACGTGTGTCGAGGCGAACGCAAGGGGTCTGTGCCCGGCGTTACACCACTATGGACATATGCAGCCGATAGCGTGAACGTCGCCGCACTCGCGTCATCCGGCGTCAGCCCGGGCATCTCCTTGCCGAGACACAAAGTTCGCGCCGCGCGAACCACGAGTACTTAGGAGTGGCCGTGCACACCGACGCCGTTCACCAGAGCCAGTTCGTCCTGCTGAACAACAGCAGCACGCCCGTTCTCTCCCGCCTGTCCTTCCACGCCGAGGAGCCGTACGCGGTCACCGTGGCGTTCCGGACCGAGCGAGGCCGATGGGTCGAGTGGACCTTCGCGCGCGAGCTGCTCGCTACCGGACTCACCGACCCCGCCGGGATCGGCGACGTCCGCGTCCGCCCCGACCTCTCCGAGGACGAGGCGATGCTGACCCTCGAAATCGAGTCACCGGACGGCTATGCGTCGTTCGAGCTCGAACGCGAGGACGTCGAGTCCTTCCTCGGCTCCACCTTCGAACTGGTCCAGCTCGGCTGCGAGAGCGAGTACTTCGACGTCGAGGCGCTGATCGAGGAGATCAGCAACGTCTGACCCCCGGCCGACCGCTCCCGCGGTACGAAGACGAAGGGCGGCCCGAGTGCACTGGAGGCACTCGGACCGCCCTTCGCCGGTCTTCAGGTCAGCCGAGGACCAGGGAGGTCCCGGTCGCCGACAACGCCGGCCGGACCGGGAAGAAGTACGTCACCGAGGTGTTGCCGCCGGACAGCATGCCCTGCGCCTGGTTGCCCGCGATGAACGAACCGCCCGAGTCGCCGGCCTGCGAACGCACGTTGGTGGCGGTCATGCCGTAGACCGTGCCTTCGGGGTAGCGGACGGTCTGGTTCTTGGCGCCGACGGTGCCGCAGGTCCAGCCGGTGGTCGAGCCCGACTTGCAGATCGAAGCGCCGGTGGCCGCCTCGTTCGACCCGCTCACACGGGTGCCGTTGTTGATGACGCCGCGCGGCACCCAGTTGCTGTTGACCCGGACGTGTCCGTAGTCGTTGGTCGGGAAGCTGGTGCGGGCGAACGAGCCCATCGCGACCCGGTTGGAGCCGGTGACGGTGCCGGGGCCGCAGTGCCCGGCGGTGAGGAAGCCGCCGTTGACCGAGAACCCGATCGAGCAACGCGAAGAGTTGTTGATGTAGTAGGCGTCGCCGCCGCGGACGTCGTACTTCAGCGTCGGCGCCGAAGTGGTCTCCACCACCGAGACGGCGGTCTTGTCGACGCCGGTCTTCTCCAGGAACGAGTCGACGGTGCCGCTCCGGCCCGGCAGGACGTTCAGCGTGACGCGGTTGGTCTTGGCGTCGACGCCCCAGCCGGTGATCGCGCCGTCCGCCGCGCGCTCACCCGCGTTCAGTCTGTCCACAGTGGAATCGAGCTGGGCGGCCGAGAAGCGCACGAGTTCCGCTTCCGCACCGGCCGCGGTGACCTGGGCCAGTTTCGCCGCGTCCGTCACACCGACGCGGAGCTTGCCGGTGGCCTCGTTGTAGCTCGCGCCGCCGAAGCTGCCGGCGAGCGAAGAGGCGAGCGACTGTTCGAGCGTGCCGGCGGCGGTCTCGCGCTGGATCCGGGCGAGTGCCTGGCCGGCGGTCAGGCCGAGGTCCCGGTGCAGGGCGGGGACCATCTCGGCGTTGAGCAGGGTGGTGTCCGAGGACGCCGCCGCGGGGGTTCCCGTGACGAGCGCGCCGGCCGACACGACAGCGGTGGCGGCCACTCCGAGGAGCTTCGTGAACTTCATGCTTCTCCCTCGTCATCACGCACGGCTCCGGTTCGCCATGCGATTGCCTCCCCGACGGGTGAGAGTTCTGCACCTCGGCGGGGGCCGCAATCCGGGTCGGCGGGGGATAGGTATACCCAATCTTCGGTCCTCGAATCCCCTGCTCCACGGGTGGCCACCGAGCGACGGCACCCGTACGGACACGTCCGTAAGTAGGGTTTCCGGTGAATACCTTGCGTAGTCGTTTCCACCACCTGAACGTGGGATAAACCGCCGGATCGGGTCTGTCGCCGACGTTTCGGGTGTCCAGTGATTTTCCAACCGACGATCCGTCAGCCCACCGGTGACGGTGCGTTCGCGGACGACCCGATCCGATGCCCGTGCTGTCCGTGTTGGGTGGTTTACGACCAGGTAGGCAGTGCTTAGGCTCCGCAGGACAACGCACAAGATCGTGTCGGGCTCAGCGGGAACTTCCAACCGAGGAGCGCATGATGTGGCTCGCCACCCCTCGTCCGACCTCGGTTTCGGTCCGCGCCGGATCGACGGCACTCGTGGGCCGCGACGTCGAGGTCTCGGCGATAGTGAAGATCCTGCTGCGCCGTCCCGCCGCCGTGCTGATCGAGGGCGAACCCGGGATGGGCCGCAGCAGGCTGCTCGAAGAACTGGCCGGACGCCGGGAGTTCGCGACGGGCCGGGTGCTGTCCGGCGCCTGCCAGCCGATGCGCGAGCCGTTTCCCTTCGGCCCGGTGCTCGAAGCGCTGCGCTCGGCGGGAGACCGGCCGCTCGGACCACTCAGCCCGGTCGCCGGGGTACTGAGACCCCTCCTGCCCGAACTCGCGGAAAGCCTTCCACCCCAGCCGGAACCGCTCACCGACCCGTGCGCCGAACGGCATCGCCAGTTCCGCGCCGTCCGTGAACTCCTGATCGCCTGCGGGCCCGCGCTCGTGCTGATCGACGACCTGCAGTGGGCCGACGAGGGCACCCGGGACCTCCTGCGGTTCCTCGCCGCGGCCATGCCCGCCGAACTTGCCGTCGTTTCGGCCCACCGGACCGGTTCCCCGGCCCGGCACGGCACCGCGGGCATCCCGTTCCGCACCCCGCCGAACGTCCAGACCGCACGCGTGACCCTGGGCCCGCTCGACGTCGAAGCCGTCGGGAAGATGGCGGAAGAACTCCTGGATCTACCGAGGGTTTCCGTGCCGTTCACCGCGAAGCTCCACGAAAGCACCGCCGGGATCCCGTTCGTGGTCGAGGAGACCCTGCGCGCGCTGCGCGACGCCACCGGGCGGCTGCCGATCGGCGAGGTGCTCTCGGACCGGCTCCTGGAAAGCCTCGAAGTCCCGGTCTCCCTGCGCGAGGCCATCACCGAACGGCTCGAAGCACTGTCCGAACCGGCCGTCCGGCTGGCGGGCGCGGCGGCGGTGCTCGCCGTCCCGTCCGAACCCTCGGTGATCGGTGAACTCGCCGGTCTCACCGGTGACGCGCTCCGCTCGGCGCTGCTGTCCACTTTGGATGGCGGGGTACTCGGCGAACTCGGCGGCGACCGCTACGGCTTCCGGCATCCCTTGGCACGCAAGGCCGTCTACGACACCATCAGCGGTCCGGAGCGGACACTGCTGCATTCACGCGCCATCCAGGTGCTCGCCGAACAGCCGGTACCGCCGCTGACCCTGCTGGCGAACCACTCCCGCGCCGCCGGGCGGACCGAACAGTGGCGCCACTACGCCGAGGCCGCCGCCGACGAGGCCATCGCCCACGGCGACACCTCGCGGGCGATCGACCTGCTCCAGTCCGTCCTGGCGGAGGCCGGTCTCGGCGAGGACGACATCGCCCGGCTCGCCACGAAACTCAGCCAGGTCGCGCTGCGCGGCTTCCGCCCGGACGTCATCGAGACCCTGGAGCGGATCCTCGAAGAGCTCACCGACCTGCGCCCGAGTGTGCGCGGGACGATCCGGCTCAGCCTCGGGATGCTGCTGGTCCGCACGATCGGTCGGCTCGGCCGGGGCCGGGTCGAGGTGGAGAAGGCGATCACCGAACTCGTCGACGAGCCGGAGCTGGCGGCACGCGGGATCAACCTGCTCGCCCAGCCGATCGACGGGCTGACGCCGTTGTCCTGGCACGAGGTCTGGATGGAGCGCGCCCGCGAGGTCTACGAACGGCTCGAAGACCCCGAACTGCGGCTCGCGCTCACCGGCGACCGGATCGCCACCCAGGCGCATATCGGCAACGGTGCGGCGTGGACCGACTTCGAGCAGCTGCCGGACGAGACCACCGGCGTCGCCGAACGCGTCCAGCTCGCCAGGCTGTGGTGCAACCTGGCCGACGCCCAGTCGTGGGCAGGCCATCTGGCGAGGGCGGAAAGGCTGGTCACGGAAGGGATCCGCCGCGCGACCGACGCCGGCGCGCTCTACGCCGCCGGGCTCGCGCAGGGCACCCGGGTCCGGCTGGACTGGGTGCGCGGCGAGTGGTCCGGGCTCGCGGAGACCGCCGAACAGCTTCGCGACGGCTACCCCGACCTCGGCCCGATCGTCATGGAGTCCTCGCTGGTCCTGGGTGGACTGGCCGCGGTGCGCGGGGAATTCGCCGCCGCGCAACGACATCTGGCGGCGGCGAGCGTGCACGCCCCGGAACACGGGCCGATCCCGGTGGTGCTTTCGGCGGCCGGGGTGCTGATCCGGGTGCTCCTGGCGACCGACGACGTCGACGGCGCGTGCGCGGCGGCCGACAGCGCGATCTCCGCCGCCCGGCGCAAGGGTGTCTGGGTGTGGGCGGCGGGACTGGTCCCGGCGGCGGCCGAGGCCTACACCCGCGCGGGCCGCTGGTCCGAGGCGGACGCGGTGGTCGAGGAGTTCGACCGCGGTGTCGACGGCAAGGATTCCCCGGTCTCTCGGGCAGCGCTCTTGGCCGGACGGGCAATCTTGTTCGACGCCCGCGGGAAGCATTCCGCCGCCGCGACGGTCTTCGACGAGGCCGCCGCGGCCTACGAAACACTGCCGATGCCGTACCAGGCGATCGGCGCCAGGGAGCGCGCGGCGCTGTGCCGTCTCACCGGCGGCAACCGCAAGGCGATCGAGGAACTCGCGGCCGCGGCGGAGGCGTACGAGCGGCTGGGCGCGACCCGGGACGCCGGCCGATGCCGCCATCAGCTGCGGGAACACGGTGCTTGGGCCCCTTCGCAGCGGGGCCGGCGCGGGTACGGCCAGGAGCTTTCCCCCCGGGAACTGGAGGTCGCGCGCATGCTCTCCGACGGGCGCACGAACCGGGAGATAGCGGACGGATTGTTCCTTTCCCCGCGTACCGTCGAACAGCACGTCGCGAAGGTTCTGCGGAAACTCGGCGCCCGTTCCCGCACCGATGTCGCCCGGCACATGTCGACTTACGCCCCCGCCGCTGTCGATCGACAGAAATCCCCGCTGAGGTAAGATACTCGTTGCCTGGCAAGGGAATCCGCTCAGACGAGCACTGTGATCCATTCCATCGGGTCGTCCGGTGTTCGGCCGGTACCACCCGGTGATTCCCTGTGCTAGTTTGTTTTCGCCATTAACAAAGTCGGCCCCTTTTCGCAGGTCAGCCGATCGGTACGGGGGCGGACGCCCGAGAGGGAGTAGCGCTGAAGCATGGCTGAACGAGCCGATTTCGCGCTGGGGACGGTCGAGGCGAGTGTGGTGGGGCAGGCGCTCGGCGTCGATGTCCGCCTGTTCCCGTTGCGCGTCGGCAACACTTCGATCGATCCGGACCGGTACGCCGCCGTCATCCGCCGGGTCTACACGGACCTCGAACAGCGCCGCCTGTCGATCAACGGCGAGCTGAACCCCGCCATCCGCACCGCGTTCGCGTTGCTCTCGAACCACCGGATCACCGTTTCGGTCAACGGCATCGACGGCCTCGGCCAGGACATCGCCGTGCTCACCGTCACCGACGGCCGCCAGGCGCTCGGCATCACCCAGGCCCCCGGCGACGACCTCCTGCAGTTCGCGCTCTTCGCGGACGAGGAACTGGTCGAAGTCCTGTCCGGGGTCCTGCCGCGGATGCGGCCCGCCTCGACCGGCCGCCGCAAGATCGTCCAGAAGGAAGAGCGCGCCGTGTCCGCGATGACCGCGCGCCGCCAGGCCGAGGCGGAGTTCGACGAAGAGGAGACCGACGCGTTCGGCAACCTCGAACTCACCGCCGTCGTCCGCGCCCGGGCAGAGGTCCCGGAGCGCCCCGTCGGCGAGGACGCCGACGTCGCGGTGCTGGAGAAGGTGCTGTCCGGTGTCCGGCTCGGCGGCGGGCACATCATCGTGAGCGGGATCGGCCGCCGCGGCGAACGGCTGCGGTCGACGCCGTTGAGCTGGCTCGATACCGAAGACGGCCGGTACCTGGTCTGGACCGAGACCGACGAGGCGTCCGGCGCCGTGATCGGTCATTACGACCCGGCGAGCCAGTCCGGGGTGGCGAACGCGATCCGTGACGCCATCGCCGACATCTACTGAACCTGCTGAACCCGGCGAGAGGATCCTCCGTGACCGAGGAAGCACAACCGCTCGAGCCCAAGCTGGCCGAGGCCACGCCGTGGAAGGCCGCCCATGTCGGGCTCGCGGGCGCGCAGCTGAAGCGCATGGCGCAGCAGGGCGGCTTCGCCGTCGACGACAGCACCGGCAAGGAGATGATCCGCTCGCTCCAAGGGGTGATCGACAGCCTCGAGGAGCGGTGGAACGCGTTGACCAAGCTCCAGAAGTCGCCGCCGATGAGCGACACCGCCACCGCCCGGTGGGTGTCCCAGCACATGCAGGGCACCGCGACCGACGCCCAGGGCCTGCTCACCCAGCTGCAGGCGGCTCGCGCCGAGTTCCCGACCTACGTCGAGGCGATCGAACTCGCCAAGCGGAACTACCGTGAACGTGACGAAGAGAACCAGCGCAACCTGACGCGGATCAAGTCCGAGAGCTAAGGAGAGACCGTGACCGACGACTCCGCGGAAAAGACCACGAAGGCCTCCGATCCCCGCTCTCCTTACTACGACCGGGACAGCCCGTTCTACGACATCACGGCGGACTCGTCGTCCTCGTACTACGTGGGGCCGCTGGCCGACGAGGGCGCGTCCGGTGACGAGATCCGGGCCGGGGCCGCTGCCGGGACCGATGTCCTGTTCAACCTCCTCGGCTGGGGTGACACGGCGCTCAACGGCTTCAAGGACATGTTCACGCAGAAGATGTACGAGGGCCAGCTGGACAAGGCGCGCGACGGTCTCGACAAGGACCTCGACATCCGCAAACCCGGCCAGCCGCCGTCCACGATCTGGGGCAACGCCACCCACGAGCAGATGCAGGCCGCGATCGCGAACAACGCGGACTCGGCCGCGGTGGGCGAGACTTCCGAGGAATGGGTCCGGGTCGGCAACGACCTGGCATCGCATCAGCGCGACCTCGCGAAGGCGATCAACGCCAGCACGGCCAACTGGCAGGGCGAAGGCGGCGACGCGGCACGCGAGCACCTGGCGGGTGTCGGCAAGTGGCTCGGCTCGACCGCGAACGGCGCGACGCTGACCGGGCGTCAGCAGCAGATCCATTCGCAGACGCTGAACGAGACGCAGAAGCAGATGGCGGCGAACCCACCGGTCGCGTTCAACGTGCAGGAGGCCAACGCCAACCTGCAGACGATCACCGACCCGCAGCAGTACATGTCGCAGCTCGGGAAGGACCTCGAGACCTTCAAGAAGCAGCAGGACGGGCGCGACCGGGCCGCTCAGGTGATGACCCACTTCGACAGCACGGTCGGCTCGGCGATCGCCACCCCGGCGTTCCCCGCCCCGCCGAAGCTCCCGTCGGGGCAGTGGTCCCCGGCGTCGGTGGGCACCCGCGCCGGCGGTGGCGGTGGCGGTGCGGGCTCGCCGTCCCACACTCTTCGCGACGCCATGTCACCTGAAAGCGCCGACGACGTGTGGCGCCGGGCCGACTTCGCCCCGGCCGACGGCACAGTGGCCGCTTCGGTGGACGGGACGCCCCAGGGCGGGCCCGGTGGTACCGGCACCCTGTCGCCCTTCAACGCGCCGAACGGTCCCTCGGGTGGATTCCCCGGCGGCGGTGGTCCCGGCGGTGGTCCCGGCGGCGGACCTGGTGGTGGGTTCAGTGGTGGTCCCGGCGGCGGACCTGGTGGTGGGTTCAGTGGTGGTCCCGGCGGCGGACCTGGTGGTGGGTTCAGTGGTGGTCCCGGCGGCGGCTTCGGTGGACCCGGTGGCGGCCCCGGCGGATCCGGCCCGGCTCCGATCCTGCCCAGCCTCGGCGGTCCGAACGGCCCCGGCGGCGAGAGCTACCGCCCCCCGGCTTCGGGACCCCTCCCGAACATGCCCAAGATCGACGACGGCACGCACACCTCGGGTTACACCCCGCCCAAGGCACCGGCGCCGTTCCAGCCACCGCAGATGCCGCCCATCCCCGAGGGCCCCGGCCCCCGGGTCGGCGGGACCCCGTTCACCCCGCCGAGCTTCCCGCTTCCCGGCAGCGGACCCCACGGCATCCCCGGCGGCGGACCGGGACCGGTCATGCCGAAGATCCCACCGCTCGGCCGCACCGGCGGCATCAACGGTGACATCGGCACCCGGCTCGGCGGTCCGCCCACGATCCCCGAAGGCGGCCCGGTCAAGGGCGGTCCGCTCGGCGGCTCACCCAAGATGCCCAGCTTCGGCGGGGGTGGCGGTGGCGTCGGTGGCGGCAGCCTCGGCGGGGGTGGCGTCGGTGGTTCCGGGGCCGGTGGCGGCGGTCTCGGCGGCGCGGGCCGGGCGACCGGCTCGCTCGGCATGGGCGGCGCCGTCGGCGCGGGCGCGATGGAGGCCGAAGCGGCCGCGGCCCGCGGGGCGGCGGGTGCCGGCAAAGCGGGCACCCCCGGCGGGATGGGACCGATGGGCGGCATGGGCGGCGGCGGTGCCAAGGGCCAAGGTGACGAGGACAAGGAACACAAGGTCGCCGACTACGTCGAATCCGACGACCCGTCCTTCTTCGCACCGGACGAGGTCGTCGCGCCGCCGGTGATCGGCGACTGGCAGAACAAGGACTGGAAATGACGGCTTCTTTCGACGTCGACCCGGACGACCTGGTCGCCCACGCGAGTCACCTCGACGGGCTCGTCGACCGGCTGAGCACCGCGCACGGCGCGACCGCTTCGGCGATGTCGGCGGACGCGTACGGTCTGCTGTGCGCGTTCCTGCCGCCGATCGTCAACCCGACCGGCGAAAAGGCGGCGGAGGCGATCAAGGCGGCCTCGGAGGGCGTCCAGGCGACGGCGGACAACGTCCGCACCGCCGCGAAGTCCTACCAGGAGGGCGACCAGACCAACGCGCAGCCGTTCAACCGCGACTTCAAGGCTCTCGACATCGGAGGAAAACAGTAGTGACCAGCGCGAACGGACTCGGGGACCTGATGAGGGACCCCGACGAGGCCGAACGCCGGATCGAACAGTGGGCGCAGGGCCTGGAGGACAAGGCCCAGCGGTACGCGGCCGCGCAGGAGCGGACCGAGCAGCTGCGGCTGACCGCGTCCAGCTCCGACGGCGCCGTCAAGGTCACCGTCGGCGCGGACGGCGGCGTGACGGCCATCGATTTCGGTACCAAGGCCAGGACGTACCCGCTGGAAGAACTGTCCCGGCAGATCCTCGGGACCATGCACCAGGCGCAGGCCGGGATCGCCGGCCGGGTCGCCGAGGTGATGCAGGAATCGCTCGGCGACGAGGACCAGGAGACCAGGGAGCTGATGCTCGGCACCCTGCGCAGCCGCTTCCCCGAGATCGAAGAGGAAGAGCCGCCTGCCCCGCCCGCTCCCCCCGCGTCGTCGGGCGACGCCCCGCCGCCCCCGCCGCAGGCACCTCGCGAGAAGCGTCACGAAGCCCCTGACGACGAGGAAAACTCGCCCTGGTAACCCGCGTCAGGCGGCGGCGAGCGAGACGACCCGGTTCCGGCCGCTGTTCTTCGCTTGGTACAGAGCGGAATCGGCGACGTGCAGCAGTCGCTCCAGGACGGTCCCGCCCGCCGGGTAGACCGCGACGCCGATCGAGACCGAAAGGCCGCGCACGATCCGGAGTCCCGAAGCGGCCGGGACCTCGACCTCGATCGCCATCACCGCCCGCCGGACCCGTTCGGCCACCGGGAGCACCTCGGTCTCCGTCGCCCCGGGCAGCAGCACGACGAACTCTTCGCCACCGAAGCGGCCGACGGAGTCGTAGTCGCGGACGTGCTGGGAAATCGTCGTCGCGACGACCTTGAGCACGGCGTCGCCCGCGAGGTGGCCGTAGACGTCGTTGACCCGCTTGAAATGGTCGAGATCGAGCATCAGCACGCCGAGTGTGCTCTTCGACCTGGCCGCCGACGTCAGTTCCCGCTCGCCCAGCTGATGCCACGCGTGCGCGTTGAGGACCCCGGTCTTGCCGTCGATGTTCGCCGCGATCTCCAGCTGCCGCACCAGCACGCTGCGATGCAGCACCAGCACGGGCAGCAGGACGAACGGGACGAGTGCGGGCGCGTGCACGACGCCGAGCGCGGTCGACGTGCCGAGCACCAGGGTCGTGACCTCCAGCAGGTTGTCGTCGCTGGTGCCGAACAGCGAACGCGGTGATCGGCCGCCGGTGTGCAGGTAGACCGAAAGCGCCACGATGACCGCGTTGGCCATGGTGAACACGGCCGCCGCCTCGACGATCCGCAGCGACCCGGTGAACCCGACCGGCAATCCGTTCCAGCCCGCCACGATGGCCCCCGAGGCCAGGCAGGAAAGCACGATCGCCGCCGCGCAGTACACGACGCGGTACGCGGGCCGGTGGCTCATCCCGCGCCACACCCGGAACCAAAGGTGCAGGTAGACGCCTACGCCGAGGGCGACAGCGAGCCCCGGTGGGAGAACGAGTACCCCGGCGAACGTCCACACCGAAGTCATGTTGATGTGGGGACGGTCACAGATGCTGCGCCGCAACCGTTCCACTGAACGCGAAAGCTCGGCCTGCAGGAAAGCGAGGCCGAGCAGTGATCCAAATCGGACGAATTCCGTAGTCTCGTAGTTCGATCGGAGCAAGGCAATCACCGCGACCGTCGCCGCAAGTCCTTCCACCGCAAGAAAAATCGCAGCCACGCCGCGCGGCCCGGACCATAGCTCCCAGTTTCGGCCCCAGGCTCTCAGACGTGTTACTGCCCCTTCTCCAGCGAGTTCCACATCCCCCATAATCATCGTCACCGGTCCCCCTCCCGTGCACAATTCAATGTAACCGAAGTGGTACTGAGGGTGGCCCGAGTCAATTCCGGAACACACGGATGGAGCAGTGCGGAGGGAGGACCATCATGAACGGTCGCGAGGACTGATCCCACGAATTCAGCCGGTCCGGCTCCCGGCCGGGAGCCATACATCGGGCCCGGTGGCGATGGCACGTTTCCACGCCATCGCCATCGGGCCCGCCGAGGCGAGAGCGGCCAGCGCGGCCACCCCGACGGCCACGAACGGACCGGCGAGCTGGGCGATCCCGCCCGCCAGCATGATCCCGATCCCTTGTACCGTCACCAAACTCGTCGAGGTCAGGCCCATCACCTGTGCCCGGACGCCGTCCGGCACCGCGCGGGCCATCAACGCGACGGCCTGCAGGTGGTACGGCGCCGCACAGGCCCCGCTGAACGCGATCAGCGCGAGGCAAACCGGGAGCGGAGGGCGAAAGAAGACAAAAAGCAAAGGAACGACGGATGCGATCGCGAGAATGCCGACGATACGCGTTTTTCGTCGCGCCGGAACCCATTTCGTGAAGATCCACGATCCTATTACCGAACCGACCGGATCCGCCGCGAGAATGAACCCGACCGCGAAACTCCCCGCTCCGAGTTCACCCGCCAGCGGCGCCGCGAGCCCCTCCGGCGCGATGGCGAACCCGGCAAGCATCTTCAGCCCGAACAGAACGCGGATTCCCTTGCCCTGCCACAGTTCCCGGATGCCTTCACCGCTGAAAGCCCTGGCCACCCGGCTTTTCACCGTGGATTCCGTGACCGCGGGTGCCCGGCGACGGACCCCTGTGGACACGAGCAGCGCCGAGACCACAAAGGTCGCCGCGTCGATCACCAGTCCCCAGTATGGCGTCACGAGCCCGATCACCAGCCCGCCGCCGCCGAAGCCTGCCAGCTGTGCCGTTTGGATGGTGATCGTGCGGACGGCGAGTCCTGCGATGTAACGCTCGCCCGCCAGGACGTCCGGGAGCAACGCGAGTTGCGCCGCCCGGAACGGACCACCCGCCATCGTCAGGATCACCAGCAACACGGCCAGGACGAGCAACGGCGTACCCGGAACGGCCATCAGCGCGGCGATCACCGCGCGCAGCAGGTCGCAGACGATCATCACCGTCCGCCGCGAGTACCGGTCGGCCAGCCCGGCGAACAGCGTGCCGCCGATCAGCGTCGGCAGATACGTCAGCCCGTAAGTCAGTCCCGTCAGGCCCGCCGACGCCGTTCTTTCCCAGACCAGTACCGAAAGCGCGACTCTCGCCAGCTGGTCACCGGCCTGCGAAAGCGCCTCGGCCGCCCACAACGCACGGAACTCGCCGACCGCGAAGGCGTCCTTGAACGCGGTGCCCCGAGCGGAATCCCCCTTTTCCATGAGCCCCTCCCCTTGGCTCACGGTAAGGGATCACTTCCGCTCTGTCAGCGGCCATCCGGCTCACGACGTCGGTCAGTGTCCACTGAGGAGGAAATAGCCGGTGAGGTCAGCGGCCGGTGGCGCCGTACCCCATCATCCCCTGCGCCATCCGCGCCGCCAGCAGGCCCGCGGCGGCGGGATCCACCAGACCCCGGAAGCCTTCCTCGGCCTTGTCCGACGATCCGGTGTCGGACCGCGGCTGCTCCGAGGGCCGGGTCTGCGGGGGCGGCATCGCGACGACCTGGTCCTTGGCGGGCTTCTTCTTCGACGGCGCGGTCGCCTGCTTCTTCACGGTGACCGGGACGTAGACGGTCACCGGGGCCGCCGGCGGGGCGGGCTGCGCGACGGCTGGCTGCGCGGGCTGCTGGGTCACCACCGCGGGCAGCGGCTGCTCGGGCAGGGCGCCGACCGACGACGGGACCGAGAACGTGCCGCCGAACCAGCCGAGCGCGAGCAATGCCACCCCGGCTCCCCCGACGAGCCAGGACCTGGCCCGGCGATGGATGACGACGGCCTTGGGCCGCAGGTCCTTGTCGACGACCGGCTCGCAGACCGGGGGCCGGACCGGCAGTGGCTCGGGTTCTTGCTCGTTTTCCGGGCTTCGCCGCCGTTTCGGCAGACTCGCCGCGATGATCCCGGTGCGGTCCAGCAACTCGACTGTTTCGACAGGTGCGGCGAACGCGGCATCGGTCGACGTACGGCGCTGCGCGGCGCGCGGCATGGGGACCTCCGGAAGGGGAATCACGAACTTGAGCATTGTGGTGCATTTCCGGCGCTGCAGTAAGTAATGCACCCCGATCGAGTTATCCCACGCCGTCCGGACCACGGAGGGTTACTCCGTTCAGAGTCCTCTCATTTCCGGACGCCGCGCAGGCCCAACCGGCCCAGAAGTGCGAGGGGGCGCTGGTAAAAGGACCCGAGCACCCGCGGAATCGCGTCGATGACATAGGCGTCCGCGCCGATCAGGATGCGTGGTGTCCCCCGTTCGATACCACGCACGATGGTCTCCGCGGCCTTCTCCGGGGTCGTCCTCGCGATCTTTTCGAATCCTGCCGCGGCCTTGTCCATGTCCTGCTCGTCGCCACCCCGCGCGTCACGGGCGATATTCGTCTTGATGCCACCGGGGTGCACGCAGCTCACCTTGACCGGATGCCGCGCGATCAGCATTTCCTGGCGCAGTGCCTCGGTGAACCCCCGCACCGCGAATTTCGCCGCGTTGTAGGCACTCTGCGTAGGCACGCCGATGAAGCCGAAAACACTCGAGACATTGACGATGTGCCCGTCACCGGAACCGATGACCTGTGGCAGGAACGCTTTCGTCCCGTTGACCACGCCGCCGAGGTTGATCCCCATCAGCCAGTCGTAGTCCTCCCAGGCCATTTCCTCGACCGTCACACCGAGTGCGACACCGGCGTTGTTCACCACGACGTTGGCGCCCCCGAAATCGACGGAGACCTCTTCGGCGTGCGCGAGAACGGCGTCGCGGTCGGCGACGTCCAGTTCGTACCCCTTCGCGGTCGCGCCCGCCTTCTCGCAGAGAGCGACGGTTTCGGCGACGCGGATGGCGTCGACGTCGGAAACCGCGAGCCTGGCTCCGCGCCCCGCCAGTTCGATCGCGAGCGCCCGGCCGATCCCCGAGCCCGCTCCCGTGACCACCGCGACCTTGTCCGTGAACGACTTCATGCCCGTTCCCCATTCAGCCAGACCGTTACCCGAGGTAACACATACTACGGGTATCCGAGCCGCTCCGCTGTGAGGTTGCTGTGGGTTGATCGATTCGGGCTGTGTTCATGGACCGCTTATGGTGATCTGTACTCAGGACAGCCGTGGACGAGCGAAAGGATGGCGATGCGCCGCGCCCTGCTGCTGGTGCTCTGCTTCGCGCTGACCGGGTGCTCCGCCGCTTCGGAGGCCGAGCCCGCCGACAGCCCCGCGACCGCGACAGTGGCGGCCGCGCCCGTCACGTGGTTCAACCCGGCGATCGGCGCGTTGTTCCTGGACGGCTCGCATTTCTGCACGGCCAGCGTCGTCCACAGCGGCCCGGGAGACCTCCTGCTGACCGCGGCGCATTGCCTTCACGACGGCGAAGGCGGCGAGTACGCCACGGGGATCACGTTCGCCCCCGCCTATCACGACGGCGTCGCGCCCTACGGCTATTGGGACGTCTCGGATCCGCAGGTTCCCGGGGGCTGGGCCGATTCGTCCGATCCGGACCTGGATGTCGGTTTCGCGACCGCGCACCAGGCGGGGAACACGAAAACCCTCGAAAGCGTCACCGGCGCCAACGAACTGCGCACCGGCGGCGGTTTCACCCACCGGATCGCGCTGACGGGTTATCCCGACGAACGCGACGTGCCGGTCGTCTGCCACGGCACCAGTGCCCAGGCCGACACCTACCAGATGCGCGTCGACTGCCCCGGCTTCACGACCGGTACCAGCGGCGGCCCGTGGGTGGTCGACCCCGACCCGGGGACGGAACTCGGCACGGTCGTCGGCGTGATCGGCGGTTACCTGTACGGCGGGGACGATCCGGACACGTCCTACAGCAGCTATTTCGACACCGACGTCGCCACCTTGTACCGGAAGATGGACGCCCGGGGATGATCTCCCCATGAGCATCCACGACGTCCCGATCACCGGCGAGCCGATCCGCCTCGGCCAGTTCCTGAAACTGGCCAACCTGGCCGAAGACGGTTCGCACGCCAAAGACCTCCTCGACGCCGAAGAGGTCACGGTCAACGGCGAGGTGGAGGTCCGGCGCGGTCGTCAGCTGACGAACGGCGACGTCGTGGAGGTCGGCGGCGAGGGCGGCCGCGTCGTCCTGGCCTAGCGACCTTGGAGGGGTTGCAGGCGCAGCGCCTTCGCGAGTTCTTCGAGTTCGCGGTGCACCGGTTCGTTCAACGGGACGCCCAGCGCCTGGCACTGTTCGAGGTACTGCGCCTCGCGCCAGCCCGGGTAGCGGACCGGGGTCCCGCCCTCCCAGCCGAGCAGGCTCCCGAACAACGCGCTCGCGGCCTTGTAGAAGCCCTCGGCACTGCGCAGTGTCGTCGGCGCGATGGCCATCACCATGAGCCCGGTGTCGTGGTCGTGGTCGCCGACGCCGGACAGCACCCCGGCGAAGATCTCGACCAGCAGGGCGAAGCCGGCGATGGCGGCGCTGTCGACGTCGGCGAGGGTGTCCAGGTCGAGGACGAATTCGGGGTACGCGCCCGCCGGGGCGGCCATCCCGAGCGGGTTCGCCGCCGTCCCTTTCTCCCCGCCCGCCGCCATGACCAGGCCGATCATGGTGTGCGGCAACGCCCTCGCGGCGTGGTGCCCGGCGCGGCCGAACGGCCCGACGCCGCGCACCGACATGAGTCCGACGCCGTAGCGACCGGCTCGGGAGACCGCCCTGTCCATCGCGTCGCCGACGGCCCACAGGCCGGGCGCGCGGCGGTAGTCGATCAGCGCGGCGGCACCGCGGTCGGCGATCATCAGCGGTTCGGCGCGTGGCCGCACCATGCCGTTGACGAGCATCGGCAGATGCAGTCCGGTCAGCTCGGCGACCCCGGATTCCGGGGTGCCGGTGAGATCGCCGTGGCATAACGCCTCGGCGGCCATCCGGGCACGCGACCACGGCAGGTCGTGCGCGGTGAAGACCTCGGTGACCAGGTCGATCAGCGCGTCGATCGGGACGCGCTGCCAGACCTGTTCGGGTATCGGGGAGGGCGCGGCCGATGCGGCGATCGGCTCGGCGGGGGCGCGGCGGAGGGAGCGGGCTCTGAGGGACACTCCGCCGAGAGTGCTTAACGGGTTTTTCGGCGTCAACGAACCAGGCCAGCTTCTAACCGACTGTGTGATCGAAGCGCCCGGAAGCGTCGGTGCCCGGACGTACCATCGGGGCATGTGCCGGAACATCACCACGCTTCGAGGCCTGGAGCCGGCGGCGACGCCGGACGAGATCGAGGCCGCCGCCCGCCAGTACGTCCGCAAGGTGACCGGGGTGCAGAGCCTCTCGGACGCCACCCGCGAGCCGTTCGAGGCCGCCGTCGCGGAGATCACCGAGATCACCGAGCGGCTGCTGTCCGAACTGCCCGCGCGCCGTCAGCCGCCGCCGACGGTTCCGCCGTTGCGCCGTCCGGAGGTCCAGGCGCGCATCGCCGCGAAAGCCGCGAAGAGTCAGGCGTCCTGAACCAAGCCCCGGCGGTTACGGTGAGCCGGTGACATACCCGCAGGACCCCTACGGTCAGCAGCAGCCTTACGGTCAGCAGCCCCCGTACGGGCAGCCGTACCAGCAGCCGGGCTACGGATACGGTCCGCCGATGCCGCCGCAGGAGCAGGGCCTGGCGATCGCGGCGCTGATCGTGTCGATCACCAGCCTGGTGGTCTGCAGCGGCCTGCCGTCGCTGATCGGCGTCATCATGGGGCATATCGCGCACGCCAAGGCCAAACGCGGCGAAGCCGGTGGCCAGGGGATGGCGCTCGCGGCGATCATCATCGGCTACATCGGTGTCGCGATCATCGTCGGCATCGCCTTGCTGGTCGTCATCGTCGGCATCTCGACCGACTGGGACTTCGACTAGTCACACGCTTCGACTACATCCGAAGCGTCCCGGGAGCAGACCGTCGGATACCCTCGACAGCGGTAGCGTGTCCGAGCGGCCGAAGGAACATGTCTTGAAAACATGCGAGGGCTTTGTCCTCCGTGGGTTCGAATCCCACCGCTACCGCCAGTCTTGAAAACGAAGCTCCCCAGGCCCGCGGGCCTGGGGAGCTTCGCGTTACGCGGGCACGAGGCCCCACACCGTCTCGTCGCTACGGCCACCCACGAAGGGCCGTTGCTCCAGCAGCGACGCCGTGCCGTTGTTGACCTGCCGCACCGCCAGCGAGCTGGCGCGGTTCACCAGCCCGTAGCGCGTGTCGGCGCTCCGGAGCAGCTTCCACTGCTGATCGGTCGCCGAACCGCAGTGCGTCTGTTCGAGGAGCGCGCCTTCCGCGGTGCTGCCGGAAACCGGCCGCAGGCACTGGCCACTCCGTTCGTTGACGATCTTCCAGTACCCGCCTCCGGCGTCGGTGAGCTTCCACTTCTGGCCGTTGTCGTTCTGCCGGGCCACGTTGGTGATCTTCGCGCCGGCGGACGTCGAGCCGTCGACCACGGCCGCGCTGTTGCCGTTGGTGGCGGCGGCGAGGTAGTACTTCTTGCCCGCCTGCGGGCCGGGGTCGGCGACCGGGTTCAGGGTCCACTGCTGGTTGGCCGCCCCGGTGTAGGGCTGCTGGACGAGCGGGGCCGGATACGCGCCGCCGTCGGTGATCGCGTAACCCGTCAGGTAGTTGAAGATCGCCACCTTGCCGTTGCCGAGCGGCTGGAACGCCCACCGCATGCCGTTCTGGCCGTTGCAGTTGTACTGGAGGATCTGGGTGCCGGGCGCCGTCCCGCTCTGTGCGCTGTCCGCGCACAGCTGGCTGTTGGCGTTGACGAGCTGAAGACCGGTGTTGTACCCGAGGATCCACTTCTGGCTCGTGGAGTCGGTCCGGGCCCGCTGACTGAGGTTGGCGAGGCCCCCGGTCGAAGAACCCACGACGTCGATCGCGTTGCCGCCCGCGCCGGTGATGACGTAGGTCTTCCCGCCTCGGGCGTGACCGTCGTCGTTGTCGGGGGTGTCCTTCTTGATCAGGAAGGCGCTGTTGGCGACGTTCCAGTGGGTGGCGAGCCAGCTGCCGGGGACGGGGTTCGTGCTGAAGTAGTCGTCGTTCCCGCAGTCCAGCAGCCGATCGAAATCGCGCTGCGTGCAGTCGAAGGACTGGGTGTCGCCGTAACACATCAGGTCCCATTCCTGGGAGCAGTGCCCACCGCCCTGGTAGTGCGGGGCGCCCGGCAGGACCGCGCCGAGCATGTGGCCCACTTCGTGGGCGACGGCGTTGACCCCCCAGCAGGGCACGGCGATCTCGGTGTAGTGCCTGCCGTTGTTGAAGGCGTTGGCCGGACCTGGCTGGTCGTCGTTGTCGCCCCAGGTGCCCGCGCAGGTGTGGGGGTTGTCGGAGAACAGGACGTAGTCGCGGTCGACGTCGAAGAAGCCCGACTGGATGGCTCGGTCGCGGATCGCGCCGGAAAGGTAGGTGCCGTCGGGCACCACCAGGGTGGCGACGGCGACCTGGCAGCCCGCGCCGGCGGTCGTCACGTAGCGGAGGTGCCTGCTGCCGCCCGTCACCGCGGCGCTGTCGTTGAACGAGTCGTCCATCCCGGAGGCGTAGGCCCGCAGGGACGGCGCGACCGTCGCGTACCGGTCGGGCTGACCGGCCTCACGGACGTAGACCAGCTCGATGCGTTTTCCGGAACCGCCGTCGCCTTCGCAGACCACCGGGTTGGCGGCGATCTGCGCTTGGGCGACGGCGGGAGCGAGCGGGGCGATCGGGGTCGCGCCGGGCGGCAGTGGCCGGCTGTGGTCCTGGGTGGCGAAATCGTCGGAGGCGGCGGCCCCCGCGGTCTCGCCCACGAACAGGCCGCAGACGAGGCCGGCGATCACCAGCAGGCCGGCGGATCTCCGTTTTGCTTGGGACAAGTGTTCTTTCCTTTCGCGATGAAGAAACGCACACTTCTCGATCTGTCGCGAAAAGAACACTAGAGGTCGGATGTATAGACCACCAGGCAGAACTACCGGCAGACTGCTTTCAGCGTCGGAGCGCATTTTCACTCGAATGGCGCTTGCCGAGGAAGACCTTAGATCAGATGAAAGGCGGACTAGCCTTTTCCGCGCCGACCGGCGGCAGACGCGGGAGACCGTCGATCTCCGACAGGTGCTCCAGCACCCGCCCGAAGGCCTGCCCCAGCACCTCCTGCTCCTGCGGGCTCAGCAGGTCGATCAGATGCTCGCGGACGCCTTCGACATGCGTCGGCGCCGCGCCCTTCAGCAGTTCCGACCCGCGTTCGGTCATTTCCGCCACGACGCCGCGTTTGTCCCCCGGGTCGCGTGTGCGGCGGATGAGGCCCTCGGCCTCCAACCGGACCATCTGGTGCGAGAGCCTGCTCTTCGTCGAACCGAGCAGCGTCGCCAGCTCCGTCATCCGCATCCGGTCGTCGGGCTGGAGCGACAGGCAGACCAGCACCTCGTAGTCGGCGAGCGTGACCTCGTGGCGTTCGGAGAGTTCGCGGTGCAGGCGCTGCCGCAGGCGCATGGTGGCGACGATGTACGAGCGCCAAGCGACCATTTCCGACTCGGACAGCCAGCGCACGTCCTTCTGCTCCACCGCCATCCACGCAGGGTAGATCCTTGATCGCGTGCGGCGTATACCCACCGGTCACTTTTCGGCCGGGGAAAAATCCGGGCGGACATTCGCCCGAAGGAGGGTTACGAAAAGGTTGAGACTCGGCGGGAAAAGGCGCATTCTGCTTGTCAGCGGATGGTCGGGCAAGTATCGGGCGAACCGTCGGGGGATCGCCGGGCCTGCTCCCAGCCGGGAAGGGTCAGGTGGTGGTATGGCGGGTGATTCTCGCGGTCGACCGCCTGCTGTGTCCCCGCGACCGGAACGGAAAGGACCGGGTCGGTCGCGACTGTGAACAGCGACGAGCGTGGGCATCTTCGATGCGCTCGACACGACTATTCTCGCGCATTCGGCGTCACTCGGCCTGCTTCGGGTTCGCGGCCTCTTCGACCGCCTCGGCAGTGCCGGACGCCGGCCCGGCGATCGCGGCCGACCGGCGATCAGCAGTAAAGACAACCTGGGTAGTCCTGGGTGCGGCCACGTGAGTGGCCGCACCCAGGCATATCCGGCCCACTCCGGCTACGCTTCTCCCGTGCGATTCGACGAAGGCGCGGGACTGGACACCTCCGAGGTCGAAGACCTGCGGGGCGGTGGCGGCGGCGGTATCGGCGGCCGGGTGGCACTCGGCGGCGGTGGGCTCGGCGTGGTCGGGCTCGTCATCTACTTCCTCCTCTCCCAGTTCGGCGGCGTGAGCCTGGGCCCGGCTTCGGGTGGGCTCGGCGGCCTGGGCGGCGTGGGGTCCGGGCAGCAGGTGGACAACACCTCGTTGTCCCAGGAATGCAAGACCGGCGCGGACGCGAACCGGAAACACGACTGCGCGATCGTCGCGACCATCAACTCGATCCAGGACTTCTGGGGCCAGGAATTCCAGCGCTCCGGGTCGACGTACCGCAAGGCCACCACCAGCTTCTTCAACGGCGGCGTGAACACGGCCTGCGGTAACGCGACGTCCGACGTCGGGCCGTTCTACTGCCCTGGCGACTCCAAGGTCTACATCGATCTCGGGTTCTTCAACGAGCTCCGCACGAAGTTCGGCGCGGAGGGCGGTCCGTTCGCGGAGGCGTACGTGCTGGCCCACGAATACGGGCACCACGTCCAGAACCTCACCGGAGTGTCCAAGAAGGGCACCGGCAGCGGACCGACTTCGGGTTCGGTGCGGCTCGAACTCCAGGCCGACTGCTACGCCGGTGTCTGGGCGAACCACGCCACCACCACGCCGATCGAGACCGGGCGGCCACTGCTCAGCGAGATCAGCCAGCAGGACGTCGATTCCGCGCTGGACACCGCTTCGCGGATCGGTGACGACTACATCCAGACCAAACTCGGCGGCGGCCGGGTCGACGAGTCGAAGTTCAGCCACGGCACCTCGGCGCAGCGGAAGAAGTGGTTCACCACCGGCTTCCAGACCGGCCAGCCGGCGCGGTGCGACACCTTCGCGACCAACAGCCTGGGCTGACCCCGGAAGCACAGGAAGGCCCCCTTCGAGCGAAGGGGGCCTTCCTGTATTCGGAGACCTGCTACGCGGCGACGACTCCGTGGTCGTCGGCGTGGAAGGCGGACTTCATGCTCTTCTGCTTGGACCGCTCGGCCGCGCGCACGGCCTTCGACTTCGCGGCCTTGCCACCCGGGACACCGTTGATGTTCTCGGTGCTGGTCGCGTACACGCCGAGCGCCCACGCGACGGCGTCGGAGTTGCGGTCGAGCGCGACGCGGTCGATGTTGCCGAGGTTGTCGCACTTCTGGTGGTAGCACTTGTCGTAAGGAACGTTGGCGCTACCGCCCCACTTGGCTGCCTGCGCCGCGGTCTTCACGCCTTCGGCACCGGTGAACAGGCCGCTCGCCGGGATACCGACGGCGATGAACTGGCCGTAGTCCGAACGACCGGTGAAGTCCGTGCCCTCGACCGGGACGTTCTTGCCCTTTTCGAGGTAGTCCACGAGCGTCTTCTCGAGTTCGCCGGAACCGTACGGGCCGGGGCCCGCACCGGTGGCGTCGGAGTCGTCACCGTCGTAGGCGAAGTACGCCGCGTTCGGCGAGCCGATCATGTCGTAGTTGTAGTACAGCGCGATGTCGAGCTGCTGCTCGAAGGTCAGCGAGTTGACGTAGTACGTCGATCCGACGAGCCCGAACTCCTCGGCGCTCCACCAGCCGAAGCGGACGGCGTTGTTGACCTTGGCCTTGCTGCCCAGCTGCAACGCGGTCTCCAGCAACGCGGCCGAACCCGAACCGTTGTCGTTGATGCCGGGGCCCTCGGTGACGCTGTCGAGGTGCGAGCCGAGCATCACGACGTTGTCCTTGCGACCGGTCTTGGTCTCGGCGATGACGTTGTAGCTGGTCCGCGCCTCCTGGAGGGCACGAAGGTCGAGGGTGACCGAGGAGCCGGCCTTGCCGGCGAGCACCTGGCCGTCGGCCTGGGTGACGCCACCGGTCGGGATCTTGCCCGCGGCCGGGTCGCCCAGGGTGCCGTTGACCGGGCCCGGGACGTTGTTGTAGACGATCGCGCCGATGGCGCCCGCGGCGGCGGCGGTCGCTTGCTTCTGCGCGAACGAGCAGCCGCCGCGCTGGATCAGCGCGATCTTGCCGGTGACCCCGCCGGCGTAGTCGGCGGCTTCGCATCCGCTGGTGTCGTCGACCGGGACCACCGCGAGCGGGGCGGTGATGCCACCGGCAGGCGTCGACGGGCTGTAGGACATGATGATGATCGGGACGTCCGCGCCCGCGACAGTCAGCTTCTCCGCGAGGGTTTCCGCGTAGGTGAACGGGAACTCCTGGCGGGTGACCGAGAAGCCCGCCTGCTCCAGCTTGGTGGCGACGTACTCCGCGGACTTCTTGTGGCCCTCGGTGCTGGCGGCGCGGCGGCCGCCGTTCGCGTCCGAAATCCGCTGAAGGGCGATCAGGTGCCGATTCACATTGGCGCCGTCGACCTTGTTGACGAGCTGCTTGGCCAGCGCGGGGCCGTCGAGCTTCGGCGCGGCTGTCGCAGCGGGAGCCATTCCGATCGTGAGCGCGGCGGTGGCCATCACCACGATCGAGGGAACAATGCTTCTTCGCGAATATGACATGAGCGTCACCTTTGTGTGGTTTGCGTCAGAGGTCAACCGACGTTCGGCGGACTTCCCATCACCGTTATAGGGTCGTCTGTATGTATGCGATCACCATCCGTGAGCCCGGCGATCCCGATGTTCTCGAATGGACCGAGGTGGCGGATCCGGTGGCGGGCGAAGGTGAAGTGGTCGTCGACGTCGCCGCGAGTGCGGTCAACCGCGCTGACCTGCTGCAACGGCAGGGGCACTACCCTCCCCCGCCCGGTGCCAGCGAAATCCTCGGCCTCGAATGTTCGGGCACGATCGCCGAAATCGGCGAAGGCGTCGAAGGATGGCGAATCGGCGACGAAGTTTGTGCTTTGCTCGCCGGTGGCGGCTATGGGGAAAAGGTCGCGGTCCCGGCCGGACAACTGCTTCCCGTTCCCGCCGAAGTCGAATTGCTCGCCGCCGCCGGACTCCCCGAAGTCGCCTGCACGGTTTGGGCGAATGTGGTCATGCACGCAGGCTTGACCGCAGGCGAGGTTCTGCTCGTCCACGGTGGGGCGGGCGGGATCGGCACGCACGCGATCCAGGTCGGCAAGGCGCTCGGCGCGACGGTCGCGGTGACCGCGGGTTCGCCCGCGCGGCTGGAGAGCTGCCGTCAGCTCGGTGCCGACATCGCGATCAATTACAAGGAGCAGGATTTCGTCGAGGTGCTGCGTGCCGAAACCGGCGGCGCGGACGTCGTCCTCGACAACATGGGCGCGAAGTACCTCGACCGCAACATCGACGTGCTGGCCATGGACGGCAGGCTCGTCGTCATCGGCATGATGGGCGGGGTCAAGGGCGAGCTGAACCTCGGCAAGCTGATGGGCAAACGCGGCAGCGTGTACGGCGCGGGACTGCGGGCGCGGCCGCTGGAGCAGAAGGCGGCGATCGTCGCCGACGTCCGCGAGCGGCTGTGGCCGTTGGTGGAGCAGGGTTCGGTGAAGCCGATCGTCGGGCAGGTCGTGCCGATGGCCGAAGCCGCGTCCGCGCACCGGGCGGTGGAAGAGGGCACGGTTTTCGGCAAGGTTCTTCTCGCCGCTAAATCCTGACGAGTCAGGCGCAGCCTGTCCGTTGAGGGTGGCGGCGGGGCGGGGTCCGGGCTAACGGATCTCTTCGAGCACCCGGACGAGCTGGTTGACCTCGAAGACGTTCGAGTAGTGCGCGAGGCCGATCCGGACGGCGCCGCCGACTTCGGCGGCGCCCAGCGATCCGAAGACGCCGCTCGTGCCGTCGTCGGCGAACGCGCACAGCCCTTGGGACGCGAAGTATTCCGCGACCTCGGGTGACTTCTTGCCCGCGACCGCGAAGGCGAGCGCGGGGATCCGGCGCATGGCGTCGCCGATGACCATGACGTGCGGCAGCGAACGCAGCTCCGTGGACAGCTGTGCCAGAAGTCCCGCGTGGTACGACTTCGCCGAACCCAGCGACGTCACCAGCCGCTCGCGCCGCGAACCCATCGCCGCGTCGTCGAGCCCGGCCAGGTAGTCGATCGACGCGATCAGCCCGGCCAGCAACGGGTACGCGTGCGGGCCGAGTTCCATCCGCGCCGGACCGCGGGCGGCCGGGTCGAGCGAGACCGACGGCAGGCGTTCGAGCAGTTCGGGATCGCGGAAGACGAGCGCCCCCACCGACGGCCCGCCCCAGGCCTGCGCCGAAACGACCATCACGTCGGCGCCGAGGGCGTTGAGGTCCAACGGCACGAACGGCGCCGCGTAGGTGGCGTCGACCACGACCAGCGCGCCGACGCGTTTGGCGAACTCGATCACCGTCGGGACGTCGGGCCGCGTACCGACCGAACCGGACGCGAGCGTGACCGCGACGACCTTCGTGCGCGCGGAGACGAGGTTCTCGTACTGCCAGGCGGGCAGCTCGCAGGTCTCGATGTCCACCTCACCCCAGCGCACGACCGCGCCGACCCGTTTGGCGGCGCGGCGCCACGGCGCGAGGTTGGCCTCTTCGTCCAACCGGGAGACGACGACCTCGTCGCCGATCGTCCAGCGGTCGGCCATCGCGTCGACGAGGCGGCGGATGAGATCGGGCGCGTTGGGTCCGAGCACGACTCCGGCCGGGTCGGCGCCGACCAGGTCGGCGACCGCCCGGCGAGCGGCCGTGACAATGCTTTCCGCACGCTGGGAGGCCGGAAAGGCTCCGCCCGGCCCCGACACCGGAGCACGCATGGCCGTCGAAACGGCCGAAGCGACCTGTTCAGGTACGAGCATTCCGGCGGCGCCGTCGAAGTGAATCCAGCCGTCACCCAGCGCGGGAAACAACCCACGGATACGAGCGACGTCGAACGCCATGGGGGACACCGTACGGACGTGCGGTTTGGCGCTTTACCCGGGGTTGGGTGGCCGCTCACAGGGCGCGACGATTCCCGCTACGCTCGGAGACGGCGCCGAAAACCGCGCTGCGCTTTACGCCGGACGTAGGCCAGGATGGAGCACATGACCGAGCCCAATTTCCGCGAATCGACCACCCCCGGTGACGGCGGGGACTCTTCACCCCACGTGGTGGTCGTCGGCCCCGACGGCACCCCGGTCGGCACCGCGCGCCTCGACGCCGGCGGGCAGGGCGAAGGCGAGCAGCACGAGGAGTCGCTCGGCGACCTCGTCGAAGAGCCCGCCAAGGTGATGCGGATCGGTACGATGATCAAGCAGCTGCTGGAGGAGGTCCGCGCCGCGCCGCTGGACGACGCCAGCCGCACCCGCGTGCGCGAGATCCACCAGACGTCGATCCGCGAGCTGGAGCAGGCGCTGGCGCCGGAGCTGCAGGACGAGCTGGAGCGGCTGGTGCGGCCGTTCACCGAGAACTCGACGCCGTCCGACGCGGAGCTGCGGATCGCACAGGCTCAGCTGGTCGGCTGGCTGGAGGGGCTCTTCAGCGGCATCCAGACCGCGCTGTTCGCGCAGCAGATGGCCGCGCGGGTGCAGCTGGAGCAGATGCGGCGCGGGCTCCCGGCGGGTCCTTCCGCGGGCGGCAGTGCCCTGGGCGGTTCCGGCGGCGAGGCGCACGGGCCCGGTCAGTACCTCTGACGCGGCCGGCGGAAGAACGTCCGCAGGTCTTCGAAGAGCAGGTCCGGCACCTCCAGCCCCGGGAAGTGACCGCCACGGTCCGGGGTGGACCAGTGCTCGATGTCGTCGGTGCGCTCGGCGAGGTGCCGGATCGGCAGGCCGGTGTCCTTCGGGAACACGGCGACCCCGGTGGGCGCCGTGGACTTCGGCGGCTCCGCGCCCCAGGCCGCGGCGAGAGGGTCATAGGGAGGATCGAGGGCAGCCGCGGTCCTCGATCCGGGTCCTTCAGCCGTCGGCCAGCACGGCGGCCAACCGGTCCAGCACCCGGTCCACGCCCTGCCCGTCCACCACCGACGCCGCCGTCTCCGAGAACCGCCGCCGCACGACCGGGTCCCGCAGCAGGGTCCGCAGCGTCTCGGCGGCCCCGGGATCCAGCGCCGCCGCGCTCCCCAGCCCCGCCGCCAACCCGAGATCCAAAGCGCCGCGGTAGCCCGTCTCCTGATTCTCGACCAGTCGCACGACGCCGGTCGGCACACCGAGGCAGCACAGTTCCAGCAGCGTGACACCCGCGGCGCTCACCGCGACATCCGTCCCCACCAGGAGTCCGAGCAGACCAGGCCCGGGTGGCGCGATGCGGAATTCCTGCCCCGGCAGGGCTTCCGGCACGACAGGCGCACCGCGCACCAGCACATCGGCGACGAACGGCAGTCGCGTGTCGCGCAGGGCGTGCAGCAGCGCGCCGACCGTCCCGGCCCATTCCGTCCCGCCGCCGAGCACCACGGTCACGTGCGGCCTCTCGGCCCCTTCACGACCACGGCGCTTCTCCCGCGCGTCCCGGACGACGTCCCGTAGTGGCGCGTAGGTCACGCCCCGGAGCAGCTCCGGGGAACCGTCGCCGGGCCTCGGGGCGGGTGCGAAACCGGAGTCGACGACGAGATCCGCCGGGCGCCTCCCGAAGACGTCGTCCTCGAGGGAGACCAGGAGAGCCCCGGCGGCGTTGACCTCGTCACGCAGGTCACCGAGGCCGTAGTGGTCGACGACAACCGCGTCGAAGCCCGCGAAGGACGCGGACGGCTTCACCGGCACGGACAGCTCCTCGAAGCGGGCGGCCAGCCATTCGGCGTTGTCCACCTGCCCCGAGAACACGACCTCCCAGCCTCGCGCGACGGCGCGTTCGGCGTAGGCGACCATGCGCGAGACGTGGCCGGCGCCGATCGTCCCGGAGGCGTCGGCCCGCAGCATCAGCCGGGTCACCGCGCCACCTTCTTCTGCTCGATGTGCGCGTTGAGCTTCGCGAGATCGGGTCGCGCGCGCAGGACGGCGACCACCTCGCGCCAGTCGCCGACGCGATCTCCCAGCTCCGCCACGACACCTTCGATGACCGCCCAGTCCTCGACGGTGTCCAAGGTCACGCGCAGGTCGTCGGCGGACGGGCTGACCACGATGCCGGAGCACGAGTAGGTCTCCGGCCGCGAGTGGACGCCGGAGGTCACGTGCTCCCGGTCGGCGCCGCGGGCGGTCCCGACCTGCTCGGCCAGCACGGCCGCGCGCACGAGTTCCGCGTCGAAGCCACGGGGCAGGGTGCGCACGAGGGTCGTGCTCAGGTAGTCCAGTGCCGGCCGCGCCCGCCACAGCGTGACGAGCTGCCCGATCAGTGCCGGGTCCAGCAGCGGGCAGTCCGCGGTCAGGCGCACCACGGCGTCGGCCGGATACGACTCGACGGCCACCGCGAAGCGCGCGAGGACGTCGTCGAGCGGTCCCCTGGCGACCAGCGCGCCGTGCCGGGCGGCCTCTTCGGCCACCGCGTCGTCCTCGGCTTCGGTGGAGGTCGCGACCACGACGCCGTCGATCCCTGGTGCCGCCGCGGCGGCGCGGACGACCCAGCCCAGCACGCTCCGGCCCGCCAGCGGACGGAGCACTTTGCCAGGTAGCCGGGTCGACGACGCCCGCGCCTGGATGACGGCGTTGACGACGTGGGCCCCGGTGGCTGGATCCATGGGTGACATGATTGCCGACGGCAGTGGCACCGAAACGCGGAGGTCAGCGATGTCCGAGCTGGATGGCTCCAGCATCCTGCTCACCGGCGGGACCGGTTCGTTCGGCAAGGCGTTCCTCACCTACGCGCTGGCCGAGCTGAACCCGCGACGGCTGGTCGTGCTCTCCCGTGACGAGCTCAAACAGTACGAAGCGCGTCAGCAGTTCGACAACGACCCGAGGCTGCGCTGGTTCATCGGCGACGTCCGGGACCGCCGCCGTCTCGAGCGCGCGATGCACGGGGTCGACTACGTGGTGCACGCCGCCGCCCTCAAGCAGGTCGACACGGGTGAGTACAACCCGTTCGAATTCGTGCAGACCAACGTCGTCGGCTCGCAGAACGTCATCGAGGCCGCGATCGACACCGGGGTGAAGAAGGTCGTCGCGCTCTCGACCGACAAGGCCTCCAGCCCGATCAACCTCTACGGCGCCACGAAGTTGTGCGCCGACCGGATGTTCATCAGCGCGAACCACTACGCCGCGACGCGTCCGACCAGGTTCTCCGTGGTCCGCTACGGCAACGTGATGGGCTCGCGCGGCAGTGTGATCCCGTTCTTCCGCGCGCTCGCGGCCAAGGGCGAGTCGCTGCCGATCACGCACAACGGGATGACCCGCTTCTGGATCACGCTCCCGCAGGCCGTGCGGTTCGTGGTCGACTCGTTCGACCAGATGAACGGCGGCGAGCTGTACGTGCCGCGGATCCCGAGCATGCGGCTGGTCGAACTCGCGCAGGCCATCGCGCCCGGTTCGCCGATGCACGAGGTCGGCATCCGGCCCGGTGAGAAGCTGCACGAAGAGATGATCGCCCCCGACGACTCCCGCCGGACCGTGCGGCTGACCGATCGCTACGTCGTCCAGCCGCATATCGCGGGCTGGGGCTACGAGCCGCCCTCCGACGGCGAGGCCGTGCCGGAGAACTTCGCGTACCGCTCGGACACCAACGACCTGTGGCTCGACGCGGACGAGCTGCGCGCCCTGGTCGAGCAGTATGGCTGACTTCCTGCCCTACGGCCGCCAGTCCCTTTCGGACGAGGACATCGACGCGGTCACCGAGGTGCTGCGCGGCGACTGGCTGACCACCGGCCCCGCCGTCACGCGCTTCGAAGCCGACCTCGCCGAGCACACCGGCGGCACCCCCGCCGTGGCCGTCACCTCGGGCACGGCCGCACTGCACGTCGCGTACGCGGCGGCAGGGATCGGCCCCGGCGACGAGGTCGTCACCTCGCCGCTGACGTTCGTCGCCACCGCCGCGACGGCCGCGCTGCTCGGCGGCACGGTCGTCTTCGCCGACGTCGAGGCGGACACCGGGAACCTCGACCCGGCCGCGGCTTCGGCGGCCGTCACCTCGCGGACCAAGGTCGTCGCGGCCGTGGACTACGCCGGCCACCCCGCGGAACTGGACGAACTCGGCCGCATCGCGCACGACGGCGGCGCGCTGCTGCTGGAGGACGCCGCGCATTCCGTCGGCGGGAGCTGGCAGAACGGGCCGGTCGGCTCGCTCGCCGACCTCACGACGTTCTCCTTCTTCCCCACCAAGAACCTCACGACGGCCGAAGGCGGCGCCGTGGTCACCGGTTCGGCCGAACTGCTCGTGCGTGCCCGCGGCTTCCGCAACCACGGCCTGGTGCGGGACAAGGCGGCGCAGCGATATCCCGACGAGGGCGCCTGGCACCAGGAGGTGCACGAGTTCGGTCTCAACTATCGGCTGCCGGATGTGTTGTGCGCCTTGGGAAGCAGCCAGCTGCGACGGCTCGCCGAGTTCAAGCGGCGCCGCGCCGAGATCCACGCGCGCTACACCGCCGCACTGTCCTCTTTGGACGGGGTGCTGACGCCCGCGGTGCGTGAGGGCGCGGACCCGGTGTGGCACCTGTACCCGCTGCGAGTCCTCGAAGGACGGCGCCGCGCGTTGTTCGATCACCTGCGCGCCAAGGGAATCGGCGTCCAGGTCAATTACATCCCCGCGTACTGGCACCCGGTGTTCGAAGACCTCGGGTACCGGCGAGGCCTTTGCCCGAACGCGGAGCTGTACTACAGCCAGGAACTCTCACTGCCGCTGTTCCCGGCGTTGACCGACGCCGACGTGGACCGCGTCCTCGACGAGGTCCACGCCTTCTTCCGCTAGATCAGGCCCCAGGTGAGCGCGGTGCCCTTGGGGACATCGGAGACGAAGGTGCGGCCGAGCACGTTCACGATCTCCGCCGGTGCCAGCCCACCGGCGGGCCGGATCGAGCGGACGTTCTCACGCGTCACCGTGTCCCCGGCGCGCACGTCCTCGACGACGTAGAGGGAACGCCGGAACCGCAGGCCTTCCTTCTCGCTCTCACGCGGCCCGATGACCGCCGCGCCCAGCGCCTCCCAGGCACGGTGCGACTCGGTGACCAGCGCGGCCAGCTCGGCGGGCTCCAGGGAGAACTCCGCATCGACCCCGCCGTCGTTCCTGGCCAGGGTGACGTGCTTCTCGATCGCGACGGCGCCGAGCGCGACGGCCGCCAGCGGGGCGCCGATACCGGGCGTGTGGTCGGAGAGGCCGACGAGCGTCCCGGTCACCGCGGCGAGGACAGGCAGGCCACGCAGGTTGCTCTCCGCGGGCGACGCCGGGTAACTGGCGGTGCAGCCGAGCACGATGACCTGGTCGTTGCCCGCCGCACGCGCCGTTCGCACCGCCGCGTCGATCTCGGCGACGCTCGCCATGCCGGTCGAGATGATCAACGGTTTGCCGGTCTTCGCGCACAGCTCGATCAACGGCAGGTCGACGATCTCCGACGACGCGATCTTGTACGCGGGTGTGTCCAGGGACTCCAGCAGGTCGACCGCGGTGGGGTCGAACGGGCTGGAAAAGATCTCGAGACCCTTGGCGCGGGCGCGCTCGAACAGCGGCTCGTGCCATTCCCACGGCGTGTGGGCGCGCTCGTAAAGCTGGTAGAGGTTCTCGCCGCCCCACAGCGAATGCGAGTCACCGATCCGGAAATCCGGGGTGTCCACGTCGATGGTGATCGTGTCCGGCCGATAGGTCTGGAGCTTGACCGCCTGCGCGCCGGTTTCGGCGATCGCGTCGACGATCTCCAGTGCCCGGCCGAGGTCACCGTTGTGGTTGCCGGACATTTCGGCGATCACGAACGGCGGGTGCGCCGCCGAGAGGACGTGTGCGCCGATGCGCACCTCGCTGGCGGTCATCGGGGTGGGACTACCTCTTCTTCCTGGTCCGGCGGTCGGCGGCACGCAGTTCGGTCCAGACGACCTCGCGTGGCTCGCCCTCGACCTCCCGAACATACCTGCGTGTTTCGGTGAAGCCGAATCGCTTGTGCAGCTGCAGGACCTGCCGGTTGTCCGCCAGCGTCGCGCCGCCGAGCAGTTCGAGGCCGAGTACGTCGAAGCCGTAGTCGACGGCCGCGCCCTCCAGCGTCATCCAGGCAGGCAGCGTCTCCCGGCCCAGCCCTTCGACGTCCAGGTAGAAGCCCCATTCGGCGCTTCCCGCCTCGGTGTCGATGGCACTGAACAGCACCACACCGGCGGGCCGCCCGTCGTGGCGGTAGACGAGCACGCGACGGCCCGGATCGGCACGGACCGCCTCGAACCAGCGCCGGTGTTCTTCGGCGCCGATCTCGTGGGTGGTGAAGCTGACCTCCCGGACCGACGGGTGGTTGCGCCACCGCCGGATCCGGTCGACGTCGTCTTCCCCGGCTTCGACCAGCAGGTCGGTCATTCGCCTGCCGGGACGCTGACGGTGTCCTCGAGGCGGCGCAGCCGGTCCTCGTACCGGGCGATACCGGCCAGCCGGACCCGGATCTGGGCGTGCTGGCGCTGGATCTCCTGGATCAGCGTGCGCGCCTCGGCCAGTTCGGGCTTGTCGGCGTGCACCGGCAGCGAGATCGACTCGCGCAGGTCCTCCAGCTGGGCCTCCTGGGCCGCGACGCTCGGGATCAGGCGGTCCAGCTCGGCGCGGGTCCAGCGCATGTCGCCACGCGCGTGCTCGAGGCCGCTTTCGGCGCCGTCGAGACGGCGGCGGTGGTCCGCGGTGGCGTGTTCGAGTTCGTTGACGCGCCCGTTGAGGTCGCGGAGCCGCTCGTCGATCCGGAAGTCGATGAGCCGGGCGATCCGGCCGATCACGCCGCTGCGGAGTTTCTGCACTGCCATGGGGTCGTTCCTTCTCGGAGTGGGCTGGCTGCGGTTCAGCGCAGGAGTTCGGTTTCGCCGGTCTTCGTCCAAGAATCCAGCAGCCTGCCCTCGGCGGCGATCCGGTGTTCGGGTCCGACGATGCAGGAGTCGCCCGCGGCGTGCTCCCAATGGGTCTGGTTCGGGTCGTCGATGAACGAGAAACCGGAGATGAGCAGGTTGGCGTGCGGGAACGACGTGCGCGCGATCCAGGCGGCCAGCGTCCCGGTGGTCGACCACAGGCCCTCTTCTCGGCTCGGCAGGCCGAGCGCGTCCGAGAGCGGCAGGACGACCTCGCGGTTCGGCACCGGCACGTAGCCGAGGTCACCTGGCCACCAGCCCGGGATGTCTTCGGGCTCCCAGTGCATCCGCCCCGGCTCGACCAGCAGGTACAGCCGCTTGCGGTAGTCGCGGAAGACGTGCTTGGTGGCGCGGACGGCACGGTTGAAGACGACGACGTGCACCCGGCTGCCGACGGTTTCGGGCCCGCCCGGCTCGTCCACGACGAAGCCGTTGACCCGGATCACGAGGTCGCAGGCGTCGATGGTCTTCGCCCGCCGGGGGTCCGGCGGCAGCGGCTGGTTCCCGACCACGGCCACCGAACGCGGCTCCGGCCGGTCGGCGTATGCGGCGAGCAGATTCACCATCAAGCTCGCGTCGCCGGGTGCAGCGGTCATGAGGGCAGAAAGTACCAGCACACACCGCGTCCGGGTGCGAAGCCGACGGTGGCTTTCCGTGGTCGGACGGGGCGGCCCAGGCAGCCTCGACCCCATCGGTACCCTCGTTCCCGTGCATGCCACCAGCCCGGTTCACGCGCCCGACGGTGCTGCTCCGACCTCGGTTCCGCCGATTTCGGACAGCAAGACCTTCGCTCGCGCGTTCGCCGACATCAAGACCGGTTTCGCCGCCAAAGAGCTGTGGGGACACCTCGGCTGGCAGGACATCAAGCAGCGCTATCGCCGCTCGGTGATCGGCCCGTTCTGGATCACCATCAGCCAGGGCATCATCGCGTTGGGCCTCGGACTGCTGTACTCCCAGTTGTTCGGTCTTCCGACGGCGACGTTCCTGCCCTACATCAGCACCGGGTTCATCATCTGGGGCTTCATCAGCGGCTGCCTGTCCGAGGGCATGGAGACCTTCATCTCCAACGAGGGGCTGATCAAACAGCTCCCGGCGCCGCTGTCGGTGTACGCGCTGCGGACGGTCTGGCGCCAGACACTGATGCTGGCGCACAACCTGATCGTCTACGTGATCGTGGTCGCGATCTTCTTCACCAGCCTGGACCAGCGCTATGCGATGAGCGGTGAGTGCGTCGGGCAAGTCCTGTGTCATCCCGGGATCGGTTGGTACTCGCTGAGCGCGATCCCCGGCATCCTGATGCTCGCGCTGAACGCCGGCTGGGTCACCCTGCTGCTGGGCATCATCTCGACCCGCTACCGCGACATCCCGCAGGTGATCAACTCGCTCATCCAGCTGCTCTTCTACATGACGCCGATCGTGTGGCCGATCGACCAGCTGATGGCGGGTGGCGCCCGTGACAGCATTTCGGCGGCGCTGCCGTTCGTCTACGCCAACCCGCTCTTCCACTTCATCCAGATCGTGCGTGCCCCGATGATCGGGCAGGCCGTCAGCATCAACAGCTGGTACGTGGTGCTCGGCATCACCGTCGTCGGCTGGGGCCTCGCCCTGGTGGCGATGCGCAATTACCGTTCCCGCGTCTCTTATTGGGTGTGACAGATGGTCAGCATTGATGTGCACAACGCCTACGTCGACTTCCCCATCTTCGACGCGAAGACCCGCTCCATGAAGAAGAAGGTGCTGGGCAAGGTCGGCGGCAAGATCGGCACCGAGACCAAGGTGCCGATCATCGAAGCCCTCCACGACGTGACTCTCTCGCTGAAACAGGGCGACCGTGTCGGCCTGGTCGGCCACAACGGCGCAGGGAAGTCGACCCTGCTGCGGCTGCTGTCCGGGATCTACGAGCCCACTCGCGGTTCGGCGAGGATCTCGGGCAAGATCGCGCCGGTCTTCGACCTCGGGATCGGCATGGACCCGGAGATCTCGGGGCTGGAGAACATCATCGTCCGCGGCCTGTTCCTCGGGATGACCGCGAAGGAGATGGAAGCCCGCGTCGACGACATCGCGGAGTTCACCGAACTCGGCGACTACCTGCAGATGCCGCTGCGGACGTACTCCACGGGTATGCGCGTGCGGCTGGCGCTGGGCGTGGTCACCTCGATCGACCCGGAGATCCTGATCCTCGACGAGGGCATCGGCGCGGTCGACGCGGCGTTCCTCAACAAGGCCAAGGATCGGCTGAAGGACCTGGTGAAGCGGTCCGGCATCCTGGTGTTCGCCAGCCACTCGGACGAGTTCCTCTTCGAACTCTGCGACTCCGCCATCTGGATGGACGAGGGGCACGTCAAGCAGCGCGGTTCGCTGCGCGACGTGCTCACCGGTTACAAGGGCCGCGACCCGTTCGAGAACATGAGCCAGGAGACGCTGGAGCGGTTCGGGGTCGCCCCTGAGCCGGTGTCGACGACGAACGGCGGTCAAGGATGACCAGCGAGAGCAGGCAGTTGCCCGAAGGCGCCGTCGTCGGCGTCGTCGTCACGCGCCATCGCCGGGAACTGCTTTCGGACTCGCTGAAGGTCATCGCCGCGCAGACGCGGCCGGTCGACCACCTCGTCGTGGTCGACAACGGGCCGGACCAGTCGGCGCGGGACATCGTCGAGGACTACCCGCTCCCCTTCACGTACCTGCCTTCGCACCGCAACCTCGGTGGCGCGGGCGGGTTCGCGCTCGGGATGCTGCACGCGCTCTCGCTGGGCGCGGACTGGATCTGGCTGGCCGACGACGACGGCCGCCCGGCCGACGAGAACGTGCTCGCGATCCTGCTGGACGAAGCCGAAAAGCGGAATCTGGCCGAGATCTCGCCGGTGGTGTCCAATATCGACGCGCCGGACAAGCTCGCGTTCCCGTTGCGGCGCGGGCTGACCTGGAAGCGTTCGTCTTCGGACCTGGGTGTCGATTTCCTGCCCGGTATCGCGTCGCTGATGAACGGCGCGTTGTTCCGCGCGTCCACTTTGGACGTCGTCGGTGTGCCGGACCTCCGGCTGTTCTTCCGCGGCGACGAGGTCGAACTGCACCGGCGCCTGGTGCGTTCGGGGCTGCCGTTCGGCACCTCGCTCAAGACCGCGTACCTGCACCCGGACGGCTCGGACGAGTTCAAGCCGATGCTGGGCGGCCGGTTCCACGCGCAGGACCCGGAGAACGAGGTCAAGCGCTACTACACCTACCGCAACCGCGGCTACCTGCTGTCGCAGCCGGGGATGCGCAAGATCGGCGCGCTCGAAGTGGTGCGGTTCGGGCTGTACTTCGTCGGGGTGAAGCGGGACCCGAAGGCGTTCCTACAGTGGCTCAAGCTGGTGCGGCAGGGCCGCAAGGAGAAGTTCTTCCGCTTCTGAGCTTCCCGAAATACAGAAGGCCCCCTAGCCTGCGTCTGACGCGAGCAAGGGGGCCTTCCTGTACTTCTACTCGCCGATGACCGGAGGAGCGGTGCGCAGGTCGGTGCCGAAGACCTCGTCCGGGTCGCCCTCGACGAGGTACGTCGGACGCTGGTGCTCGGTGTCCTCGTCCCCGTCCGCCTGCTGACCGCGGCCGCCCATGCCGCCACCCATCCCCGCGCCGCCGCGACCGCCGGCACCACCGGCGCCGAGACCACCCATACCGCGACCGGCCGCGGCTTCGGCCGCGCCCACCCCGCCGGGACGGGCCGCGCCGGACGCGGAACCCGCACCGGGCGTGGAACCCGCGCCGCTACCGGGGCCGAACCCGCCGCCACCGGTGCCGCGGCCGCCACGGCCGTTGTACTCGGAATCCCCCATGCCGCCGCCCATCATGGGCGACATCGGCATCGGGCTCATCGGCATCGCGTTCTGGTTGTTGTTGGGGCCGGGTGTGCTGATCGGCGGCGGCATGTTCTGGAAGCCGGACGGCGTCGTCCCGGACGGGATGCTGCCGGAGCCCGTGCTTGACCCGGGGCCGGGAAGGCCGGGCGTGCCCGGCGGGATGTAGGAGCCGCCGCCGCCTCCACCGCCACCGCCGCCTCCCGAGCCGGAGCCGGAGCCGGAGCCACCACTACCGCCGCCGGGCGGGATGTAGGTGTCGCCACGGCCCGGCCTGTCGTCCCCTGGCGTCCCCGGACCCGGGGGCACTTGATAAGGCAGCGGCCGGTTGATGCCGTCGTCCCCGTCCACACCGAATTTCGGGGGCTCCGCGAACACCGGCTGCTTCGACGCGGCGTCGTAGAGAGCCTTGTCGTAGGTGTGCATGGCGGAGGCCGCCTCGATGTGCGCGTCCTGGCTCTGCTGCTGCTTCTCGATGGATTTGTCGATGTTGTCGCTCAGGTTGAACGGATTCGACGTCACCCAGCCGCCGACCTCGTCCTTCCAGTTGAAGGGGATCGGCGCGGGCATCGTGTTCTTCACGTGGGAAGCCGCGGTGCCTTGGTCGTAGATCGTCTCGGACGCGAGCTTCGCGTTCTGGGAGTTCGCGTCGGACCACTTGCTGAGGCTCTGGAAGTAGCCCTTCGCGTTACCCGCCGCGTCGCCGTCCCAGGTGCCCTCCGAAGCCTTGACCGCTTCGGTCATCGTGGTCGCGAAGCTCTCGAAGGCCTTGTGGATGTCGTGGTACGCGGTGGAGACCTTCGTGACCTGCTCGACGTTCAAGTCGTTCTTGATGAACTGTTCAAGCTTCTCGTGGTCGTAGCCCTGGTAGTCCGCGTTCGACGGCTCCAGCCCCTCGACGTACTGGACGTCACCGCTGCGGGTCAGGTCGTCGACGTTCTTGTCCCCGACCTCTTGGGACTGCTTCTGGGCCTTCCCGGCGGCGATGAACTGCTTGACGGCGCCGAAGAGCCAGCCGTCGCTCGGGTCGACGCCTTCGTCCGCCTTCTGCTGGAAGTACGCGTCGCGGGCCGCGGGAGAAAGGTCGGAGACCTGCTTCTCGCTCAGGTTCGGTGTCTTCGTGGTCATCCTGATTCCCCCTTAGCTCTTCGGAAGCTTCGGTACGACGATGTCCGCGACCTTCTCCGCGACGCCACAGGCCTTCTCGGGGTCCGTCGACACGGTGACGACGTCCACCCGCGAGGTGGCGCCGGCTTCGAGCGCCATCAGGCAGTTGGTCGGCGGCGTCGGCACCAGGACCGCCTTGCGGCCCTGGACGTTGCCGGTGGTCTTGCCGTTGCCGCCGTCGTTGACGCTGTCGAGCCCCTGCGTGTCACGGATGCCGACGCTGACGGTCAGCGATTCCTCACTGGCGGTGGCCTTGTCCTTCGTGAGCGTGCAGGTGCGGGCTCCGCCGTCCTCGCCGGTCTCAGGGGCCTTGAAGGTCCCGTACGAGGCCAGTTCGGTCGCGCTGACGAGAGAGCACGGGTCCAGTGACGCGGTGTTCCCGCCGCCGGTGGACGGCGGCGCGGCGGAGGACCCCGACTGCCCCGGCGCCGAGGACGGTGCGGCGGTGGGGATCCCCGGCTTCCCGCTGGAGCAGGCGGTGAGTACCAGCGCGGCCGCGACGAGCGGCAAGGCGTAAAGCTTCTTCATCGTCCTCAAGCCTGAATCGTCTTGGTGGCGTCGAGCGCCTGGTCTTCGACGCCCTTGTACAGCCCGGCGGCCCTGGCCAGCGCCTCGTCGGCGTCCTTGACCACCTTGGCGAACTGGTCGAGGACCACGGAGGCGGACCCGGTCGCCTCGGCGGCGCCCTTCCGGTCGTGCGCCGCCACGGCCTTGCCGTACGGGTGCCCGCCCAGCTGCGGCGCCTGCGCGAGGTGCACCGTCTTCGCCTTGAGCGTGTCGAGGTGCTCGGACATGTCCGCCAGCGCCTTGCGCAGCGGCTCCACGCCCTTCTCGGTGATCTTGAAGCCGCCGCTCTTGGCGGCCGAGACCAGCTTCTGGGTTTCGGCGCTGACCTTGGCGATCGCCTCCTGGTTCAGCCCGCCCCGTTCGACGTAGCCCGCCGCCGCCGCACCCAGGGCGCCGATCGAGTAACTCGTTGCCGCCTGTCCGCCGTCCGCTTCGAAAGCCATCGCCCGCCCCACTGCTTCGTCTCTCGCCGTGCGTGTCCGCCTGGCAGTCTACTAGCCGAGTACTCAGCGCAACGGTTATTCACCGATCACCGAAGACTTCGCCGGAACTGCGACGGAACGGGCGTCATCCCGGTTCCCGCCCGCTCAGAACTGGCCTTCGAGCTGGGCATACAACTGCTGCGCGATCCTCGCGTTGTCGGCCGGAGCGTACGTCAGCCAGCTTTGCCCGTCGGCCGCCCGGCGCGAGGTCATCATGAACCGGCCCGCTTCGGTGTCGAACCACGCCAGCGGCGGGAAGACGGTTCCGCCGCGAATGAAGACGCTGAACTGGCCCACGCGCGTCTTCGGCTTCTCGAAGATCCGCTCCACGTGCCGCAGCTGCGGGGTCGACCCGTGCGAACGGGGCCCGCTGACACCGGCGAAGGGGTCGTACGCGTCGTCGTTGCGAGGACGCTTCGGCGCGCTGACCGGCTTCGCGATGGTGACCGACTGGCCGGGCCCCGCGGGGGTGAGCGGCAGCAGGTCGACGATCGACGCGACGATCGCGGTCGGCCTGGTCTCTTCGAAGACGAGCAGGTTCTCTTCCTGGCGCACCACGACCGCGAACTGGCCGTTCGACGCCGCCCGCGCGAACAGCTGCTTGCCCTTGTCCATCTGCGCGACCGTCCAGACGGCCAGCTGCGGGTGGACGAACGTGGCGAGCGCGATTTCGACATCGGCGTCGAGCCTGCCACCCCGCATCAGGCCGCGTCCTTCGAGATCACGGAAGACGGCCTCGCGGACCATCGCGCGCTGGTCGGTCGTGGTGCCGATATGCGGCACTTCGAACGGGACCGGCGCCGGCCCGAGCCGCCCGTGTTCGAGCAGGATGTCCACCGCCGCCAAGGACAGCGAGAACGAATGCGGCATCGCGATTTCCCCCTGCGGGTGTCTTGTTCGTCGGGGTCGAACGTAGTCCACGCACCCGTACGCCCGCAGCGAACCCGCTTGCCCGGTGGTGATCAAGGCTGGTGCGATGGATTCATGGCAGACCAGAAACCCGCGCTCGTCCTCCACCTCGCCACCGGTGGGGAGCCCTTGCTCTTCGCGCTCACCCCGGAGGAAACCGAACGGCTGAGCAAGGACCTCGCGCATTACGTCCGCACCGGTTCGGTGCAGACGATCGCGACCAAGGACGCGTCCGAGGTCGCGATCAACTTCTCCCATGTCGCCGCCGCCTACATCGACGACCTCAACCGCAAGAACCGGGTGTTCGGACTGCACTGACGGTGTCGTGAGTGGTAAAGACGGTTCTAACCGCCTTTACCACTCACGAGCCTGTCACGCCTTACAGCTCGTAAAGGCGCTTCCAGTTGTCGCGCGACGTCAGTTCGGGCATGGCGCGCTTGTACTGCTCCTGCACCGCCGCACCCTCCTTGCGAAGCCGCTGGATCGTCTTCGCGCCCTTACGGACCAGCTCGAACATCTTCGCGCGGTCGTACGAGCGGACCCGCACACCTTCCTGCGAAGCGTCGGTGACGACGGCGGTGTCGAAGGTCGCGACGTGCCACCAGTGCGCCTCGTCGATCGGGATCGCGCCGAGCGAGTGGCGGCTGCGGCCGAGCACCCGGTCGAGGACCCGCTTGATCAGCACCAGGCGCTGCCTGCTGGGCCGCGGCGCGCTGTTGATGATGCCGATGTCGTTCGACGCGATGCCCGGGACGTCGGTGGCCTTGTACCGCTTGGTCTCGGGGTACTCGTCGCGGATCCGGCGGATCTCCTTCATCGCGGCGACGCCGCCGTCACGCAGGACCTCCGGCCCTTCGAGGAAGTCCTCGACGGCCTTGATCAGCGTGGCGGACAGGCCGTACTGCATGCCGAGCAGGTACCGGACCAGCTGCGCGACGAGCACGCGCGAAAGCAGGTTCAGGTTGAACGGCGAGTGCAGCGCGGCGGTGATGATCGAGTTCCGCAGGTTGAAGTAGCGGTGCCACTCGTCCCAGTCCTTCCAGTGGAAGTCGGCGTGCCAGACGCCGGCGCCCGGGAGGGTGACGGTGGGGAAGCCCGCGCCGCGAGCGCGGTAGCTGTACTCGGCGTCGTCCCACTGGAAGAAGAACGGCATCGGGTAGCCGATGGACTTGACGATCTCGTACGGGATCAGGCACGACCACCAGCCGTTGTACCCGGCGTCGATGCGGCGTTCCTGGCGGTTCGGCTTGAGGGTCTCCTCGTCGACGCCGAGCAGGTCGGCGGTCGAGAGCGAGTGCGTGACCGGCTGGCCGGGTTCCAGGGTGTTCAGGCTGGCGTACTCGGCACCGACGTGCAGCTGGTTCGGGTGCAGCAGGTTCAGCATCTGCCCGCCGACGATGACCGGGTTGACCGTGCGGTTGGAGAACGCGGTCATCCGGATCACCAGGTCCGGTTCGAGCAGCACGTCGTCGTCCATGAACAGGACGTTCGCGTGCTCGGTCTCGGTGTGCCCGGCGACCTCGTACAGGCCGCGGGTGAAGCCGCCGGCACCGCCGAGGTTCGGCTGCTTGATGTAGTGCAGCTTCTCGCCGAGGTCCTTCGCGACCTGCTCGAAGCCGTCACGCGACTCGACGAGGTCGGTGCCCTGGTCGGCGACGTAGATCGCGTCGAGCGAGTCCAGCGAGGAGACGTCGGCGGCGAGCGCCTGCAGGTTCGACAGGCAGTCGTCGGCGCGGTTCATCGTGCAGATGGTGACCGCGGTCGGGCGGATCTTCCCCGGCGCCTCGACCGTCCAGCGGACCCCCGAGACCTGCAGGTTCTGGCCACCCTCGGTTTCGAGGTCGAGCCACAGCGCGCCGCCGTCGTAGAACTTGTCCAGCTTCGCGGTCAGCGTCACCTTTTGCTGCTTCGCACCCGCGACGACCTCGGCGGCGGCGACGCGCGCGTCACCTTCGACGTCGGAAGCGCCGACGGACAGCTGGCCGTCACCGGTGACGACAGCCTCGACCGCGACCTCGGTCACGTCGGTCCAACGCTGCCAGTAGCTCGCGGGGAAGCGCCCGAAATAGGTGTTGCCGGACACCTTCGACGCCGGTTCGAGGCTGATGCCCGTGCGCTCGCGCACGGCACTGCCCCATTCGAGCTCGGCGTAGAGGTCCTTGCTGACGATGGGGGCCGGGCCGGCGTAGAGCCCGCGCTGCGCGGTGAGACGGCCCTGCGGGGTGCGTTCCGCGAAGCGGGTGTCGTCGATAGTGCTCACCATGGCGCTCGGGGCCTCTCCGGTGACGGCGGCTTTACCGGGCATGAATCCTCAGTTCTCCTCTGTGCTGGTCAAGACTGGGCTGGTGGCGCGGGGCTCACGGAAGACGACCCACTTGAGCATGACGAAATTGATCACGGTCGCGGTTGCCTGCGAAACGACCCAGCCGAAAGTCGACTTCCAGGCCGAATCGGGCAGGACGTGCAACATCGTGCGGTTGACGCCGACGGCGACGAGGAACGTCACGGCGTACAGGAGCACGAAGCCGCCGATCTGACGCGCACCCTCCTGGCGTCCACCGGCGAAGGTGAACTTGCGATTCAGGAAGAAGGCGGTGGTGGTGCCGACGATGAAGCTGAGCGCGCGGGCGACGTCCACCCACGGCGTCGCGTCCATTCCGAGGGCACGGAGCCCCTGGTAGACGCCGAAATCGACCACGGCGCAGAAACCGCCGATGAGCGCGAAGCGGATGAGCTGCCCGAGCAGCCCAGGGGAGGACGGCGCTGCCGCCGTCGAACCGGCTTGCGAGTCGGTCGCCACCACTGCTCTACCTCATAAACTGCTGGGGCTGGTGCCCAAAGTGTAGAAGCGAGCACTTCAGGGTCACGTTCCGGGCAGTGTTCGGCGTGGTTACCCTGGTCGGCGTGACCCAAGCACCCAAGACACAGCGGCAGTCGCTCATGGGCTGGGCAAGGACGTCGCCGAGCATCGCGGACGTCCTGAGCACCCCCGACGTGGAAACCATCGCCCGCGCGGTGACGCAGGCCGGGGAACGCGGGGTCATCGCGCGCGGTCTCGGCCGCTCCTACGGCGACCCCGCGCAGAACGCCGGCGGCCTGGTCGTCGACATGACCGCGCTGGACCGCATCCACTCGATCGACCCGGACTCGGGCATCGTCGACCTCGACGCGGGTGTCAGCCTCGACAAGCTGATGCGCGAGGGCCTCCCCTACGGCCTGTGGGTCCCGGTGCTGCCGGGTACGCGCCAGGTGACCATCGGCGGCGCGATCGCGAACGACATCCACGGCAAGAACCACCACTCGGCCGGCAGCTTCGGCAACCACGTCGTCTCGCTGGACCTCGTCACCGCGGACGGCCAGGTGCGCACGCTGACCCCGGAGGGCCCGGATTCCGAGTTGTTCTGGGCGACCGTCGCGGGTATCGGCCTGACCGGGATCATCGTCCGGGCCAAGATCCGGATGACGAAGACGGAGACGGCCTACTTCAAGGCCGACATCCAGCGCACGGCGAACCTCGACGAGACCCTGGCGCTGGTCACCGACGGCTCCGAGGACAACTACACGTACTCGTCGGGCTGGTTCGACTCGATCTCCACCGGCGCGAAGCTCGGCCGGGCCGCCTTCCAGCGCGGTTCGCTCGCCAAGCTGGACGAGCTGCCGCCCAAGCTGCGGGCGGACCCGCTCAAGTTCAACCCGGGCACGCTGGCGACCCTGCCGGACGTGTTCCCGAACGGACTGGCCAACAAGCTGTCGTTCAGCGCGATCGGCGAGCTGTACTACCGCAAGACCGCGAAGAACGCGCGCGACCAGATCCAGAGCCTGACGGCGTTCTATCACCCGTTGGATCTCTTCGGCGAGTGGAACCGCGCCTACGGCTCCAAGGGTTTCCTGCAGTACCAGTTCAGCACGCCGCTGAACGCGCACGAGCCGTTGCGCCGCATCATCCAGAAGGTCGCGGACTCCGGCCACGTGTCGTTCCTCAACGTGTTCAAGCAGATGGGCGAGGGCAACCCGGCGCCGCTGTCGTTCCCCCACCCCGGCTGGATGGTCTGCCTCGACTTCCCGATCAAGGCCGGGCTGAGCCGGTTCTGCCAGGAACTGGACGAAGACGTGCTCGCCCTCGGCGGGCGCCTGTACACGGCGAAGGACTCGCGGACCTCCGCGGAGAACTTCGCGAAGATGTACCCGCGGCTCGAGGAATGGCGCAAGGTCCGCGCTTCCGTTGACCCCGAAGGCGTTTTCGCCTCTGACATGTCCCGAAGGTTGGAACTGTGATCGACGCTGTGGGCAACCCCCAGTCCCTGCTCCTGCTCGGCGGTACCTCCGACATCGCACTCGCGATCGCGGAGAAGTACCTGGCCGAGCGCCCGCTCCGAGTCGTGCTGGCGGGCCGTCAGTCGCCGCGGCTCGACGCCGCCGCGCAGCGCTTGAAGGACAAGGGCGCCGAAGTATCCACTGTGGACTTCGACGCCAAGGACATGGCCTCGCACCCCGCCGTGTTGGACAAGGCCTTCGAGGGCGGCGACATCGACGTCACCGTCGTGGCGTTCGGCCTGCTCGGCGACCAGGAAGAGCTGTGGCAGGACCACGCGAAGGCCGTCGAAGCCGCGACCGTGAACTACTCGGCCGCGGTGTCGGTGGGTGTCGCGCTGTCGAACAAGCTCAAGAAGCAGGGCCACGGCAAGGTCATCGCGCTGTCGTCGGTCGCCGGTGAGCGGGTCCGCCGCTCGAACTTCGTCTACGGCTCCTCCAAGGCCGGCTTCGACGGCTTCTACCTGGGCCTCGGCGAGGCCCTGTCCGAGTTCGGCGTGCAGATCACCGTCGTCCGCTCCGGCCAGGTCCGGACCAAGATGACCGAAGGCCTCAAGGACGCCCCCCTGACGGTGGACGCCGCGCAGGTCGCCGAGACCGCGGTCGCCGCCTCGCGCGCGGGCAAGGAACTGGTGTGGTCGCCCGCACCGTTCCGCCTGGTCATGTCCGCCCTGCGGCACATCCCCCGGCCGATCTTCCGGAAACTGCCGATCTAGGAACGCTCCGACACGGGATTCGTCGCACCCGGGTGCACGGACGTCGATCCGTCCCCGGGTGAGAAGTTCGCGAACCGGTACGGCGAGCGACCGACAGAGGGTTCACGATCGAAGAATGAATCTCGGCTACCCGCTCGGGGCGGCGTCACAGGCCCTGCCCGCGCTGCATCCGGGCGAACGGTTGCTGTGGGCCGCGTACGGCCGGACGCTGAACTACGACGTACGCGGCCTCGATCCGTGGGGTGTGCCGAAGAAGAGCGTGCTGGGCAAACTCGGCTCGGGCGCGGCGAACTTCGCCGGTGACCTGGTCGGCGCCGCACTGGGCGGTGGCGACGACAGCGGCGCGTCGAATCCACCGAAACCGCAGGTCATCGTGTTCGGCGAGCAAGGCGGCCTGGCGCACGCGATGGTGCGCGACCAGCCCACCAGCGGTTCGCCGTCGCGGCTGTGGGCGCTGACCAGCGCGCGGCTGGTGGTGCTGGAGGAGGCGATCCCGCCGGAGCCGGAGAAACCCGCCGAGAAGTCGTTTCTCGGGAAGGCGATCGGGTTCGGCAAGGGCGTCGTCAAGACCGGCAAGGAGATCGCCGCGATCATGACCACGAAGACCTACGGCGACAACGCCGAGGGCGTCCCGATCGCGACGCATCGGATGGTCGTGGCCGTCGAGCTGCCCCGCGAGCGGATCGGCGGGTTCGCGGTGGCGGAGCGGGACAAGAAGCGGGTTCCCTGCCTTCGCTCGTCCTTTGTGGACGGATCGGGAATGGATTTCCTGTTCGACTGCGACGATCCCCGGCAGTTCGCCTGGCTGCACTCGGTGACGGTGAGCTGATGGAGAACACTACTGCGACGGCGACCTCCGTCGACGAGATCGTCGAACGGGAACTGAGCCAGTACTGGCTCGCCCCTGGGGAACGCCTGATCATCGGCTGCCCGCCCGCACCCGGCTACGTCGGCCTGCTGCTGGACGGCAAGCTGTCGCTGCCGTACGCGGCGGCACGGGAAACCCCTGCGGTGACAGGGAGACCGCGGTGGCCCCTCCCCGCCTCGGACGTCCTCGAAGGCGACTGGACGGACGACCCGACGATCGCTTACCTGGCCGTCGCGCGGTCGGCGGACCAGATCGCCGTACGGCTCGCGGATCACCTCGCCGGTGGCTGTGGCGAAGCGCGGCTGACGCTTTCCGACCGGCGGCTGGCCGTGGTGTACCCGGCGCGGATGCTGGAGGGCGAGGATCCCGCCCAGCCGTTCCGGTAATTGCGCTAGTTGCGCGTGCATGGACCGCAACTAGAGGACTGAATGCGGGGGATCAGTGCGCGGGCAGGAGGTAGAGCTTTTGGGTGCCCATCCAGGGTGAGGTGATCGTCCAGGTGGCCAGTGCGTTCGGCGGCGGGGTCCTCCGGGTGGTGGCCAGCACCAGATCCGGGGTCGCGGGCGGGACGCTGTGGTCGAAGAACCGGAAGTTCGCTTCCAGCAGGGCCTTGCCGAGATCACCGCTGCGGTTCTTCGTCTCGATGATCGCCGGGTCGACCGAGCCGCGATCGGAGAACTGGTCGACGATGTCGCAGTCGCAGGCGTAGGCGAGTGCGCCGACCTCGCCGGCGCTTTCCACCTTGCGCCCCTTGGTCAGTTCGGCCAGTTGCGTGCCGATCCTGCGGTATTCGTCGGACGCCGCGTGGTTGCTGGTGATCGGCGCGAACCGGCGCGGCAGTTCGGGGGTGGCGTAGGCGACCGCGCTCACCAGAAGGAACGCGCCGACGAGGACGCCCGTGCCGAGGCGGGCTCGGCCGGGCACCGCACAGGCTCCGGCGGCGAGGAAGGTCGTCGCGGCGATGATGCTCGGCGCGTAGTACCAGTGATACGGCGGGACGTTCAGCCAGCAGTACGCCAGATAGTGCACCGCGCCTGCGATCGCGAGCGTCGCGAACGGGGCCATCCGCTTCGCCCGGTCCGAGCCCCGCCGGTAGTGGAACGTCCACAGGAGACCGGCGAGGCCGCCGATCACCACCGGCAAGAAGGAAAGGGTCGCCGCCACAGGGAAGTTGCGCCAGTACAGCAGTGGTCCGTTGGTGAAGCCGAACGGCCCCCACGAACGCTGCATGATCTTGATGACCAGGGTGTCCGGCACCGCCGAACCCAGCACCAGCCAGCTGAACCAGAACCACGGCAGCATCACCGCGAGCGCGGCGAACGTCATCCGCCAGATACCCACCCAGAATTCGCGGCGCGCGAGGAACAGCACGAACGCGATCAGCACCAGGTCGATCCGGATCAGCGCGATCACGCCGATGACCGCGCCCGCCGCGGCGGGCCGCCGTTCGTGCAGGAACACCATCAGCCAGACGACGGCCGCCGCGCCGAGGGCGACTTCGAGCCCGACCGAGGAGATCAGCAGCGGGTTCACCAGCAGCATGCCCAGCGCGAGCGGGGCGAATCCGGCGGGAAGACCGGTCGCGGCGCCGATGCGCCGCAGGCCGAGGACGAGCAGCACCTGACTCGCGACGAAGACGATCCCGGCGGCGAAGACGGCGTCGCGGACGATGAACGTGACGAGCGCCAGCAAGAGGACGTTGAGCGGCGACGTCGCGGTGTTGGCGGTGCCGTCCTCGATCAGGCCCCAATGGCCGTGGAAGGCGAGGTTCTTCGCATACGACAGCGTGATGTAGGTGTCGTCGATCAAATGCCCGCTGACCAGCACGAACACCAGTGCCGACACGATCGCCGCCCCGGCGGGCAGGACCCAGGGGCGAGTGAGGACGGCGGCCACCGGCAGCGCACCGGAGGCCTTGGGCAGTTCGGCGGAGGCGCTTCGCATCACGAACACCGTACACGGTGCCGTGATGATTCCGTTATCTACCGTCCGTGGGACTGGTCACGCCCGGCGGTCCCACGGACGGATGCGGTCAGTTCCCGTCGTCACGCGGGCCGCGGTCGCCAGGACCGCCCCGGAAGTCGCGATGCGGGCCGTGCCCGTCCGGGCCGTGGTGGTGGCGGGAGATCCCGGGGCGGTCGTCGTGCCTGCCCACGGCCAGGCCGACGGCGGTGCCGATGATCCCGCCGCCGAGGAGGAAGCCGAGCAGGCTGACCGCGACCAGCTGAGTGGCCCTGGCGGCGGCGAAGCGGCGGAACCCGCCCTTCTTGAGCGGTAGCTGCGACTGGTGCGGCGGCACGGCCGCGGGGGGTGGTTCAGCCGACGTGGCGGCGGGGGTTTCGACGGGCTGCTCGACGGTCTTGTCGTCGTCGCCGGACGGCCGCTGCGGGTCGCTCATCTTTCGCTCCTAGGTCGATGGGGGCGGGCGAGTCACCCGCCCCCATCACCGAGGATGCGTGCGCAACCTGTGGATGCGCTGTGGCCGAGCTGTCGAATCAGAGGTAGAACGACAGGAACAGCGTGACGATCCAGCTCGCGCCGAGCACCTGGAGCACGCGGTCCTTGAGCGCGATCTCCTCCGGCTCGCCCGCGTTGCCGCCGTCGACGTCGACGGCGTAGCGCAGGACGGCGACCACGAACGGCACCATCGAGACGACCGCCCAGACCGAGTTGTGCTCGACCTGGCGGATCTCGAACGCCCACAGGCAGTACGACATGATCAGGATCGCCGCGGACGTCGCCCACACGAAGCGCAGGTAGCTCGCCGAGTACTTCTTCAGCGAGGAACGGATCTTCGCGCCTGTCCGCTCGAAGAGCATGATCTCCGCGTACCGCTTACCCGCCACCATGAACAGCGAGCCGAACGCGGTGACCAGCAGGAACCACTGCGAAAGCGCGAGACCGGCGGCCACACCACCGGCGATCGAACGCATCAGGAACCCCGAGCCGACGATGGCCAGGTCGACCACCGGCTGGTGCTTGAGCCCGAAGCAGTAACCGAGCTGGACGGCCTCGTACACCGCCAGCACGACAGCGAGCTGCCAGCTGGCGAGGAACGAGATGCCGAGGCCGGCGACGAAGAACACGCCGGCCGCGACGAAGGCCACCGGGACCGGCACGATCCCGGCCGCGATCGGCCGGTTCCGCTTGGTCGGGTGGGCCTTGTCCGCCTCGACGTCGATCGCGTCGTTGATGAGATAGACCGAGGAGGCCACCAGCGAGAACGCCGCGAAGGCGATCAGCGCGGCGAGCAGCAGGCCGGTCCGGTCCGTCGACTTGGAGAAAGCGAAGAACGGTGCGGCGAACACCAGCACGTTCTTCACCCACTGGCGCGGGCGTGCCGTCTTGATGATGCCGCCGACGAGACCGCCGGCGACCTTCTTCGGCGCGGCGGCCTCGGCCACGGGATCTACGTCGTCAGGCTTCGAATCGGCCTTCTCGGTCGTTTCACTCATCGTCGCTTCAGCTTCCTACGTATCAAGCCGCCGACTACGCCCCCAAGGGCCGCTCCGGCCAGAACGTCGGTCGGGTAGTGGACGCCGAGCACGAGCCGGGAGGCCAGCATCGGCGGTACCAGGGCCGGGACCAGGTTACGCCCGGTCAATCCGGAGTAGAGCACCGCCGCCGCCGTAGTCGAGGTGGCGTGCGACGACGGGAAGCTCAGCTTGCTCGGCGTCGAGACCAGGACCTCGACATTCGGGTGGTCCGGTCGTGGCCGCCTGACCACGCGTTTCACCGCGATCGACGCGGCGTGCGCGCCGACGACACCGACCGCCGCGACCAGCCAGTCCTTGCGGCGCTTCTTGTCCACCGCGGCCCCGACGAGGCCCAGCGCGAACCATCCCGCGCTGTGCTCGCCGAAGTGCGAAAGACCCCGTGCCGCCTTCACCGTGGCGTCGCTCTTCAGGACGCCCTGAGCCTTGGCCAGGACGGCCACTTCACCCGTGGGTGCGCTCTGCTCAAGCATCGAGGGACCCGTCGAGAGGCGCGCCATCGGTCAAGTGCGGCGCGATCTTGTTGTCGAACGCCGACAGCGCCGAGCCGATCGCCATGTGCATGTCGAGGTACTTGTAGGTGCCCAGCCGCCCGCCGAAGAGGACGTTGCGCTCCTTGGCCTCGTTCTTGGCCAGCTCGCGGTAGGCCTCGAGCTTCTCGCGGTTGTCCGGGGTGTTGATCGGGTAGTACGGCTCGTCGGCCTCACCGGCGAACCGGGAGTACTCGCGGAACACGACCGTCTTGTCGTTCGGGTAGTGCTTGCGCTCCGGGTGGAAGTGCCGGAACTCGATGATCCGGGTGTAGGGCACTTCTTCGTCGTTGTAGTTGACCACCGAGGTGCCCTGGAAGTCACCGGTCTCGACGACCTCGGACTCGAAATCCACCGTGCGCCAGGTGAACCGGCCTGCGGAGTAGTCGAAGTAGCGGTCCAGCGGACCGGTGTAGACGGTCGGGGTGCCCGCCGGGATGTGCTCGCGGACGTCGAAGTAGTCGACGTTCAGCCGCACCTCGATGTTCTCGTGCTCGGCCATCTTCTCGAGCCACGCGGTGTACCCGTCGACCGGCAGGCCCTCGTAGGTGTCGTTGAAGTACCGGTTGTCGAAGGTGTAGCGGACCGGGAGCCGGGTGATGATGTCGGCGCCGAGGTTCTTCGGGTCGTTCTCCCACTGCTTGGCCGTGTAGGCCCGGATGAACGCCTCGTACAGCGGGCGGCCGATCAGCGAGATCGCCTTCTCTTCGAGGTTCTGCGCGTTCGCGGTCTCGAACTCCGACGACTGCTTCGCGATCAGCTCACGGGCCTCGTCCGGCGTGTGCGACTTGCCGAAGAACTGGTTGATCAGCGCCAGGTTCATCGGCAGCGGGTAGACCTGCCCCTGGTACTTGCCGAACACCTTGTGCTGGTAGCCGGTGAACTCGGTGAAGCGGTTGACGTACTCCCACACGCGCTTGTTCGAGGTGTGGAACAGGTGCGCACCGTAGCGGTGCACCTCGATCCCGGTCTCGGGCTCCGCCTCGGAGTAGGCGTTGCCACCGATGTGGTGGCGCCGCTCCAGCACGAGGACCTTCTTGCCGAGCTCGGCCGCGGCCCGTTCGGCCACGGTCAGCCCGAAGAATCCGGACCCGACCACGATGAGGTCGTAGCCGGCGAAATCGGCTTCAGTAATCTTGTCGGGGTTCGTGTGCGCGCTCACGGGCGTCGAGGGTACGCAGGTCGCCTCGGTGCCCTGCATCCGAGCACCGGTTTTCACCTTCGACAGACACATTTTAGGAAGCAGTGCCTACTCCGGACACCTTCTGGTCCTACTTCGGTGCGACCCTCACTTACCTGGCCGTCCTGGCGATCCCCGGCGGTCTCGTCGGCCGGGCCGCCGGGCTGCGTGGCTGGGCCCTGGCGGGGCTGGCCCCGTTGTTGTCCTACACGGTAACCGGCCTGGCCGGTCCGTGGCTGGCACTCGCGGGCGTGTCGTACAACCCCCTGACCGTGGCGGGCGTCACGGCCGTGCTCGCCGGGATCGGCTTCGGTCTCCGCAAGCTGGGCCGGAGCCGCGGGTGGGGCACACCGGGTGCGGAGGAACCGCCGAAGAAGTGGCATCCGCGCGCGCATTACGCCGTCGCGGCCTGTGTGGCGCTGGCCGTCGGGATCTCGATCCTCGTGGTGCTCTCGGCCCGCGGCGGGACGACGGCGGTGTTCCAGCGCTGGGACACCGTGTTCCACGCGAACGGCATCCGGTACATCGCCGAGACCGGCGACGGCTCGCTGACCGGTATGGGCACCGTCAACTGGTACCCGGACGGCTCGTTCTATCCGAACGCGTATCACCTGGTCGGTTCGCTGGTGTACTCGATTTCGGGGACGACGATCCCGGTCACGCTGAACGCCGTCACGATGCCGGTCGCCGGGATCTTCGCGCTGTCGATGGTCGCCCTGATCCGTCAGCTCGGCGGGCGCGCGGTGTTCGCGGGCTGCACGGCGCTGGTGGCCGCGGCCGCGACGACCGGCGCGTACGAGTCGGTGTCCAGCGGGCTGCTGCCGTTCGCGGTGGGGATCGTGCTGACGCCGCTGGCCGTCGTCGCGCTCGCCCGGTTCCTCGCGCGGCCGGGCCTCGACACGGGGTACGTGCTCGCGCTGACCGCCGTCGGACTGCTCGCGGCGCACTCGTCGGCGTTGTTCGGCGCGGTGCTGTTCGCCCTCCCGCTGGTGGTGCAGCGCTGGTACCGCGCGCTGCGGCACAAACCGCTCGACGGTGTGCCCAAAGGCCGCGGCGGACCGCGGATCATCGCCGGGGACGTCGTCAAGATGGTGCCGGTGATGGTGGCGAGCGGACTGCTCGCGGCACCGCACATCCTCGGCGCCCTGAAATTCACTTCGGGTTCATACCCTTATTACGCGTGGGGCTCGGAACTGCCGGTGGTGAAGTCGCTCGGGCTGCTGGTGACCTTCCGGCAGGTGCTGAGCGCGCCGCAGGTGTGGCTGACCGTCCTGCTGGCGATCGGCGTCCTGAGCCTGTTCCGGCTCGGCCGGATGCGCTGGATCGGACTCGCCGCACTGGGTTTTTCGGCACTGTTCGTGCTGGTCGCGTCGTTCGGCGCCGAGCCGTGGGTGGTTTCGCTGTCGAGGCCGTGGTGGAACGACCGCTACCGGCTGATGGCGCTCGCCGCGATCCCGCTGTGCCTGCTGGCCGGGCACGGGATGGCGGAACTGCAGCGCTGGTTCGCGCACTGGGCGAGCGGCCGGTCCTGGGTGAAGAACCGGCCCGCGCTGCCCGCCCGGCTCGGCCTCGCGACGGCGGTGTTCGTCGTGGCCGCGTCGGCCGTGCTGACCAAGGGCTTCTACACCGAGTCGAACGCGCACGCGGTGTCGTTCCTCTACTACAACGGCCCCGAGGGCGAGGTCACCCCGCCGGTCAGCGCCGACGAACTCGCCGCGATGAACGAGCTGACCAAGATGAACGTCGGGCCGGACGAGAAGGTGCTCAACGAGCGTTTCGACGGGACGGCCTGGTTGTACGCGATCACCGGCATCCACCCGGTCGCCGGGCATTACGACCCGGGTGTGCCGCCGCCGGACGCGAAGTACCTGGCGCTGCGTTTCCGCGACTACGACACCGATCCCGGGGTGCGGGCGGCGGTGAAGCGGCTGAACATCAAGCGTGTGCTGATCGGGAGCACGCCGATCAAGATCGGCGAGCCGCCGGCGCCGGGGCTGCGGGATCTGGCCGGGCTCGACTTCCTGCGGAAGGACTTCGGCAACGCGGGCGCCTCGATCTACACGATCACGCGCTAGGACGGGAGATAAGGGCTCGAGTGGTCGCGGACTGCCCCTGCCGCGACCACTCGAGCCTTCGTCCCCCATTCACCCCCGGGGTGACCCAGGAGGGGCAGCCGGATACCCGCCGCGCCCACTCGCTGTGATTGTCCCTCAGACGAGCTTGAGGCGGAACCGGTTTACCGGCGGCCCCGATGTCACCCGAACGGCCTAAGAAGTCTTTTCCTGGAGTACTGGGAGTACGTCGCCGGCGACCGCTTCGAGCGTCGACTCATGGCCGACGTAGTAATCGCCGGAGCGCGGCCAATGGGTGACGACGTCGGTGAAGCCGAGTTCACCGGCCCGGCCCGCGGCGTCGGTGAACGCGCCGACGCTGGAAAGCGAGAAGACCGGTGCCGAGTCGAGGCTCAGGAACCGCTGCACACTCGTCTTGTCCCGGCCGACGGCCTCCACCCGTTCGTCGAAGGTCTTCACGAGTTCCGCGATGCCCTTCCACCAGCCGTCCTGGGTCTCGGACTTGACGCCGGTGGTGGCCCAGCCCGCGCCGAACCGCGCGGCGAGGGTCATCGTGCGCGGGCCGTTCGCGGCGACCAGGAACGGCAATCGCGGCCGCTGGACGCAGCCGGGCAGGTTCCGGGCGCCCTTGGCCCGGTAGTGGTCGCCCTCGAAGTCGAAGCCGTCGGTCATCAGCAACCCGTCGAGCGCTTCGACGAACTCGGTGAAGCGGTCGGTGCGTTCCTTCGTCGACAGCTCGGGACCGTCGAGGACAGCGGCGTCGTAATGGGTGTGCGGGACACCGGCGCCCACGCCGAGGATGAAGCGGCCGTCGGAGATGTCGTCGAGGGTGGTCAGCTCGCGGGTGAACGGCACGGGATGCCGCGCGACCGGCGACGCGACGAAAGTCCCCAGCCTGATCCGCGACGTCACCATGGCGGCCGCCGTCAACGTCGGCATCGCACTGAACCACGGGCCGTCGACGAGGTTCCGCCAGCCGAGATGGTCGTACGTCCAAGCGTGGTCGAAGCCGTATTCCTCGGCGGCCCGCCATTTCGGCTCGGCCGCCCACCAACGATCTTCCGGAAGGATCACGATGCCTACGCGCACACCCGGGAAGGTACCGCGAAGCGAAGTTTCCCCTTCGCCCGATAGGCGGGTCATCGGGAACAATGTGGCGGTGGACAAACCCCTTCTGATCGCTTCCGACGTCGACGGCACCCTGCTCGGCCCACTGGAGGTCCTGACCGAACGCACGATCGACATCGTCCGGCGGGTCACCGAGGACGGGGTCCCGTTCGTGCTGGTCAGCGGCCGTCCGCCGCGCTGGATCGCGCCGATCGCGAATCCGCTGAACCTGACCGGGTACGCGGTCTGCGCGAACGGCGCGGTGCTGTACGAGGTCGGGGCGGACCGGATCGTGGCCGTCCACGGCAGGCTGGAACCCACCCTCCTGCACGACACCGTGAGTGCGCTTGATCACGCCCTTCCCGGCTGCCGGTACGCCGCGGAGCGGATCGGCGAGTCCGCGCTCGACCCCGAGATGCGCAACTTCGTGATCGAACCGGACTACCACAACCCGTGGGGTGACCACGAGGGCACGCGCGCGCCCCGGGCCGAAGTGCTCGGGCATCCGGCGATCAAACTGATGATCAGCAGGCGCGGGATGACCTCGGACGAGATGGCGATGGCGGCGCGCGAGGTGCTCGACGGTGCGGTCGACATCACCTATTCGACGAACTCCGGCCTGATCGAGGTCGCCGCGCACGGCATCACGAAGGCGACCGGGCTGGCGGAGGTCGCCGAACGGCTCGACGTGCCCGCCGAACGCGTGATCGCGTTCGGTGACATGCCCAACGACGTCGAGATGCTGAGCTGGGCCGGGCACGGCGTGGCGATGGCCAACGGGCACCGCCACGTGCTGGACGTCGCCGACGAGGTGACCGCGCCGAACTCCGAAGACGGCGTCGCGCAGGTGTTGGAACGCTGGTTCTAGCAGTCAGGCGCGACCTGTCCGTCGAGGGTGGCGGCGGGGCGGGGTCCCGGGCTAGCGGCGTTCGCGGTCGAGCTTGGCGGCCTCTTCCGGGGTCGGTGCGGTGCCGCCGAGGTGGGCGGGCAGCCACCAGCGCTCGTCGTCGGAAGACGGCTTCTCGGGGTAGCCCGCCTGGACCCGGTCGACCAGCGCCGACATCCGCACGCGAAGGTCCTTCGAAAGGACTTCGGCGTCCTCCTCGGCCTTCGGGTGCATCGGCTCGCCCACGAGGATCGAAATCGGGACGTGGCGTTTGGTGAGGTCCTTCGGGCGGCCCTTGGTCCACAGCCGCTGCGTGCCCCACAGCGCCATCGGCACGACCGGGACGCCCGCTTCGGCGGCCATCCGGACGGCGCCGGATTTAATGTCCTTCACGGTGAACGAACGGCTGATCGTCGCTTCGGGGAACACCCCGACGACCTCGCCGGCCTTCAGCCGCCCGACGGCTTCTTGGTACGACGCGAGACCCGCGCCGCGGTCGACGGAGATGTGGTGCATCCCGCGCATGAGCGGTCCGGCGACGCGATTACCGAAGATCTCCTTCTTCGCCATGAACCTGACCAGGCGTTTCGCCGGCTGCGCGCCGAGACCGCAGAAGATGAAGTCGAGATAACTCACATGGTTGCAGGCGATGACCGCCCCACCGGTGGCGGGGATGTGCTCGGCGCCCTCCACCCGGATGCGGTTGTCCAGCACCCGGAACATCAACTTCGCCGCCATGATGACGGGCGGGTAAACGAGCTCAGCCATTCGTTCAGGTTACGCGACCGTAGGGTAACCAACCTACGGTCGCGTAGGTCACATCCGGGCAGTCCCGGCATCATCCCAGGTCACCGCCCCGGAACGCGCCTGCGGACGTTCCCGACGCGCGAACGTCACCAGGGCGGGCACGACCGCGAGCACCGTGCAGTACAGCGCGATCACCTGGTGTTTGACGTTCTCCAGGCCGTCGCCCAGTGCCGCCAGCACGAACTGCCCGGCGGCGACGGCGAGCAGGAAGCCCAGCACGACACCCACCGCGTCGCGCCGGGTCTTCCAGCCCCGCCAGGCGATCAGGGCCCATAGCGGCAGCAGCACGAAGAAACCCAGTGGTGCCAGCAGGTTCGTCACCGTCGACACCACCGGGACGCGGAATTCCCGTGCCTCCGGGGCGAAACCGGCCGACTGGTCGAAACTGCCGAGGTAGGGCGGCCGCGCGGTGAGCAGATCGCCAGCCGCGCGGTTCAGGATTTCGAGGGTCCGCAAGGGATGCGAAGCGAAGTACTCGACGACGTTGCGCCTGCTGATCCGCTCGCGGTACTTCGGGTACTCGGGGTCCAGCGTCACCGGGCGCGGATGCCACCAGCCGTTGCCCGCGTACTTGTCGAACGAGGCGGGCAGCCCCAGCGCGGCGAGGTCGGCGCGGGTGTCGTGCCGACCGTCCACAATGGTCAGGAAGATCGTGTTGACCATGTTGATCTCGCGGGAATCGTCACCAGGACGCGCGGCGAGCGAACCGTCGGGCAGCTTCGCCGGTTCGACGGTCTGCTGTGCGTAGGCCGTACCTCCGGCGAGCGCGCCGATGACGAACACCACGGGAAGCCAGCGCTTCAGGCCACGCACCCCGGCCGGGCGGACCAGCAGGACGGCGAGGGCGAGCAACGGCAGGATCATCAAGGTCTGGACCTTGGCGTTGACCGCGACGATGCCGCCGAAGAGCAGCACGGCCAGGCCCGCGTAGCGCCACTGATCCGGCCGCGCGGCCACCAGCAGTCCGCCCACGGCGAGCAGGAGACCGAGGAACGCGGCGCCTTCGCCGAGCACGGAAGCGAAGTAGCCGAAGAACGCGGAGTCCGCGACGACCAGCAGCAGCCCCACGGCCGCGAAGACGCGGACGCGGCGCGAGTACGGCAGCCCGACGACGATCAGCGCGACCGCGGCGGCGGCGAGGACGCTCATCAGCACGCCGAGCACGACCAGGCTGAGCGTCGATTCCAGCCCGAGCGGGGCGCCGAGCGAGCGTGCGATCCGCGCGAACCAGCTCTGGCTCAGCAGATAGGTCACGTCGCATTCACCCGCCGGAACGGTGTATTCGAGCCGCGCGAACTGCTCCGGCTCACCCCTCCACGGGATGCCCGCCCCGCACAGCACCCGGAAACCGTCGCCGTTGTCGGAGATCCCGATCGGCCTCGGCACGAGGAAACGGACGAGCAACACGGTGAGCGCGGCGGCGAACACGCCGAAGCCGAACAGGCGTCCACGACGCGACGTCGCTTCGAGCGCGGCCGGGCTCAGTTCGTCGACACTCACGAAAGGCACGGTACGTGGCGGAAATCGGGTGACAGGTCGAGGGCCGAGATGACCGACCGCTCGACATCCGCCCGCAGGAAAACGGTGAGCCACGACGAGGTGCCTTCGCGGCGGAAGGTCGCGGCGCGGTATCTCGGCACGTACGCCGGATCGATCACGCAGGACTGCGTCGCCGAGTAGCCGCTGTCGGTGATGACGGCGAGTGTCGGGCGCCGCGTGAAGACGACGGCCTCGTCCGCTTCCTCGGTCTGGCCGCGGACGCCGACGATCTGCAGTTGCGTCCCGGCGTGGTAAGACAGCACGCCGGGTGCGGAGGTGCTCACGATCGAGCCGGGCGGCAGGTAGGCGTCGAGCCAGCGGCCGATCTCCTCCATCTGCGCGCCGTGGTCGTGCCAGGCACGCACCCTGGCCAGCATGTCCGGGCTGAACACCGAGACCAGCACCGCGAGCCCGGACAACGCGATCGCGGTGGCGGGCATCAGCCGGTGCACCTGCGGCCTCGGCCGCGGGCTCGGCCTGGTGACGGCGGTGAGGACGCCGTAGACCGCGACCGCTGCCACCGAAAGCAGCGGCGGGATCGGGGCGAGCAGGCGCCACGCCGGTCCCGCGTCGCCGCCGAAGAAGACCACGAAACCGGTGAGCCCGACCGCGGTGGCGAGCATCAGCCAGGTCAGCGACCGGGCCTCGGCCTCGTGCGGTGACCGGCCGGTGCGGCGGCACAGCAGCAACGCCACCGCCGACACCAGACCGAGCAGCAGGAACCCCTGATGCGTCACCGAGAACCCCGACAGGTACTGCCAGCCGTGGTCGATCCTGGCGGCGACATCGATGTCGAAGGGGATGAGAACCGACGTCGGCAGGACATGGCCGTAGTAGGTCACCCGCCACGCCGTCCAGGGCACGACGAAGACGAGCCCGCCGAGCAGCCAGCCCGCCGGCGCCCACCAGGTGTACCGGCCGCGCGCTGCGGCGACGAGCAGCCACAGCCCGACGAGCACCGCGAGCAGGATCCCCGACGGCCGCGTCATCATCGCGAAGGCGACGAGCACCCCGGCGATGACCGGGTGCCGTCCCGCGAGGGCGGTGAAGACGCCGAACACGAGCAGGACGAACAACGGCGTCTCGGTGCCGGAGCCGCCGTACGCGGCGAGGCCCCCGGCGCCCGCGACGAGCACCGCGGCGGCCACGCCGTACGCCGGGCGCGGCTCACCCGCCGCCCGCTCGACCACCCGGTTGACCGTGACGTAGGCCAGCAGGACGGCGCCGAGGGTGGCGAGGATGCCGAGCACGATCGCGGACGTCTCGATATCGGCCCCGAAAGCGGCCTTGGACAACGCGATCGCGATCATCCAGAGGAAATTCGCGTAACCCTCGACACGTTCGCCGGTGTTGAACACCGGCCCATTGCCGTCGGCGATGTTCTGCACGTAACGAAAAGTGACGTAGGCGTCTTCGGCAATGGTCAAGAACAACAGCTGGTGCAGCAGCGAGAAACCGAGAGTCAGCGTGACCGCGGCGGCACGCCAGTGGCGGTCTTCGGCGATCTTGGGCCAGGCCAGGAGGACGAAGGCGGCGACCACGAACCAGGCGCCGACGACCGCGATCACCACCTGATCCCCACCCTCCCGGGCCGCGCCTCTCCCCTGACGAAAAGACTACGGTCAAGTATCGATCACCGCGCCAAGGTGTTTCTTTCGGCGGAGCTACTTGACACGAATGGGCGAGTCCGATGCGCTCCGCGTAGCCGCCGTTTTTTCCCTTCGGCCGCGTTTAGTCCTCTAGTTGCGGTCCTTGCACCCGCGGACTGAACGCGGGTGTCAGCGGGAGGCGAGGCGCGCGGAGAGGGCGGCGGCGCCGGCGGTGATCAGGTCGGCGACGGTGAACATCACGCGTGAGGCGACGGCGAAGGCGGTCGCCTGGCCGACGGTGAGGCCGGACGCGGTCAGCACGGCGACCTGCGCGACTTCGCGGACACCGACCCCGCTGGGCAGGATGAACGCGAACGTCCCGACGGTCATCGCGACGGCCATCGCACCGACGCACAACACGAAACCGCTGAAGCCGGGCGTGCCGACGGAGTTCGCCAGCAGCCACAGGTGCACACCCTGCAACGCCCACGCCGCCGTCGACGAACCGAACACCTTCCCGACGACCGACCAGCTCAGCCGGTGGTCCAGCGGCGGGCGGCGCAGGATCCGCAGCACCAGCGACGTACCCCAGGTGAGTACGCGTGGATGCAGCATCGCCAGCCCGACCGGGATCAGCACGAACAGCCACATCGCGCGGGGGCTGTTGCTGAACACCGCGGGGGCCGCGAGCAACGAGACGACCAGCGCGGACACGACGCCGACGCCGAGCTGGATCAGTGAACCGGTGAAGATCCGGGCCCTCGCGAGCCCGGCCTTACGGCCCAGTTCCATCTGCAGCAGGTACGCCCACACCGAACCCGGCACGTATTTGCCGAGCGAGCCGACGAGACAGATCTGCGCGCCACGGGCGTAGCCGATCGGCTTGCCGAGGTCGTCGACCATCACCTGCCAGCCGTAGGTCGACACCATGATCGCGGCGATCAGCGCGAGCAGGCTCAACGTGGAGGATTCCCAGGCGACATCGGACAACGTCCGCCAGAATTCTCCCCAAGTGGCGACAAGTGTCTTCGCCGCGAAACCGACGACGGCGAGGATGGCGATCCAGCGGACGACGTCGAGGATCTTCGCCTTGGTGGATTTCGGTTGCTTTACCGCAACCGAAGACTCCTCCTCGGGCATTTCGACGGTCGTCACTGAACCTCCTCGCTTGGTCTCTTTCGCCGCTGGTCAGGCCTGTACGGTCACCAAGCGGCTGAACTCGGTCAGCAGATCGTAGCCGTCCCAAATCGCGGAGAACGTCAGGGCCGAGCCGAACGGAACGACACGGTCGACGCCGCGGCCTGCCAATTCCGTCACGAATTCGGTCAATTCGTCTTTGGTGAAGCCGAATTGACCGACGGTTTGGTCTTTGCGAAGGACGATCGGCACGAGGTCGGAAAGCGTGTCGACCCGCGCGTTGGCGAAGGTGCCCGCGCCGAGCCACTCGCGCGGCAGGACGGCGGGGTCGGCCAGTTCGAGCGTCGCGAGGCCGTTGCCCTGGAACTCGATCCCGCTGACCAGCCCGTCGACGGCCGCGCCGTACGCCGAAACCCGCTTCTGGACGGCCATCGCGGGCTCGGTGACGTGCTGTTTCCTCGCCAGGACCTCGGCGAGCAGCTTCCGGAACTCCTGCCCGGCTTCCCGGGCACCGGCCTCGTCGCCGACCCAGAACACCGCGCGCGGCGAGGAGCAGGCGGCCTGGTCGAACCAGTAGGAGTCGTTGTAGAAGCCCTCGGCGGCGCCACGGCGCTCGGCCTCGGAGGCGTTCCGCCAGCCGCGCACCGACGCGACCGCGAACGACGACCGGTCCGGGAAGGTCAGGTCGCGTGCGTGCGGCGCCAGCGGGTACTTGCGCAGGGCGGCGACCGACGCGTCGCCGCCCCAGATGACCCGCAGGTCCGCCGCGACCGAAAGCGCGCCGCTGATCGCGTCGCTGCGGTCGTAGGTGACCATGCGCTGCGTCGCGGTGATCGCGGCCGCCGTTTCGTCGTCCACTTCGGACAGTGCGGCGTTCAGCGCCTGGAGTACCGTTTCGGCGGCACCGGCCGAACGCGACGAGACGCGGACGACGTTGTGGTTGCCCGCGAGCGCCGAAAGCGCCCACGAGTACACGAAGATCGTGTCGACGTTGGCGGGCGGGACATGGAAGACGAGACCGCGCGGGAAGCGCAGCGCGTCGCCGGAGGTCTCCAAAGTGGACAGTGCCTTGGCGATCTCTCCCTTGCGCAGGAAGAAACCGAGCGACGCCAGCTCCGGGAATCGCCGGGCCGTGGCGGGTGCGAGGAGTTTGCGCGCGAACTTCGTCAGGAACTCGACGACACGGGGGTCGCCCACCCGCAGCCGCCCGCCGACGGGCTCGGCCCGCAGCTGTTCGACCAGCGACGAGACCTCGATCGCGTCGCCGAGCGGAAAACGCTGGTCGAGGCTCATGCCGCCGCTCCCTGGAAGGTGTCCGAGCAACCGCGGGCCTCGGCCTTGGGCAGCCTGCCCATGACGGAGAAGTGCTTGCCCGGCCAGTCGCCGTCGTCGATTCCGTTGTAGACGCCGAGGTCTTCGGTGAGCAGGACGTGCCCAGGATACGAGTGCGGCAGCGTGCTGACGACCTCGATCACGCCGGGCTCGCCGACCGGCTGCTCTTCCCAGGTCTCCGGGTCCCGGATCACGACGTCGGCGAAATCGGGGCAGTACAACGAGTTCCCTGACGGTCCTTCGAGGAACACGGTGCCGATCTGCTCGATCATCCCGTAGTAGTTGTGGATCCGTGTGAGCCCGGTGTCCGCTTTGAACCGGCGACGGAACTCGGTGTTGTCGACGGCGCGGTCGATCAGCTTCTTCCAGCCGCCCGAGTGGACCAGGATCCCGTTGGACAGATCGAGCTTGTGCTCGCGCGCGACCTCGTACAGGTACTGCCACACCATGAAGGTGAAGCCGAAGATCAGGAACGGCTTGTCGCCGTAGGTCGCGAGGAACTGCTTGACCGCCTCGACGTCCGGCTGGTCGTCCTCGTCGAGCACGTACGTGTGCTTTCGGCCGAAGTTCGCCATGCCCAGCACGCCCGCGCCGCGCGCGGAGAACGAGCGGCGGTTCTTGATGATGCCGACGGTGTCCACCATCAGCATCGGCAGCCGCTCGCCGCCGAGGACCTCCTGCAGGGTCGCGCCGAGCTGCTTGGTCTGCGCGCCGGCGGCGGCCTTGTCCAGGTAGATCCGCGACGCGCCCGCGCCGGTGGTGCCCGACGACGTCAGCGTCTTGAAGACCTCGGACTCGGGGATGCTGCGCAGGTCGTGCGTCTTGAACATCCGCACCGGCAGCCACGGCAGGTCCGCGATGGAGGCGAACGACGCGTCCCGCGCGATGCCCAGCGACGAGAGGATGCGTTCGTACCCTTCGGAGTTCTCGCGGTGATGCGCGGTCAGCTCGGCCAGCTGCGGAAGCAGTGACTTCTCGCGCTCGGCCTGAGACAACGTAAAGACGCTCATACCTGGGCCTCCAGCGACCGGTAGTCGATCTTGCCGCTGGCCAGCAGCGGCACGGTGTCGATGGGGCGGACGTCGAACCCGCTGGTGTGCAGGTGGAGCCGCTCGGACAACGCCTTCGACGCGTCCTTGCAGATGTCCTTGTCCGCGCCCTCCGCGAACAGGACGACCTTGTCCCCGGCCGGGACGGCGGCCACGACGTCGATCCCCACCGAAGCAGAACGCACGGCTTGCTCGAGATCATCCAGGCTGACCCGGTTGCCGAAGACCTTGCCGATCCGCTTGAGCCGTCCGGTGATGTAGAGGAACCCGTCCTCGTCGAGGTAGCCGAGGTCGCCGGTGGGCAGCACGCCACCCCATTCGTCGCCCGCGGCCAGCCCTGCCTCGTCTTCGGCGTACCCCATCATCACGTTGGGTCCGCGATAGACGACCTCGCCGACGATCTTCGGGTGCTTGGTCTCGGAGCCGTCCTGGCGCCGGATGGCGAACGAGCCGCCGGGCAGCGCGGGACCGGCGGAACCGAGCTTCTCCGCGAGCCGGTCCGCCGGGACGGTGGTCATCCTCGGCGCGGCCTCGGTCTGCCCGTACATCACGAACATCCGGCCGCCGACCGCGCGGATCTTGTCGTTGAACTGGGCGACGAGGTCGTCGCGGAGCTTGCCGCCCGCCTGGGTCAGTGTGCGCAGCGTCGGGTACTTCGCCGGGTCGAACTTGAGGCGCCGCAGCATCTCGTAGTGGTACGGGACCCCGGCGAGCGACGTCGCCTTGTGTTGCTCGACCGCGTCCCAGAACCCGCGCCCGAGCACGCCGGAGGGCTCGATGACCACGGTCGCACCGCGGACGAGATGCGAGTTCAGCACGGACAGGCCGTAGCTGTAGTGCAGCGGGAGGCTGGTCGGCGCGACCTCGTGGCGGTCGATGCCGAGCACCTCGGCGATCGCGTCGGCGTTGGCGCACACCGCGTCACGCGAGAGCCGGACGAGCTTGGGGTTCCCGGTGGATCCGCTGGTCGGGAGCAGGATCGCCAGCTGCGGATGCGGCTCGACGCCGTCCGCCGACGCGCGGACCCAGTGCCCGTCGGAGACGCCGTAACCCTCGGGTGCGGGCGCGTCCGGCGCGGACAGCACGGCCGCCGGGCGGAAGCGCTCGATGAGCCCCGCCAGGACGTCGGCGTCCAGCGCCGGGTCGATCAGCGCGATCGCGCGGCCCGCCTCGAACGCGCCGAGGTAGTTCAGCACGCTGGGAAGGTCCACCGCCATCCGCGCGAACAGCGCGCCCGGCGGCAGCAGCGACAACGCGGCCCCCACGCGGGTGACCTCGGTGTCGAGTTCCTCGCCCGCGAGCGTCTTGCCGCTCGTGACGTCTATCAGTCGTGCCCCAGCACCTAACAAGGTCACAAAACCAAGCCTCCGTCGATGCCCAGCACCTGCCCAGTGATGAACGAGGCCCGGTCACTGACCAAAAAGCAGATAGCGTTCGCCACGTCCTCGGGCGTCCCGAGCCGCCCGAGCGGGGTCTTGCCGATGTTCTCGGCCTTGGCGTCCTCGCTCAGACCCGAGGTGAGGTCGGTGTCGATGACGCCGGGCGCCACCGCGTTGACCCGGATCCCGGACCGGCCGAGTTCCTTCGCGGCCGAACGCGCGATGTTCGCCACCGCCGCTTTCGAGGCCGCGTACACCGTCTGACCGGCACTTCCGTGCTCGCCGACGATCGAAGCCAGCACCACGATCGCACCGGTCTTCTTGCGCATCATCGCCCTGGCCGCGGCCTGGACGGTGTGCAGTGTGCCCGCGACGTTCGTGCTCAGCGTGGTGTCGACCAGTTCCTCGCGGATCATGCCGAGGAGCGCGTCCTCCATGATCCCGGCGTTGGCGACCACGATGTCGAGTTTGCCGTGCTCCTTGGCCACCCCGCGGACCAGCGTCGACACGGCTTTGGCGTCGGTGACGTCAAGCGCGAGACCACTCGCGGCCCCAGCCGCGGCCGCCGCTTCCTCGGCCTTGGCCTCGTCGCGGCCGGTCAGGACGACGGTGGCGCCCGCCTCGGCGAGCGCCCGCGCGGTGGCGAGCCCGATCCCCCGGGTGCCGCCGGTGACCAGGGCGACCTTGCCTTCGAGCATCACTTGTTCTGGAGGTCCGTGACCATGTCGACGGCGACCTTGAAGCTCGACATGTCGATCACCTGGTCGGTGTCGAATTCCACCTCGAACTCGTCCTCGATGGCCGCGACCAGCGCCATGTGGCCCACCGAGTCCCAGGCCTCGATGTCGCGGTATTTCAGGTTTTCGACGTCGACCTCGCCGTCGAGGTCCAGCGCCTCGACGAAGACCTCACGCAGCTTGCCGGCGACTTCCGCCATCTTGTGACTCCTACTCACTCGCGCGGACGGGCGTCCCACGCCTTCACCAAGGTAGAGAGGTCACCGGGCAGCCGGTCGGCCAGCCCGTCCTCAGGGAGACCGGCCTTACCCTTCAGCCACGGTCCCAATGCCTCGATGGTGGCCTCGTCCAGCCCCCGGCGGGACAGGCCCACGGTGTTGACGCCCGTCACCCGCGCGGGGTTGCCGACGGCGATGGTGAACGCGCCCACCTCCTTGCGGACCGCGGAGCCCATGCCGACCATCGCGCCGGGGCCGATCACGACGCGCTGATGCAGGATCGCGCCCATGCCCAGGTTCGCGCCGGACCAGATGTGGCAGTGGCCACCGGTGACGACGTTCGAAGCGACCGTGACGGCGTCCTCGACGAGGCAGTCGTGCGCGATGTGGGAGCCGCGGAGGAAGTAACCGCCGTCGCCGATGGTGGTCGTGCGCCAAGTGCCCTGGTGGACGCTGACGTACTCGCGGATCCGGTTGCCGCTGCCGAGGACGACGCCGTGGCCGTCGTGATCGGGATCACCGGTCGGCGCGGAGTCCCAGGCGGCGGGGTGCTCGCGGCCGCGGTCCTCGCCCGGGGTCCCGATGGTCACGTGCGGGCCGATCCAGTTGCCGTCGCCGACGCGCGCGGGCCCCACGATGACCGTGAACGGTCCGATGACGTTGTCGTCACCGAGCTCGACACCCTCGCCGATGACTGCGGTCGGGTGGATGCGGTTCACCACGTGAGATCCGTTCGTCGTGGCTGGGAGACAGCCTGGGGTAATAGGCGCTTCGGCGGTCCCGGTAACGTGTGGCCCGCGCCAGAGCGGGCGGCCGGGCGCAGAACCGGCGGCTCACTGTACCGGACGCACCAGAACGCCCAGTCGAGAGAGACTTGCAGATGATCCCCATTACCGTGGTCGACGTCCGTGACGCGGAGGACCTCGTCGTCGAGGTGCTGCGATCCGGCGCCATCGCACAGGGACCGATGGTCAAGCGCTTCGAGGACGCGTTCGCGAGCGTTTCCGGCACGAAGCACGCGATCGCCGTCAACAACGGCACCACCGCGCTGGTCGCCGCCATCCAGGCGCTCGACCTGCAGCCGGGCGACGAGGTCGTCACCTCGCCGTTCACCTTCGTGGCGACGCTGAACGCGATCCTGGAAGCCGGCGCGACCGTCCGCTTCGCCGACATCCGGCGCGACGACTTCGCGATCGACCCGGACGCCGTCGCCGCCGCGATCACCGACCGCACCAAGGTCCTCATGCCGGTCCACCTCTACGGGCAGACCGCGGACATGGGCAAGCTCGCGCCGCTGGCCGCCGAGCACGGCCTCAAGGTCATCGAGGACTCCGCGCAGGCCGTCGGCGCCTCGTTCGAAGGCAAGCAGGCGGGGTCCTTCGGGATCGGCTGCTTCTCCTTGTACGCCACCAAGAACATCACCACCGCCGAGGGCGGCGTCATCACCACGGATGACGACAAGCTGGCCGACGCGCTGCGTGTCCTGCGCAACCAGGGCATGCGCGCCCGCTACCAGTACGAGGTCGCCGGGCACAACTACCGGATGACCGACCTGCACGCCGCCGTCGGCATCCCGCAGCTGGAGAAGCTGGACGAGCTCACCGCCGCCCGCCAGGCCAACGCGAAGCGCCTTTCCGAAGGTCTCGCCGGCACCCCGGGTCTCGACCTCCCCCAGGTCCTGCCGGGCCGCGAACACGTGTGGCACCAGTACACCGTGCTGGTCGGCCCGCACGCGTTCCTTTCGCGTGACGAGCTCGCCGCCGCACTCACCGAACGCGGCATCGGCAACGGGATCTACTACCCGAAGATCGTCTTCGACTACGACTGCTACCGGAACGACCCGTTGATCCCCGACGCGAAGGTCGAGGACTTCCCGGTGGCCGCTTCCGTTGCCGCGCAGGCGCTTTCGCTGCCGGTGCACCCGCACCTCTCCGAGGCCGACCTGGACACCATCATCGAAACGGTTCGCGAGGTGCTCGGCGCATGACCACCCACAAGATCGCCCTCATCGGCACCGGGAACATGGGTTCGCTGCACGCCCGTGTGCTCGCCGCGAACGAGAACGTGGACCTGGTCCGCGTCATCGACCCGCGTGAAGAGGCGGGCCGCAAGGTCGCCGAGCGCTACGAAACCCAGTGGACACCCGAAATCGGCTCACTGTCCGATGTGGACGCCGTCGTGCTCGCCTCGGCCACCGAGGCGCATTACGAGCTGGCGCAAGAGATTCTGGGCCAGGGCAAACCGATGCTCGTCGAGAAGCCGGTCTGCAACAGCCTCGAGTTCTCCCAGGAGATCGTCGGGCTTTCGGCGAAGAAGGACGTCCCGCTGATGTGCGGGCTCCTGGAGCGCTACAACCCCGCCGTGATGACCGCGCGGGCGCTGGTCAACGAGCCGATCCACCTGATGGCCCGTCGCCACGGCCCGTACGCGCCGCGGATCAAGACCGGTGTCGCGTGGGACCTGCTGGTGCACGACGTCGACCTGGCGATCCAGTTCTTCGGCGGCGCGACCCCGGCGCGGGTCGCCTCCGGCGCCGGCTACTTCCACCCAAACTCGGTCGAGGGCGCCGAAGACACCATCGAGACGGTGCTTTCGTTCGAGACCGGGCTCGCCACGGTTTCCGCGTCCCGGCTGGGACAGCGCAAGGTCCGTTCGCTCTGGGTGTCCGAACTCGACCGGATGATCGAGATCGACCTGCTTCGCCGCGACGTCACCATTTACCGGCACGTCTCGCACGACTCGGTCACCGAGGACGGTCTCGGCTACCGCCAGCAGACCGTCATCGAGATCCCGGAACTGGTCACCGCGCGCGAACCCCTCGCGACCCAGCTGGACCGGTTCCTCGAACTGCTCGAAGGCAAGATCGACGCCGACACCGAGCGCGACCTGATCCTGCCGTCGCACACCGTCGTCGACCAGGTGCTCACCCAGGCCGCGGCCTGATCCTCTCTCGCGTTCAGTCCTCTGAACGCGTTATTTGGTGAGGCGCTGGCCCTTCGCGTCGTACGCGGCGAGCGGGGTCAGGACGTTCGAAGACTCCACCTGGGAGCCATCGAACCAGAAGATCACGACACCCGGGTCTTCGCTCCAGACGGCCGTTTTCGCCTCGACCGGCTTTCCCCGGACGGTGCTGGTGATCCGCACCGCCGGACCGGAGAAGTAGCCGATCACCGGGACGAACGCGCCCCGGACGAGCAGGCCGCCGCCGGTGGCGTGGAAGCCGAACGAGCGGTCGGAACCCCGGCTCTCGTTGGTCGTGTAAAGACCGTCGAAGGTCCCGTCGCCGTTCCGGTAGGCGATGTGCAGGCCGAACTGGATGTTCGGCACCGCCGGCTCGTCGAACGCGGTGACGTAGAGCACCATCTCCCGGCCGTCCTCACCCTTGACGCCGAGCGGGAGCACGTCACCCAGCGGCTGGGCCTGCGGATACGGTGCCGCGGTGGCCGCCGAGGCCGGCAGCGACGAGGAAGACGGCAAGGACGACGGCGACGAAGCACTCGCGGCGGGCGGGAGGACCTGGGGCTGCCGAGGGGGCTCGCGGAGGGCGACAGCGCCGACGATGACCAGCACCGTCACCACGGTGGCGGCGACACCGCCCGCACCGGTCGCGAGAAGGCGACGCCGCCGGATGCGCTTGCCCTTGGCCATGATCGCGCCGAGGTCGGGCGCGGCGAACTTCTCGGCAGGCTCTTCGCGCAGTGCCGAGCGCAGTGCCTCGAGGTCCGTCATCGTCCCAGCCCGCCGATCAGTTCCGTTCCGTCCTCCGCGGTGATCCGCAGCTTGGTCAGGGCGCGGGCGTTGGTGCTCTTCACGGTGCCCACGGAGACACCCAGTTCTCCCGCCACATCGGACTCCTTCAGGTCGAAGAAGTGCCGGAGCACGATGACGGCCCGCTCCCGGTCTGTGAGCGTACGCAACGCGTCAAGCAGCCATTTCCGCTGGACAACGGCCCCGGCGACGTCCGTGCCGCTCGGCCGCTCGGGGACCTCCTCGGTCGCTTTCTCGCGGATCGGGCGCCGCCAGCCGTCGATGATGTGGTTCACCAGGACCTGCCGTGCGTACGCGTAAGCGTCCTTCCGGCGGACCCGCGACCAAGCGGCGTAGGTCTTGGCGAGCGCGGTCTGGGCGGCGTCCTCGGCCTGGTGCCGGTCGCTGGTCAGCAGGTAGGCGGCGTGCTGAAGACGGCTCGTCGAGTTCCGGACGAACTCGACGAACTCGTCATCGCCGCGAGCCACCTTGGTTCCCACATTTCTTCGACGGTTGGCCACCCGAAAGGTTGCCTCGACCGTTTCTACCGCTTCGGCCACGGGAAGGAATAGGCGCGCGGTCGTGCTTTCGAGCACTCGACCTGGCTGCCTTCGACGCGTCCGGCACGCGGCTGCCCGCGGGCGACACCGGCTGACGGGACGGCGTCGCTCAGCTCTTGCGGCGGGTGAAGCGGAGCGCGACGACGAGCCCGGCGAGGACCACGGCGACCGCGAGGACGATCCATACCCAGGTCGGGAGCAGGCCTTCGGGCTTGGTCTCCTCGGCCCGCGGGGCAGGGGTCGCACTGGTCGCCGATTGCTCCGCGGTGGACGCGGCGCTGCCGGAAGGCGGCACCGCGCCCGACGTCGACGACGCGGCCGGAGCGGAGAGGGTGAACTTCACCGTTCCGCTCGCCTCGTGCGAGTCCTCGAAGATCACCTTGTAGCGCAGGGTGTACTCGCCCACGGGACCGACAGCCTGGACCGGCGCCGTGAGCACGGCGCCGGCGACCTCCGCGCGGCCGACGGTCCACTTCGCGTTCTCGGGCCCGGTGATCTGGATCGGGTCCGCGGCGAGCGTGACGGGACCGGAGAAGGTCAGCTTGACCTGCGTCGGCGGCGTCGCCAGCGAAGCGCCCCTCGCCGGGTCGCTGCTCTTCAGCTCCGAGTGGGCCATCGCCGGTGTCGCCGCACCCAGCAGTGCCAACCCGGTGACCAGCAGCGACGCACCGAACCGCTTGAACCTCATCTGGACATACCCTCCACTATCGCCTGGCACGACAGTAGTCGGTCACCCCGGTTTCACGGTTCCCCGCGGGTGGTCAGTAACCCCCGTCCGGAAGCTGGCCGAAGTACTTGTCGTTCAGATCGGTCTCCAGATTCGTGTTGCCGCCGACCGGACCGGTCAGCCCACCCTTGACCTTGATCCGGCGCTTGCCGTCGTCACCACGTTCGACGCCGACCCCGTACTGCCCACCGATCCCCGCCGAGATCTCGGGCTTGGCCTTGACCAGCAGCGGGCCCAGTGGCAACTCCATCTCCGGCCCGGAGACCTTCGCGCCGAGCAAGGCTTCGAGGTCGATCTGCGGGCCTTCCTTGGTGATGGTCAGCTCCAGCTTGCCGTCGAAGCCGAACGAGTAGTCCCCCTCGATCGACCCGTCCATCGCGCTCCAGTGCCCCTGGTCGGCGTAGGCGTACCCCTCGACGGAGAAGATCCGGCCCTTCCTGTTCGGCCCCTCCGGTTTGAAGCCCGCGTCGGGCCCGGTCGATTCCACCTTCAGCAGGCGGCCGATGGCGTCCTGGATGGGTTTGCCGATCCGGGCCAGTTTTTCCACGATCAGTTCACAACCGTCGTTGTCCTGCTTGCAGCCCGGGGTGACCCAGTTGTCGTCGTCGCCCCAGGGGACGCCGCCGTCGCCACTCGCAGGGGCGGTCAAGCTCGCCAGACGCGTGGTCGGCACGGAGGCCGCGGGGACGGAACGGGCGCGGATGTTCGGGTACCGCTGGGCCTTCGAGGGCTTCTCGTCCCCCCTGTCGGTGTCCTCGTCGCCGCGGTACTTCTCGGGCTTCCGGTCGTCGTCGCCAGCACGGTCGCCGTTCCTGAACTCGCGACCTTCGTGATCGTCGCCCTCGTCCTCGTCGGACTCGCGATCCTTCTTGTCGCTGTCGCGACTCTTCTTCCTGGGCTTGTCGTCTTTCTCGTCGTCGTGGTCCCGCGATTTGTCGTCCTTCTTGCCGCGGTCCTTCTTCTCGTCGTCGTCGTGATCCTTGTCCCGCGGCTTGTCCTTCTTCTTCTCGTCGTCGTGGTCGCCGCGATCCTTTCCTCGCGACTTGGTGTCGTCGTTGTCGTCGTGGTCCTTCTGCCGCGGCTCGTTCTTCTTCCCGTTCCCGTCGTCCTTCTTGCTCTTGCCGTTGCCGTTGCCCTTGGCGGGTGGCGGCGCCGACTTCTTCTTCTCCGGCGCCGCGTCCTTGAACTGCTCCCCCTTCTTCTGCAGCTCACTCTGCGGCTTGAGGATCTGGGGAATCCGCTGCTTCGTCAACGGCGCGAGGCCGAGCGGGCGGTCCCCCGTCGTCCCGTTACCGGACCCTTTGCCACCGCCACCGCAGCCCGCCGTACTCGCCGCGCACGCGTCGCCGCCGGAGCTCTCTTTCGCGTTCGCGACGGCCGCCCCCGCCAGTCCGAAGAACACGGCGAACGCCGCCCCGGTCGTCACCTGACCGAGAACTCGCGGGACGCCGGAAATCCTGCTTGTCATCTGACCGCCCTCGTCCGTGGCCGCGGCTTCGGCCACGGCCTGGACGCTCACCGTGCGCCGAGCCGGTTCACCGCCGGTTCATCGGCGGTACAACGCCGTGACCTGGCCGGGCTGGGTTCGTCCTAGCAACAGGTCCTGGGGGGGCACGGCCGCTTGCCTGCACCCGCCTGAATCACCGGCCGAGGTCACCGCCGCGTGCCTGTTCCCCTGACGTGGTCTTTCGCGACGTTCAGCAGGTGGAGGAAGAGGCCATCCACCTGGAGGGGACCGGCGGCACCCGGTTCCGCTGCCGCGGCGGCGACGCCGGTCGGATGGACGTCTTCCCCCACCCCGCGGACCTGACCGTCACCGAACTGAGCCACGCGGCCCAGGAAGGGTGCCGAGGACCGTATTCCGTGGTGCCGCAGGCCGGTGATCAGACCGGCTGGTACTGAGACGACGGTCCGGACACGGTGCTGACCGGAGTGGCCGAGCGGAGCCCCGAGACCAGGACTCCTTCGACGACCTCTGCCCGGGAGTCGGTCACGGTGAGGAGTCGCGAAGGTGCGGGGGCTACTCCGTGAAGTCGCCCGCCGGGGCACCCCAGGAGCCCGGGGCGTCCCCGCGTTCCTCCGCCAGGGCACGCCGTCGCGCGTTCTCGCCGCGCACGCGCTCCACCTCGGACTGGATGTACTCGTCGTCGTAACGCTGGAACACACGCGCCGGGTTGCCCGCGACCAGGGTACGTGGCGGGACGTCCTTGGCGACCACGGAATTCGGCTGCACGGTGGCGAAATCGCCGATCGTCACACCCGCCATGATCACCACGAGGCCGCCGATGAAGCAGCCCTTGCCGATTTTCACCGGTTTGCGCTCGATGAGATCGCTGCCGGAGTGGTTCTGCAGTGTCATGTTCGCGAGCCAGCTGGAATGGGTGAAGATCAGCGTGTTCAGGCCGATGCTGGTGTGCTCGCCGATCTCCAGCCCGCCGCTCGCGTCGAGTGCGGCGCCTTCGCCGATCCAGCAGTGCTCGCCGATCGTCAGGTTCTCCGGGCTGATGATCTTGACCCGTTCGCGGACCCGCGTCGACTCCGGCAGTCCGTAGAAGCGGGCGCGCTCGGCGTCGTTCATGTACTGCGAGACGAGCTCGGTCAGGATCTGCGGGCGCAGCCGGTTGCTGCGCTCGTCATCGAAGAACATCGGCCTCGGTCACCAGTTTCTCGAAGGTGCGCAGGTGTTCCTCGGCGACGACGTCGAGCCCGAAGTTGGCCCGCACCATCGCGCTTTCCCGCTGTGCCACCAAGGCCCGCTTCTCCGGATCGTCGAGCAGTTCGATGACGGTGTTCGCCACCGCCTCGCTGTCGTCCGGGCGTACCAGCAGGATGTTCTCGCCGTTGCGCAGTTCGATGCCCGGGTAGTTGTCCTCGGTGACCGAAGCGATGGTCGCGGTGCCCGAAAGCATCGCCTCCAGCGACGCGGTTCCGCAGCCACCGTTGAGGTCGTGCGTGACGATGTCCGCCGCGGCGAAATACGCGGGGACGTCGGCCTTCGGCACGGCACCGGTGACGACGATGGCGTCCGCGACGCCGAGTTCTTCCGCCCGCTTCAGGAAGACGTCGTGGTAGACGCGGCCGACGACGACCACCTTCACGTCGGGATGTTGGTCCAAAATGGACGGAAGTGCCTCGACGAGCGGCAGCCGGTTGCGCAGCGGGATCACGTGCCCGAGCGAGACGATCACCGGACCGTCGCCCAGGTCGTGCTCGGCGCGGACGTCCTTCGTGAGCGGCTTGTCGAAGTTCCCGGTGTCGACGGCGATCGGGAAGTAGTCCGAGTTCTCGTCGCTCGTGCCGTAGCGCTCGACGCAGTAGTCGACCCCGAGTTTGTCGAGGATGACGTACCGCGGCTTGAGGTAGCGCAGGATCGGGTTCACCAGGACGGTGTCCAGGAACCGGAAGACGCCGCCGTACAGCTTGTTGTCGCTGATCAGCAGTGTGTGGATGGTCAGCAGCATCGGCAGCTTCCGCCGCCGCGCGTACAGCCCGGCCAGCCACGACAGGTCGAAGAACTGCCCGTGCAGGTGGATCGCGTCCGGTTCGAACTCGTCCAGCAGCTTCCACAGCCGCCGCCAGTTCCCCGGCCGCGGCGAGGCGAAGCTCATGTCGAAGTCGATCGACAGACCCACCTGTGGCATCTTCACCGCGGGCAGGCGGACGACGCGGTAGCCGTCCTTCGTCTCGTCGGCCGGGGCGTCGGCGTAGGCCGCGGTGATCGCGAGCACCTCGTGCCCGCTCGCCGCGTACTGCTCGGCCAGGGACGCCGCCATATGCGCACTCCCGCCCACCCTCGGCGGGAAGAAGTTGTTCACGACCGCGATGCGCATTGCGCGGCTCTCCCCCGGCCCGGCGGTCACTCCGAGGCCTTCACCAGTTCGCGCATGCCTTCTTCCACGGAGATCTTCGGCTCCCAGCCCAGGATCTCGCGGGCGCGGGTGATGTCCGCCGCGCGGCGGGAAACGAGCACGTCGCGCTCGTTGAACAGCGGCTCGACGTTCACCCCCACGGCGTCGATGAGGATCTTCGCCAGCGTCGCGATCGAGGTGTCGATGCCGGTGCCGATGTTGATCGGTACGTTTGCCTGCCCGGACTCCAGCGCCGCGACGACGGCGCGGGCCAGGTCGGTGACGTGCACGAAGTCCATCGACTGGTCGCCGCGGCCGTCGATGACCGGCGGTTGCCCGGCGCGCAGGCGCTGGATGAAGTGGTTGATCACCGACGTGTAGTAGGCCTCGATCTTCTGGCCGGGGCCGTACACGTTGAAGAACCGCAGCGCGTTCCAGGACAGGCCCTTGGTGCGCTCGTAGAAGCCCAGCATGTCCTCGCCGGCGCGCTTCGAGATGCAGTACGGCGTGAGCGGCTTGAGCTCGTCGTCCTCGTGCATCGGCAGCCGCTTCGGGTCGCCGTAGACGGACGCGGTCGAGGCGAACACGACCCGCTCGACACCCTCGTCCGCCGCGGCGGCGAAGACGTTGTGGTTGCCGACCATGTTGATGTCGATGGACTCGTGCGGGTCCGCGACCGACTTGTTGATCGACACGGTGGCGAAGTGGATCACGTGCGTGCAGCCGCGCATGGCCTCGCGCACGGCGCCGCCGTAGCGCACGTCCTTCTCGACGAGTTCGACCTTGCCGGTGGCGATGAACTCGTTCACCCTGGCGCGGTCGCCACGCGTCATGTTGTCGAGGATGCGGACGGTGTAGCCGCCTTCGATCAGCATCGGGATGACGTGCGCGGCGATGAAACCACCGCCCCCGGTGAAGAGGACCTTCTTGTCGGGCATTTCTCTCCTAGCTCGGCAGTGCGGCGCTGACGGTCTCGACGACCCGGTCGACCTGGTCGTCGGTGAGGTTGGCGTGCATCGGGATGGCGAGGTGACGGGCGAAGAGGTCCGCCGAAACCGGCAAGGTCTGGTTCTTGCCGTAGATGGGCTGGAGGTGCGAGGCGTAGGTGCCGAAGTTGCACTGCACGCCCTGCTCGCGGATCCGCAGCGCGAGCGCGTCGCGGTCGATCTCCGGGGCCACCGTGAGGAGGTAGGCCTGCCACGGGTGCTCGCGGTCCGGCAGCTCCACCGGGACGTCGAGACCCGCCAGGTCCTCGAAGGCCTCGTGGTAGCGCTTGGCCACCGAACGGCGGGCCGAAAGCAGGTCCGGGAGCCGGTCCAGCTGGACGTTCATGATCGCGGCCTGCACGTCCGAGAGCCGGAAGTTGTAGCCCAGCTCGTGGAACTCCGGGATCGGCAGCGCGCCGGATCCCTCGCGGGTGATGGCGGGCTCGATGCCGTAGGTGTGCAGCTTGCGCGCGTGCGCGATGAGGTCTTCGCGGTCCGAGACCAGCGCGCCGCCTTCGCCCGCGGTGATGCCCTTGCGGCCGTGGAAGGAGAACGCGGCCAGGTCGGCGAGGCTGCCCGCGGGACGGGTCTTGTAGGTCGCGCCCGCGGCGCAGGCGGCGTCCTCGAAGAGCCACAGACCGTGCTTGTCGGCGATGGCGCGGTACTCGTCGAAGTCACCGGGCTGCCCGGCGACGTCGACGGCGAGGATGCCGACGGTGCGCGGGGTGACGAGGGCTTCGATCGAGGCGGGGTCGGCACTCCACACGTTCGGGCGAATGTCGGCGAACACGGGGGTCGCGCCCGCCTGGAGTACGGCGTGGCCGGTGGCGGGGAACGTGTAGTCGCCGACGATGACCTCGTCGCCCGGCTTCACACCGAGTACACGGAGGCCGAGGAAAAGTGCGGAGCCACAGTTGCTGGTGGTCAGGGCATGCGCGGTGCCGACGGTCTTCGCGAAGCGTTCCTCGAAACGGCGGCACGCGGGGCCGGCACCGGCCAGCCAGCCGGACCGGAACACCTCCGCCACCGCGGCGAGTTCTTCTTCGCCGACGGTCGGCTGACCGAGGACCACGGGTTCCTGCGCAGACATCTCTCCTACCCCTCTCCCGTTGCGTGGGGACCGGCCGAAGTGTATAGACGCCGTTCGGCTGATCTCGGGCGGGATGGATCCGCCCTGGTCACCACGCGGACACCATTAGGCTGCCTTCATGCGATTCGGCGTTCTGGGGGCGACGGAGGTACGCCGCGAAGACGGCACCCCCGTCCCGGTCGGCGGGCCCAGGGTCCGCACGCTGCTCGCGTTGCTCGCGCTGGAGGCGGGCCGGGTGGTCCCGGCCGAGCGGCTCATCGACGGTCTTTACGGTGAACAGCCGCCCGAAGGGGTGGCGAACGCGCTGCAATCGCAGGTCTCGCGGCTGCGCGGCGCGCTGAAGGATCTCGCGCCCGTCGAGTTCAGCCCGGCAGGCTACCGGCTGGCCGTCGACCGCGAAGACGTCGACGTGCACCGGTTCGAGCGGCTCGCGGTGGAGGGCCGGCGCGCTCTCGCGGCGGGAGACGCCACGGCGGCGGCGGAGCTGCTTCGCGAGGCCCTCGCGCTCTGGCGAGGTCCCGCGTTCGCGGACCTCACCGAAGCGCCGTTCCGCGACCCTCAGGTCACCCGGCTCACCGAACTGAAGACGTCGGCGATCGAAGACCGCGTCGAAGCGGACCTCAAGCTGGGACGGCACGAAGACGTCCTCGCCGAGCTTCGCGAGATCGTCGCCGAGCAGCCCTTGAGGGAACGCCCGCGGGGGTTGCTGATCCGCGCGCTGCAGCGGGCGGGCCGCCAGGCTGACGCGCTCACCGCGTTCGAGGACGCCCGCCGCGTTCTCGCCGACGAACTCGGCGCGGACCCCGGGCCGGAGCTCGCCGCCGCGCATCTGGCCGTGCTGCGGGGCGGGACGCCTCCCGCCGAGGAAACGAGGACGCCGCTCCCCGCGCAGCTCACCAGCTTCGTCGGCCGCGAAGGCGACCTCCGGCAGGTACTCGGCCGGCTCGACCGCTCCCGGCTGGTGACGCTGACCGGCCCCGGTGGCGCGGGCAAGACCCGGCTGGCGCTCGAAGCCGCGGCCGGGGTGGACCTCCCGGCGGTGTTCGTCGAACTCGCGCCCTACACCGAGGACTCCGACGTCGCCCACGCCGTGCTGAGCGCGCTCGGCCTGCGGACCGTCCCGGTGGGCGCGGCGACCGGCCGAATGGAGAACGAGCCGGTCGGCAGGCTGATCGACACGCTGGCCGAGCGGGCCGTACTGCTGGTGCTCGACAACTGCGAGCATCTGGTCGACGCCGTCGCGAAGCTGGTCGCCCGGCTGCTCGGCGCGGCCGCCGCACTGCGGGTGCTCACCACCAGCCGCGAACCGCTCGGCATCACCGGCGAGGTCGTCTCCCCGGTGCCTCGGCTCGCCGTGCCGCCGCCGGGAACCCCGCCCGCCCGGTCGCTGGAGTTCGCCGCCGTCCGGCTGTTCGCCGACCGCGCGGTGGCGGGCGACCCCGGGTTCGCCGTCGACGACACCACCGCGGGCGACGTCCAGCGGGTCTGCGCCGCGCTCGACGGGTTGCCGCTGGCCATCGAACTCGCCGCCGCGCGGGTCCGGACCCTGCCGGTCGGCGAGATCGCCGCGAGGCTGACTCCTTGGCCTCTCGGCGGGAAAGAGCACCTCGAGGGCGACGACCGTTTCCGCCTGCTCTCGCGGGGCAGCCGGGTGGCCGAGACGCGCCACCGCACGCTGCGCGGCGTCGTCGAATGGAGCTGGGACCTCCTCGACGAGGACGAACGGTGGCTCGGCAGGCGGCTGACGGTGTTCGCGGGCGGCACGACCCTCACCGACGCCGAAGCTGTCTGCGCCGTGCCGGACATCGCGGATCTGCTGCCGTCCCTCGTGGACCGATCGCTGGTCGAACGCACCGGGGACCGCTATCGGATGCTCGAAACCATCCGTGCCTTCTTCGCGGAGAAACTCGCCGAAGCGGGCGAGACCGACCGGATGCGGCGCGCGCACGCGGCGCACTTCCTGGAGCTCGCGGAACGGGCCGATCCGCTCATCCGCACCGGCGACCAGCTCGTCTGGCTGGACCGTCTCGACGCCGCCTACGACGACCTCCTCGCCGCGTTGCGCTGGGCGACGGAGGCCGACATCCGGATCGCGCTGCGGTTTTCGGCGGCCTTGGCGACCTACTGGTGGATGCGCGGCCGTCGCTTCGAGGGGTCGACGCTGAGCCTGGAGGTGGTCAAGCGGCTCGACCGGCGGCCACCCGAAGGGCTCGAAGAGGAGTACCAGCTCTGCGTGCTCAACGCCGCCGCCGGGCTTCGCGGTCATGAAGCCCTCTCCCCGCACTTCCAGGCCGTCCACGACCAGTTGCGGGACATGGTCAAGGCGCCGAGGAACCCGGCGTTGCTGTTGCTGATGGGGGTGGTGACGGGGCCGCCGGGTGACGACGATTCGCTGATCCGGCGCAGTCAAGCGCTCCTGGCGAACAGCGATCCCTGGATCCTCGCACTGGCGCCGACCGGTTACGGCCTCCGCGCGCTGATGCGGGGTGAACTCGAGGCGGCGGAAGGGTTCCTGCGCGAAGGGGAAGAGGCGTTCCGGAGGCTCGGGGAGCGTTGGGGCCGTTCGATGGCGCTCGATCACCTGTCACAGATCATGATCTGGACGGACCGGCAGGCCGAAGCCCTCGACACGATGGACGAGGCGCTCCGGCTGATGCGGGAACTCGGCAGTTCCGACGACGACGCGGATCTGCTGTGCCGTCGCGGGGGGAGCAAACTGCTCCACGGCGACGTGGCGGGCGCGCGGGCGGATTTCGACCTCGCCATCGAGATCGCGCGGCGCGCCGGGATGCCGGAGAGCCGGGCGGCCGGGTACATCGGGCTGGCGTTCCTCGCCCGGCACGAGGGTGATCTGGCCGCGGCCCGCGCGCTGAGCGAACTCGCGCTCACGGAATGCCCCGGAGGTTCCTTCACGGCCGAAGCGACCCGTGCCGCCGCTCGGATCTCACTCGGCTGGATCGCGGCCGCCGAGGGCGACGCCGACGAAGCCGGGAAACTCCACCGGCTGGCGCTCGCGGCGGCCGACCGCTGGCACGACAGCACCGGGGTGGCCTGCGCCCTCGAAGGCCTCGGCGGTGTCGCGCTGCTCCGGGGCGACCCGGAGCAGGCGGCGGTCCTGATCGGCGCGGCGGTGACGGTGCGGGGCACTCCGTACGCCGTCGATCCGGACGCCGCCCAGCTCCGCACTTCCGTGCGTGAACGGCTGGGAGACGGCTTCGACCGGGCCTACCGCAAGGGGCTCGGTATGCGCGGAGCCGCCCAGCTGACGGGGTTCTGAGCGCCCGTCGCCGAGGGAACCCCCGTGAGGCGGCGAAGGCTCAAGGAGCGGCGGACAGCAGGATCCCCTGCGGCGCGAACCGGCCGACGGCCTCGCTCAGCCGACGCGGGTCCAGTTCGCTGTCGTGCACCGCGACGTACAGCGGCGCCGCGTTGACCGGGATCGCGCCCAGCCGGGTCATCCCGGGGCCGACCGGGTCGATGGTGAGGCCGGTGACGTCGTGCCAGGGCACGATCGTCCGCTCCACCCGGACGCCCACCGCGTCCAGTTCGAAGAGCACCCACCGCTGGTCGTGCAGCGACTTCACGTAGGCGATGACGCCGACACCACCGGCGATCACGACGATCCGCAGCGCGCCGGGCGCCCCGATCGTGCCGAAGAGGGCGGCGACGGCGAAGAAGGCCACGAGGAGTCCGGTCAGCTTCGCGGCGCCGACGAGGCCGGCGTTCGGCTTGTGCACCCGGAAGCGGACGTTGCGCATCAGCTGTCTGGTCAGCGCGCCGCCGCCGATCGCGGCGGCAAGGCCGGCCAGTGTCGCGACCAGCGCGCCCGGGGAGAACTCCACGACGGCGTTGTAGCCGGCGATGAGGGCGACGAACCCGCCCGCGACGGTCAGGAGCAGCGCTCCCTTGCCCTTGCGGACGTCCCGCTCGCGCTGTTCGAGCGCGGCCTGGTCGGGGGTGGCGAGGAAACCGCCGTCGATGTTCCTCATCGGGCGTCACGCCGCACCGCGTCGCGACGGTCACGCTGACGACGGTCGAGGACGTAGAGGACGCCCCCGGCGATGGCGCTCAGCACGGCGTAGCCCAGGTCCTGGAGGCCGTCCTCCGGGTAACCGGTGGAGAACTCGATCATCGCGAGCACGATGAAGAGGACGCAGAACACGGCCCCGGCGATCATGTACACCTTGTTGCCGATCATGGGATTCCCTCGCTTGTCGTTGCGGTGATGGGGCAACTTTCGCGCGGGGCACATGACATTCCGATGACAAGCGGCCAAGCACGGACAAGCGCTGTCAGCCGGTGGTACGCGGACGGTCAGCGGTCGCGGACAGGCTCCCGGCCATGACCTACATCGCGGGTTCTCCCGAAGACTTCCTCGCTGTGCGGCAGCTGACGCTGCGCGGCTCGCAGGCCCAGATCGGCCACGCGCTCGCCGCCGAAACGAAGGCACGCTCGGACTGGTCGCCGCCGTCGATCGATCCGATCGTGGCCAGGGCGCGGCGCACCTGGTTCGCCCGGCACTGGCCGCAGTACGCCGAGCGCAGCGCCGGTTTCGCCGAGGTGTACGGCCTGGCGTACGACGCCGGCTTCGCCTTCGACAACGCCTCCGCGCTGCCCGCCGGGTCCGGCTGCTCGGCGTTGTGGAACGGCGGCACGCTCGGCCGGAACTACGACTTCTTCACGCTGAGCCGGACCCAGCTCGGTGCGGTGCTGGGCGGGGCGGAACCGGTCGACGACGGGACGGTGCCGATGGCGTCGCGGCCCTACGTGCTGACCACGATCCCCGACGACGGCATCGCCTCGACGTCGCTCACGATGTCCACAGTGGACGGCGCGATGGAGGGGGTGAACGAGGCCGGGCTCGTCGTCGCGCTGCTGATGGCCGACATCGAGGCGGCCTCGCCGCTGGAGAACGCCCCGGGTCCGCAGGCGGGTCTGTCCGTGCCCCAGGTGGGCCGCTATCTGCTCGACACCTGCGAGAACGTCGACGAGGCCAAGGAAGCGCTGATGCTCGCCAAGCAGTACTCGCACGGCGCGCCCTGCCACTACATCGTCGCGGACGCCTCCGGACGCGGCTTCGTCTACGAGCGTGGCGCGCACGACGTCGAGTACTTCGTCGAGGTCGCGGACGGCCCGTTGTGCGTCACGAACCACCCGCTGCACCGATACCCCGACATCGACGCGCTGCCGGAGGACACCCCGGAGACCATGCTGACCTACCGGCGGCTGCGCACCATCACCAAGGAAGCGGACGCCGGTCCGCGCGCCGCGCTGGACGCGGTGTCCGTCGCGATCGAGCCCGGCGCGCCGTGGCGGACGTTGTGGCGCAGCGTCCTCGACCCGGCCGCCCGCACCATGAGCACGCGGTTCTACCTCGGCGACGGCGAGAACGGGACCGCGCGGCACTCGCCGGAACTCACCTTCGGGGTGTCGAGGTGACCCTCTCGAAGGGCCGCAAGATCGGCACGCTCATCGTCTGCGTCTTCGCCCAGCTGCTGATCGCGATCGACCTGACCGTGCTGCATCTGGTGCTGCCGTCGCTTTCGGCACAACTGCGCCCGTCGACCACGGAAATGCTGTGGATCGCCGACACCTACGGCTTCGCGCTCGCCGGGTTGCTGATCACGATGGGCAATATCGGCGACCGGGTCGGGCGGAAGAAGCTGCTGCTGATCGGCGCGACGCTGTTCGGCGTCGCGTCGGTGATCACGGCATACGCGCCGACGACGGAACTCCTGATCGCCGCCCGCGCACTGCTCGGGATCGCCGCCGCGACCCTGATGCCGTCGACGCTGGCGATCATCCGGAACGTGTTCACCGGCAAGGAACGCGCGGCCGCGATCGGTGTCTCGGGTGGGCTGACGATCCTCGGGTTCGGGCTGGGACCGCTCGTCGGCGGCGTCCTGCTCGACCACTTCTGGTGGGGCTCGGTGTTCCTGGTCAACGTGCCGGTGGTGATCGTGATGGTGATCGCGGGCGCGCTGATCCTGCCCGAGTCGAAGAACCCGGCACCCGGCCGGATCGACATGCCCAGTGTGCTGCTGTCCGTCGCGGGCATGGTCGGGATCGTCTACACGATCAAGGAAGTCGCCCACCAGGGCTGGGGCCACTGGGACGTCGCCGCCGCCGCGGTACTCGGACTCGGCTTCTTGCTGGCCTTCCTGCTGCGGCAACCGCGGCTGGCCGAACCGCTGATGGACCTGAAACTGTTCACCCGACGGGCGTTCTCGGCGACCGTCGGCACCACGATCCTGGCGATGTTCGCGCAGCTCGCCGTCTCGGTGATGTTCGCGCAGTACCTGCAACTGGTGGCGGGCTGGTCACCGCTGAAGGCGGGGCTCGCCGGGCTGCCGGGGATGGGCGGCGCGATCGCCGGGGGCGTCCTCGCGCCGCTGGCCATCAAGGTCTTCGGGCGGGCGGTCACGATCGCGCTGGGCTGTGGCCTGTCGGCGGTCGGGTTCGCGTTGTACGCGGGCATCGGCGTGACGATCGTCTACCCGGACCTGCTGTTCGCGATGATCGTCTTCGGTGTCGGGCTGGCGCTGATCCTCGCCGTCGCGACGGACACGGTGCTCGGCGTCGTGCCGAAGGCCCGCGCGGGTGCGGCGTCGGCGATCTCCGAGACGGCGACCGAACTCGGCGGGGCGCTGGGGATCGCGGTCCTCGGCAGCGTGCTCGGCGCGCTGTACCGGAGCGAACTCGTCATCCCGGCCGGGGTGCCGCCCGAAGCGGCCGGTGCGATCTCGGACACCCTCGGCGGGGCGGTCCGGGTGGCGGCGCAACTCCCGCCGTCGCAGGGCGCGATGGTGCTGGACAGCGCGAAGGTGGCGTTCGTCGACGGGTTGCGGCTGACGATGCTGTGCTCGGCGGGGCTGATGGTGCTGCTGGCGGTCAGCGCGTTGTTCACGCTGCGCGGGGTCCCGAAGATCCTCGAAGACGAGCCCGCCCCCGCGCCGCACTTAGTCCTCTAGTTGCGGGGGGGGACCGGTCCGTGAAGGCCTCCTTGAGGGACCCAGAGTCCCTCAAGGAGGCCTTCACGGACTTCAGGTGGTCAGGTGCGGGGGCCTGCCAGGGGGACGGCGCGGCGATCGCCGGTGCGCACCATGGCCAGCAAGGGTTTCGTGGCGAACGCGAGGAATCGGGCCGCGAAGGTGCGGCCGTTGCGGCGGGCGATGTCCGGACCGAAGGCGTCCATCATCGTGACGAGCCCGGGTAACGACCGTACGAACAACGTCGCGTCGGCGATAAGACCGTCTTCGTTCAGCTTCAGCACCGTCGCCTCTTCGATCTCTTCGCCACCAATACGCGCGGTGTAGACGACGACGCGTTTCGACTCGTCACCGATGTCGGTGTGGAACCGGACGTCGCGCAGATGCGAGTACGCGACCTCCAGCAGCGGGCCGAGTTCCGCGTGCCCGGTGAACCGGACCCGGCTGGTCAGCGGCGAGTGCACGACGGCGTCCGGCGCGAACGCGCTCAGCGCCAGCGCGACATCGCGCGTCTCGACGGCGCGGCGGTACCGCTCGGTGGTTTCCGGGCTCATGTCTCCTCCTGGATCAGGTTCCCCAGACCGCGCCACAACAGATCCGTCGTGAGCGCGACGACTTGCTCCCGCGGGATGTCGCGGTTGTCCCACCACCAGGTGGCGATGGCGTTCAAGGCGCTCTTCGCCGCTTCGGCGAGTGCTTCGTTCGCGCGGTCGCGCGGCAGGCCGGCACTCAGCGCCAGGCCGGGGACCCGCGCGAACACCCCGGTCAGCTGTCCGGTCGCCCTGGCCTGCCCGCGCCGGTGCACCTCGGCGACGTCCGGATCCGACGGCGTCTCGGCGAAGATCATCCGCCAGCCGCGTTCGTTCGTCTCCATCCACGCGAAGATCGCCGCGACCCGGCCACGCAGCAGGTCTTCGGCGGTGTCCGACGGCGGTAGCGAGGCCCAGCCCGCCAGCAGACTGTCTACTTCGGACTCCAGCAGTCCGGCGTACAGGCGCGCCTTCGACGGGAAATGGTCGTAGAGCACCGGGGTGCTGATCCCGGCCGCCGTCGCGACCTCGCGCATCCCGGCCCCGTCGTACCCGGACGTGGCGAACACCGCCGCCGCGGCGGACAGGATCCGCTCCCGGCGTTCGGCTCGGCTCAACCTCTTACCTGACATCGGTCAGGTACGCTATCACCTAACCTGACGGGTGTCAGGTAAGGCCCCGGGTAACCTGGTCGATCGTGCGCACTGTCGTAGTCATCGGGGGCGGGATCGTCGGTCTCGCCACGGCTTGGGAGCTGACCAAGCGAGGCCTGGACGTCACGGTGCTCGAGAAGGAGGACCGCTGGGCGGCCCACCAGACCGGGCACAACTCGAACGTCGTGCACGCGGGGCTCTACTACCAGCCGGGATCGTTCAAGGCCAGGATGTCCACCGCGGGCAACCGGTCCATCGTGGACTTCGCGCGGCAGTACGGGGTGCCGGTCGAGGTCTGCGGCAAACTCGTCGTCGCGACCTCCGAAGCCGAGCTTCCCGCGCTGAAGGTGCTCGCCGAACGCGCCGAGGCCAACGGCGTCCCGGCCAAGCTGATCACGCCGAGCGAGGCCCGCGAGTACGAACCGGAGGTCTCGTGCGTGGCGGCGCTGCGCGTGGAGTCCACCGGCATCATCGACTTCCCCGCCGTCTGCGCCGCACTGGTGCGCCTGCTCGACGAATCCGACGCCGACCTGCGGCTCGGCACCCCCGCACTCGGTATCCGTTCCGGCCGCAACGGCGGCGTCGAGGTGGCGACCGGCGACGACGTCGTCCACGCGGACGCGCTCGTCAACTGCGCGGGCCTGCACGCGGACCGCGTCGCGCGGCTGGCCGGGCTCACCCCCGGCGCGCGGATCGTGCCGTTCCGCGGCGAGTACTACGAACTCAAGCCCGAACGCCGTCATCTGGTGCGCGGCCTGATCTACCCGGTCCCGGACGCGTCACTGCCGTTCCTCGGCGTGCACCTGACCCGGATGCTCGACGGCAGCGTGCACGCCGGCCCCAACGCGGTGCTCGCACTGCGCCGCGAGGGCTACACCTGGCGCGACGTCTCCGCGAAGGACCTCGCCGAGGTCGCCCGGTTCCCCGGCGTCTGGCGGCTCGCCCGCAAGTACGCCTACCCGACCGGGCTGGACGAGGTCCGACGCTCGTTCTCCCGCCGCCGCTTCGCCGAAAGCCTCGCACGGCTCGTCCCCGCCGTCACCGAGGACGACATCGTGCGGCACGGCTCCGGGGTGCGGGCGCAGGCGCTGCGCCCGGACGGCGCGCTCGTCGACGATTTCCTCATCGAAACCACGCGGAACCAGGTGCACGTGCTCAACGCGCCCTCGCCGGCGGCGACCAGCGCGCTGGAGATCGCGAAGCACATCTCCGACGAGGTGGCGGGCTAGGGCACGTTCGCGGTCACCAGGGGCATGACGGCCTTGGGGACGTCACAGGCCTTGGTCTTGTCTCCGAGGTTCCCGGTGTCGAGCTTGATCGACGAGGTGTCGGTGACCGGGAGGAGCGCGACGCAGATCGGGCTGTCGGGCGACGAGTAGACGATCCACTTCTTGCCCGCGACCTCCTGCTCGGCGGGAGTGCCTTCCAGGCCGGGGACGTCGGCGGTCTTCGTCGCCGTGTAGACCCACAGGTCGAGCGCCTTCATCCCGCCGTCGCCGTCGGTGTCGTCCCACTGGCAGCCGTTCTTGGGATCCCTCGACGAGCCGTTCATCGGCCGCGCGGCGGCCAGCTTGAGCTGGGTCACCTGGTCCGGTTTGAGCAGGGTGCACGGGTCGACGTTCACCAGCGGGCCGGACGCTTCGAGCGGCTTCTGTCCCGGGGGCGCGGTGATCCGCGGGTCCTGCTGACCGCCGGGCAGATGCGAGGCCACCGCGGGAAGAGCGGCCTTCGCCAGGTCGCACGCCTTGTTGTCGTCGTCACCCGGCGCGTCACTGGAGACCTCGACGAACGTCTTCGCATCCAGTTCGGTGGTCAGGGAGCAGTAGCTCGGCCCCAGGATGGTCGCGTACCGCGTCCAGGTGAAGCCGCCGATACCGAACTTCTCGCCGGGCAGCGCACCGGCGTAGTACTCGGCCGCCGAGAGGTCCTTGCTCTGCGACACCTCCAGCGCGACGCCGTCCGGCGCGTCCTCCAGTTCGGAGAACCGGCAGGCCGCGGCGATCTTCTGCGCGGGCTTCGCCGGACGCTCCTTGCCCGGGTACGTGACCCCCAGCGCGTCGGCCTGCTCCTGGGACACCAGCGAGCACGGATCGGCCTTCGTGATCACCGGCCCTTGTCCGGGCACCGGCGCCGCCGAACCGCCGACCGTCGACGTGCAACCGCCGACCGCCAGCACCGCCAGGCCGAGCACGAGCGAATTCCGAAACCGCATGCGTCCCCTCCTCATCGGCTCGCACACTACTTCGATGCCGGCGCGAGCACCTCGGTTCCGCCGAGGAAGGGGCGCAGCGCTTCGGGGACGCGGACGGAGCCGTCTTCGAGCTGGTGGTTCTCCAGGATCGCGACGATCCACCGCGTGGTGGCGAGCGTCCCGTTCAGCGTGGCGACGGTCTGCGGACGGCCGTCGTCGTCGCGGTAGCGGATGCCGAGGCGGCGGGCCTGGAACGTCGTGCAGTTCGACGTCGAGGTCAGTTCGCGGTAGGTCCCCTGCGACGGCACCCACGCCTCGCAGTCGAACTTCCGGTACGCCGAGGTGCCGAGGTCGCCGGTGGCGGTGTCGATCACCCGGTACGGGACCTCGATCTTGGCGAGCATCTGCTCTTCCCAGTCCAGCAGGCGCGCGTGCTCGGCTTCGGCGTCCTCCGGACGCGTGTAGACGAACATCTCGACCTTGTCGAACTGGTGGACGCGGATGATGCCGCGGGTGTCCTTGCCGTAGGAACCGGCCTCGCGGCGGTAACAGGACGACCAGCCCGCGTAACGCTTCGGGCCCTTGCCCAGGTCCAGGATCTCGTCCGCGTGGTAGCCGGCGAGCGGGACCTCGGAGGTGCCGACGAGGTACAGGTCGTCGTCGCGCAGCCGGTAGACCTCCGACGAGTGCGCGCCGAGGAAGCCGGTGCCCGCCATGATCTCCGGCCGCACCAGGGTCGGCGTGATCATCGGGGTGAAGCCGTTCGCCGTCGCCTGCGCGATGGCCATGTTCAGCAGGGCGAGCTGCAGCTGGGCGCCGATGCCGGTGAGGAAGTAGAACCGCGAGCCCGAGACCTTCGCGCCGCGCTCCATGTCGAGTGCGCCGAGGCCCTCGCACAGTTCGAGGTGGTCCTTCGGTGTGAAGTCGAACTTCTTCGGGTCGCCGACGTGCTTGAGCACGACGTAATCGTCCTCGCCGCCTTCGGGCGCGTCGGGGTGGACGAGGTTCGGCACCACGCGGTGCAGCTGCTCGAACTCCTCCGATGCCTCGGTCTGCTCGACCTCGGCGGCCTTCACCTGGGCGGCGAGGTCCTTCCCCTTGGCGAGCAGCGCGGCCCGTTCTTCGCCCTGTGCCTTCGGGACGAGCTTGCCCAGCGACTTCTGCTCGGCACGCAGCGTGTTGGCGGCGGCGATCGAAGACCGGCGGCGGGAGTCGAGGGAGAGCAGCTTGTCGACCACTCCTTCGTCCTCGCCACGGGCGCGCTGCGAAGCGCGCACGACGTCCGGGTCATCGCGCAGAGTCCTGGGGTCAATCACGATTGCCGAGGGTAGTCCGTGGCCTTCGCGCACTTCGAGGCAGTTTCCCCGTACACACTGTGCGGGCCCGCGCGGATAACCCGACAGTCTGATCGTTGTCGCCCGTTTCGGGCCGTCCCCATACTGAGCCCGGCCCCGGATTCCCTGCTGTGGACGGAGAAACCCGATGACCGACGCGGACCTGCTGGCACGGCACAAGGCGGTACTCCCGTCCTGGCTGGCGCTCTACTACGACGAGCCGATCGAGATCGTGCACGCGCAGGACCGCCGGGTCATCGACTCGACCGGGCGCAGCTACCTCGACTTCTTCGCCGGCATCCTGACCAACTCGATGGGCTACGACGTCTCGGCGATCAGCGACGCCGTGCGCAAGCAACTCGACACCGGGATCCTGCACACCTCGACGCTGTACCTGATCCGCTCGCAGGTCGAACTGGCCGAGCGCATCGCGAAGCTCTCCGGCATCCCGGACGCGAAGGTGTTCTTCACCAACTCCGGCACCGAAGCCAACGACACCGCGCTGATGCTCGCGACGCAGTACCGGCGCAGCAACCAGGTGCTCGCGATGCGGAACTCGTACCACGGGCGGTCGTTCGCGACCGTCGGCATCACCGGCAACCGCGGCTGGTCGGCGTCGTCGCTCAGCCCGGTGAAGGTGAGCTACGTCCACGGTGGCTACCGGTATCGCAGCCCGTTCCGGGCGCTGTCGGACACGGAGTACATCGACGCGTGCGTCGCGGACCTGGTCGACGTGCTGGAGACGGGCACTTCGGGCGACGTCGCCTGCATGATCGCCGAGCCGATCCAGGGCGTCGGCGGGTTCAGCTCACCGCCGGACGGCCTGTTCAAGGCGATGAAGGAGGTCCTCGACCAGTACGGGATCCTGTTCATCTCCGACGAGGTCCAGACCGGCTGGGGCCGGACCGGGGAACATTATTGGGGAATCCAGGCCCACGACGTCGTCCCCGACGCGATGACCTTCGCGAAGGGACTCGGCAACGGGCTCGCCATCGGCGGTCTCGTGGCCCGCGGCGACCTCGTCGACTGCCTCACCGCGAACTCGATCTCGACCTTCGGCGGCAACCCGGTCGCCATGGCGGGCGCGGCCGCCGTGCTCGACCACATCGCGGACCACGACCTGCAGGCCAACGCCCTCGCGCGTGGCAACGAACTGCTCGCCGGCCTGCGTGCGGCGGGGAACCCGCTGATCGGGGACGTGCGCGGCAAGGGTCTGATGATCGGCGTCGAGCTGGTGAAACCGGGTGGCAGGGAGCCGGACACCCAGTCCGCCGCGCGGATGATGGAGGAGACCAAGGCGCGTGGGCTGCTGATCGGCAAGGGCGGCCTGCACGGCAACGTCCTGCGGATCGCGCCGCCGATGACGCTCACCGCCGACGAGGCGGCGGAGGGCCTCGGGATCATCACCGACGCGCTGGCGGCCCTCTCCTGACCGAGTACCGGAAGGCCCCTTCCTTGCGCAGGAAGGGGCCTCCCGGCATTTACGCCTTCACGAAGCGCGCGATGACCTCGCCCAGCCGTCCACCGGCGTCCTCCTGGAGGAAGTGACCGGCGCCGGTGATCGTCGGATGCTCGAGTTCGCGGGCACCGCGCATCGCGCCCCGCAGTTCGAGACCCCACGGCGCGGTGATCGGGTCGCCGTCGGAGAACGAGACCAGGAACGGCTTGTCGAGTTCGGCCAGCACCTTCAGCGCGGCCCGGTTGGCGGCCGAGGCCGGGTCGTCCGGCGTGATCGGCACCAGTGACGGCATCGCGCGCGGCGCGGCCTTGTACATCTCGTTCGGGAAGGGCGCGTCGTAGGCGGCGCGGACCTTCTCGGACAGCGTGGTCTGGCACCCCGACTGGACGAACCTGCCGATGTCGATGACCTGGGCTTTCTCCACGGTCTCGCGAAACTTGTGCCAGATCGCGGGCAGGTCGGTGTCGCCGGTGGGGAGGCCGGTGTTGGCCGCGACCACCCGGGAGAAGCGCTCGGGGTTCTCGGCGACCAGCCGGAGACCGATCAGGCCGCCCCAGTCCTGGCCGACCAGCGTCACGTCACGCAGGTCGAGGGCGTCGAAGGCGAACGCGCGCATCCACTCGACGTGCCGCTGGTAGGTGTGGTCGACCATGTCGCCGGGTTTGTCGGAGCGGCCGAAGCCGACCAGATCGGGCACGATGGCGCGCAGCCCGGCCTCGGCGAGCACCGGGATGACCTTGCGGTAGAGGTAGGACCAGGTGGGTTCGCCGTGCAGCAGGAGCACGGGAGGACCGTCCGCCGGTCCGGCTTCCACGTAACCCACTCTTATCACGCCGCCGTGAAGGTCGACGATTTCCGCGTAGCGCGGTTCGAAGTCGAAATCGGGCAGGTCCGAGAACCGGTCGTCCGGTGTCCTCAACAGGCGCACGACTCCCAAGGTAGTGGGAATCGTGCGCCTATGCCGGTTTCAGGAAGTACGGAAGATCACGAGATGCCGACGGCCACGACCAGGCCGAGGGCGAGGTGCGCGGCCGCCACGACCACGCTGACCGGGGCGAACTTCTCGCTCTCGATGGTCGAGCGGACGTCGATGCGCGTCGCCCACTCCAGCAGCCGGACGGCCAGCACCTGCACGACGATGCCGAGCAGGCCGTAGACCAGCGAGGTGACCAGGCCCTCGGTCAGGTCGCTGGCGGAGTTCGCGATCGCCACGACGACGATGAACGCCATCGACAGCAGGCCCGACGCGGTGACGATCACCGCGTTCGGCAGGCCGCGGGTGACCAGCTGGGACAGCTTGCCGGGGGTGGTCCAGTCGATCGCCCAGAACCCGGCGAACATCAGCAGCAGGCCGACGACGCCGTACAACAGGATCGCGCCGATCCCTCGCACGAGGTCGGAGCCGAACGTGTCGGACAGCGCAAGGGTGGTGGTCACGAAGTTCTCCCGAGGTACAGGTCGAAAATGTCAGGTTTGTGCGGTTGCTTCTATCACGACTCGACGATGCGGTGCGGGACGAAGGCCGCACCGTCGTCCGTAACGAGACCTGCGGTTTCGCGGATCCCGAGGCCGGCGGCGTGGTCACCGACGATCCACGCGCCGAGCGCGGGCCGATAACCCTGGAACTCCGGAAGCGGATCGAACGCCTGGTAGACGTACCCTTCGGCGCCGTAGACACCGTCGGTCTGCGTCTCGTACCCGGTGGCGACGATCTGCACGTTCGCGCCCTCACGGCCGAGTTTCGGCTTGCGGACGTACTCGGTCAGCAGACCGGGGTCGTCGGCGAAGGCGGGCAGCAGGTTCGGGTGCCCCGGGTAGTTCTCCCACAGGATCGCGAGCAGCGTCTTGTTGGAGAGGATCATCTTCCACAGCGGCTCGACCCACAGCGTGCGCGGCATGGTCTCGACGGCGAAGCGGCCGAACTCCTCGTCGACCACCCATTCCCACGGGTAGAGCTTCACCACGGTCGCCATCTGCTGTTCTTCGAGGTCGACGAACCGCTTGAGCACCGGGTCCCAGCCGATCTCCTCGATCGCCAGGCCGACGGTGTCGAGCCCGGCCTCGGCCGCGGTCTCCTGCAGGTACGCCGTCGTCACATGGTCCTCACCGGACGGATCGGCGGACGACCAGGTGAAGTGCAGTTCGTTGGAAGGCAGCTTGTCGGCGAGTTCGCCCCAGCGCTCGACAAGCTTCTCGTGGATCGAGTTCCACTGGTCGTCTTCCGGGAAGACCGCGGTCTTCCAGTGCCACTGCAGCACCGCGGCCTCGAGCAGCGACGTCGGGGTGTCGGCGTTGTATTCCAGCAGCTTCGCCGGGCTCTTGCCGTCGTAGCGCAGGTCGAACCGGCCGTAGACATGCGGATCCTGCCGCTTCCACGACTCGGCGATATGCGGCCAGACCCACTCGGGGATGCCGAAGCGGTGGTACTGCTCGGTGGTCACGACGTTGTCGACGGCTTCGAGGCACATCGAGTGCAGCAGCTCCACGTCCGCCTCGACGGACAGGATCTCGTCCATGTCGAAGACGTAGTGGACCGACTCGTCCCAGTACGGCCGGGACTTGCCGGCACCGTCACGGGCGGGGGTGCCGAAGACCAGGCCCTGCTCCTCGACGATGTTCTGCCAGTCCCGCCGGGGCGGCTTGGAATCCCGATACAACTACGAGCCCCCGCTCTTGCCGGTACCGCCGGAGGTACCGCTCTTGCCGCTGATGCCGAACCCGCCACGCTGGACGGACTTGCCCGATTTGGTGTTGACGTTCGCCCGCGACGACGGCGGGTCGTACGAGCCACCGGACACGCGCTGCCCGATCGCCCCGGTGCCGCCGTAGTTGTAGCGATAGCTGTTGTAGCCGCCACCGACGATCGGCAGGAAGAAGAACCCACCCGACGAGTAACCGCCGTGGGACCGGACATAGTTCTCGTCGCAGTTGTCGTCGTTGTCGACGATCCCGTCGTGCGTGCAGCTCGCCGTGACCTCGGTCGGCTTGGCGACCGTGTAGAACGTCGCGACGAGACCGACCAGACCGACGGTCACGCCGGTGCCGATCAGCAGCTTCCGCTTGGTCGACGACTTCTTCTCGGCGGCGCGGGCGGCCTCGGCGTCGAGCACCTCTTGGCGCTCCTGTTCCGCCATGGCCTGTTGCCGTGCCCGCTGCTCGGCCAGCGAAGGCTGCCTGGCCTGCGTGCTCTCGTCCTGAAAGCGCATGGAACCGCGCTTCGGCGGCTCCTGGGGCGGCTGTGCCCCCTGGTTGTCATCCTGCGTCATCGAAGCTCCGTAATCGCCCGCCGGCCCGAACCCGTGTCCAACACTAACCACCCGGTACGCGCACCTTACGTGCGGCGCGGGCATCATGGAGTGGATGTCTCAACAGGCCGAGCGGTTCCGTGATCCGCGAAACGCGCTGAGCACCCTGCGCACCCGGCTCGTCATGGCCGGTGTGTTCGTGGGGGCGATCCTCGCGCTTTCGCTGAGTGTCGCGTTCTCCTGGAACGTGGGCCCGGAGGGCGGTGCGGGCGGCGGGGCCCCCAAGCTGTCGGCCGCCGCCACCGAAGCGTTCCAATCCCCCCCGGGTACCTGTCTGACCTGGAACAACCCGGACGCCACCGACGCGCGCCGGGTCGCGTGCACGGAGTCCCACCTGTTCGAGGTCACCAGCATCGTCGACATCGGCGCGCAGTACCCGGCGGGCGCGCCGAGCCCGAACCTGGACCAGTGGCAGGAGATCTCCCGGTCGCGGTGCACCGTGGACGTCAAGCCGTACCTCGGCCGCACACTGGATCCCTACGGCAGGCTGAGCATGAACCTGCTCCGGCCGACCCCCGCGCAGTGGGAGGACGGCGACCGGCAGCTGCGGTGCGGCCTGCAGTGGGCGGGCCCCGGCGGCAAGCTGCAGCCGACCGCCGGTCCGGCGAAGGAGCAGGACCAGTCCGCGGTGTGGGAGCCGGGCACCTGCCTCGCGCTGCTCAAAGCCAGCTACGGCGACCCGCTCGACTGCGCCCAGCCGCATTCGTACGAGATCATCGCGACCCTCGACCTCAAGACGAAGTTCAAGGACGGCTATCCCTCGCAGGAACAGCAGAACACCTGGCTGGACACCGCCTGCTCGACGGCGGCGCAGGATTACACCGGCAACGCGGACCTGGCGTCGAAGAAGGTCATCCTCGGCTGGGACGTCCGCGAGCAGGAGAGCTGGGACGCCGGTTCGACGCTGGTGAACTGCAAGGTCGCCGCGACCCTGCCGGACGGCAAGGGGCTCGCGCCGATCACCGGCAGCGTCAAGGTCGGCAACGGCGAGGCCCCGCCGTCCGACGGCGGCCCGGCGAGCCCGCCGCCGTCGTCGGCGGCGCCGAAGACGGGCGGCTGAGCCCGTGCCCGTCGAGATGACCCGGCAGCGCTTCGAAGAACTGGTGTCGGAAGCCCTGGACGAGCTACCCGGCGAATTCGCGGCCGCCATGGACAACGTCGTGGTACTCGTGGAGGAGTTCAACGAGGAGTCACCCACGATCCTCGGGCTCTACCACGGGGTCGCGCTGACCGAGCGGACCCACGAGTACGGCGGGGTGCTGCCGGACCGGATCTCGATCTACCGGCAGCCGCTGCTGCGGATGTGCGACACCGAGGAAGACGTCGTCGAGGAGGTCCTCATCACCGTGGTCCACGAGATCGGCCACCACTTCGGCATCGACGACGCACGCCTGCACGAACTCGGCTGGGGCTGAGCGGCCGCGCGAAAGCGAGAGCAAAGGTCCCTTGCTCCCTTCCCGGCGGATTCCGCGCCACCGGAGGGACTGTCGGTGATTTTCGTGCGCCGGGCACCACGGGTCTTCCGGATTCTTAACCGGGTGTAACAAGCCCGCCACTTTGGGCGACAGCCCCCGCTAAACTTTCGACACGTTGTCGTCGGCCGACGCCGGCGAATGCCTGGGGAGGCGTCATGGCCGGAGCCACGGTGCGGGGGAGAGGGGACCGACGGCTGCGCTGGCTGCTCGCGTCCAGTGCGGCGTCGAATCTCGGCGACGGGATCGGCAAGGTCGCGTTCCCCCTGCTCGCGGTGACCCTGACCCGCGATCCGCTGCTCATCGCGGGGCTCTCGGCGACCCAGTTCCTGCCGTGGCTGCTGTTCGCGCTCCCCGCGGGGGCGCTGCTCGACCGGATCGACCGGCGCCGCGCGATGATCGTCGCGAACTCCGCCCGCGCGGTGGTCGTCGGCGCGATGGCCGCACTGGTCGCCGCCGACGGGGTGACGATCTGGGTGGTCTACGTCGCCGCGCTGCTCATCGGCACCGCGGAGACGGTCGCCGACAGCGCCGCGAACGTGCTCATCCCGGCGGTCGTCGGCAAGGGATCGCTCGACAGCGCGAACAGCAAACTCCAGGCTTGCGAGATCGTCGGGCAGACCTTCCTCGGCGGGCCGGTCGGGAGCGCCACCTTCGCCCTCTTCGCGACGTTCCCCTTCCTGCTCAACTCCGTGGGCTTCGCGATCGCGGCCGTGGTGCTGATCGGGCTCTCGGGGAGCTACCGGCCGCGAAGCGCCGAAAGCGCGCCAGGCGACCTTCGTGCGGAACTGGCGGAGGGCTTCCGGTGGCTGAAGAACCACCGGCTGATGCTGCGGCTGGTCGTCGTCGCCGGGTTGATCAGCCTGGTCAGTGAGCTCGCTCAGGCCCAGTTGGTGCTGTACGCGATCGAGTACCTGAAGCTGTCCGAAGCGGCTTTCGGGCTCTTCGCACTGGTCGGCGGCATCGGCGGCCTGCTGGGCGCGGCCGTCGCCCCACGCCTGGTGAAGGCGTCCAGCCGTCGCGCGGTGCTCATCGCCGGAACCGGCTGCTGCGGCGCCGCGTTCGCCGGGATGGGCCTGACCGGGTCGGCGGTGGCGGGCGCGGCACTGTTCGGCCTGTTCGCGGCGGCCGTCGTCGCGGTGAACATCGTGCTCGGGACGGCCCGGCACACCCTGGTGCCGGGCACGTTGCTCGGCCGGGTGCTCGGCGTGTGGCGCACCGTCGTCTGGGGGGCGATCCCGGTCGGGGCCTTGCTCGGCGGGGTCCTCACCCATGTGCTCGGCTCCCCGGCCCGGACGTTCCTGACGTCGGGGCTCCTGCTGTTCGGAGTCGCCGCTTTCGCGTTCGTCTCGTTACGCCCAGGCGCGCTCGATGACGAATCGGCCACGGCCACCCGGGCACTCCACCAAGACCAGTGAAAACCGGGTCGGTTGGTGCTGAAATAGCACATCACCCTGGGAGGTCCGCGATGCAGACAGCGCAGTCGGAATCGCTGTCGGGGTCGAAGTCCGCACCGGACTCCGACAGACAACCGGCCCAGCCCTCACGGCGTCCGCAAGTGGTCACCGCGGTGGCTGGCTTCGTGATCGGCGCGGGCGTCATCGGCATGCTGTGGGCGCTTTCGGGTGTCGACGCGGGGGCGCTCGAAGACGCGCAGGACGCCTGCCAGGCGCTGGCCAGGGTCGGCACGATCCCGGACACCACCGAGGCGGCGCCCGACGAACGGACCGTCCCGGTACTGGCCCCCGAGGTCCTGCACCGGATGACCGCCGCGCGGGAACTCTCCGCCGCGGCGGCCGCCGCCCAGGAAACCTACAAACCGCTGGCCGAGCACATCGACGGGGTGAGCCGGATGGTGTTCAGCCTGCACTTCAACGAGATCGCCGGCCAGCGGCATCTGGCGCGAGCCGAACAGCTCTGTACCCAGCTCTAGGCGCCCTTGTGGACCGTCTTGACGGTCAGCTGGTTGCCGGGGATCTTGCCCGCGCAGCCGAGCCCCTGCACCGCGACGAAGTTCGACGCGGTCTCCTGCGGCAGGTACACCCGCAGTCCCCGGGTCTCGGTGGGCTTGCAGGCCGCCTCGTCGTAGTTGCGGACGTTCACGAAGCCGATGTCGGCGGACGCGCTCTCGCCGTTGTCCAGCTGGATCGGGTTGCCCTTGGCACCGTCGCGGAACGCGGCCTCGCCGACCTGGTGGCCGTCCGCGCCGGTCACGTAGGACACCCCGGGGAAGCCCTGGATGGTGCACGCGTGCCCGCTCGAGTTGGTGATGACGAGCTTCCGGTACACCGTCCCGGCGGCCGCGTCACCGTTCGCGACGGAGAGCTTCACGTCGCCCGCCTTGCAGAGCCCGTCGGTCTTGGGTGCCGGGGCGGGAGCCTGGTCGGCGGGCTGCGGCGTGGGGGCGGGGCTCGAACTCGCGCTGGGCGCGGGCGACGTCTCCGGTGCCGGACTGGACGGCGACGCGGACGAACTCTGCGCCACGGGCGCGGTCTCCGAACCGCACGCACCGAGCAGCAGGATTCCCGCGGTGCCCGTGATGAGACCGCCGAGGGAGATCATCTTCGAACGAACCATGGTCCTTCGCCTCCGTGTAGCCGGGTGACCCACCGATCAGTAGACGTGTTGTCCGCCGCCGGGGTTGCGCGGCGCCGGTTAATTCCCCACAAGGTGTTAATTGATCTCGTGGGGTGTATTCCCCGGTGGGCGTGGAGGCAAACGTCCGGCTCAGGGCGCCACGGGGACTCCCGCCCAGGTGAGGCAGGTCCAGCCGTCGTCGGTCGCGGTGAGCTCGACGATGCCGGTGTTCGGGATGAGGCCCTGGTTGGCGACCTCGGCGTCGACGTTCCCGGCCAGCCATTCGCCACCGAGCCGGATCGCGCCGCCGTGGCTCACGAGGACGACCGTGGCGTCCGGGTCGGCCTGCTCGTGCCGGGCACGCAGCCGGGAGACGGCGTCGAGCATCCGGCCGCGGACCTGCTCGCCGGTCTCGCCGCCGGGGATCGGCGACGCGAGTTCGCCGAGCGTCCACTGGCGCACGACGCTCATGTAGGTGGTGATCGAGTCCTTGTCGGTCTTGCCTTCGAGCTCACCGGCGGCGACCTCGTGCACCCCGTCGACCACCTGGACGTCCAGCCCGAGCTTGGCGGCGAGCGGCGCGGCGGTCTGCTGGGCGCGGACGGCCCGCGACGCGTAGACCGCGACGATCGGCTCGCCGTCGAGCCGGGTCGCGAGGTCCTGGGCCTGTTCCCGGCCCAGGTCGGTGAGCGGCGGGCCGGGTAGCGCGGTGTCGAGCGCGCCCCGCACGTTGCCGTCGGTCTGGCCGTGGCGGACAAGGAGGAGTTTCACGCCTGTACTCCCTTCCGGACCGCATCGACCCAGGCGATCGCGTCGGTGAAGTCTTCGTTGGCGGCACCCGGTTCGAGGACGGTCGTGCCGCCGTCGGCCCGCGGATGCGAACCGAGGAACCGCACGTCGCGGCACCGGCGGCGCAACGCGGCCAGCACGTCGCCGATCCGGGGCTCGGCCACATGCCCCTCGAAGTCGATGAAGAAGCGGTACTCGCCGAAGTTGTTCCTGGTCGGGCGCGCGTCCAGCTTGGTCAGGTTGATCCCCCGGACGGCCAGTTCGGTGAGCAGTTCGGCCAGCGCGCCGGTGCGGTTCGTCGCGGCGGCGACGATGGACGTACGGTCGGCGCCGGTCGGCGACGGCAGTTCGCCGGGTGCGCGGACCAGCAGGAACCGGGTCTTGGCGTCGCGGACGTCGGCGACCTCGGTGGCCAGCACCTCCAGCGGGTAGTGCTCGACGGCGACCGGGGCGGTGACGGCGGCGTCGAACTCGCCCGCGTCGACCGCGACCGCGGCCGCGGCGGTGGACGACGTCGCGACCGGACGGGCGCCGGGCAGGTTCGCCTCCACCCAGTGCCGGACCTGCGCGAGCGCGTGCGGATGGCTCGCCACCGTGCGGATCTCGGTCGTGCCGGGCCGGGTCAGCACGCTGAAGTGGACCGGCAGCAGCACCTCCGCCACCGCGACGAGCGGCTCGGCGTCGCTCAGGCTGTCGAGGGTGGCGGTGACCGCGCCCTCGACGGAGTTCTCGATCGGGACGCAGGCCGCGTCGGCCGCGCCCGAGCGGACCGCGGCCAGTGCCGCCGGGATGGTCTCGGCGGGGATCAGCTCCTCGCCGGGGGCGAGCCGGCGCGCGGCCTGTTCGGTGAAGGTTCCCTGGGGGCCGAAGTAGGCGATCCGTGACACCCCGCCAGATTACGCACGCCGCGGGTGGCGACTTTCACTCGGACAGCCGGTACGCAAACCGGTTACGCCGGGTGGCTTTTTTTGTCATGCTAAGGGTGTGACCGCCGAACCGGGCACGCACACCGGCCACGAGGATGTCGGCTCCTCTCCCGTTCCCCCGCCGGACCATCCCACCCCGGAGCTGGTGCTGTGCGCCGTCGATGACCTGCTCGCCCAAGCCTGGACCACCGTCGCGGACACTGTGGACGGACGGATCTTCGTGCACCGCGGCTCGGTGCTCGACGTCGTCGCCCAGGCCGTCGTCAGCCCCGCCAACTCCTACGGCTGGATGCGTGGCGGCATCGACGCGGTCTACGCCCGCGCCTATCCCGACGTCGAACAGAACGTGCGCAGCGCCGTGCTCGCCTATCACGGCGGGGAACTCCCGATCGGCGAGTCGGTGATCGTGCCCACCGGCGAGGCCGAACCCGCCTGGCTGATCAGCGCCCCGACGATGCGCCAACCCGGCGAACGCCTCCCGCGCGACACCGTGCATCCGTACCTGGCCGCCCGCGCCGTGTTCCGGCAGTGGCGCGACGGCAGGCTCGACCAGGGCCGGGTCCGCGACCTGGTGCACACGATCGCGATGCCGGGACTCGGCACCGGTGTCGGCGGGCTCGCCCCCGCCACCTGCGCACGGCAGGTCGCCGCGGCCTGGGACGAGGTCTTCACCCCTCGCCCCACCCGTCACGACCGGTAACGCCCCGGAGCGGGGTACATCACATCGCAGCGCACTCTCGACTCGTAGGCCCTACCGTTGAAGCGAGCTTCATCCGGTTCGAGGCACGCTTTCCCGCCGAGAACTCGTCAACACGGTTTGTACGGCGCCAGCGCTGGCGACGGGCGAGGAGTGTGCGATGCCGCGGGTCCGTGAGCTCAGCCCTTACGTGGAGCTGCACCGTGACCAATGGCGTGAGCTGCGCAGGTCGACGCCCCTGCCGCTGACGGCCGCCGAACTGCTGCGGCTGCGCGGTCTCGGTGAGCAGGTCGACCTGGCCGAAGTCGCCGAGGTCTACCTTCCGCTTTCCCGGTTGATCAACCTCCAGGTCGCCGCCAGGCAGCGCTTGTACGAAGCCACCACCACCTTCCTCGGTGAAGACAGCCGGGGCACCAAGGTGCCGTACGTCATCGGGATCGCCGGAAGTGTCGCAGTCGGCAAGTCGACCACCGCGCGCATCCTGCGCACCCTGCTCGCCCGCTGGCCGGATCACCCCCGGGTCGACCTGGTGACCACCGACGGGTTCCTTCACCCGCGGGCGGAACTGGTCCGGCGCGGGATCATGCACCGCAAGGGTTTCCCGGAGAGTTACGACCGGCGTGCCCTGCTGCGGTTCGTCACGGACGTGAAGTCCGGGGCCGAGCGGGTCAGCGCGCCGGTGTACTCACACCTCGCCTACGACATCCTTCCCGGCGAGGAACAGGTCGTCCGGCAACCCGACATCCTGATCCTCGAAGGGCTGAACGTCCTCCAGCCCGGCCCCCGGCTCACCGTCTCGGACCTGTTCGACTTCTCGATCTACGTGGACGCGCCGACGACCGACATCGAACGCTGGTACGTCGAGCGCTTCCTCAAACTGCGGCACACCGCCTTCGCGGACCCTGCGTCACACTTCCACCACTTCGCCGGGCTGCCGGACGACGAGGCACGGGCCGAGGCACGCCACCTGTGGCGCACGATCAACGAGCCGAACCTGATGGAGAACATCAAGCCGACGCGGCCGCGGGCGACCCTCGTCCTCCGCAAGGACGCCGACCACACCATCAACCGGGTCCGGCTGCGCAAGCTCTGAGCCGCACGCTGGGTGACCGGACCGGCCCGGAATTCCTACGCACGGCAAACGTTTCACGACGGCGTCCAAGATCATCCCGGGAAGGCCGCTCACCCGGGCGAATTCCGGCCGTTCCCTCACACGCACCAGCCTTCGCACCACCGGCGAGGCCTTCACGCCCGCCCGTCGCGATACGCGACCGCCGACCGGGTTTCCTCGGCCGATCGGCCGATCCACGCTCAGTACGTGTAACCGGTTGGCCGATACCGGCTACAGCCCCCCGAGGCGACCCTTGTCTCAGGGGCCAAGAGCTCTCGACACGGACCTTGAGCAGGGAGGAGGCCCACGATGTTCTCGATCATCCTGACCTGGGTCGGCTCGATTCTCGGACTCGCGCTCCTGGTGGCCATGGCCGCGGGAACCTTCTTCGTCGACTTCGACGACGCCCGTGGCGACCGGCGCCGGAAGAAGCCGGAAGTCACGGAGAGCAAGAGCACCTCCGCGGCCCCGCTGGTCTGAGCGAGCCGCCCCACCCCAGTCGATCGGCTCAGTCGAACGGGTTGTGCACCTGCGCCCGAGGCCTGCCATGTCGGCCAGGTTCCGGGTGACCAGGGTCAGCTCGGGACCGGGCGGTGGCGGCGATCAGGCCGTCGACGGACGGCACCTTCCTCGGCGCCCACTGCCTGCCCCATCCGGCCGCGATGTCCGCGGTCTCAGGCGAGTTCGCCGAGAGCCTTCCGGTAGTCGTCGACGTCGTAGTCCATCTCGTTCTCGCCCGCTTCACTCAGCTGTCCGGACAGCGAGTCGATCAGCCGGTCGAAGATCTCGTCGCGGTCCTGGCCGGCGTCGCTCAGCCGCCGCACGGCCTGCCAGACCTCGGCGGGCTCGTCCGCCCAGAGCTGGTCGACGATCGTGGTCTTGAGCGCGAGCCGCATCCTCGGCTCACCGTCGAAGGTGTCCTCGGCCAACGCCTCGTGGTATTCGGGGTGTTCGCCGATCACCAGCAGGCGGCGCTGCTCGGGGTCGGCGGGTTCGAGTTCCAGCTCCTCCTCGCCGATCTCCGTGTAGACGGTGGGCACGGCGAACATCCGGCGCTCAAGGGCCTCCGCGAGGTCCGCCGGGTCCTCGATGCCTTCCGAGCCGTCGAAGTAGACGTCGAGCGCGGAATCCTCTTCCTGCGCGAACTCCTCCAGGAACTCGGCCGCGCTCGCCAGCAGCGCCACGCGGGCGGCTTCGGGCAGCCCGGCGCGGTCCGCGGCCCAGGTGACCCAGCCGAGCAGAGCGGGCTCCAACGCGTCTTCGTACGCCTCGTCGACCTCGAACTCGCCGTCGAGCAGGGATTCCAGGAACCGGGCGAGCTTCTCGGGGCCGACCCGCAGCGGGCTGCCCGGCTCGGTCTCGCAGCCGTAGTCGACGAGCAGGCGCGCGTAGAACCGCGTCGCCTCGGTGTCCTCGACGAGTCCGGACCCGGCGAAGTCGGCGACGACCTCCTGCCGGACCTGCTCGGGCCATTCGGTGACCTCGGGCGAAGGCTCGGCGGCGGGCAGCGCCCGGATCCACGCCATCGCGAGCGCGTGGAAGCGCGCGTAGTCCTCGCTGACGTCGGGCTCTTCGACCTCGTCCGTCGCGGCCAGCCCGTCGGCGAGCAGCTGGTGCGCGCGCTCGGGAAGGACCCGCTCCAGTGTGACCAGCTCCGGGTCGTCGGCGGCCTGTTGCCGCATCTCGGCCAGCACGTCCTGCGGCTTGTCCACCACGACGACGTCGCGGATCCGGCCGCCCTCGGTGAAGTCGACCAGCGCGAGCAGGCCGTGTTCCGCGCCGCCGCGGGAGAAGACGCAGAGAAGGGAGGACTCGTCGCCGAAGACGTCACCGGTCCGCCAGCAGTCCCCGACGGTCACCGCGGCCAGGTCCGCCACCCACTCCGGCTCCGGGATACCCCGGCCCAGCACGGTGTTCAGTGCCGCGGAGGCCGCTTCGCGCTCTTCGTCGGTCTCGGCGAACACCCGCAGTCCGGCGAGCAACGCGGCCGCGGCGGGCGTGATCTTCCGCTCGGCGAACGCGATGAGCTCCAGGCCCAGCGGCGTTTCGCCCTCTTCGACCTCGATCTCCCACCACTGGCCGAGCACCTCGGAGGTCAGCAGCTCGACGTCGAGCACCTCGGGTTCGGCGCCGAGGGTCGAGAAGTCCCGGAGGACGTCCTTGAAGAGGCCCGTCACACTCGGGGCGGAGGGCTGGGCTGTCTTCTTACGGGCACGACTCACCGGACTCATGGATCACATGTTTCCACGCGAGGCTCGTCGCGGTGGTCCTGGGCGCTTGACACGGGGTCCCGATCGCGGGGAGGACGCGGCGGACACCGGTTCAGGACCACCGCGACCAGACTGCGCCGCCGGGTTTCCTCGGTTCACTTCCCCTAACGACCGGTGGGGGAAACGGTTACGCGCGAATCGGTTTCGGAATCGCGATCCGCGCCGCCTTGACCTCGGCGATCAACCGCGTCTTCCGTTTGTGTATTTCCACCAACCTGCCGAGGTACGAGCTGAATTCTTCAGCCGTACCGGCCTTTTTGTGCGCCGTGCGCAGTTTGCGCAGCTGACGGGCGGCCTCGCGGTAGGAGTGCGGATCTTTCCGGGCGATCAATTCTTCGACATGGTCCCGATAAAGAGGGATGGTTTCGGCCGGATGGGCTACGGACCGCGAATCCGCGAGTTCGACACGCACCGCCAAAGAGGCTTCGAAACGGACGGCGGCCCGCCACGCCTCGTCGGCGCGATCCTCGCCGAGCAGCGCACGGACGAGTTCGTCGGCGGCGTCCGTGCTCCCGGCGGCGAGGGCACGCAACCGGGCCAGCGCGGTCTTGCGCTGGGTGACCCAACGGCCGGTGTCCAGCGACTCCTCACGCAGCGCGAGATAGGTGGCACAACCGGGTTTGTCATCGAATTCTTTGCGCGACACGGGAATCGGCTCCTCTCGCACGGGAGGTGCCTCTTCCTTCTTGTCGTGCGTGAGCGCCCGCGCCGCGTGCGCGATGGCCTCGCTGTGCCGCCCCGCCGCGCGCAGCACACGCACGATCTTGAGGCTGACGTCGACCCGCGGCGGCTTGGCGGCGAGGATCGCGACGAGCGCGTCGACGTCGCCGGACACCTCCGCCAGTTCCTCACGCAGCCGCTCGGCCGTCTCGCGTTTCGCCCCGGCGGGCTGCTCGGCCAGCAAATCGTCCACAGTGGACTTTATCCGCGCGATTCCCTTCTCCCCCAAGGCCGCGGCGAAGTCGGCGAGTTCGATGACCGGGCGTCCGCCGTCGAACTCGACCTCGAGGATCCAGTCGGCGAGGCCTTCCGGATCCGGCGGCCGCGCGACGCAGGCCCGCGCGTACAGCTCGACGGCCCGGTCCAACCGGTCCTCGACCTCACCCGAAGCGTCGTCGATCTGCTCCAGCATCTCACTGATGTCGTCCACGGTCCGGCGGGCGAGCGGGGCCAGATCGGCCCGGCTTCCGGCGTCGAGGAGCCGCTGAAGCGTGTCGAGGACGGAGCCGACCTTCGCGGCGTATTCGACGTTGCCCGCTGTGACGGCGGTGTCGAGCAGGCGGTGCGCCTCGGCGAGGTCACTCCCCTGGATGACGAAACGACTTTCCAGGGCTTGCCGTAACACAGGGTCACGCTCGGCGTGGGCATGCAGCAGGTCCGCCAGCGTCTCCGCGTCCAAGGTGCGCAGGTAGGGGCGCAGATCCGTCGTGGGACTCACCCGGACAAGTCTGCCCGACCGGTTCGCCGACCCGTGTGGGCCAACAGCGTGCTCTTTTCGGCGTAATCGCTCACCAGGTGTGACCAGCTGGAAGACTCCCGCCGGACCCGCCGCGGCAGGGTTTCGAGGCGCGACGGGCAGCGGACGACCGGGATCGGAAGACGGCGCGCGAGCAGCATCGCGACCGCCATCACGACCACCGCGAGCAGGGAAATCGCCGTCGCGGCGGCCAGCGCGCCGCTCAGCACCCGGCGGCCGTCGTCGATCGCGAGCTGGGCCGAGTACGCGATCTGCCGGGTGGCGATGTCGCCGAGGGCCTTGCCGACGACACCGGCCGCGACCCGCCAGGCGTCCTGGCCGACCGGCGGCGGCGCGGCCGCGCTCAACGCGGTTTCCACCGCGCCGAACCGACTCCACTCCGCACTTCCGACGAGGTCCCGGTAACTCTGGCGGCTACTTTCCGTGAGCTTTCCGGCGACGGCGTCGAGCCTGGAATGGTAGGCGCCGACGGCTGCGGCGTACTCGGGGCGCCCGTCGTCGTCGACCCCGGCGACCGCGAGGGAATCGCTGCGGTCCATCCCCTCGACGACGGCGAGTAGTTCGATCGCGAGCGTCTGCTGGTAGCCCACCTCGGCGTCGGGTGCGGCACGCGCGAGCTCGCGCAAGGAGGAAAGCGAGGCGTCGATGCGGTCGGCGTACGCGGTGTGGATGGCGGAACGGCTGCCCGGCGCCAGTAACGCGGCTGCCCGGTCGCGCTGCAGTGCCGCGAGGCCCCGGCTCGCCTCGGCCATGGTGACCGCGCCGCCTTCGGCGTCGTCGCGGATCCGGATCGCCTGCTGGACGAGGAACCCGCCGATGAACAACGCGACGAGCACCAGTGCCGCGCTCGGCACGAACGCGATGGAGAGCATGCGAGCGCGAAGGCTTCGCTGGTACGTCAAGACTTTCCTTCCGGATCGGTCTCCCGACGTCCAGCGACGTTAGGCAAGTTGCGAAGTGCACGTCAACGCTCGTCCGCCATACGGCCGTTAGCGCACCGTGACGATCTGGTAGGCACGGCACGTGACACTCGACGATCTCGACCGACGCCTCCGCGACTTCGCCGCGGCACGCGCCTGGGAACCGTTCCACACCCCGAAGAACCTGGTCATGGCCCTGTCCGGCGAGGTCGGTGAGCTGACCTCGTTGTTCCAATGGCTCACTCCGGAAGAGTCGGAGAAGTGGCGATCCGACCCCGAACTGGCGCACAACGTCGTCGACGAGATCGCCGACGTCACGCTGTATCTCCTTCAGCTGGCGAACAGCCTCGGCGTCGACCTGATCGAGGCGGCCCACGCGAAGATCGACCGGAACGAGCACCGCTTCCCGGCGCCCGATTAGCCGCGTTCGGGCCTTATGACGACTTAGGCGAGCCGTCCCTGGAGGTGGCGCTGTCGGACCGGACGAGCTGAAAGCGTTGCGGGACATGGGCTTCGACGTCCGCCCGGTCTCGGCGGCGGTGCTCAACGCCGGCTTCGACCGGTCGCGTGTGGACCTGCTGTTCGTCTCTTCGGACCGCGATGCACCCGCGGCGCCACAGGTGCGCGCTTGAACACTGACGTGGGACTTCTCCCAGGCGCTGCCGGACCCGTTCGTCCACGGGCCTGCCACTGCGGGCGGCTGGCGTCCCCGGTGTTCCGGACCTCGGCGGACGGGTCGTGCTGTTCGGCACCGAGCCACTGTCCCGCGATCACCCGAAGGGCTTGTACTCGCAGGTGGCCAAGACGATTTTCCGGGCGGCCGCCTGATCGGGACGTCTACGCTTCACGGCTGTGTCCCCCGTTTCCCGTGGCCGAAAGCCGAAAAAAAGCACAAAGACCAAGAAGCAGGCGGCAAAGCCGAAGTCCCCGCTCGCCGCTGAACCGATCTCCATCCCCGCCTGGTTCGAGGAGGCCATCGAGGACGTCCTGGGCGGCGTCGGCGGCCTGATGGCCTGCGCGACGGCTCGCGACCTCGAGCAGGCGACCTGCGAACTGCTCGGGGCCGCGCTGAAGCGCGTCCTCGACGAAGAACACGACCACCTTGACTTCGACCTGTTCTTCGCCGCGTTGGTCGCCGAGGTGGCCACGCTGGCGAAGGCCGAGCCGACCGAGGCACTGTGGCGGATGCTGCACGGCCTGCTCGCGATCTCCGCCCCCGGCGGGGTGCCGGCGCTTCGGTCCGCGATCACTCGTCTCGAATCCGCGAACCTGTCGGAATGGCCGCGGTCCCTCGCGAACATCGAGGCGACCGGGGACGTCTGGGAGATGCGCGACGTCTACGGCACGCGCCTCGCGGTGATCGCGGCATACACCTATCCCGGCGTGTACCTCTTCGACGTCGACATGTCCGGAATCCCCGTCCTGGCGGGCGGCGGTGTCCACGACGACGTCGAGCAGGCCGCCGAAGCGTGGCGGAAGAAGCTCGGTGACGAAGCGGGCGACGCCGAGCCGCGGGCGGTGACCGACACCGAACGGCTGACCGGCCTGGTCAGCTGCGGCTTCGAGGTCCTCGGCTTCGAGTCACGCGAAGTGCTGGACGACTGGCATCGAGCGCAGCGTCGCTTCGAGGATCTCGAGACGGCGTTGAAGAAGCGGAACCTGCCGGCCCCGCCGCCCCGGGGGTTCTTCGGCGACGCCGACCCGGCCGAGATGGCCACCCCGTTCACCGCGTGGCATGACGAGCGCTTCGGCAACGAGCCCGATCCCGGGCTCGTCGAAGATCTGGCGGGCGAGTGGATGGAGGGCCTGGTGCCGGACACCCGGTTCAGCGTCTCCCCCGACCGGGTCGGCTACTACCTGGACGTGATCGCCGACTTGCGCGACACCGCCGCGTTGGCTCTGCTGCCGAGGTGGGCGCGGTGGCTGGGCGAGCGGGCGGGCCTGCCGTCACCGCTGGTGGAACGGGTGGTCGCCAAGGCGACGAAGTAACGTGGGGGGTATGCCGATCCAGGTGCTGCTCATCGACGACCACGAGGTGGTGCGGCGCGGTCTGCGTGACCTCCTCACCGACGAGCCCGACATCGAGGTCGTCGCCGAAGCGAGCGGGGTCGACGAGGCCCTGGCCGTGGCGATGCACGTCGAACCGGACGTCGCGGTGGTCGACGTGCGGCTCGGTGACGGCGACGGGATCGCGCTCTGCCGCGAACTGCGGTCGAAGGCGAACCCGCCGCACTGCCTGATGCTGACCGCGTTCGACGACGAGGAGGCCATGGTCGGCGCGATCATGGCGGGCGCCGCCGGCTACCTGTTGAAGCAGGTCCGCGGGCAGGACGTGGTCAACGCGGTCCGCGAGGTCGCGGCCGGACGCTCGCTGCTCGACCCGCTGTCGACGGCACGGGTGCTGGACAAGCTGCGGCATCCGCCCGAGGACGAACTCGGCTCCCTCACCGAACGCGAGCGTGAGGTCCTGGACCTGATCGGCCAGGGCATGTCCAATCGCGAGATCGCGGAACGCCTGTTCCTCGCCGAGAAGACGGTGAAGAACTACGTGACGTCCGTCCTCGCGAAACTGGGCATGCAGCGCCGTACGCAGGCCGCGGCGTGGATCGCGCGCCGGGACAGGTAGTGCGCGAAAACGGTAGTCCCGGCGTTTTGGGCCAAGGTCCCGGTTGCTCCCGCATTCGACAGGAGTTCGTCGGCGCAGGCGAGGTTCTTGCTCGTCGGCAGCGGTGTCCCGGCCGGGGTGGCGGTGCCGCACGCCTCGCGCAACGCTGTCATTTTCCGGCGAGGGTCACGACCTGCCGGTTGTGAAAGTAGTCGTCCTCACGGAGCACCGTGATGCTGCCGGGTGAACCGCGGAAGTCGACGTATCCCGCCGAGGCGAGTGGCATCCGGATCCACGCCGCGATGACGAACGTGAGCGCGCCGCCGTGGGTCACGACGATCTGGTGTGCACAGCGGCTTTCGAGGATCGAGTCCATCGCCTCGTAGACCCGCGCGCCCATCGCGCCCTTGGTTTCGGCGCCCGGGATCCGCTCGTCGTGCCCCAGCCGCTCGCCGGTCGCGGGCGGCGGGACGAACCGCCGGTCCAGCCATTCCTGCGGCTTGCCGCCCGCCTCACCGTACGACTTCTCGCGCAGCCGTCGATCCAGTACCGGCTCGACACCGAGCCGTGTGCCGATCACTTCCGCCGTCCGGGCGGTGCGGCGCAAGTCCGAGGAGTACAGCTCGACGTCTTCCGGCACCTTCGCGTGCAGCGACTCCGCGATGGCGTGGGCGGCACGCTCGCCCCCGGGTGTGAGCGCGGAATCGAACCAGCCGCCCACGAGGTGATCGACATGGTGCGTGGCCTGCGGATGCGTGACGACGTAGACGGTGCGCATACCCCGATTAAACGCGGGTCAGTCTGGCATAGGCGACGACGTTGTCGAGGTAGTTGCCGGTCGAGGAGTCGAAGTCCCCGCCGCAGGTGATCAGGCGCAGTTCCGGAGCGGCCGTGTCGCCGTAGACCTTCTCCGTGGGGAAGGACGCTTTCGGATGCCGCTCGACGGCGTACACGGTGAACACCGCTGTCACGCCGTCCTCGCGGTGGACGATGGCCTCGTCACCGGACTTCAGCTCCTTGAGCCGGACGAAGACGCCGGGCACCTTCTTGTAGTCGACGTGCGCCGCGAGCACGGCGGGCCCGACCTCTCCGGGAGCCGGGCCGCCGGTGAACCAGCCCGTGGTGATCGCGTCGTGCGGCACCTGGAGGCTGCCGTCACCCGCCAGGCCGAGCTCGGTGATCCGGCCGGTGCGCACCCCGATCGCCGGGATTTCGAGCGTCGCCGGGTGCGCGCGGTGAAGAGGTGGAACGGCCGCGGCGGTCGAGGGGACCACCGCGACCGAAGTGACCGTGGAGGGCTGGGCCGGCGAAGCGACCTTGCCCGCCGACGGAGTGGCACACGCGGTCAACGCGAACGCGAGCACCACTCCGATCAGTGTGCCGACGACCAGCGGGGTAGGCCACCGGCGCCATGGGGCCGGGGTCATCGCTCGACACGCCGCCGGAGGACGAGGCTCAAGCCCGTCGCCGCGACGGCCAGCAACGCCGTACCGGTCAGCGCCACCGCGCCGATCTCCAGGAGACCGCCGTTGTCTTCGGTGGTTTCGCCGCCACCGGTCGCGACACCCCCGACGGGCTTGACCTTCACCTGGCCGGACCGCGCGGGTTCGCCGAAGCGGGACTCGCAGGCGTACCCGTCGTGGTCGCCGTCGAGCTTGTACGGGTCACGCGGGTTCTTCTTGAGTTCGGCCTGCGCGGCGGCCTGCGACGGGAAATCGGCGCAGTCCTTGTCGGCGATTCGCGCACTGCTCGGGGCCGGTTTCGTTTGCGTGACGACGGGCGGAACGGTCGGCGTGATCGTTTCCGTCGGCGTCGTTCCGCGCTTCGGTAACGTTTCGCACGCGATTCCGTCCTTGTCCCGATCGAGACCATGCGGATCGGATCGATCTTGTTCCAGCACCGCCTGCGCGTCTTCCCGGAACTGGAAGTCACCGCAGTCCAGGTCGGCGACGACGGGAAGTTCCGTCAGCGCGAACGCGACGGAAGCGGGGCCGAACAAGGAGAATCCGGCGAGGATCACGGCCGTTCCGAGGGCGCGACGAACCGAGGACATGAGGAGTCCTTTCGATGGGAATTCGCGCTCCGAGCGCGTTTGATGCCTTTACAATCGCGCATCGCGTCCGGTTGTTACGTAGTGATCGAGAAAGGCGAACCGTCACTCGAATGAGCGACGAGGTCCGTGAATTTCACACGGTTTGATCGAGTGGGACGTCGAAAGCGACCAAAGTCCCCAGACTCGGCGACGAATTGATCGAAAACCGTCCGCCGGAGGTCGTCGCGCGTTCGTCCAGATGGCGGAGGCCGCGTTTGGCGACCCCCTGCGGGACACCGGATCCGTTGTCCCGCACGCGAAGTTTGACGCCCTCGGCGTCGCGGCTGAGCGTCACGCGGGTCTCGCTCGCCCCGGAATGCCTGACCACATTGGACAGTGCCTCGCGCAGGGCGGCGCGGATGTGGTCGGCCTGTTCGGCGGGGATGTCGGCCAGCTCCCCCGAAAGTTCGAGGGTCGGCGGGTAGCCGAGCAGTTCGCCCGCGATACGCACCTCGCCGCGTGCGGACTCGGCGAGGTCGGTGGCGGTGACCGTCTCGTTGGCGGGTTCCGGGCTGCGCAACGCGCGCACGGTGCCGCGGATCTCCTCGATGGTCTGGTCGAGCTGGTCGATCGCCTCGGACAGGCGTACGCCGTCCGCCTGCGCGAACCGCTTCCGCATGTTCTTGCGGACACGGTCGAGCTGCATCCCGGCGCCGTAGAGCCGCTGCACGATGACGTCGTGCAGTTCGCGCGCGATGCGTTCGCGCTCCTGGTAGAGCGTTACGCGGTGCCGGGCGTTGGCGCCTTCGGCCAAGGCGAGCACGACACCGGCCTGCGCCGCGAAGGCGGTGAGCACCTCGACAGTGCTGGCGGAGAACGGATCGCCGCCATGGCGGCGATACACGGTCAACGCGCCGAGGACACGTCCGCCCGCCCCGAACGCCGAAGCCGCGAAGGGACCGAAGCCCTGCAGTTCCGACGGCACGAAACGTGCCGTTCGCGGATCGACGGTGAAGTCCTCGCTGACCACCGGTTTGCCGCCGCGGGCGACCTGACCGGCGGCGGAATCGGCGGGAAAGGCCAGCCCGCGGAGGCCTTGGGTGGTGGCCCCGTGCGCGGCCTCGACGACCACCTGCCCGTCGTCGGAACGCACCATCAGGAGACCGAGGTCGGCCTCCGCCATTTCGACGGCGCGGGCGACGACGGTCTCCAGCACGTCACCAGGGTCGTCGCCGGACAGGGCGGTGCCGGTGATCTCGGTGGCGGCGGACAAGGCGCGCGCGGCAAGCGTGGGATCCATGAGCGCTCTCGACATTAGCGGGCTCCGGCGCGTGTGCGCGCTGTGACGCGACCCTCTCGCACCTCCAGCACGACATCGGCGTCGGCTGCTTCGGCGGCGTTGTGCGTGACGTGCACGACGGTCTTCCCGGCCAGTGCCTCGCCGAGGCGTTCGCGGACGGTGCGCGCGCGGTCCTCGTCGAGGTGCGCGGTCGGTTCGTCGAGCAGGATCAAGTCGGCCCGGTCGGCGCCGAGCATGGCGCGGGCGAGCGCGACCCGCTGCGCCTGGCCGCCCGAGAGCCCGGCGCCCGCGCTGTCGAGCATCGTGGAGATCTCGACGTCTTCGAGAACGGCCTGGTACAGGGCTTTCCGCAGGTCCGCTTCCGACGCCGTCGGGTGGGCGAGGCGCAGGTTCTCGGCGATCGTGGTGGACACCAGCATCGGTTCCTGCGGCGCCCAAGCGACCTTCTCCGGCGTGACGACCTCGCCCGTGCTGGGCTTCAAGAATCCGAGCAGGGCCGCGACGAGTGTCGACTTGCCGGCACCGCTCGGGCCGACGACGGCGACGTGCGTACCGGGCGCGATGTCGAGGTCGACGCCGGTGAGCACCGGACGCTCCGTACCGGGCCAGCCGAGGTCGGCGTTCCGGATCCGCACCCCGCCGGTGTCCTGACGGGTCCCCACGGCCGGGGTCTCCTCAGGACACGCGGCGAGGCGCAGCCGGGCCTGGCGCAGGGTGTCCCAGTGCTGCGCGGCGGGCGGGAGGAGGGAGAGGACTTCCGCCAGCGCGAGCGGGACCAGGGCGACCACGGGCGCGAGGACCGGGTTCAGCGCGCCGGCGGCGACGGCGTTCACCGCGAACCAGGTGCTCACCACGGTGGCGGCACCCGTCGCCAGGATGATCAGGGCGTCGGCCGCACCGGCACCGAAGGCCTGTCGCCGCGCTTCGGCGGTCAAGGCGATGTCGGTGGCGGCGATCCGGCGACGCCGCTCCTTGTCGACGCCGTACGCGATCAGTTCCGCGGCGGCCTCGAACAGGCTCAGCACCTGCGCCGACACCGAACGGCGTCCGGCGGCCAGCGCACTCGTCGCACGGCGTTCCGCGCGGAGCGCGAGCAAGGGCGCGAACGCGCCCACCAGGACGGCCGCGGCCAGCGCGATCCCGGCTTCGGGCAGCACGGAGCCCTGCACCGCGACCGCACCCGCGGCGACCAGCGCGACCACGACCAGGGGCGTGATCACCCGGGGCAGCAGATCGCGCACGGTGTCGGTGTCGCCGACCAGCCGCCGCTGCTCCTCGCCCGCGCGCAGGGCCCGCGCCGGTCCGAGGCGCACCAGCGACTCCCACAGCCGCACCCGCAGGTTTCCGGCGATCCGGAACGCGGCGTCGTGCGTGACCAGCCGTTCGAGGTACCGCAGTCCCGCGCGGCCGAGGCCGAACGTCCGCACGCCGACGATCATCACCGTCAGGGTCAGGATCGGCGGCTGCTGCGACGCCTTGGCGATCAGCCAGCCCGAAAGCGCGGTCAGCGCGACCCCGGCCAGCAGCGCGGCCGCCCCCAGCAGCGCACCGCCGAAGAACCTGGGCCGCAGCAGGCCGCGCCACGGCAACGGCCGGGTCTCCGGCCGCGCCTCCGTCGTGACGGCTTCCACCACCGGCCCGATCGGCATGTCGACACCGGAGGAACGTTCGTGCGCGGCGATGAGCACGGCGGCGCCGTCGTCGGCGGCCTTCCGGATCGCGGTCATGACGAGTCCGGCGTTGACCTCGTCGAGGTGGGCCGTCGGCTCGTCGAGCAGGAGCAGCCACGCGCCCGAGCGGATCCGCACGAGTGCCCTCGCCACCGCGACCCGTTGCCGTTGTCCTTGCGAGAGCTTCGCAACCGGACGCTCGGCCAGGCCGTCGAGGCCGAGTTCGCCGAGGACGTCTTCGGCGCCCGCCTCCTCGCGGACCGTTCCCCCGCCGAACACCGGCGACTGCGGCACCCAGGCGACGTTCTCGCGCCAGCGTTCGAGATCCGCGTCGGCGAGACTGGTGCCGCCGATGGTGATCGTCCCGTCGTGGGTCTGGACGAAGCCGAGCAGCGCGGCGAGCGTCGTCGACTTGCCGCCGCCGCTGGGCGCGCGCAGCCAGCCCACCTCACCCGGGCGGACGGCGAACGTGTCGCCGTCGGGCGCGAATCCGCCACGTCTCGCCACCCGGAGCCCGGCGACGTGGACCACCCCCTTGGCCGGTGTCTCGGAACCGTGGGGCGGCAAGGGTTCCGCGAGTACGTCCGCGACCCGGCGCACGGCCTCGACGCCGTCTTCGCTGGCGTGGAAAGCGGCGCCGACCGCGCGCAACGGCTGATAGCACTCCGGTACCAGGATCAGCACGCCCAGCCCGATCGCGAGGGGCAGGTCGCCGGACACCAGCCGGACACCGATGACGACCGCGACCAACGCGACCGAAAGTGTCGCGATCAGTTCCAGTGCGAACGCCGACGCGAACGCGACTTTCAGGGTTTTCAGTGTCGTGCGGCGGTGGCGTTCGGAGATCTTGCGGACCGTCTCGGCCTGCGCCTCGGCGCGCCGGAACGCGCTGAGCACCGGCAGCGCGCGAACGAGTTCGAGCAGATGACCGGACAGCCGGTGTTCGGCGTCGGCGGCTTCGGCGACGCGTTCGGCGGTGTGCTTGCCGATCAGGATGGCGAACACCGGCAGGAGAGGCACGGTGATCACGACGAGCGCGGCCGACGGCCAGTCCGCGAACAGGATCGCGGCACCGGCGGCGAGTGGCACGATCGCGGCGGTCACCAGAGCCGGGAGGTATTGGGTGAAGTAGGCGTCGAGCGCGTCGAGTCCCTTGGTGGTCAACGACGTCAACTCGCCGTGGCCGCGGCGGGCGATCCATTCCGGGCCGAGCCGCAGGGCGTGCTCGACGGCCTTGGCACGCAGTTCTTCCTTCGCCCGCGCGGCCGCGCGGGCGGAAACGACCCGCACCGCCCAGCCGGTCAACGCGCGCCCTGCGACGAGCGCGAGCAGCACGGCCAGCTGGGCGGTGCGGTCCCCCGGTGTTCCGCGGACGACCGCGGAGAGGACATCGGCGAGCAGGAACGCCTGTCCCACCAGCAAAAGCGCGTTGACGAAGGCAAGGATTCCGCTGAGGATCAACGCCCGGCGCGCCGCCGCCGAAAGCGGGGCGAGCGCGCCGAGCGGACCCTTTCCCGGTCGCGCCGGGTCCATGGTGGACTCCTTGGCGGAAAGGGTTTCGCGGCCGGGAAGCTCGGTCATGGCACGTGCACCGGTGGGATGTGCCGGGTGCCGATGCGCTTGCGGAACACCCAGTACGTCCAGCCCTGGTAGATCAGGACGGCGGGCGCGCCGAACACCGCGACCCAGGTCATCACGGTCAGGGTGTACGGGCTCGACGCCTCGCCCGCGATGGTCAGCGTGTTCGCCGGGTCCGAAGTGGACGGAAGGACGTTCGGGTACAACGCGACGAAGAGCGCGACGGCCGACGCCGCGATGACCCCGCCGAGCGCGGCGAACGCCTGCCCTTCGCGTCCGGCGCGGATCCGGAACCAGGCGACGACCGCAGCGACGACGGCGGCGCCGATCAGGAACAGCGTCCACAGGTCGCCCGAACGGAGTTGCACGACGATGAGGAACGCGAGCAACGGCATGAGGGCGAACGGGAGCAGGCGCGTGGCCAGGTTCCGGGCGCGGTGACGGAGGTCGCCTTCGGTCTTGAGGGCGAGGAACGCGGCGCCGTGGACCAGCGAGAAGCCGACGACCGCGATCGCGCCGAGCAGCGTTTCGAAGGTGAGGGCGGCGAACGCGCCGCCGACGCGGTCACCCTCGGCGTCGAGGGGGAGGCCGAGAACCGTGGTCGCGAGGAGCAGGCCGACACCGAACGGCGGGATCCACGAGCCGACGCCGATGACCCGGTCCCAGTTGCGGCGCCAGCGGTCGGAGTCGACCTTGCCGCGGTATTCGAACGCGACGCCGCGGCCGATGAGCGCGAGCAGGACGACCAAAAGCGGCAGGTACGCCGCCGAGAACAGCGACGCGTACCAGCCGGGGAACGCGGCGAACATCGCGCCGCCGGCGACGATCAGCCAGACCTCGTTGCCGTCCCAGACCGGGCCGATCGTGTTGACCATGACGCGGCGCTCGGTGTTGTCCTTCGCGAGGACGGGCATGAGCATGCCGACGCCGAAGTCGAAGCCTTCGAGGAAGAGGTAGCCGAGCCAGAAGAGGGCGACGACGCAGAACCAGATCGTTTCGAGGGTCATCGGAGGCTCCTGGTCGCTTGGGCCTGAAGGACGCTTTCGCCGCCGTCGCGCGGGCTGCGGGCATGGGCCCTTTCAGCCCGGTGCCCTGCCACTCGCCCGCCCCGGACGTTGCGAAAGCCACTTTCGCAACCTTCAACGTTGCGAAAGTGGCTTTCGCAACCCGCCCCTATCACGCGCACCCTCCCGAACCGACCTCTCGGGCCCCGGTAGCCCTGAGTTATCCACAACCGCTCAAGTTGTCCACAGATTGGCTGTGGGTAACCCGCCTGAGCGATACCCCCGATACGCTGGGTGCGGGGCCGTCCCCCGGGAAGGGCGGGGGGCTGGGTAGGTGACGTCAAGAGGCGATCAGTAGGCGAAAGCCAGCGCGTCGTCATCGCCGCCACCGCCTTCCGGGTCGCCGTTCTTGCTGGTGGGGGTCGTTTTCCGGGGTGGCATGACGGCGTCGACACCACCGCGCACGTACCTGCGCATCAGGTAGACCTCGACGACGCCGAGCAGCGCGTAGACGGTCGTCAAGGCGATCAACGACGTCCACACCTCGCCTGTGGACAACTTCGAGACCGCTTGCGCGGTGAACATCCACACTCCGTCGACACCGGTCGGATTCGGCACCACCACGAACGGCTGACGGCCCATCTCGGTGAAGATCCAGCCGGCGCTGTTGGCGAGGAACGGCGTCGCGATCCCGCCGAGCACGAGCCACGGGAACCATCGCTGCCCGGGGATCCGGCCGCGCCGCGTCAGCCACAGCGCCAGCACCCCGATCCCGGCCGAAAGCGCGCCGAAACCGATCATCATGCGGAAGCCCCAGTAGGTCACCGGAAGGTTGGGCACGTAGTCGATCGGTTTGCCCGCGAGCGAGCCGAGCTGCGGGTCGTCGGGGTAGTTCGTCCCGTACTTCGCCTGATACTCGGTCACCAGGTTCTCCACGCCCTTGACCTCGGTCGAGAAGTCGTTGTGCGCCAGGAACGAGAGCAGCGCGGGCACGGTGAACGTCTTGACGTCCTCACAGTCGGAGCCGCTGACGTCCCCGATCGCGATGATCGAGAAGCTCGCCGGTTTCTCCGTATGGCACAACGCTTCCGCCGACGCCATCTTCATCGGCTGCTGCTCGAACATCAGCTTGCCCTGCACGTCACCGGTGATCGCCAGCACCGCGAACGCCACCACACCGGTCCAGCCGCCGAGACGCAACGACGAACGCCATACGGCACGGTGCTCGTCGTCCTCCGAACGCTTGCGCCACAACTGCCAACCCGCCACCCCGACCAGGAACGCCGCCGCCACCGAGAAGGCACCCGCGATCGTGTGCGGGATCGCGGCGAGCGCGGTGTTGTTCGTCAGTACCGCCCAGATCGAGTTCATCGTCGGCTTCCCGTCGACGAACTCGACCCCGACCGGATGCTGCATCCACGAGTTCGCGGCGAGGATGAAGTACGCGGACGCCACGGTCGCCAGCGAGTACGCCCAGGCGCACGCCAGGTGGACCTTCTTCGGCAGCTTGTCCCAGCCGAAGATCCACAACCCGAGGAAGGTGGACTCGACGAAGAACGCGACGAGTCCCTCCATCGCCAGCGGCGCGCCGAACACGTCACCGACGAACCGCGAGTAGGCACTCCAGTTCATCCCGAACTGGAATTCCTGCACGATCCCGGTGACCACGCCCATCGCGAAGTTGACCAGCAGGAGTTTCCCCCAGAACTTGGTCATCTTCAGGTACCGCTGTTCCCCTGTCCGGACCCACGCCGTCTGCATCCCGGCGACCAGGACGGAAAGCCCGATGGTCAGCGGGACCATCAGGAAGTGATAGACGGTGGTTATGCCGAACTGCCACCGAGCGAGATCGAGAACCTCCACGCCCCAAGCCTGCTCACGCCGGGATGGGCCCGCCAGTTCAAGTGGTCCTGACCTCTCCGGGACGTAGGTCCCGCGCCTCGGCTCAGCCGAGGCGGGCGAGTGCCGTCCGCGCCTCGTCGGCGATCTGCCGCCGCGGCCCCGAATCCCCCAGTGTCAGCACGTGTTCCAGGGCCGACGCGTAAGCGGTGTCGAACGCGGCCTCGACGGCGACCGGGATATCCGGCCGGACGCCGACGCCTTCCCAGTTGGTTCCCGTGACCGGGTTCACGGCCCGCCCACCCGGGACGGTGACGTCCAAATGGGTGTCCACTTTGTACTGCTGACGCGGATTCGCGCCGCCGCCGGTCACCGCGCCGACCGTCTTCGCCCGCCCCAGCTGCTGCAGCGAGTAGCTCAGGTCCTCCGCGCCGGAGAAGGTCGTCGGCCCGGTCAGTACCCACACCGGCTTGTCCGCGCCGAACTTGCGTCCCGGTACGTACGGCAACGTCCAGAACTGGTTGGTCACGTCGCCGTCGCGCAGATAAATGCTGTTGAAGTGCACGGGCTCGTCGACCACATACGAGATCAGCAGCGCGACCGCCGCCGGGCTGCCACCCCGGTTCTCCCGGACGTCGATCAGCAACGCGTCCGTGGTCGCGAGCAGTGTCATCGCCGCCGCCAGGGCCTCACCGGCGATGTCCGGCCCGTAGAGCAGCTTGGTCTCCAGGTAGCCGACGTTCCCGGGCAACCGGCGCGCCGACGAGATGCCGAAGCCGTTCAGTTCGGCCTCGTGCCGGTACACCTCGGGATCGAAGGACTGGCCGTCCACCTCGGGTAACGGGTCGACGTGGTACCGCAGGCGCAGATGTTTGTCCCCGTTGACCGATTGCAGGTCCCGCGTGACCGCGACGGCGAACGCCTGATCGTCGAGCCCCGTGTAGGCACCTTCGCCCAGCCTCGCCCGCAGGAACACCACCAGCTTCTCGGCGACGTCGGGGAACACGTAGTGGTTCCGCAACCGTCCGCACACGTCCTCGATCCGGGCTCTCTCGACCATGTTCCGCACGCTATCAGCGGAGGGGAAGAAAAGAATTCGGTTTGCCGAAATCTCTTTTCAGCCCGGCCGCGAAATACAATTCGCCCGCACATGCCGTCCGATTCGGGAAAACCATCAGCTTGCCCATTGCCGAATCGCCCCTTTATCGTTGCAGTGAAAGGGGTGAAGAACCATCATGTCTAGCTCGATGTTGGCACTGATCAGCGCGTTCGGCCTGGTACTCGCCGTGGAACTGCCGGACAAGACGCTCGTCGCCACCCTGGTTCTCACCACTCGTTTCCGCGCTTGGCCGGTATTCGTCGGCGTCACCGCGGCATTCGCCGTGCAATGTGCGATCGCCGCCACCTTCGGCAGTGTGCTCACTTTGCTGCCGGAGACACTGGTGACCGCGATCATCGCCACGCTGTTCGGTATCGGTGCGTACATGCTCCTTCGCGAGGGGTTCAGTCCCGGCAAGGACGGCGACGAAGACGCGTCGCGTTCCGGACCCGGCCCCGCGACCTTCTTCCGCTCGGCCTTGACGTCGTTCGGCGTGCTCTTCGCCGCCGAGTGGGGCGACGCCTCGCAGCTCGCGACGGCCAGTCTCACCGCCCGCTTCGGCAACCCGTTCGCGGTGGCCCTCGGCTCCTTCGTCGCCCTGGTCGCCGTCGCCGGTCTCGCGGTCTTCATCGGCGCGAAGGTCCGCAGCCGCATCCGCCCCAAGCTCATCCAGCGCGTCGCGGGCTTCGTCTTCGCCGGGTTTTCCCTGTTCGCGCTGGCCCAGCTCGCCTTCTGACGCCTATAGGGTCTTCACAGGTTCGCCAGGTAACCTTTCGGGAACGAAACAGTGTGGGCAAGGTGAACACCTCACCTTGCCCCTTCCTTTGCCTCGCCCCCGACGAGCCTGGAGCAGCCGGTCGTGACCTCCCCGAAGATCCTCGCGGCCCGCGCCGTCTCCCCCGTGCACGGCAGGCTCGCGATCTTCGGCATGGCCGTGGCCGTCGCCATCTCGATCGATCTGCACCTGCGGCTGTCCAGCCAGGTCAGCCCGATCTGGCAGACGCTCTCCGAGTACGTCTACGGCTATCTCTCGCCCGGTTCGACGGCCGCCCCGCTGTTCGGCGCGATGTGCCTGGCGCTGGGGCTTGGTTCCCTCGCCCTGCTGGGCGGCATCGCGAAGGCCCAGCGCAGCGGCTACGGGCCCGTCCTCGCGCTGCTCGGCGTGTGGTGCGCCGGGCTGTTCGTCCTCGCGCTCGTCCCCGTCGATCCCGAGGGCCAGGCCCGCTCGACGGCCGGGCAGATCCACAACTACGCCGCGCTGACGGCGTTCCTCGCCCTGCCCGCCGCCGCCTGGTTGCTGACCCGCCCCGGCCGGGCACGCTGCCCGTGGGAGCCGCGCCGCACGACGATCCGGCGGCTTTCGGTGGCCAGCTTCGTCGCCGTGGTGATCGTGCTCGGCGGCTTCGTCTGGACGATGCTCACCGGTCCCTCGCACCAGGAGGTCACGCTCGGCCTGTTCGAGCGGCTCCTGTTCGCCGTCGACCTCACGCTCCTGGCGACGATGGTGCGCCCGCTGCTCAGTCACCGCTGACGGCTACTCCGGCTGCTTCAGCACCTCGGCGAGACGCTGCGCGGCGCCGACGACCGCGGGCCCCACCACGGAGGCGTCCAACGGCTCCAGGGACACGACGCCGAGGCTGGCGCGCAGTCCCGGCACCCCGCGGACGGGCGCGGCGACCCCGGACGCTCCCGCCTCGAGTTCGCCGCTGGAGGTCACCCAGCCGTCGCCGCCCGGGCGCAGCGTCATCGCCTTGCCCGCCGCTCCGGCGGACAACGGATGGCGCGTGCCGACGCGATAGGCGACGTGGAAGCTCGTCCACGACGGTTCGACGACCGCGACGGCCTGCGCCTGGTCCCCTTGCGCGACCGAGAGGTGCGCGGTCGCGCCGACCTTCTCCGCCAGCTCGCGCAGGACCGGCCTCGCCGCCTCCCGCAGCTGCGGGAGGACCTGCCCCGCCAGCCGGAGCAGGCCGACGCCGAGCCGCACCTTGTTGCCGTCCCGCCAGACCAGTCCGCGTTCGGACAGCGGGACGAGCAGCCGGTAGACCGCGGCCCGGCTCGCGCCGATGGCGACGGCGAGTTCGGAGATCGTCGCCGCCTCGCCACCGGCGTCCGCCACGGCCTGCAACAAGGCGAGGCCCCGGTCCAGGGTGAGTGACCCTTCGCGGGTCACAACAACCCGAGTTCCCCGAGGTCGGCGACGGGCTCGTCGAACGACGCCGCCGCGTAGGAGGCGAAGAACTGGCGAACGGCCTTCGCGGCAGGCTCCGGCATCCCCTTGGCCTCGGCGGCCAGTGCGGCACCGTCGGTCGATTCGAGCGCGCCGCGCACGTCACCGCCCGAAAGGGACCGCGCGGACGCGACGATGAGGTTCAGGAAGCCGTGATGGGTGAAGCCGCTCTTCTCCTCGGTGTGCCGGACGGCCCGGTGCAGGCTGTTCGTCGCCTTGAACGACGCCCCTGCCGAGCCGCTGACCACGGCGAGGAAGTCGGCGACCTCGTCGACGCTGGGGAAGTTCTCGCCCGCTTTGCCGCCACAACGGATCTTCGGCCAGCTGCCGTGCTCGATCACCTTCCGCACGCCGTCCAGCCAACCGACGCCGCGCCGCGGCTCGACCACCCGGATGACGTCTTCCGGCACGAATTCGGAGACCCGTTCCAGCCAGACCTCGTCCACGTCCGACGGCGCCGGCATCTCCACCATGCGCAGCGCGAGGATCTCGCTGCGCGACTCGACGATCGAGATCGCCTTCGGGACCCCGCCGAGGCCGGTGTCGATGATCAGCGACAGCGGCAGCGGTTCCTTCGGTTTGATCTTGATGAGTTCGGTGATGAGTTCGGGCAGCCTCGACGCCTGGCACAGGAACACACCGAGGACGCCGGAGTGTTCACCGGCCCTCGACGCGAAGTGCGCACGCAGCGCCTCGGGCATGGACGCCTCACCGGGCGGGAACAACGCCGAGTCGTCGACGAGCCGCGCGAACAGGGGAGGGGTTCCTCGGGGGCCGGGTGGCGTGAGTTCCACAGCGCTTGACACGACTGACACGCTAGTAGCGTACGACATCAGGACAAAATCGTTCGCACAACGGACACGTTCCGGGGAGATTCCGATGCCTTACTACCGGCAGGTGGGCGAGATCCCGCATAAGCGCCACACGGCGTTCCGCAAGCCCGACGGGGGCCTGTACGCCGAGGAACTGATGGGTGTCGAGGGCTTCTCGGCGGACTCCGCGCTGCTGTATCACCGCGGGCTGCCCACCGCGATCGTCGACGCCGTCGCGATCGAGGACGAACGTGGCCCGATCTCCCCGCACCACCCGCTCAAGCCCCGCGCCTTCAAGACCCACGACCTCAAGTTCGGCGACGCGGACGCGGTCACCGACCGGCGGCGGCTGTTCGGCAACGCCGACGTCACCATCGGGTTCGTCCACGCGACGCGCCCTTCGCCGCTCTATCGCAACGCGGCGGGCGACGAGCTCTTCTACGTCCAGGGCGGCAGCGCGACCGTCGAGACGATCTACGGCTCCCTGGAGATCGGTGACGGCGACTACCTCGTCATCCCGACGTCGTGCACCTATCGCGTGCTCCCGCACGAAGAGGTCAAGCTGCTGACCATCGAGGCGCGCGGCCACATCGGCCCGCCGAAGCGGTACCTGTCGGCGAAGGGCCAGTTCCTGGAGCACTCGCCGTACTGCGAACGCGACATCCGCGGCCCGTCCGAGCCGCTGGTCGTCGACGGCACCGACGTCGAGGTCCTCGTGCGGCACCGCGCGGGCCTGACGCGCCACACCTACGCGACACACCCGTTCGACGTCGTCGGCTGGGACGGCTGCCTGTACCCGTGGGTGTTCAACATCGACGACTTCGAGCCGATCACCGGCCGCGTGCACCAGCCGCCGCCCGTGCACCAGACGTTCGAGGGCCCGAACTTCGTGGTCTGCTCATTCTGCCCGCGCAAGGTCGACTACCACCCCGAGTCGATCCCGGTGCCGTACAACCACGCGAACGTCGACTCCGACGAGCTGATGTTCTACGTCCGCGGCAACTACGAGGCGCGCAAGGGTTCCGGGATCGAGATCGGCTCGCTCTCGCTGCACCCATCCGGCTTCACCCACGGGCCGCAGCCCGGCGCGGCGGAGGCGTCGATCGGGGCGCAGTTCTTCGACGAGACCGCGGTCATGGTGGACACCTTCGCGCCGCTGGACCTCGGCGAGGCGGCCGACGCGTCGGAGGACCACCGGTACGCGTGGACCTGGTCCGGCCGGGGACCCGGCGCTTAGCCGTCCGTGAAGGCCTCCTTCCCTACCCCCAAAGTAGGGAAGGAGGCCTTCACGGACTTGGCGGGATAAGTACCGCCACGGCCGCAACGGTTCGGCAACGTGGCCCCGGGCGGGCGGAAACCTCCGGATAATCGGTGTTCCCACCGCTGGAGGTTCTCCATGGTCGTGAATCCCGGTCAGCCCCGACGGGGCCGCAAGGTCCTGGCGTTCGCGGCCGCGGCGGTGGTCGCCATCGGGCTGATCATCGGCCTGCGCGCGATCACCAGCGACTCCGGCGACGAGGTCGCGGAGGCGAAATGCACCACCGGTGACGCGGTCAAACTGCGGATCTCGTCGTCACCGGAGAAGGCGGGCGTGGTCACCGAGATCGCCAAGGGCTACAGCGGCCGCACGGTCGCCGGGCGCTGTGTCGACGTGATGGTGCAGTCGAAGTCGTCCGGTACCGCGATGCAGGCGCTGTCCCGCGGCTGGAACGAGGCCGTGGACGGGCCCCGGCCGGACGTCTGGACACCCGCCGCGTCCGGCTGGGTGAACCTGCTGCGCCAGAACCTCACCGGCACCGACCACCCCGCGCTGGTGCCGGAGGGCGACTCGGGATCGGTCGCGAACGCGCCGCTGGTCGTCGCCATGCCGAAACCGATGGCCGAGGCACTCGGCTGGCCGGGCAAGGGCATCGGCTGGAAGGATCTCGCGGCGCTCGCCACGGATCCGCAGGGCTGGGCGAAGTACGGGCATCCGGAATGGGGGAAGTTCCGGCTCGGCAAGACGAATCCGAACATCTCGACGTCCGGGCTCAACGCCACGATCGGCGCCTACTACGCGGCGACGGGGACTTCGTCGGACCTCACGGCGGCCGCGCTCGCGAAGCCGGAGGCGCGGACGTTCGTGCAGAACGTCGAGCAGGCGATCGTCCACTACGGCGACAACACGCTGACGTTCCTGACGAACCTGCAGAAGGCCGACGACCGCGGTGCGGCGCTGTCGTACATCTCCGCGGTGACGGTCGAGGAGAACTCCCTCGTCGGCTACAACCAGGGCAATCCCACGAACGATCCGGAGAAGCGGGGGCAGCACGCGCCGCCGAAGGTGCCGCTCGTCGGGATCTACCCCAGCGACGGCACACTCAACTCCGATCACCCGTTCAGCGTGCTGAACTGGGCCGACGACCTCCACAAGCAGGTCGCGGCGGATTTCCTCGACCACCTTCGCGGCGCCGAAGCCCAGCAGAAGTTCTCCGACATCGGGTTCCGCACGTTCGACGGGAAACCCGGCTCGCAGACCACGTCGGGGAACGGCGCCCAGCCCGACGCGAAGCTCAACCTCATCCGGCCGCCGAGCCCGCCGGTGCTGACCGAGGTGCTGAAGTCGTGGAAGGACCTGCGGAAGAAGGCGAACGTGCTCCTGGTCGTCGACGTCTCCGGCTCGATGGGCGACGGCGTCAGCGGGACCGGCAAGAACAAGATGGATCTCGCGAAGCAGGCGGCCGTGGCGTCGTTGCCGCAGTTCAGCGACGCGGACAAGGTCGGGCTGTGGATGTTTTCGACGAAACTCAACGGCGACAAGGATTATTTCGAACTCCGGCCGGTGACGCCGATCGGCGGTGAACCGGGCAGGCAGGAGCTGGCGTCGCGGCTGAACGGGTTGACCCCGCAGAACGGGACCGGGCTCTACGACTCCTCGCTCGCGGCATACGAATACCTGAAGCAGCAGCTGGATCCGAACGCGATCAACGCCGTCGTCGTGCTCACCGACGGCCGGAACGAGGATCCCGGCGGTATCGATCTGCCCAACCTCGTCGGGCAGCTGAAGAGCGAGGGCCGCGGCGAAGCGGTGCGGATGTTCACCATCGCCTACGGCTCCGACGCCGACTTCGGCATCCTCAAGGAGATCGCCGAGACGACACAGGGCGTGGGGTACGACTCGTCCAAACCGGACTCGATCGACCAGGTCTTCACCGCCGTGATCTCGAATTTCTGAGATCCTCGACTATGCGCTTCGTCCGTGAACTAGCCGAACCGTGGGGAGTGCTGCTCGCGGCGACGTCGGCGGGTGCGGCCTGGGCGGTGCAGCTGCCGGTGGTCGCCGCGGTCGGCGTCGGGGTCACCGTGCTCGCCGCCCGTGCCGGGATCGCCGTCGCCTCCCGGGGAAAGCCCGCGCCCGAACCCGAAGAGCGGGCTCTTCCCGACGTCGAGCCGGGTTCACCGGAAGCGGACTGGCTGCGGCGGGCGTGGGCCGCGGCCGAGGGTTTCCAGTCGATCTCCGATTCGCTCGCCGCCGGCCCGCTCGCCGACCGGGTGAGCGGCATGGAACCGATCGTGCGGGAAACCGTCGATACCCTCCAGCGGCTGGCAGGCCGCACTTCCGCGACCGGGAAGGCCTTGGCACGGGTGGACGCGGGCGCTGTCGCCGCCGAGAAGGCCCGGCTGAGGAAGGAACTGAAGTCGGCCGGCGACGACATCCGCGGCGACCTCCGGCAGTCACTCGAAGCCGTTCAGGCACAGGAGGACGTGCACGCACGGCTTTCGAGCGCGCAGCGGAAACTGCTGGCACAGCTGCGATCCGGTGCGCTCGGCCTCGACGGACTGGTCGCCAGGGCCGCCGAACTGTCCGCGGCGACCGGGGATTCCCTGATCGACACCCGCACGATCGGCGAGCTGAGCGAGCAGCTGGAAGGCATCCGGCGGGGCGTCGTCGAAACCGAAGAGGCGACGCGGCGCTCACTCACTTGAACTTGACTGGCCCGAACACCGCGTGACCAGGCACTCCGGCCTTCGCTGCCTTCCCGGCCACCGGCACGCCGAGTACCCACAACCGTCCGGTGGCGGCGATGTTCGCGGCCAGCGACGGATCGGTGCCCCCGGCACGGACGGTGACCTGCCGTCCGTCGGGCAGGACGGTCCGTCCCTTGACGGTGACCATGCCGAAGAGGTTGACCGACGCCGGTCCGGACACGACGGCCAGTTCGGTCCACCGCGGCTCGGGCACCGGCCGGGTCATCACGAGCGCCGTGACGGCGACGCCGATCGTCCCCATCACACAGAGGACCGCGAGGACCTGCGCGTTCGCCGCGAGGAGCCGGTCTCGCTCGGGGAGGTCGAACACGACCCAGCCGGAGAGGGCGGCCGTCACCAGCGTGATCCCGGCACTCAGCAGGTAGTACGACGCGAGCAGGCGCCGTTGCAGCGAAAGAAGGCGTCCCGGTGAGACCGGCTCGACGCTGAACGGCGACGAACCCTTCACGGGTGCGTCCCGGAACGTGCCGCGCCGCGGGCTGAGAACACCCGGAAGCAGGACGAACCGGCCCAGCACCCACAGCCGTCGCCGGGCGGCGAGCTGCGCGCGAAGCGGGGCGGGCAGCCGGACGACCAACCACCGGCCGTCCAGCGGCACACTCACCCGCGCACCGGCGACGACGGCGCCGTCCAGCCCGCTCACCAGGCGGAACGGCCTGTCCACCAGCTTCCGCATCGACAAGGATCCGGCAACCGCGCAATAGCCGTAGTAAAGCGAAATCGGTGTCATGAGGACGAGGAGGAAGACCGGCGCCGCGATCCCGTACCGGCCGTCGACCAGCAGCACCACCCCCAGCACGACGAGCAGCGTGGTGGTGAAGGCCAGGGTTCCGGCGGTCGCGGCCGAGCGGTCGAGCACGCCGGTCAGGATCGGCATGTTCCTGGCAGGCACCCCCTCGGGTGGTTCGAGCACCTGGACTCCGCGGTCTTCCACCTGGTCAACCTATAAGCATCGGACGAGACATGGGCCAGGCTACTTCCCCTGAGTCCATAAATCAGGTTAGGCTCACCTAACTCAGGAGGTGAGCCGTGACCACACCCACGTCCCTTCGCCGCCCGCCGGCGCCGAACCCCGCGGAACGCGCGAAGACGATCGCCACCCGCAACGGGCCGGCGACGCTGATGCCGACCGCGGAGCAGCAGGACCGGCCAGGACAGCACGGCCGCGTCATCCCCGTGCTGCACCACGTGCACACGAGCGGCAGCGTCAGCATTCTGCTGCCGGACGAGCACCACCTGGTCGAACGCGCGCACGAAGCGCAACGCGGTGAGCTCGCGGTGATGGTCGAACTGACCGATCAGGCACCGGTCGACCTGCGCGAACCCATTCGCGGGCTGCTGTGGATCACCGGCTGGCTCCGCCCGCTCTCCGCCGTCTCCGCCCGCGCCCGCGCGGTTTCCATCGCCGAGACCCGGCCGGACGAGCGGCTGCTCGACGTCGGGCACGGCCTCACCCTGCTGCGGCTGACCCCGGCGTCACTGGTGCTCGCGGACGCCGAGGGCACGCACTCGCTGCGGCCGCATATGTTCAGCGCCGCGCCGCCGGACCCCTTCCACGACTACGAGGCCCAGTGGCTGCGGCATCTGGAGTCCGATCACGCGGACGTCGTCCAGCAGCTCGCCAGACATGTGCCGGGTGAGCTGCGGGGCGGCCGGATCCGGCCGCTGGGACTGGACCGCTACGGCCTGCGGCTGCGGGTCGAGGCCGACTCCGGCGACCACGACGTCCGGCTCGCGTTCTCGCGTCCGGTCGAAGGACCGCAGCAGCTGGCGGGCGAGATCCGCAGGCTGGTCGGCTGCCCGTTCTTTTCGGCGGGCTAGGCGAGCTCCGCCGGGAAGCCGCCCTTCGCGATCGGGCCCCACGATTCGATGGTGACGCGGATGATGCTCTTGCCCTGCTTCACCATCGCTTCGCGGTATTCGTCCCAGTCGGGATGTTCGCCCGAGATCGCGCGGAAGTAGTCGACCAGCGGCTCGACGGAGTCGGGGAGGTCGAGCACCTCGGCGGTACCGTTCAGCTGCACCCACTGGCCGTTCCACTCGTCGGAAAGGACGCAGGCGGACACCTTCGGCTCGCGTCGCACGTTGGCGACCTTCGCGCGCTTCGGGTACGTGGAGATGACCAAGCGACCTTCGCCGTCGACTCCGCAGGTCACCGGCGACAGCTGCGGGCCACCGTCGGCCTTGGTGGTCATCAGGATGGCGCGATGGCGGGTGGACAGGAACTCGACGAGCGCGGCGCGATCGACGGTTTCGCTGGTCGCGATACTCCTTGGCATGACTCGACGGTAGCTTGTGCGGGATGAGCTGGCTGCGTCCCGAACGCCCGGCGCTGCCGGAATTCGTGGAAGACCCGGCGCGGCGCCGCGCGATCGTCATCGAACTGGTCGTCGTCTTCGGCATCACCCTCGGCCTGTCCGGACTGCGCAGCCTGCTGTCCCTTGTGGACTCGCTGCTGCAACCGGTCCCGCTGGCGCAGCAACAGGCCCAGCTCAACGTCCCCCAGGCGACGCTGAGCTTCGTCGACCTGTTCAAGCAGATCCTCAGCGCGGGCCAACTGGTCGGCTGGGGCGCGCTCGGGCTGTACCTGTTGTGGCGCGGCGGGATGAAGCTCGCGCAAATCGGGCTGGACCGGAGCCGTCCCGGCCGCGACGTCGGACACGGCCTGCTGCTCGCCGCCGCGATCGGGATCCCGGGCCTGGGACTGTACTTCCTCTCCTACAGCCTCGGTTTCAGCCTGTCGGTGCAACCGTCCACTTTGGGCGAAACCTGGTGGCGGCCGATCACGCTGACGCTCTCGGCGTTCGGCAACGCGTTCGCCGAAGAGGTACTCGTCGTCGCCTACCTGCTGACCCGGCTGCGGCAGCTCGGGCTGCGCGAGAACTCCTCGCTGGTCGCCTCGTCGGTGTTGCGTGGGTCGTATCACCTGTATCAGGGTTTCGGCGGTTTCGTCGGCAACGTCGTGATGGGCCTGGTGTTCGGCAGGCTGTGGCAGAAAACGAACCGGCTGTGGCCGCTCATCGCCGCGCACACCGCGCTCGACTTCGTGTCGTTCGTCGGATACGCCCTGCTCAAAGGGCGAGTTTCCGGCCTTCCCTAGCTAAGCTCGCGGAGTGATTGACGAGACGACTCCACCCCGAGTTGACAGCGAAGTCGGCCCCCTGCGCGCGGTACTCCTGCACAGACCCGGCAACGAGCTCAAAAGGCTCACGCCTCGCAACAACGACCAGCTCCTGTTCGATTCCATCCCCTGGGTGGACCGCGCGCAGGAGGAGCACGACGCGTTCGCCGAGGTGCTGCGCGGCCGCGGTGTCGAGGTGCTGCTGCTGGCCGACGCGCTGCGCACGGCGCTCGCGGACACCCGCGCCCACGCCGCCGGCGTGCACGCCGCGGTGGACGAGCGACGGCTCGGGATCGACCTGGCCGATTCGCTGCGTTCCCATCTGTCGAGTGTCTCCCCCGAGGTGCTGGCCGAGGCCCTGATGGCCGGGATGACCTTCGAGGAGCTGCCCGCCGCCGAGGGTGTGTCGCTGGTGCGGCTGATGAACCACCCGAACGACTTCGCCGTCGACCCCCTGCCGAACCTACTGTTCACGCGCGACTCGTCGGCGTGGATCGGCAACCGCGTCGCGGTCTCGTCGCTCACCATGCCCGCGCGTGTCCGCGAAACCGCGGTACTGGACCTGATCTACGCCTACCACCCGTGGTTCCGCCACGCGGCCCGCGCGTACGGCGCGCATTCGGCGCCGATCGAGGGCGGCGACGTCATGCTGCTCTCGCCGGGTGTCCTGGCCATCGGCGTCGGCGAGCGCACGACCGCCGCGGGTGCCGAATCGCTGGCGCGGTCGGTGTTCGCCGACGGGATCGCGCACACCGTGCTCGCCGTGCCGATCCAGCAGACCCGCGCGACCATGCATCTGGACACCGTCTGCACGATGGTCGCGGCCGACGCCGTCGTCATGTATCCGCTTTCCCGCGATTCGCTGACCGCGTTCACCATGCGGCCCACCGACGACGGTTCCATGAAGGTGGAAGGCCCGGCTCCATTCCTCACCGCGGCCGCCGAAGCAATGGGAATCGACCGGCTCCGCGTCATCGACACCGGACTCGATCCGGTCACCGCGGAACGCGAGCAATGGGACGACGGGAACAACACCCTCGCCCTGGCACCCGGCGTCGTCGTCGGCTACGAACGCAATGCGGAAACCAACGCGCGCCTGGCGGAAGCCGGTATCGAGGTACTGGCCATCACCGGCTCCGAGCTGGGCTCCGGCCGCGGCGGGCCGCGCTGCATGTCGTGCCCGATCCGGCGGGAAAGCATCTGAACCAGAAATCAAGCAAGCCTTCCCTCATCACGTTCAAGCAATAAGGGAAGGCTTGCTTGATTGAGGCAGACCTTGTATCGGTAATGGTAACCTAATAGGAGCCAGATCACCAGGACAAAGTAGAAATCGAATAGGCCATGACGTATCTTGAATACATGGCCCTCATCAAGAAGCAACCGCGCTCGAAGTTCTACGAACTGCTGCAGGCGCAGATCCACAACGAGTTCAACGCCTCCCAGCAGTACATCGCGCTGGCGGTCTGGTTCGACGCCGAGGACCTGCCCCAGCTCGCGAAGCACTTCTACAAGCAGTCCGTCGAGGAACGCAACCACGCGATGGCGCTCATCCAGTACATGCTGGACACCGACCACCACGTGGAGATCCCCGGCACCGGCGACGTGCGCAACACCTTCTCCGACGTCACCGAGCTCATCGAGCTCGCGCTGCAGCAGGAGAAGGAGGTCGCGACCGACATCCAGCAGCTGGCCAAGGCCGCCCGCGCCGAAGAGGACTTCATCGGCGAGCAGTTCACGCAGTGGTTCCTCAAGGAGCAGGTCGAAGAGATCTCCCAGATGTCCACGCTGCTCAACATCGTCAAACGCGCCGACGGCAACCTGTTCGAGGTGGAGAACCACCTGCACCGCGAGTCCATCGGTGACGACGGCGCCGACTCGGGGATGCCCCCGGTCGCGGGCGGGGCGCTCTGACGCACTGACCGCTCTCCCACCACGGAGAAACCCGGGCTCTCCCCCTTGGAGCAGCCCGGGTTTCTCCGTCTGTGCGGACGCCTAGCTTGACCGGCAGTCTTGGTTGAGGCTGGTCAGCAGGATGCTGACGGCCGACCCGTCGTGGGCCACGAAGATCCGGTACGCGCTCACCGCGCCGGCGGGCGCGACGTAGGCGCCACCGTCCTTGGTGCTGCCCGGGTACGCCGCGAGGATGTCCGCCTCGGTCGAGCCGACCCCGATGCCTTCCGGGGTGTGCACCGTTCCCGCCGGGTTGATGACGGTGATCCCGTCGCTCTCGGTCAGCGACACCGACGTCGGCCCCGGCACGGCGGAGCCCTCCGCGTAGCCGTACGTGCAGCCACCTCGGACCTCCTTCGCCCGGAGAGGCCCGGCGGTCGCTTCCGCCTCGGACTCGCTCATCCCGAGCCGGAGCTTGCCGAAGCCGCTCGCGGTCAGCAGCGCTCCCGTCGTCACCTTGCCCTGCGAAGGCGGCTTCGTGGCCGCGGTGGTCTTCGACGGCTTGACCGGCCCGTCGGGAATCGTCGACGCCGGCGGCTGAGGCTGATGGGTCGACTGCGGCGCCGACGTGGGCATCGGAGCCTCCTGGCTCCCGGGCCCGGGAGGCACCTGGCTGCTCGCCGACACCCCCATGCTCAGCTGATCGGCGGAGATGACCGCGCCGTTGTCCTTGTCGTGGATCGAGAAGACCGCGAGCCCCCCGCCGACCATGACCACCGCGGCGGCCATCCCGGTCGTCGTCTGCATCATCTGGCGGCGACGACGGCGGCGTTTGGCGCCCGCCACGATCGTTTCGGGACTCAGCGCGGACCGCACGCCGAGCCGGTCGTCGGAAAACAGAGCGCGCAGCTGCTGCTGCACGTCCTCGTCGGACATGTTCATCCCGCTTCCCTCCCTTCGTCCTGGGGCTCGAACAGCGCGAGCTTCGTGCGCAGCGACGAGATCGCCTTGCTCGCCTGGCTTTTCACGGTGCCCTGGCTGATGCCGAGCGAGTCCGCTATCTCCGCTTCCGACAATCCTTCGTAGTAACGCAGGACCATCACCGCGCGTTGCCTCGGGGGCAGGGCGCGTAACGCCTGCCACAACGGCTCGTGTTCGAACGGGTCGGCGGGGTGGTACGGCCTGCTGTCCGGAAGCTCGGCGACCAGGTTCTCGCGTTTGGTCCGGCGCCACCGGCTGACATGCGCGTTGGCCATCGAACGGCGGATGTAGGCCATCGGGTCGCCGGTCTTGTGCTGGACGTACGACCAGCGGGCGCCGATCTTCTCCAGCACGGTCTGGACCAGGTCGGCGGCGTCGTGCGGGTTACCGGTGAGGGCGTGGCCGTACCGCAGGAGACCCGGCAGGCTGGCCTGCACGAAGTCGCCGAAGTCGGTGAGTTCGCCCGGCACGTCACTCCCCCGGGTCTCGCCGGACCCCCAGACATCCGTCCCCGAGATGACCGTCGCGGCAGCGGTCACCGTATCGCCTCCTCCCGGGGTCACTGGGCCAGTCGTGTCTGGCTCGCCTCTCCCGAAACGCATGGCCGCCCCCGCAGGTTGTCTCTTACCGAGAACTAGTTCGAGAGACGCCCATACGGATGAGGAGTTGCCTGCCTCAACGTCTCGACAAGGAGTCGGGAATCCTGAACGAACCGTCCCCCCGAACAGGGAATTCGTGCACGGACACCACGGCGTTACGCGGTATCGGTCCGTACACGTGAGGAAACTGGATACCGGCCGGATGCGGCGGATCGCCGTCCTCCCAGACGACGGGCACGCCGAGGAGCGCCGGGTCGATCTCCAGCAGCAGGAGATCGGTGCGGCCGGGGAAGACGGCTTCGGCCGGGAGATGCGCGGTCCCCGGGTCGGAGCAGTGGATGAAGCCGTCGGAGCCGAGCGACGCGGCCGTGTAGACGCCGTCTTCGGGCACCTCGGCCCACTCGGCCCTACCGCAGATATGAAGGATCACGCGCCCATCCTGACGCACTTAGTCCTCTAGTTGCGGTGGATGCGCGTGCATCCACCGCAACTAGAGGACTAAACGCGCGGGGTGGCTCAGCGGATGGTGAGCTGGCGGCCGATCAGGCCATCGCGCGAACGGCGTTCGGCGGCGTTGAGCGGCTCCGCGTCGAGGGACTTCAGCGCGGCTTCGAGGCGGACGCCGAGCTGCTCCTTCGCGTCGGCCCACTCGCGCGCGTGCGCCTCGGGGTCGAGATCCCACACCGGCACGAGCAGCCCGTGCGCGCGGAACGAACCGGCGTAACGCGAGCCCTCGCCGAGGCTCAGTTCCCCCGCGGCGGACAGTCGCGCAAGCGCTTGCAGCAGCAGGTTCTCCGGCTCGGGCCGGACCCAGCGCAGGTGCGCCTTCTCCCCGGCGAGCACCCAGTACGCGCCGGCACCGAGGCGCTCGGTCGGCATGATCGCCGCGTTCGCGCGCTCCAGGGACAACGCGACGTCGCCGCTCGCGTCGGCGTCCTCGGGCAGCCACCAGGCGAAGTCGTCGTAGAGCGTGGCGTCGAGTTCGACGTCCGTTTCGAGCAGGTCCTGCAGGCGGGCCTTCTCGTCGGCGGTGGGCGGCGTCGTGGTGTCCGGCACGGACAGGACGTCGCCCTCCTTGGCCTCCAGCACCCACTGGAGCGACCGGCCGAGGTCGCGGCTGATGTCCGAGGACCGGGTCTGCACCTGCATGCCGACGTAACGCTCACCATCGGACCGGACGAACGCGGCCGCCGCCATCGGCAGCACCGAGCCGAGGGTGACCTTCTCGCCGGAACCCGCCAGCGTGAGCGAGGCCGTCGCCGACGGGACGAACTCGCGAAGCGCGATCAGCTCGGTCTCCGCCGCGAGTCCTTCGAAGGGCTGACCGACGAAGACGTCGCGCACCTTCGGCTTGCGATCCGAGGTCGTCTTGGGACCCTTCTTGCGCGAACCCTTGCCCACTTCAGCCTCCTCAAGCTCGGTTCGGAACGCTATCGCGAGAAGGGCGCGCGGCTGGTAAGGCCCCCGCCCTTCCCGCTGCACCTCTGATCCCCGGCGCGGCCGGGCTACAGTCGGCGAGTGTTCGACCTCGCCGATCCGGCCTTCCTCGCCGACCCGTATCCCGCGTTCGCGACCCTTCGCGAGACCGGCGAAGTACACCGTCACGAAGGGCTGGGCATCGCCGTGGCGGTGTCGCACGCCGCGTCGGCCGCCGTACTGCGCCACCGCGGCCTCGGGCGGATCTGGCAGGACGCGCTGCCGGTGGAGCGGTTCGCTTCGTTCAACCTGTTGCACCGCAACTCGCTACTGGAGAACGAGCCACCCGCCCACACCCGGCTGCGGCGGGTGATCGCGGGCGCGTTCGGGCGCGGGCACGTCCGGCGGCTGCGGCCGATGGTCGCCGCACTGGCCGCCGGGATGGTCGACCGGCTGGCCGCCGAGATCGCCACGACCGGCTCGGCCGACCTGCTGGAACACCTCGCGCAGCCGCTGCCCGTCGCGGTCATCGCCGAACTGCTCGGCGTCCCGATCGAGGACGGGCCGCGGATGGTGGTCCTCAGTAACGCGATCGTGAAGATGTACGAGTACGGGCTCGCCGAAGACCAGCGTGACGCCGCCGAAGAGGCCGCCGCGGAATTCGTCGAGTACTTGCGCGACATCGCGAAGCAGCGTGCGAGCGCTCCGGGCGACGACATCGTCAGCGACCTGCTGCGCAGCGAACTCACCGAAGACGAACTGGTCGCGACGGCGGTCCTGCTGCTGATGGCCGGGCACGAGGCGACGGTGAACGTCATCGGGAACGGGGTCAACGCGCTGTTGACCCACCGCGACCAGTGGGAGCGCCTGGTGGCGTCCCCGGACCTGCTGGACCCGTGCGTCGAAGAGCTGATCCGCTACGACTCGCCGCTGCAACTGTTCGAGCGGACGGCGACCACCGACGTAGAGATCGCCGGATTCCGGGTGGCCGAGGGCGAGAAGATCGGCGCGCTGCTCGGCGCCGCCGCCCGGGACCCGGAGGTGTTCGACCGGCCCGACACCCTCGACATCGGCCGCACGCCGAACGCGCATCTCGGTTTCGGGATGGGCATCCACTACTGCGTCGGCGCCCCGCTCGCGCGGGTGGAGATCGCGGCGGCGCTGACCGCGCTGACCACGAAACTGCCGGGCTTGAAGCTCGCCGAAGTGGCGGAGCGACGGCCGGAGTTCGTGATCCGCGGCGTGCGCTCGCTCCGCGTCACCGGGGGCTAGGACTCACGAGGGTTCGCAGGTCAGCGCGCTGAAGAAGCGGGCCTCTCGCGACGATCGGGATCGGGAGCCCCGTCCACCTTCAGCACGCGAAGCAGGCGAAGCCGCTTCTCCGCGACAGGCGACAGAAGGCCCGACATGCGCTTCACGAGCAGCGCCGTCATCACCGCGAGCCCGGCCGCGGCCAGGTCGGTCAGCGCGACCAGGACGACACCGTCGGCCAGTGCCTGGACGCCGTCGCGGAACCGCCAGACGATGACGAGGACGAGCAGTAGCCAGTTCAGCACCCAGACGCCCCACCAGGCCAGCACGAGCCGCGACGGCTTCGGCCGGGTTTCCCGCGAGCGGCGCAGGACGGCGTGTTCGAGTTCGGCGAGGATCGGCAGCACCAGGAGCAGGTTCACCACCGGCACCAGCACGAACACCAGCACCTGCCCTTGCCGCCTCGGCGGCGCCTCGCCGGAGGCCTCCGCGGCGGCTTGCCGGGCCACGAGCAGCCACCACACGGTGAGCCCGGACGGCAGCAGCGAAAGGATCGTCGTGAGCAGCCCGGCGGTGATCACGAAGCTGTCGGACACCGAGACGACCGACGTCGACAGCGCGGAATTCCGGCTCTCCACGAGCAGGACGTAGCGCCAGATCTCGGCGGCCGACGCGATGAGCGCGAGACCCGCGAAGGTCCACAGCACCGGCAGGACGCTGCGGGTGATCACCCGCAGCCGCTCACCCGGCGTGACCTCGCCGGAGGCCGTGCCGGGGACGGCAGTCGGGCGGCGCCAGAGAAGGTTCGGGAAACCCCACCTCGGCGGGACCGGATACGACGGTGGCCCGTAGTAGCGCTCGGCCACCGGTTTCCGCTTCTGCGGCCAGGCGCCGGGTGGCGGCGAAGCGACCCAGCGGATGCGGTGACGCTCCGGCTGGGGCCGCGGCTGCTGGACCGGTGCCGGGCGCACCGGCGGCACCGGCGATCGGGGCGGGTAGTGGCCTGGCTGCACGGTTACAGGACTTCGGGTTCGACGCCGGGATGGTCGCCGACCATCGGGCGCCCTTCCTGCTCCCAGGAGCCCATGCCGCCGGCGACGTTCACCGCGTCCCAGCCGCTCGCGTTGAGCCACGCGGCGGCACGGGCGGACCGGCCGCCACTGCGGCAGATCACGTAGACCGGCTGTTCGGCGGGCAGTTCTTCGAGTTCGCCGACGCGCGCGGGCAGGTCGCCCATCGGGATGTGCTTGGCGCCAGGGGCGTGCCCGGCGGCCCACTCGTCGTCCTCCCGGACGTCGAGCAGCGCGACGCCGTCCTTCGGCAGGTCACGGACGGCAACGGTCGGGATGTCAGCAGGGCTCACCACCCTGCCATCCTCCCATCCCGTCCCGTTGCGCGCGCGTGAAGCGGATCTCAATGCGGGGTCGCCTTTTCCGCCCCTGCGCCGGTGAGCGAGCGGACCTCCATCTCGGCGTACTTCTTCTGGTTGTGTTCCTTGGACAGCACGGTGCCGAGCCAGCCGAGGAGGAACGCGACCGGGATCGAGACGATGCCGGGGTTGTCGAGCGGGAACCAGTGGAAGTCGACGCCCTGGATCATCGAGGCGCTCTTGCCGGTCTTCGCGTCGATCGGCTTACCCGAGACGGCCGGTGAGAACACGATCAAGATGACGCACACGATCAGCCCGCCGTAGATGCTCCACAGCGCGCCTTGGGTGTTGAAGCGCTTCCAGAACAGCGAGTACAGGATCGTCGGCAGGTTCGCCGACGCCGCCACCGCGAACGCCAGCGCCACCAGGAACGCCACGTTCTGGTTCTTCGCGAGGATCCCGCCGACGATCGCGACCGCCCCGACGACCAGCGCGGTGATCCGAGCGACGCGGACCTCGCTGTCGGCATCGGTCTTGCCTTTCTTGAGCACGTTGGCGTAGACGTCGTGCGCGAACGACGCCGACGCCGTGATCGTCAGGCCCGCGACCACCGCGAGGATCGTCGCGAACGCCACCGCCGCGATGAACCCGAGCAGCACCGGACCGCCCAGTTCCAGTGCCAGCAACGGTGCGGCCGAGTTGGTCGTCCCGGGCGCCTTCGCGATCACGTCCGGGCCGACGAGCGCACCGGCGCCGTAACCGAGCACGAGCGTGAACAGGTAGAAGATGCCGATCAACGCGATCGCCCACACCACCGAACGACGGGCGTCCTTGGCGGTCGGCACGGTGTAGAAGCGCATCAGGACGTGCGGCAGGCCCGCGGTGCCCAGCACCAGCGCGATGCCCAGCGACAGGAAGTCGAGTTTGGTGGTGCCGGTCTTCCCGTACTGCTTACCCGGACCGAGCAGGGCTTCACCGGTCGCTCCGCCCTTGTCGACGGCGGCCTGGAACAGGTTGGAAAGGTTGAAACCGTACTTTCCGAGCACCCACAGGGTCATCGCGAACGCGCCCGCGATCAGGAGGACGGCCTTGATGATCTGGACCCACGTGGTGCCCTTCATCCCGCCGATCAGCACGTACAGGATCATGATCACGCCGACCACGGCGATCACCAGGTCCTGGCCGAGGTTCCCCTCGATGCCGAGCAGCAGGTTCACCAGCCCGCCGGCGCCCGCCATCTGCGCCAGCAGGTAGAAGAACGAGACGGCGAGGGTGGAGATCGCGGCCGCCGCGCGGACCGGCCGCTGCCGCATCCGGAAGGCGAGGACGTCACCCATGGTGAACTTGCCGGTGTTCCGCAGCAGCTCCGCTACCAGCAGTAACGCCACCAGCCAGGCGACGAGGAACCCGATCGAATAGAGGAAACCGTCGTAGCCGTTGATCGCGATCGCACCGGCGATACCCAGGAACGACGCCGCGGAAAGGTAGTCGCCCGAGATCGCGATCCCGTTCTGCGGGCCGGTGAACGCGCGACCGGCGGCGTAGTAGTCGGAAGCGGTCTTCGTATTCCGGCTGGCCCGGAAAACGATCACGAGGGTGATCGCGACGAACACCGCGAAAATGGTGATGTTGAGTGCCGGATTGCTGCCCTGCACGCCCGCGGCCAGGGTGTTCACCGGTCGACCCCTTCGACCTCGTGCCGGATCTTGTCGGCGAGTGGATCGAGTTTCCGGTTCGCATAACGGACATAGAGGCCGGTGATCACGAAGGTCGACACGAACTGCAGCAGTCCGAAGACCAGGCCGACGGTGATGTTGCCGAAGAGCTTGGTGCCCATGAACCCGGTCGCGTAGTCGGCGAGGAGCACGTAGAGCAGATACCAGAGAAGGAACAACGCGGAGACCGGGAAACCGAATACCCGGAGACGTCGCCGCAGTTCGGTGAATTCCGGACCGGATTGCACCTTTTCCCAGTCGGATTCCGGATCGGACCCGAGGTCTTGATCGGTTTCGCTCACAACGGACCTCCCACCTGCCGCAACCATTCGGTGATTTCGTTGCCACGGAAGATCATGCCCCTTATAGGGCGCGCAAGGATCAATCCATTCGAGTGAACGGGACGACTCTGAGTAGACGATGTCGACTCGTCCGGGTGAACTACTTCCGGTGCCGACCCTTTCCGGTCGTCCGCGTCTTCTCCTCGGCCTGCCCGAACCGGGCGACCGCCCGATCCCGCATGAACCCGAGCGGATCCGGCGCGTGCAGCCGCAGCATCACGCCGTGGACGTCGTCCGGCCGCCCGTAGCCGGTCGCGCGGCTCACGACGTAGGTGGTCAGGAACGCCGCGGGCACGGTGATCAGCGCGGGCTGGGCCGAGAACCACGGCGCCCAGCCGCCGGTGTACTTGCTGACGATGTTGACCGCCAGCGCGGACAGCACCAACCCGCCGCCGACGACCATCCCGGCCAGCGCACCCGGCCAGCTGAGCTTCCGCCACCAGACCCCGAGCAGCAGCAACGGGCTGAACGTCGACGCGGCCAGCGCGAACGACATCCCCACCGATAAAGAAAGATCGTCCGAGGGCAGCATGACCGCCAGCACGACCGGGACCGCCGACACGATCGCCGTCGCCACCCGGAAATCGCGGACCCGGCCGGGCAGCACATCGGTGGACACCACCCCGGCGACACTCACCAGCAGCCCGGACGAGCTGGACAGGAACGCGGCGAACGCGCCCGCCGCGGTCACCGCGCCCAGGATCTGTCCCCAGAGCCCGGGCAGGACCGCGGACGGCAGCAGCAGCACGGCGGCGTCGGTCTTCCCGGTCACCAGCAGTTCGGGGACGTACATCCGCGAGAGCGCGCCCAGCAGCGTCGGGAACAGGTAGAACAGGCCGAGCAGCAACAGGACGTGCACCGTCGTCCGGCGCGCGGCCTTGCCGTCGGGGTTGGTGTAGAACCGGACCAGGACGTGCGGCAGGCCCATGGTGCCGAGGAACGTCGCGAGGATCAGCGAATAGACCTGCAGCAGATCGGTGAGGCTGCCGGAACCCGGCCGGAGCCAGTCGCCGTTGGACGCGGGCGCGTCGCTGACCACCGGGACCGGGGTGCCCGCGGTGAACTTCAGTGTCGTGCCCTGGGAGACCTTGTGCCCGGCTTCCGGGCTCCACACCGCGAAACCGTTGGCACGCGCGCCCTCCACCTGGCCATACGCCTCGAGCACGGTCACCGAGGTGACGTTCAGCGTGACGTCGGCCTGCACGGAGACGGTGGTGTTGTCGAGGAACGTCGGCGGCGCGGGCTGCCCCAGCGGACGTGCGCTGCCCGGCCCGCCGGAGCCGAGGAACACGATGCACAGGACGAACGTCGGCACCGCGATGGCGAACAGCTTCAGCCAGTACTGGAAGGCCTGGACGACGGTGATCGCGCGCATCCCGCCGGCGATCACGTTGAACCCGACCACGCAGGTCACCAGGATCGCGCCCGCCCAGGCGGGCACCGGCAGGATCGTCGCCAGGGTCAGCCCGGCGCCCTGCAGCTGCGGGACCATGTAGAGGATCCCGATGAACACCACGAACGTCGTCGAGACCCGGCGCAGCATGGTCGAGCCCAGCCGCATCTCGACGAAGTCCGGGAGCGTGTACGCGCCGGATCGCCGCAGCGGCGCGGCGACGAACAGCATCAGCGCGAGATAGCCGGCGGTGAACCCGATCGGGAACCACAGCGCGTCGGCACCGTCCTTGAGGACGATGCCCGCGACCCCCATGAACGACGCGGCGGAGAGGTACTCACCGGAGATGGCGGCGGCGTTGCGCCGGGAACGCACGGTACGCCGGGCGACGAGGAAGTCATGGGTGCTGACGGCCGACCGCGAGGAGCGGTGCCCCAGATAGAAGGTCAGCACGGCGACCAGCACGATGCCGGCCACAGCCCACGGATTCAGCGCCACGGCACGAATCCTCGCATGTGCCGCTCCGCAATCAGTTCTCGATCATGTCGACGAAGTCGCGTTCATGCCGTTCGGCGAGCCGGTTGTACCAGAGCCCGATGCCGAACAGGAACGGAAACGGTGCCACGCCGAGGATCAGCCACGGCAACGGAATGCCGACGACGATCACTCGCCCGAACGACGGGACCAGGTAAAAGAGCACGGGAAGCGAACACAATGTCACCATCACCAGCAGTGCCAGCAGCGAGGCGGTCCGCAGCTGGCTCTTCACCAGATCCTTGACCAGAAGTTTTCCCCAGCTGGTCTGTTCTTCGAGTTCGACCCTGGCCCGCAGGGTGCTCGTGGCCTGCCGCGGATCGGCGAGGATCACCCGCTGCCGCTTCGGTTTCGCGTGATGTTCGGGCTTCGCCTGCTCCGGCTTCGTCCCGGGTGCCGCGCCGGGGACCGGCTCGACGACGGCACCTTCGGACGGCACGGGCTTCTTGTGCCTGCCCTTCCCGAGGGTCGGGTCCGGTTCGCGGACCCCGTTGACCCGGCGGTAGAAGTCGTCGGTCATGTCCCGCTACTGCGTCGACCGGTTGGTGCCGACCAGCCGGTCCTTGAGCGCGCGTGTGTGACGGCGGCTCACCGGCAGCACCTTCTCCTCGTTGCCGATGACGACCTGGTAGCCGCCCTGGCCCATCCGTAGTTCGGTGATGAGCGGCAACGAGACCAGGAACGACCGGTGGATGCGGACGAAACCCGCCTTCTCCCAGCGTTCTTCGAGTTGTGCGAGCGGAATGCGGACCAGGTGGCTGCCGTCGGTGGTGAACAGCCGGGCGTAGTCACCCTGCGCCTCCACCCAGCGGACCGAGGACCGCGGGATCAGCTTCGTCGTGCCCGCGAGTTCGACCGGGATGACCTCGTCGTCGTTCTTGACCTGGCCGAGCAGGCTCGCGCCGGGCGCCGGTGCGGCGTTGGCGTTGAGTTTGTCGATCACGCGGTTGATCGCGCGGTCGAGCCGGTCCTGCTGGTACGGCTTCAGCACGTAGTCGAGCGCGCCGAGGTCGAAGGCGTTGACGGCCTCTTCGGCGTGCCCCGTCACGAACACCAGCGCCGGTGACGGGCGCAGCGCGGCGAAGACGCGGGACATCTCCATGCCGGACAGTCCGGGCATGTCGATGTCGGCGAACACCGCGTCCACGATCGGCAGGCCGCGGGCCTTGCGGTCGCCCAGCCTCGGGTCGTCGGTGGACAGCAGGCGCAACGCCTCCGAAGCGTCGATCGCCGGGAAGACCAGGGCGACGTGCGGGCTGTTGCGGAGACAGTGGACCAGTTCGTCTAACCCTTTGGGCTCATCGTCCACCGCCAGGACAATGAGCTTCCGGGTGTCATCGTGAGCACTCACAGTGAGTCGCATAATGCCCACTGCCGGGTTCCCTGTCCAGCCCGCTTCACGAAAGTCGAACGAAAAGGACGGCGCCGCCCACCCCCGCGCCCGGGGTGGCCCGTGCCGTCATCTTTTCCGGTGACAAGAACCGCCCAGCCGTGCCACATCTCTTCCCTCCCGCGCCGGACCAGGTGGATCCGTCCGGCACCCGAACACGAGGTCAGAGACCGAAGCGGCTCCAGGCGGCCTTGTGCTGCACCGCGTCCAGCAACGCGCTCGCGGCGGCCGGAGCGCCGATGCCGAGCCGCGCCAGCAGGGCCTTCTTCGGTTCGGCGACCGAGATCTCGGCATCCGGGAACCGCTCGGTGATCACCTGGCGAAGGCTGCCGACGCCGTCGATGAGGCCGAGTTCGAGCGCGCGGGCGCCGAGCCAGACGTCGCCGGTGAACAGGTCCTCGGTGTCGGTGAGCTTGTCACCGCGGCGCTCGGTGACCCACTCGACGAACAGCTCGTGGAGCTGGCTGTGCATCTTCTTCAGCCACTCGACGTCTTCGGGTTTCTCCGGGCTGAACGGGTCGAGGCGGGACTTGTTCGCCCCCGCGGTGTGCAGCCGCCGCTCGATGCCGAACCGCTCCAGCAGACCGGTGAACCCGAACCCGCCGCTGATCACGCCGATGGAGCCGACCATCGACGTCCGGTGCGCGTAGATCTCGTCGGCCGCGCAGGCCAGCCAGTAGCCGCCGGACGCGGCGACGTCCTCGGCGAAGGCCAGCACGGGCACGTTCTTCTCGTCGGCGAGCTGGCGGATCCGCTCCGCGACCAGACCCGACTGCGTCGGCGCGCCACCCGGCGAGTTGATCTGCAGCGCGACCGCCTTCAGCCGGTCGTGCGCGAACGCGCGGGTCAGCGCCGATTCGACGGCGGCGAGGTTGATCGACCCCCTGGCCAGTGGCGAAGGGGTCGGCGTGATCACCCCGTGCAGCTTGACCACGGCGACGACGTCCTTGCGCTCACCCCGGTCGCCGATCATCGGGAGACGGGAGGTCAGCTTGTCCGCAACGCTCATACGCCCAGGTTACCGACGTTCAGGACGGCAGCACGCCGCTGCGCGAACCGCTCACCCCGCTGGCCTCGTTCGGACCGCCCTGCGGTGGGACCTCGGGACGTTCGGCGGTCGCGTCGACGGAGAAGTCCGGCAGGTTCGGCCGCACGCCGGGCATGAACTTCGGCACCCGCAGGGTCACCTTCATCCCGGCGCCGGGCGCGGTCTCGACCATGAGCGCGTAGTCGCGGCCGAACACCTGCTGCATCCGCTGGTTGATGTTGCCGAGCCCGACGTGCGCGCCCGTGCGGTGCTGGCTGCGGAGGTCGGCGAGTTTGGCGGGCTCCATGCCGATGCCGTCGTCCTCGACGCTGATCAGTGCCTCGGCTCCGTAGTCCTCGGCGATCACGGTGACGCACCCGCCCGCCGGTTTCGACGCGAGGCCGTGTTTGACCGCGTTCTCCACCAGCGGCTGGATGATCAGGAACGGGACGACCACCGAGAGCACCTCGGGCGCGATCTTCATCCGCACTTCGAGCCGTCCGCCGAACCGGGCGTTCTCGATGGTCAGGTAGCGGTCGATGTTGCGGAGTTCCTCGGCGAGCGACGTGAACATGCCCGACGTACGGAACGAGTAGCGGGTGAAGTCCGCGAAGTCCTGAAGCAGCTCTCGCGCTTCCTCCGGGTCGGTCCGGATCAGCGACGAGATGGTGTTGAGCGCGTTGTAGACGAAGTGCGGCGAGATCTGCGCGCGCAGCGCCTTGATCTCCGCCTGCTGGAGCTGGTTCTTCGATTCGTCGAGACGCGCGAGCTCGAACTGCGTGCAGACGAACTGCGCGACCGCGTCCGCCATCTGCACCAGCCGGCCGCGGGTGCGCCCGACGACCAGCAGCGCCGCCTCGGTCTCGCCCTCGACGATCAGCGGCACGATCACCGCCGTCCGCATCCGGCAGGTGCCGCGGTGGTTGCATGGCATCTTGTCGTGCGCTACGACCTCGCGGCGGTGCTTGCGGATCGCGTTCCCGATGGCGTCGACGAGGTCGACGTAGTGGTCGTTGGCCTCGCCGTCCCACGAAAGCAGCGTGCCCTCGCTGTCGGTGATGCCGACGGCAACGCAGTCGAGCATCTCCAGCAGCTGGCTGGTGATCTTGTCGGCGACCTGTTCGTCGAGCCCTTCGCGGAGATCCGGCGTCGCCTTCGACATCCGGTGGACGGCCTGCAGCACCGCGTTCTCCACGATGCTCGCCGGCCGCCTCAGCTTGATCAGCAGGACGACCACGAGGATCGCGAGAAGCACCGCGACACCCCAAGGGATGATCAGCGCGATATCGAGCCCGGACACGGCGTCCATGCTCTGCGCTCGACCAACCGGGTGCAAGGCCTGCTCCCCACTTTCTGTTGAGTTGTGACAACTGAGGGTGGGGCCGACCCTACCCAAGTCCGGGTGCTGTCCCCATGGTCACCGCTCGTGGCCTCGCGGAGACTGTGTGCAGGCAACCACTTCCGGGGGAGGAACACCATGCACGGGACGGGGAAAGTCGCGCTGGGGACGGCGTCGGTGGGGACCGCGGCCAGGTCGTGAGTTACTTCAACAGGCGGGACATCCGCCGGTCGGCCAGGGGTTTCCCACCGGTCTGACAGGTCGGGCAGTACTGGAAGGACTTGTCCGCGAACGAGATCTCGCGGATCGTGTCACCGCAGACCGGGCACGGCAGCCCGGTCCGCGCGTGCACCCGCAGCCCGGATCGCTTCTCGCCCTTGAGCCTGGCCGCGGACTGACCGACCGAACGCGTCACGGCGCTGGTCAGCACCTCGCGGATCGCCTCGGAAAGCCCGTCGAGTGCTCCTTCGGACAGCTTTCCCGTTGTGGCGTAAGGGGAAAGCTTCGCCATGTGCATGATCTCGTCGGAGTAGGCGTTGCCGATCCCGGCGATCTGCGTCTGGTCGGTCAACGCCGTCTTCAACCGCTCGGTGCGGCCGGCGAACAGCTTCTCGAGTCCCGCGCGGTCCAGCGACAGCGCGTCCGGCCCGAGCCGCGCGATGCCGGCGACCTCCTTCTCGGGGTCGCGCACGATCCAGACGGCCAGGCCCTTCTTCGTGCCGGCCTCGGTGAGGTCGAAGCCCGGACCGGCGGCCGCGTCGAGGTGGACGCGCAGCGAGATCGGTCCCTTGCCGGGTTTGAGCGGGGTCGGCGACAGCGCGTCGGACCAGCGCAGCCAGCCCGCCCTCGCCAAGTGCACGACCAGGTGGAGGTCGCCGACGACGAGGTCGAGATGCTTGCCGAACCGGCCGGCCCCGGTGACCTCGCGGCCGTGCAGGTCCGTCCACGGTGGTGTCGCCGTCTTCAGCACGCTGAGGGACGACACGTCCACGCGGAAGACCGTCTTGCCGACCGCGTGTTCACGCAAGTGGTGGGCGAGCGCTTCGACCTCGGGTAACTCGGGCATGGCCCCAGTCTTGCTTGTTCAGGCCGCCGCGACTACTCCACCGGGTGCAGGGGGCCGTCGAAATCCGGGAGGGAATGCTTCTGGATGGTCTTGATGATCTTCGAAACCTCGCCGCGCACGGTGAACATGCCGCGGATGGTGCCCACCCAGCGCTCGGACGGCCGGTCACCGGCCAGATCGCCCTCGGTCTCGGCGACCACGGTCCACGGACGGCGCAGTATCCACCGCAGTGGGAAGAACAGCGCGGTCAGCAGCAGCGCCAGCGGCACCCAGGACGGGATCATCACATCCGCCGGGGTCCACGCGATGAGCACGATCGCGAGCAGCGCCGTCACGACGATCATCGCGATACCCGGGCCGTAGCTGCCCGCCACATCGTGCTCGAAATCGTCCGCGGTCGCGGGAGCTCGCCATTCCATCTGGGCTCGGACCACCCAGTCACGGCCGTCCTCGCCGTGCACCAGCCGGTTCATTCAGTCGCCTCCCGCGCGGCCGCTCGCTCGTCGTGAGCGAGCTCAACCGTACCGTGACGGCGGCCGGGTCCGCGAGAGTTCGGCGGCGATCTGTCCCTCGCGAGCGTTAAGGGCAGGTGGGGTCGTCGACGTCTGGTTCCGGGTAGTGGGATGTCGGCTTGACCGGGCTCGGCTCCTCGTACGGCGACTCGCCGGAGGGCTTCTCCGTCGTCGAGCCTTCGGCGCCCGACGCAGGCGAAGAAGACCCTTCCGGGTCAGTCTCCAACTTCGGCGTGTCCGATGCCAACGGGGTCGTCGGCTCCCGCGGGGTGGTCGTCGGGCTCACCGACTCGTCGGACGGGCTGAGCGATCCGGACGGCGGGATGTCGTCCCGCTTCGACGTGGTCTGGTTGGTGCCGGTTTCCGGGACCTCGTTGCGCGGCGAAGTCTCCTGCGGGGGAACGAGCCCCGCCCCCTGCGTAGACGGCTTCTCGAAGTCATCCCCGCCGGGTTCCTTCCGCGAACCGCCCGCACCGGGCAGCTCCGGCACGTCGGCCGCGCCGAGTTCCGCGCCCGGGCCCAGCCCGGTCCGCACCGGCGGGGAACCCTTGCCGTGGAGCCGGTCCTCGGCGATCCGCTGCGGCGGGAGCTGCACCGGCTCGCCGGGAACCGGCGGGGCGACCTGGGCCGGCAGCAAGGCCAGCTCCGGCAGTCCTCCACCGGACAACCCGATGGTGTGCGTGACGTCGGTGCCGAACACGGCCGGACCGGCGACGATCCCGACCGCGCCCGCGGCCGCCGTCGACGCCACCGCCATGCCGACCTTCACCTTCGAGCCGAGCAGGAACCCCTTGATCGAGGCGGCGAGCCCGGACAACGCCCCGGACGACCCGCCCGCGTAAAGCCCGGCGGCGCCCGGCACCAGCAGGGCCACCACACCGGCGTGCGCCCGCAGGGAGGAACACACGTCGCGAAGTTCGTCGTGCGTCGCGCGGCAGGACTGGCACGCGATCAGATGCGTCTTGATCCGCGTCGCCTCGGCGCCGGTGACACTGCCCGCGGTGAACCCGCCGAGCTTCTCCACCACGGCCCGGCACGAATCCGGCCCGCGGTTCACCGACAGATGGGCCTGCAGGTACGCCGCCCGCAGCCCCTGGCGCGCCCGGCGCGCCAACGCCGCCGTCGCGTTCGCGCTCAGCCCGAAATGCGGCGCGACCATCGCGGGCTGCTCGCCCTCGACCTCGGTCTGCCACAGCACCGAACGCCAGCGCTCGGGCAAACTCGTGAAAGCGGTCGTGATCAGCGAATGCTCGGCCGTCCGGGCATGCGTGTCCGCGCCGGCCCCGGCCCGGAAGGTCAGTTCGTCGTCGCTCACCGGCACGTCACGGCGAGCGCCGTGCCACTCCCACGAGACCCGGCGGGCCACCGTCAGCAGATACGCCCGGACGTAGTCCCGCGGCCCGGCACCCCGGCGCAACGCCTGAAGTACCCGGAAGAAGGTTTCGGCCGTGATGTCCTCGGCCTCCGACCGGTCGGAGGCCAGGCTGCGAGCCAGCCTCCGCACAGCGGCGGCGTGAAGTTCGAAAAGCTCCCCGAAGGCGGCGTCCTCTCCCTCGCGGAGCCGCTGGAGCAATGCCTGCTCGTCGGATTCCGAGACCGCCTGAAGCGGCACCGTGCCCTGCTCGGTCATCCGGCCAGGCACCTCCTCCCCGAAGGACTCACCATTCGGTCGAATGGGGACACCATACGGAGGTATGCAGCCGTCGTCACCCCTTGTACGCCAGGCGTGACCCCAGAGCACCTGCCGGGGTGGGGTGAAACGGCTACAGACGGTCGGTGTATGGTTGTCCCACTGCTTCAAACGAGTGTTGAAGCAGTGCACGACATGCGGATGTAGCGCAGCTGGTAGCGCATCACCTTGCCAAGGTGAGGGTCGCGGGTTCGAATCCCGTCATCCGCTCGCACGCGGGCGTTGTGAGCCCAGGTAAAGCCTGGACCACGGCTTGCTCGCCCTGATTCCCCGGGCCGAGTCCCCATACCCTCCCGTTCCTGGTAACTGGCGTTGTCGAGTCGGGCGCCAATCGAGCGCTGGTTCGAAGATCGCTTTGTCTTCCATTTCGATTACTCAGTGCTACTCGGTCGGTGAGCGGAGTCACACGACCGTAGTAATTCGAATCTGTGCATATGTGGGCCCGCTGACGACGGTCGCCGCCTGGACGTTCGGTAGTTTGTGGACCGGATCTTCGAGGTGGGGAAACACGGATGAGCGAGAACGCGCACGACGGCGGCGCCGTCGCGACCATGGAAGCCGAGCGGAAGACACCTGAGGCCGGCAAGCCCGTGAAGCGCGGTCTGCTCGAACGGCTCCCCTACTGGGCCCTCTGGACCCTCACGGCGATCCCCATCGTGCTGTCGATCGCCGAGGTCGTCCGGGCTCCCAAGATCAATCATGCCGACTTCTGGGTCGTCCTAGGGCTGGTCGCCGACAAGAATGGCGAACTCGACGTCCCCCAGCTGTTCCACCTCTACCACGAGCACCCGATCGTGCTGGTCGGTCTCGTCTTCTGGCTCGACGCGAAGCTGTTCGCCGGAACCCAGCAACCGCTCGGTTTCCTCAGCATCGTCCTCGCGGCCGGTATGTTCGCCGCGCTGTGGAGCATGCTGCCCCGCACCCTCACCGGCCTGCGTCGGGCGAGCGTCGTCGCCGGGCTCTCCGGGCTGGTGTTCTCCGCGGGCACGGTCGAGTACTTCGGCGACGGCATGATGGGAGTGCAGTGGCTCCTCGGCCTCGCCCCCGCGGTCGTCGCGATCGCCTTCGCCCACCACGGCAAGCTGATCCCGGCCTTCCTTTTCGCCTTCATGGGCAGCCTCGGGCACGGGGTGGCCTTCCCGGTTTGGATCGTGCTCGCCCTCGTCCTGTGGCTGCGCGGTGAGGGCCGGCTCAAAGCGGCACTGCCGCTCGGGCTGGGACTGGTCGTCTTTGTTCTCTGGCGCGTGGCACCGTGGCCCCCGACCTACCAGAAGCCGAACGTCGTCGGCGTCGACACCTACCTCGGCGCCATGACCAGCACCATCGGCCAGTCCTGGTCCACCAAATCGCCGGACCTCGCGTTCCTCGCGGGCGCGCTGACCGTCGGCCTCTTCGGTGCACTGGCCGCGACAGCGTTGAAGCAGCGCCTCGCGAGAAAAACCGAGACCTTCACCGAGACTGTCGACGGTCCGGCACCGGTCACCGCCGTCGCGGGCTGGTTCGGGCTCGCCGCCCAAGTCGTGCTGAACGGCGCGATGATCGGTGTCAGCCGGGGCGGTTACAACGCCACCGAAGGCATGTCGTCCCGCTATGTCGGGATTGGGCTCTTGGGCGTCTGCGCGGTTGTCGTGCTGCTGGTGACCCGAGGTCCGCGAGCACTCCGGCTCAAGGCGATCCCGCTGGCGCTGGTCATGGCTCTCTGCGTCTACGCGATCGGGAACACCGCCGCGGGCGCGACCCGCTACCGGTACGCCTACCAGCCCGTTCTCGGCGTGGCCATGCAGGTCGACGCGAGCGGCGTGATCAGCAAGATGTTCGCCTACCCGGATCTGCTCGACCAGGAGCGGGCAATGGGGATCTACCCGTTCACCCCCGACTTCACCCTGGGCTGCGGTGCCGGTGGGGCGGAACTCGGGACGATCGTCGACCTCGCGAAGACCGTCGAGCTCAAGGGCCCCGGCTATGGCACCAAGGACACCGCAGGCGCTGTCGACGCCGTTCAGGTGACCGGCGACAAGCAGATCGACGGCTGGGCGCTCATCGGTGGCGAGCAGGCCCAGTGCATCGTCATCACCGACGGCGCGGGCAAGGTCGTCGGCGGCGGCACGGTCGGTCTCTCTCGCGACGACATCTCACAGTTCATGAACGGCACCGGACGCTCCGGCTGGCAGGCGGTCGCCACGCCGGGTGTCAAGGATGCGGTCGTCCTCGCGTATCGCGACAGCGTCTACCACCGCATCACCACGTTCAACACCGTCGGGAACAGTTAGAGCGCGGGCGCTTTGAAGGGTCGTGCTCGATCATCCGCGAAACCGCAGGTAGGACACTCAGATCTCGTAGCCGTCCACCACGGTCGGCGCGACCGGGGACAGGTGGTCGTCGCCGCGTTCGGTGACCAGGCCGCGTGCCATCCGGTACACCTTGAACTCGTTGTCGTGCGCGGGATCCTGGTCGTCCCAGACGTGCAGGAGACCATACGAACCCGGCGCCAGGTCGCCGACGCGGGTGAACAGGTCCACCAGGTCCGGGCCGACCGCCGTGCCGTGTTTGTCCATGCCGCCCAGGTGCAGCACCGGCACCCCGGCGGCCCAGCGCAGGTCCACCAGGTCGCCGTCGTCGAAATCGCGGACGGCGCGGTGCACCCGCTCGACGATGCGCTCGAGCAGCGCCGCGTCATCGTCGCCGGAAGGGCTCGCTTGGATGGTCACCCATCCGTGGTATTCGAACACCCGGCTGAGTTTAGGCAGGTCCGCCCACCGGACGGTGGTCAGCCCGCCATCGCGGCCGGCGACCCGTTCCGGCGCAGCGCGTTCCGGAAAACCCGTTCGCCGTGCTGTTCGAACGCGGGTACGAACTTCTCGCCGTAGACACACAAGGTCCGCTCCCAAGGATGCCCGAGCGTGCCGAAGCGGAAGTCGTTCGCCAGGAACATGTGGTAGTCCGCGCGCGGGAACACCGGGACCGGCCACGGGTCGAGCGCGGCATGGCGATGCGGATAGAAGCGGTACGACTGATGCTGCCAGTGCAGTACCCAGACCCATTCGTCCTCGGCGACGCAGTCCTTCAGCGCGGAGAGCGCGACGCGGGCGACGTCGTTCTGCTCGACCGCGTACGGGCCGTGCCGGAACTCGGCCGACGACCGGTCGAGCCCTGCGGGCGCGAGATCCCACGCGACGGACGGGGCGGGTTCACGGAAACCCGGCCAGGCGTGCGAATAGGTACTGGGCCAGAACGCGAGCTTGTCGTAGACCCAGTACCAAGCGGGCTCATCCACGACCCTGGAGATGGCTTCCCAAGCGTTGTTCACGAGCGACCCTCGGTGGTTCGGCCGGTTAAGACTGGGAAAGCTTCGTGTTCAGGGCCCAAGTTGTCCAGTTCGCGGGCATACTCCGTGAAACTGTCACCTGATCAGGTGTCTTGCGCTGCCGGGGAAACCGTGAGAATGACGGTGCGTGAACGACGAGCCCGCGTGCGGGCTCGCCGTCGTCCGGTCACGCGGCCGCCTCCCAAAGGCTCATGAACGCCGAGGCCTCGCTCTTCACCCACGGCCGGACCTTGTCGCGGTCGCGCGCGGACAGCGAGAACTCCTTCGAGCGCCGGACGTCGATCACCAGTGGGCGGCCTCCCGGGCGCAACTCGTCCATGGTCTGTTCCAGCAGCCACAGCACCAGCTGTGCCGCGTCCCGGCTCAACGGCTCTTCCCGGAAATAAAGCCAGGTCACGTGGACCGGCCCGGCGCCCTTGCGCAGTCCGAGGTGCGGGTTGATGCCGACTTCGAGCGCGCCGAGCCGCCAGCGGGCGCGGCCGACCTCGGCCTGCCGCAGGTCACGCCGCCCCAGGTAGCGCAGCCAGCCGTTGGCGATTTCGGTGTAGTGCGGCCGCGTGCGCTCGTCCGCGTTCTCGACGAGGGCACGCATCACCTCGCGATCCCGACCGGAGATCCGCCCGGCCCGGATCGCGTTCGCGGCGCGAAGGTAGAAGTTGAACCCGCCCCTGGCCGGGTCCTCGTACTGACGGCGCCAGCGCCGGACGAAAGAGGAACGCGAGGGACCCGAGCTCGTGCTGTATCCCACGAACGTGGGCAGGGTGATGTAGGCCATCCGTGTCTGCCTTTCGCCGCTGTTCCTGCTGTACAAGGTCCATTTTAGAACACATGTACGACAGAAACCGGCGCCTTACGGGTGACTCCGGCGAGGAGGCCAAGGACCTTCGAGCAGCTCGGCCGATTCCTCGAGGATCGGCACCTCGCAAACGTCACGCGGGGTGAGATCGGTCGGGATCCACTTGTCGAGCATCGCCGACCATCGCGTGATCCCCCGCAACTCCGCCGGGGACCCGAGCAGCTCGCCGACCTCGCTGACCAGCGCGCCCCCTGCCGCGGGCGTGAGGTCGCCCTCGACCATCGCGATGAGCCAGCCGTGGATCAGCAGCCAGCGGGCGGCCGTCGCGTCGGCGGGCAGTTCGAGACCGAGTTCGTCGATTACCTGGCCGAACGCCTCGTCGACGGCGTCCCCGGCCGAGGACCCGAGGCCGGCGAGCAGACCGAGGGACGGCGCGTCGAGCCCGGCGACGATCGCGTCCAGACCGGCTTCGACCAGGTGGGACGTGCGGACGTCGCGTCCGGCGAGCCGATCGATGGCCAGCTCGCGCAGCGTGCTGCGGCAGAGGTCGATTTCCGTCACCTGGCACTTCCCACGTTCGCCACCGTACCGGCGGGACCGACCGACCGCCTCTGACCAGCCAGAAGAGCATCACACCGTGGAGAGCCGCAGGATGGGGCGGACATGAAGCTCGTGGGCCAGCCTTTTCAAGATCGGAATGGTCGGGACGGTGCCCCCTCCCTCGAAACCCGCGATATCCATGCAGTTCACGACACTTCCAGCGATCCGGTGGCCTGTCCGCGACGAAATACCTGAGCCCGGATCTGTGCTGGACCGGGTCGCTGGTGGCCGCAAGAATGTGGAAAGACCACATCAACCACCCATAAGGGTGCATGCAACACTGGCTGCCCACACCCGGCGGCAGGGGGCTACATGAGCTGGCAGGACGAGCTTCGGCAGCTGGACGTCGAGCTGGCCGCGGGTCGCATCGGGCACGCCGAACACCGCCGTAAGCGGGACGAACTCCTGGCGGAGGCTTCGGGCGGGACGATGCCGTCACCGGTTCCCTCACCGCTGCGGCGCCCCGGCGGGGAGTGGCACAGCGCCAATCCCGCCGCGCGCCCGATCGAACTGCCCACCGTCACGGTCCCCCAGCCCCCGGAATACCGGCAGCACCACCAGCCTCAGCCCGGCTACGCGCCGCCGCCACCGCCGCTTCCCCGGCCCGAGCAGCGCACCCAGCCGTTGAGCACCGAGAAGCCCCAGCCTCGCCGGGAGAAGAAAAACCCGGTTCCGCTCATCGCCGACCACAAGACCACCGCGCCCTCGCCCGCGGACATCAACCCCACGGTCTATCTGCGCGCCGGACCGCCGCCGGTCGAGCACAAGCCGTCGACACGACAGCTGCACCGGCCGCTCCCACCGCTGACCCCCGATCCCGGCCCCCGCCACAGCGCGCCGTCCGAGGACTACGTGGTCGTCGGCCAGCGCAAGCCGACCGGGCTGTTCATCGGCGCCGGTGTGCTGGTGGTGCTCGCGCTGATCATCGGCGGGACGCTGTGGGTGGGTTCCTCGTCCTCCTCGAACGTCGCGGAGCAGCCGAGCGTGGCCCAGCCGCCGGACGGGCTTTCCGGGCTCACGCCGTCCGGGCAGCCCAACAGTGCCCAGACCCCGTTGGAAGACCGCCTGCCCGCGTTGCCGGGGACACCGTCGAAGAACAACTCGACGATGTCGGTCGCGAAGGGTGTCGAGCTCGACCTCTACTCGAAGGCAGCGGGCGACTACCTCGCTTCCAAGGGCATCGCATCGGTCACCTACAAGGGTTCGAGCGAAGGTACGAACGGTTTCCTCGTCCTGGTGATCCCGGCGAACGACGCCAAGGACGCCGCCGCGGTCGTCAAGTACTTCCACGAGAACTCGATCAACTCCGGGTTGCGCGAACAGCGTGTCGGCGACCGGCTCGCCACCGTCGGCGCCAACAAGAACGGCCAGCTCAGCGGATTCGGTTACGTGTCCGGGACGATGGCCGTCACGACCTGGGTCTCGCAGCCGCTCGGTGGCGATTCGCAGGCACTCGACACCCGCCTGGAGCAGACGCTGACCTCGTTGGACAGCGTTCTGCCGTCGAGCTGAGAAGTGCAGGTCGCGGGGAGATCACGATTCGACCCGCGAAGGCGAGCCACGACCGGGCAGTGCAGAATGTGCGGGGTCACCGCAGTGGTGGTATCGCGACGGCCGGGAACGTGTTTCCCGCCTGAATCGGATAAGGGGGCCGGTGGTGTCCTGGCAGGAAGAGCTGCGCAATCTGGACGAGGAGCTCGCATCGGGACGCCTCTCCGCGGACGATTACCGGCTCCGGCGTGACCAGGTGCTGTCGTCAGCGGTCGCGTACGGCGACCCCTCCCAGCAAGCGGTCCAGCAGCCCGGTCAGCAGCCGCAGCAACCCTTCCAGCAGCCGCCCGCCCCGCACCAGCAGCCGCAGGCCCCTCAGCAGCCCCAGCAGGGCGGGAACAGCGCCGACTCGACGCAGATCATCGCGCCGGTGAACCAGCCGCGGCCCCCGGGCGGCGAGGGCGAGCGTACCCAGGTCGTCCCGAGCTGGCAGCAGCAGCAAGCCGACCCGAACCGCACGCAGGCCGTGCCGCCGCCGGCGTCGCCCGCCGTCGGGTTCCCGCAGCAGGGCCAGGTGTCCCCGGCCGGTGGATTTCCCCAGCAGGGCCAGGCCTCGCCCTCGGGCGGATTCCCGCAGCAGCACGGTTACCAGCAGCACCCCCAGCAACAACAGCCCCAGCAGCAGGGCTGGACCGACACCGATGCCAGCCCGCCGTGGGGTGGTTCGGACTTCCCGCCGATCTCGCCGGTCGGCAGCACGGAATGGGTCAAGCAGGGCCCGGAGCTGTTCGAGGACAAGCCCAAGGGCAAGGGCGGCAAGATCGCGATCATCGCCATCGTCGCCGTGCTGGTGCTCGCCGGTCTCGGCGTCGGCGGTTACTTCGCCTTCAAGGGCGGCGGTGACGAACCGTCGGATCCGACGGCCGCGCCCAAGCCGACCCAGTCGCAGAACGCGCCCCCGACGTCGTCGGCCAAGCCGAAGACGCCCGAAGAGCTGCTGTTCGAGAAGATCCCGGAGCAGTCCGGCGACGAGGACGCGAAGAGCGGCGTCGTCACCGCGGCCGAGCTCGCCGCGATCACCGGCATGGACAAGGGCGAGGCCGATCTGGTCATCGCCGCCGGCGTGAAGCAGGTCGCGTACCGCGGCTCGCAGAAGCAGCCGGACGAAACCGGCCCGCAGCCGGCGAAGATCTCGGTCACGGTCATCCCGCTGACCAGCCCCGGTGCCGCCGGCGACCTGGTCAAGCAGCTTCGCCAGTACCAGACGACCAACAAGTTCGTGCAGATCACCGAGCCGCTGCCGGGGATGCCGCCGAAGTTGAACTTCCAGAAGAGGATCGACGGCGACAAGGGCAGCTACCGCGGTACTTGGATCAGCGGCAACAACATCATCCGGGTGGACATCCTGCAGAACCCGCTCGGCGGGGAAGAGGGCGAGAAGGCGTTGAGCGGCACGTACCAGCGTGCGGTGAAGAAGACGCTGGAAAACTACGCCGTCACCAGCTGAGCCGATGACCGCCGAGAAGGCACGGCTGCTCACGACTCTGCTCTCCCTGGCCGAGGACACCGGCTCGCTGTCCGACGAACTGCATTTCGCCGGTTGGGACGCCACCGAGCGCACCCCGCTCGACCACGGCGCCGCGAACGTCCTCCGGGCGCTCGTGCTGCCACAGGCCGCGCGCGTCCTGGAAGTCGGCGCCGGTTTCGGCGGTCTGACGCGGTACCTGGGCGAAGTCGCGGAGACGGTGCACGCGCTCGAAGCCGATCCGGTCCGTGCCGCGGCGGTCCGTTTCCGCACCCGTGACCTCGGCACCGTCGCCGTGTACGACCGCCTGCCCGCCGACGGCTACGACCTCGTCGTCGTCCAGCAGCCGTACGCCACGCGAAACGTCCTGGAGTCGGTCCGTGAGCGACTGTCGCCGACTGGGGCCGTCGTACTGCTGACGGCGTCTCGGGGTGTGGTCAGGACGCTCAAGGCGGCGGGTCTCGAAGTCCAGCGCGAACTGCTCTGCTCACCCGGTCACGAGGTCGCCCGCGCGGTACGCGACGCGCGGATCGACGTCGAACTCCCCCGGCTGTCCGCCGCGATCACCGGCGGTCCCACGAACGGGTTCGCCCTGCTGTGCGGACCGGGCGCCGCCGCGCTCTGGCCCGCGTACCGCCTCGCGACCTACTTCAACACCGCCGAGCGCGCCGCGTTCGCCTGCACCCGCGCGGACGTCGTGCGCACCGGCGAGGGCGCCGAGGTCCGCCGCGTCCCGCTCGTCCCTTCGCCGCCGATCGCCGGGATCTCGGTCAGGCCGTGCACGGACAAGGTGCACGACGCGCCCACCATGGTCGAAGTCCTGCTCGAGGAGCCGGAGCGGGTCGCGGAACTGCTCACCGGCTGGCGGGATCTCCTCCGCGCGGAGGCCGCCCGCGGTGTCGAGGAGTTGTGGGATCTGGTGCCGCACAACGTGCTCGTCGATGGCACGACGCTGCGCCCGATCGACCTCGAATGGCGGAACGCGACCGCGGACGTCGACGCCGTGCTCGAACGCGGGATCCTCGTACTGGCGGACAAACTCGCCGACGCGGGGTGGGCCGCGGCGGCCGAGGGCGGTTCGATGCGCGACCTGGCGGGCTGGCTCGGCGTCCTGGCAGGCCTCCATCCTTCCTTTGTGGACAGTGCGGCGGCGCGCGAGGCGACCTTCTCCGCGATCGCCTCCTGCGGTACCGCGCACGGCACGGACGAGGTACGGGCGTCGATCGCCGAGATTTGGCGAACGCGCCTGGCGAGAACCGTCCACGAGTACCGTTCACCCAAGGTCGGCGCAGCTGTGGCGGCGAACGAAGACGAGGTAGCGAAGCGATGACGAGCCTGCATACCGCCGGCATCCTGACCCCCGGCCGGCCGGTCGGGCACCTGTTCGAGCTCCGGGGCTGGACGACCGGGATCAGCCGGATCGACGAGATGTCCGTGACCATCGCGGACGTCGAGGCGAACCTGTTCCCCGAGCCGTGCCCGGGCGCGCCCGAAGGCACCTTCGGCTGGCGTGCCGTCCCCGCCACCTGGGTCCCCGCGGGCACCCAGGACATCGTCGTCGCCGGACCGGACGAGCGGGTGCTGAACCAGGCGACCGTCCACGTCGGCACGCTGCCGGGTGAAGAACCGCTGTGGCTCGGCGAGCTCGAAGCACCGAAGCAGGGCAAGGTCACCGAAGGGCACGTCGTCTACGTGACCGGCTGGGCGATGCTGCAGGGCCGCGCTCCCAGCCTGATCGAGGTCATGGTCGAGGGCGGCGGCACGGTCAGCGCGCGCACCCGCCTGCCGCGCAAGGACGTGCCGAAGGAGTTCCCCGGTTTCGACGACGCCGATGTCAGCGGTTTCGAAGCGTGGGTGCCCATCGACCTGCCCTACGGCGAAGAGCGGACGTTGTCGCTTCGCGTCCGGTACCGCACCGAAGGTGTCGGCGAGGTCGTGTCGCCGAAGCGCACCTTCACCCTTCGCAACCCCGTCGCGGACCCGGACGACGCCGAGCTCTCCGCCGAACTCGCCGGTGACACCTCCCGCGCGATGGCGCGCGTGAACATCCCGACCGATCCGAAGCACGTGCTGGTGTTCACGCACAGCCTCGGCGTCGGCGGCGGCCAGCTGTGGCTGCAGGAACTGCTGAGCCGGATGGTGACCGACCACGGCTGGCAGGTCAGCCTGGTCAGCGAGACCGACGGCCCGCTGCGCGCGGACTGCCACGAACTCGGCATCCCCGTGCACGTCACGACGCACTACCGGAACCAGACGGTCCCGGCCTACGAAGGGCACGTCGCCGAGCTGGCGCGCTTCGCGAAGTGCTCCGGGGCGGGTGTCGCGCTCGTCAACACACTCGGTGGCTTCGTCGGCGCGGACGCGGCGAAACGCGCCGGGATGCCGACGGCGTGGGTGATCCACGAGAGCTTCTCGCTGCCCGCGTTCGCCTACCAGAACTGGGGTCCGGTCAAACCGCCCGCCGCGGTCTGGAAGAGCTGGGAAAGCACCCTCGCCGAGACCGACAAGCTGCTGTTCGTCGCGGACGCGACCCGCGAGATGTTCCTGCCGTACAGCAAGCCGGAGCGCTGCCGGACCGTGCGTTACGGCACGCCGATGCACAAGTTCGGCGGCCGGACGCGGTCGGAGACCCGGCGGCAGGCGCGGACCATGCTCGGCTACTCGCCGGACGACATCGTGCTGGTCAACATCGGTATCGCGGAATCCCGCAAGGGGCAGGCACCGCTGATCTCGGCGATGGAGCGGATCCACAAGGTGCATCCCGAGGCGAAGCTGTCGATCGTCGGGCTGCACCCGTCGCCGTACGGGCTGGCGATGGAGGAATCGGTCGAACGCGCCGGACTGGAGGACTCGGTCAGCCTGGTGCCGATCCAGCCGGATCCGCTGCGCTGGCTGCAGGCCGCGGACATCTTCGTGAACAGCTCCGACATCGAGTCGCTGCCGCGCTCGATCCTCGAAGCCGTGTGCTGCGGTGTCCCCGTCGCGGCGACCGACGTGTTCGGCGCGCGGGAGATGATCGTCGACGGCGAGACGGGCTGGCTGTTCGAGACCAACGACGTCGACGCGCTGACCGCGGCGTTGCTGCGGGCGCTGGGCACGTCGGCCACGCGCCGCCGCGAGATGGCGAAGGCCGCGCACGAGAAGCTGCTGCCGTGGCTCGACCCGGCCGGGTACGCGCGCGAGTACTCCGAAATCCTGACCGAACTGGCCCTGCGCGGGCAGAGTGGGGGCGTTCATGTCTGACACCGAAATCCCCGGCCGTGTCCAGGCCGAGCTGACCCGCTTGCGGGCCGAGCGCCAGGTCTTCACCGCCGAACAGGACCGGCTGAAGGCCAAACTGGCCGACACCGAGCACGAGCTGCGCGAGGCCACCGCCGTCGCACCGGACGAAGGCGAGTCGGCCGAAGTGAACCAGCAACTCGCTTCGCAGCAGGAAGAACTCGACGTCGCGAAGGCGCGTCTCCGGGCCTTGGAGGCCGAAGTCCTGCTGGCCCAGCAGCAGCGGGACTCGCTGCGCGCCGAGCTGAAGACCTGCCGCGAGGAACGGGACAAGCTGCGGCTCGCGCTGCTCGACGCCGAACTCGTCGTCTCGGCGGGCGTCGTCGACGCCGACATCCTGCCCGGCGGCGAGCCGTCGGCCGACCGTCAGCGCCTGCTCAACGCCGAACGCCTCGCCGCCGAGATGGCCCGCGAACTCGACGCCACGCGCCGCACCGTCAGCTGGCGGGTCACCGCGCCGCTGCGGGTCGTGCGCAAGAAGATGGACCGGCCGTGACCGAACTCTGCTTCGTCTCCGCCGAGGGCGGGTCCGCCTTCATGGAGGAAATCCTGGAAGTGGTCGCCGACGCCGTGCGCACGGCGGGCGGCAAGGCCAGGACCGCGGTCGGCAAGTTCCCCGATGCCGATTCCGACACGGTGTACGTCGTCGTCCCCCACGAGTATTTCGTGACCGTGCCGGACGCCGACTTCCCGACCGCCGGGCAGTGCCGCCGCACGATCGGTTTCTGCGTGGAGCATCCCGGGACGGCGACCTTCGAGCGCAACGCCGGACTGCTCCCCATCCTGGGCGGCGCCGTCGACATCAACACCGATTCGACCGCCGAACTGCGGCGGCGCGGGATCGCCGTCGAGCATTTCCAGCTCGGCTACAGCCCGCTGTGGGATCTGTGGGGCGGCGACCTCGACAGCCCGCGCGACCTCGACGTCACCTACCTCGGGACCGCCGAGCGGCGACGTTCGGTACTGCTCGGCTCGTACGCGCGGGATCTCGCCGGGCTGCGGACGCGGCTGCTGACCCCGCCGCACGAACCGATGACCACCGCACGCGTCGACTTCCTGCCCGGCAAGGCGAAGTTCGAGCACCTCGCGCGGTCGCGGTTCCTGCTGAACCTGCATCGCGAGCGGAAGCAGACCCTGGAATGGGTCCGCACGGTGGAAGCGATGACCAATGGCTGCGTGGTGATCAGTGAGACGTCGGTCGACGTCGAACCGCTGGTCCCCGGCGAGCATCTGGTGCTGGCGCGGCCGGAGGCGCTGGGCGCGGTCGTGGCCGCGCTGGCCGACGAACCCGAACGGGAACGTCACCTGCGTTCGGCCGCCTACGGCTTCGTGAAGTCGCTGGACATGGCGGCGTCCGCACGACGGCTGATCGACCTGGCGTCGTCGCTCGGTTCGGCGCCCGCCGCGGACATCGCCCCGGCGCGGGCGCTCGCGACGAGCCTGCGGAACCCGGAGGACGCGCTCGCCGTCGACACCCCCTCGTTCGACGCGCGATTCGCGGGCGACCGGTCCGTCGGTGGGCCCGCTTCGGCACGCGGAACGGCGTTGTCGGCGCGGATCGCGCAGCGCACGGCCGGCGCCCGACGGGTCGCGACACGGCGTTGGGAGCCCGCGGCGACCTCGTCCGCCGGATCGGCCGACGTCGACGTGCTGATCGTGCGGCGGACCGGCGAGGTCGACCCGGACGAGCTGACGAACGACCTGCTCACCGGCACCGTGCCACCGCGGAAGGTGCTCGTCGGCGAGGACGGCGTGCACCCGTGGCCGCGGCCGCGCTCGTACGACGTCCTGCTGCACGACACCCCGCTCGGCCGCGGCCTCACCCGGAACGCGCTGCTGGAGCGCTCGACGGCCTCCTGGCTGCTGGTGCTCGACGGCGGGATGCGTGCTTCGAAGTTCCTTCTGGAGCGGCTGCTCGCTTTCTCGGAGGATGCCGACGTCGTGCACTGCCCGGTCGCGGATCCGGTGGACGGCCTGGTCGGCGCGCTGCCGCCGGAGGAACGGCGGCTGCGGAAGCTGCCGTACCTGGGCAGCGGCTATCTGGTGCGGCGGTCGCTGGTCGACGAAATCGGCGGGTGGAGCTCGGAGGTGCTGTTCGAGGGGCTGGAGGATCACCTGTTCTGGCGGCGCGTGGCGTCGGCCGGGTGGCCGACGACACTGGTGCAGCAGGTGCTGCTGCGGCGGTTGCGGCCGGATCCGGACTCACGGCCGGTGGACCTCGATCCGCACCGGGTGTGGGCGGCGGTCGACAGCTCTCGGTAGCTTCCTCGCGCCACCTTCCTCCTTTCGAGTGAGTTAGGCCGTGTCGGTGAACGTCCTCCCCCGTTGACACGCCCTATAGGCAGAGCATCGGAGTGTTCGGATGCCGGACGAGGAGGACCGCCATGGCCTGGGAAATCGCCCTGGTCGCCGTGCTGGCCGTCGTATTCGTCATACGGGTCGCACTTCGGCTGAAGCGCGGCTGACAAAAGGGTCCGTACGGAATTCCCCGGCCGCTTCGCCGGGTCCGATATTTCCCCTGGTCGAGATGAAGGTGCGACGACGATCGTCATGACGGAGGGTCAGCGATCCGCCCCCCTCGATCACGGCCCGTGATCCGCGAGGAATTTCGGCAATCTCAGCTTCTTGGGGGAATCCGGCTCAGCCCCGACGCGGGCTGACCAGGCCGGACTCGTAGGCCAGCACCACCAGCTGCGCGCGGTCCCGCGCCCCGATCTTCGTCATGATGCGGCTGACGTGCGTGCGCGCGGTGGCCGTGGAGATCACCAGATGGGCGGCGATCTCGTCGTTCGACATCCCACCGGCGACCAGACCCAGGACCTCGCGTTCGCGATCGGTGATCTCGCGGACGGCACGCACGTCGATGCGGCGGTTCTCCGGCCTGTCGACGAATTCCGCGATCAGCCGCCGGGTCACCGTCGGCGCCAGCAACGCCTCCCCCGCGGCGACCACCTTCAGCGCCCGCAGCAGTTCCACCGGTTCGGTGTCCTTGAGCAGGAACCCGCTCGCGCCGGCGCGCAGGGCTTCGTAAACGTACTCGTCGACGTCGAAAGTGGTCAGGACCAGGACCTTCACCCCGACCAGCTCGGGGTTCGCGGTGATCCGGCGGGTCGCTTCGAGCCCGTCGACACCGGGCATGCGGATGTCCATCACCACGATGTCCGGCCGGTGCTCGACGGCGGCCGCCACGGCCTGCTCGCCGTCACCGGCCTCGCCACAGACCTCGAAGCCGTCTTCGGTCTCCAGCAACACCCGGAAACCCGCGCGCACCAGCACCTGGTCGTCGGCGAGGACCACCCGGATCGTCATCGTTCCCCCTCGATCGGAAATTCGGCCCGCACCTGGAACCCGCCGTCCACCACGGAAGTGCCGAACGCGCCGCCCAACGCGGCCGTCCGTTCGGACATCCCGCGCAGGCCGTGACCGGGCGCGGATTCGACGGCGTCACGGCCATCGTCGCGGACGAACAGGGTCAGCGCACCGGTTTTCCGCTCGAACCGCACGTCGACCGCGCGTGCCTGGTTCGCGTGGCGGACCACGTTCGTCAGCGATTCCTGCAGGATCCGGTATGCGGCACCGTCGACGGGCGCGGGCAGCTCACCCGGTTCGCCCTCGACGCGGACCTCCAGCCCGGCGGCACGTGCGTGTTCGAACAGCTCGTCGGCCTGGGCCAGACTCGGCGCGGGGGCCTTGTCCTCACCGGACCGCAGCACGGCGAGTGTCGCGCGAAGGTCCTTCAACGCCGAAGCGCTCGCCTCCTTGATGTTCAGCAAGGCCTCTTTCGCCTGCTCCGGGCGCCGGTCCGCGACATGCGCGGCGACGCCGGCCTGGACATTGATCATCGCCAGGCTGTGGGCGACGACGTCGTGCACTTCACGGGCGATGGTGAGCCGCTCCTGCTCGGCCATCCGATGCCGGTGCTCGTCGGCCTGCTCGCGCCGGGCCCGCGCGGCGGCCAGCCCGTTGCGCGCCGCCGTCCCGATCCCGACGACCGCGATCACCCAGACGACGCCCAGCCCGGCCCGCAGGTCGAAGGCGCCGAACCCGTGCCGGACGAACAACGCGATCCCGGCGACCGCGAGAAGCGATCCGCCGGTGATCCCGGCGACCAGCGGTCCGCGGTTCTTCGTGAGCACGAACAACGCGATCGTCGGCAGCACGATCGCCGGGCCCCCGGGATGGTCCGACGCGTAATAGCCCAGGGTCAGCGCGGACGTGAGCAGGAAGATCGGCATCGGGAACCGATGGACCGCCAGCAACGGCAACGCGATGGCGATCAGCCACAGGACACCGAACGTGGTCAGCGGAGGCGTGTCCGGTTGCCAGCGGGAGGCGCTGCCGGTGGCGCCGAGGACGAACCCCAGCGGCAGCACCACGCGCAGTACGCGGCCCACCCAGTGGCTCCAGGGATACCTGTCTTTCAGCAACACACGACGAAAGCTACCCGCGGCGGGGACGGAGTGCGTCCGTTGGAAAGCGGCTTCCCGACTACGCCGCGTGCGGTAGCCGTCGCAGGGCCGACGTCATCATCAGCACCCCGCCGATCACCTGCACGGCCAGCATCGGCACGTGCGCCAGTCCGGCCGCGCCCATGCCGAACGCGCTGAACAGGCTCCACGCCCCCGAGCCCGCCATCACCCCGGCGCCGGTCCACACCAGCACCAGCCGCGGCCAGAACCGTCCCCGTGCCACGGTCGCCAGCGCGATCGCGGCCAGCACGGCGAGTACCGCGACGACGACGTCCTGACCGCGGGCCGCCATGCCGCCGGGGCCGAACGACCAGAGCACGTGGGCGGTCGCGGCGCCGAGAGCGGCGGCGATACCGAGTCCGCCCGCCACGCCGATCGAGCCCGGCCGCACGGTGCCGGTGACGACGAACCACCAGCGGTCGCGGGCGTAGAGCACGAACGCGGTCAGCAGCAGGACGCCCTGCCAGGCGAAACCGCCGTAGACGACGGCCCAGACCCAGTTCTCCAGCGGCATCTCGTTCAGTTCCGGCTTCGTCAGGTCGGCGACGATCACCGGGAGGTTCAGCACGATCGGCGCCAGCAGCCCGGTGCCGATCCAGATCGGGAACAGCACGAGCGGGGCGGGGATCCGGCGGCCCCAGGAGTAGGTGAACGCCAGCGCGAGCACCACCGCGACGACGTCCATCCCGCCGGTGAGCAGGTTCGCGAAGCGCATCAGGCCGGAGTCCACAAAGGACGGATCCCGGAGGCCGAGCGCGCCGCCAGTGACCCAGGATGCCTTGAGTGTCAGATACGGGAGGGTGCCGAGGATCGCCGCGTAACAGACGATCAGGCGGGCACTGGAGATCTTGGGGACGGAGACTGCTGCGGTCATGGTTCCCAGCGTCGGCGTTCGCGCCGCGGAAAGGCTCCCTCGCGAGCCTGGTCCGTCTCCCTCCTCAGAAGGAATCGGGCAGCTTCGCCGCGGTTTCCGCGTCCGCCGGGGTGAGCGTCGCGAGCGAGATCTCGGAACGCCGTCCGAGGTACAGATAGGAGAACTCGAACCTCAGCAGGCCCACGTCCGGGTGCAGGTACCGCTTGAGCACGATCCGCTCGGTGGAGACGTCGTGCTCCTTCCACATCCGTTCGAAGACCTCGGATTCCTGCCGCAGCCGCTTGACCAGGTTCTTCCATGCCGGTTCGGCGAGGTGTTCGGCCATCGCCGCCCGGAATCCGGCGACCACGCGGGGCAGGTTGGTCTCCCAGTCCGGGAGCCTCCGCCGCCACTCGGGGTTGGTCAGGCACTGGACCAAGGTGTTGCGATCCTCGAACGGGATCGCGTCGACGCCACCCATCAGCCAGTCGTAGGCCCGGTTGCAGGCGAGGATGTCGCATCGCGCGTTGCGCACGCAGACCGGGAACGGCTCCAGTTTCTCCATCATCCGGTAGACGTTCGGGCTGAGGAGTTTGCAGTCCTTGTCCAGCGGCGGCTCGGGCGCCCCGGCGAGGGTGAACAGATGCGTGTGTTCGTGCTGGTCGAGCCGCAGGGTGCGGGAGATCGCCTCCAGCACCTGCTCGGACGCGTTGATGTCGCGGCCCTGTTCGAGCCACGTGTACCAGGTGACCCCGACCCCGGCCAGCTGCGCGACCTCCTCGCGGCGCAGTCCCGGCGTCCGGCGTCTACCGCCGAAGGGCAGGCCCACCTGGTCCGGGGTGATGCGCTCGCGGCGGCTGCGCAGGAAGGCAGCCAGTTCGTGCCGTCGCACGTCGGCCACTCGCGAATCGACGGTCATGCCCACCTCATCAGGTTCGCAAAGCTTCGAACGGGTTACCAGGTAGTGGTGATACCAGGATGAACACACTCCTGGTACCAGGGTGGGCTTCGGCTGATCGTGGTACCCATGACTTCGACGCAAGTTCCGGTGACGCCCACCCGCGTCGCCGCCGGACCGGCCCTGACCTCGGCGGGTCTGGTCACCGTGCTGCTGGGGGCGGCACTTCCACTCATCGACTTCTTCATCGTCAACATCGCCCTGCCCGCGATCGGCGCCGATCTCCGGGCGTCGTCGGCCACGCTGGAACTGGTGGTGGCGGCCTATGGGATCGCCTACGCGGTCCTGCTGGTGGTCGGCGGCCGTCTCGGTGACGCCTTCGGCCGTCGCAAACTGTTCCTGATCGGGCTGGCCGCGTTCACCGTGACCTCCTTGCTCTGCGGGATCGCGCCGACGGCGCTGACGCTCGTACTGGCGCGGGCCGCGCAGGGGGCGGCCGCCGCGCTCATGCTGCCTCAGGTGCTTTCGATCATCCAGGCGACGACGACCGGCGAGCGCCGGTCCAAGGCGCTCGGGCTCTACGGCGCGACGGCCGGGCTTTCGATGGTGCTCGGCCAGTTCCTCGGCGGGGCGCTGGTCGCCGCCGATCTCTGGGGTACCGGGTGGCGGCCGATCTTCCTGGTCAACGTGCCTATCGGGATCGCCGGTCTGGTGATCGCGCGTCGGCTGATCCCGGAAAGCCGTTCGGCCGCCCCACTCGGCATCGACCGCTGGGGCACGGTGTTCCTGGCGGTCGCGCTGGTTTCGTTGCTGCTCCCGCTGGCCGAAGGTCCCGTATTGGACTGGCCCTCGTGGACGGTCGCGCTGCTCGTGGTGTTCCCGTTCGCCGCGGCCGCGTTCGTGCGGGTGGAGCGTCGGATGGAACGCCGCGGTGAGATGCCGCTTCTGCCGCCGTCGGTGCTGCGGATGCCGAGTGTGCGGCAGGGACTGCTGGTCGGGGTGCCGTTCTTCGTCGGCTTCAGCGCGTTCATGTTCGTCTTCGCGGTGACCCTGCAGGACGGCCTGCGCCTCGGCCCGTTCGGCGCGGGGCTGGTGACGGCACCGCTTTCGCTGGCGTTCTTCGCGATGTGCCTGGTCAGCAGCCGCCTGGTGACGCGGTTCGGGCAGCGGGTGGTGGCCGTCGGTCTCTCGGTGCAACTGCTCGGCCTGCTGGTGCTGATCGGCACTGTGCTGCTGGGGTGGCCGGACTTGGGCGTCCTCGATTTCGCGCCGGGCATGCTGCTGTGCGGGCTCGGTCAGGGTCTCGCGATGACGACGGTGTTCCGGATCGTGCTGTCGAAGGTGCCGCCGGAGATCGCCGGCGTCGGCAGCGGGATGCTGACGACGTCGCAGCAGGCCGCGATGGCGCTGGGCGTCGCGACTTTGGGGACGTTGTTCGCCTCCGTCGGCGCCGGGTCGCTCGGCATGAAGGGCGCGTTCGTCCTGGTCATCGGGATCCAGGCGGTGCTGACGGTCGGCGTGATCGCGGTGGCCCGGCGGCTGCCGGACCTGGTCGATCAGGCCGGATAAGTCACCGGCGGCCCGGGGCGCGACTGTCCACAACGGACGTCAATCCGGGTTGCGGTGCCTGATTGGGGTGCTTCGCGCAGCCGCGCAAGGGGGTCGTGAGTGGTAAAGAGGGTTAGAACGACCTTTGCCACTCACGACCCCTGCCGGAATCGCCCATTTCACTCTCAATCGGACCTTCAGTCCTAAAAGGTGTCCAGAGTGGACGCTTGAGGCATGGTCGGCTCCCGTCGGCCAGGGCAACCGAGCGCGTGACCTGCGGCAACCGTCACTACCGGCGATCAAGGCCTGTCCAAGATCACCTTGAGCTCCTGACATGGCGCTCTGACCCTCTTTACCACTCACGACCCCAGTCAAGAAGGGTCGTTGTGGACAACGTGGGCTGGGGTCCGTGCCGTGAAGGCCCCCTTGCCTACTTTGAGGGTAGGGAAGGAGGCCTTCACGGCACGGGCGGTCAGCGTCCGACGGCATAGCCCTGCATACCCCGGGCGTTCGCGGCGGCCCGCAGGACGCCACCGGAGCGTGAGACGGCCGAAAGCCGCCCCAGCGACCAAGGTCCGGCGTCGACGAGCGTATGCCCGCGCGCGACCAGAGCGTCCCTTGTGGACTGACCGAGTCGGGACTCGACCACGAGTTCCTTCGGCGTCCACGAACGCGGATAGAACGAACTCGGGAAAGCGGTCGTGTGCCAGGCGGGAGCATCGATCGACTCCTGCAGGTTCAGGCCCCCGAGCGTATGCGCCAGCCAGAAACACAACTGCCACTGGTCCTGCTGATCCCCGCCCGGCGTCCCGAACGCCAGCACCGGTTCGCCGTCGCGCAGGCCCATCGACGGCGAAAGGGTGATCCGCGGCCGTTTCCGCGGTGCCAGCGAGTTCGGCAGCCCCTGTTCCAGCCAGAACATCTGACCACGCGAGTCGAGGCAGAAACCGAGTTCGGGAATCGTCGGACTCGACTGCAGCCAGCCACCCGACGGCGTCACGGAAATCATGTTCCCGGCCGCGTCGACGACGTCGATGTGCACGGTGTCGCCGCGGGTCTCGCCCAGCGGCCCGACCGTCGGCTCCCCCGTCGCGCCGGAGCCGGCTTCGAGTCCGCGCAGCTTCTCGAGAATCGCGGGCAGCCGCGGCGAGGGGCCACCCGGCCGGAGTTCGGCGGACGCCTCTTCGGTGATCAAGGCACGCCGGGCGTCCGCGTATTCGCGAGAGATCAGCATTTCGATCGGCACCTCGGGAGAATCCCCGTACCAGGCCTCGCGATCGGCGAACGCGAGTTTCGCCGCCTCGACGGCCAGGTGCACCGTGCGTTCCGTCGGGATTCCATCCACATAGGACAGATCGTCGCGCAGGCCGTCCAGCAACCGTGCCTGCTGCAGGAGCGTGGGCCCCTGGGTCCAGGCACCCATTTTCACCAGGCCCCAGTCCCCGAAGTCGACCTGCAGCGCGTCTTCGTAGGTCGCTTCCCAGCTCGCGAGGTCCTCACCGGTGAGGAGACCGGCGTGGTCACGGCCGGAGTCGTCGCGGAAAGCCTTGCGGCCGAACGCCTCGATCGCCTCGGCCACGAAACCCCGCGACCACGCGCGACGTCCGGCGTCGATCTGCGCTTCACGGCCGCCGACCGACTCCGCCTCGGCGAGCAGCCGCTCCCAGGTGTCCGCGAGCGCCGGATTGCGGTGCAGTCCCTCGGCGGGTTCGCCGCCGGGAAGCCACAACGCCGCCGACGTCGGCCAGTGCTCGGTGAACAGGTCCCGCACCGCGCGGATCGTGTCCCCGACCCGGCTGACCAGCGGAATCCCATTGCGAGCGTAGGAAATCGCGTAGCCGAGCACCTCGCGCAACGACTTCGTGCCGTGGTCCCGCAGGAGCAGCAGCCAACCGTCCCACGCTCCCGGGACGGTCGCGGGGAGCAGGCCGCTGCCCGGGATCAGGTCGAGCCCGAGGTCCGCGAAGTACTCCGGCGTCGCGGCCGCGGGCGAGACCCCCTGACCGGCCAGCACTCGCGGCGTCCGGTCCTTCGCGGTGACGAAGATGCCGGGGACCTGCCCCGCCGGGCCGCATAGATGCGGCTCGGCGATCTGCAGGACGAACCCGGCCGCTACCGCCGCGTCGAAGGCGTTGCCGCCGTCTTCCAGCACCGCCATCCCGGTGGCCGAAGCCAGCCAGTGCGTCGATGCCACCATGCCGTGGGTGCCGGCCAGTTCCGGCCTGGTCGTGAACACGCGGCTGATACTACGCTTTGCTAACTACTTTTTCAGTGCCCGGAGCGGCATAGTCTTCGAGCGTCACCGCGTTGGCCGCACGCGAGGTCATCCAGGTGAACACCTTCGTCATCGGCCGCGAACCCAGCACCCGGTACAGGAAGTTCCGGTAGCCGATCATGAATCCCGACTTCGGCACGAGGAACGTGCCGATCCCGGCCGCCTGCTTCTGCGACAGCTTGACCGGGCCGCGAAGTTTCTCCTCATAGCGAGCGAAGGCGGCTTCGTGATCACCGTGTGCGGCGGCGAGTTCACCCGCCAGGATGTACGCGCCCATCATCGCGAGCCCGGTTCCCGAGCCACCGGGACCGGCGCACCAGGCCGCGTCACCGAGCAGCACGATCCGGCCCTGCGACCACTTGTCCAGGTGGATCTGGCTGAGTGAGTCGAAGTACAGGTCGTCGGCGCCTTCAAGCCCTTCGAGCACCTTCGGCAGCTCCCAGCCGACCTCGGCGAAGCGTTCCGCGACGACCTTCTTCTGTGCCTCGACATCGCGCCGAGGCACGTCCAGCGACTCCGACGCGAAGAGGAGGCCGACGTTGACAGTCGCACGGTCGCGACGGCTGGAGATCATCGCCGTCCGGCCGGGGACGCTGTGGATCAGGCCTCGGCGGTCGAGGTCGAGGTGGTTGGGCACGGTGAAGCCCGCGGTGTGGAAGCCGAGATCGGTGCGGAACCGTTCTTCCTCGCCGAAAGCCAGCCGCCGTACCCCCGAGTGCAGTCCGTCCGCGCCGACGACCAGGTCGAATCTACGGGGCTCGCCGTGCGCGAAGGTGACGTCGACACCATCCGCAAGCTCGGCCAGCCCGGTGATCCAGTCGCCGAAGACGTACTCGGTGTCGCTCTTCGTCTGCTCGTAGAGGATGCGCGTCAGGTCTCCGCGCTCGATCTCGACTTCGCCACTGAAGAAGACGGACGGCAGCGAAGCGACCTTCTTGCCGCGTGAATCGACGACGAACTGCTCGCCCATCGCGGTCTCCTTCGCGCGGATGTCCTCGAGGATCCCCATGCGCTTCAGCAGGGTCATCTGCTCGCCGCGGAAGTCGACCGCGCTGCCGCCTTCACGCAGTGCCGGAGCGCGCTCGATCACGGTCGGCGCGAACCCGCGCTTCCGCAGCCAGAAGGCGAGGGCCGGACCCGCGATGCCGGCGCCGGAGATCAGAACGGTGGTCGTCATGGCTGCTCCCAGTGGGTTCGTGGTGATGGGAACGACCGTACGACAGATTTGCACGCTTGGTCAATCCATATGGTTAAACCGATTGGATAAACCGTGTGGTCTACGCTTACGGGCATGGGTAATCGCGAGGACCTGATGAGCGGGGCCATCCAGTGCCTCAGGGAAAAAGGCTGGTCACGGACCACGGTGCGGGACATCGCGGCGGCGGCCGGGGTCAGCCACGCGGCGATCGGCTACCACTTCGGTTCGCGCGAAGCACTGTTGCTGACGGCGTTCTCGCAGGCGATGGACGACTGGGGCAGGGAGGTCCAGCAGGAGATGATGCGCGCGGTCGACCCCCACGCCTCGACGGACGAGCAGTACCGGGCGTCGTGGCGCGCGATGATCGACTCCTACGGGCGCAACCGTCCGCTGTGGATCGCGTCGATCGAGGCGTTCGTGCAGTCCGAGCACCATCCCGAGCTGCGGAAGCAACTCGCCGCCGCGCAACGCGAGGGCCGCCGGGGCATGGCGGCGGGCATCCTCGGGATCGACGAGGACACCCTCACCGAGGCGGACGAGCGCCGGGTCGGCGCGGTGGCCACGGCCCTGAACTCGGGCATCATGCTGCAGCACATGCTCGACCCGGAGAACGCTCCGACGGCCGAAGAGGTCGTGGACGGGCTGATGAAGCTCGTCTCCCTGGTGTCCTGAACGGCGTCAGGAGACGGCGACCTTCCCCCGCAACGCCGCCCGCGGCCGCCCGACACCCTGCCATGACAAGCCGGCGTCCAGGATCCGTTGCGGCTCCAGGAGATTGCGCGTGTCGACGACCGAGTCGCCGTCCATCTGCTCGGCCATGTAGTGCCAGTCGAGGCGCTTGAACTCGTCCCATTCGGTCAGGACGACGACGGCGTCGGCCGCCTTCGCGACCTGGTACGGGTCGTCGACCACGGTCATGCCGGCGATCTCGCCGCCGACGGCCGGGTCGTAGGCGGTCAGGTCCGCGCCGAGCGCGCCCAGCACCGAGGCGACCGCGAGGGCGGGCGAGTCGCGCAGGTCGTTCGTCCCGGCCTTGAACGCCAGCCCGAGGACGCCGATCCGCGAACCGGCCAGCGTGCCGCCGACGGCACCGGCGATCTTCGCGACGATCCGGTCCCGCTGCGCGATGTTCTCTTCGATCGCCGAGGTCAGCAGCGTGAAGTCGTACTGCACGGACTCGGCGACCTTGACCAGCGCACTGGTGTCCTTCGGCAGGCACGAGCCACCCCAGCCGGGGCCGGGTTTGAGGAACGAGCGGCCGATACGCCGGTCGTAGCCCATGCCTTCGGTGACGAGGTCGATGTCCGCGCCGAGGCGTTCGCACAGCTCGGCGATCGAGTTCACATAAGACAGTTTCATCGCGAGGAAGCAGTTCGCCGCGTACTTCACCAGCTCCGCGCTGGCCGCGTCGGCGACGACCACCGGGGCGGCGAGATCGGCGTAGAGCTCCCCGACCCAGCGGGCGGCCGCGGCGTCGTCGGAACCGACGACGATCCGGTCCGGACCGAGGAAGTCCTCGACCGCGGTGCCTTCGCGCAGGAACTCCGGATTGGACACGACCGGCACGTCCTTGCGGCCGAGCATCGCCTGGATGCGCTTCGACGTCCCCACCGGGACGGTCGATTTGGTGATCAGCGCGCACCCCGGAGGCAGGACGTCGCCGATCTCGGTGGTGACGGCTTCGACGGCCCGCAGGTCCGCCGAACCACCCGCGCCCATCGGCGTCGGCACACAAAGGAAAACGGCCTCCGCGTCACGAACCGCGTCACGCGCACCGACCACGAATTCGAGTCTTCCGCTGGTCAGCCCCCTCGACACCAGTTCGGACAATCCCGGCTCCAGGATGTCCACTCGTCCGGCGGAGAGCCTGGCGACCTTCGCCTGGTCGACATCGACGCAAGTGACTCGATGCCCCAGGCCTGCCAGGCAGGCCCCCGTGGTCAATCCGACGTAACCGGTCCCCACCACCACGATCCGAGCAGTGCTCATGCTGCTGAAGGTGACAGCCGGAGTTGACCTGTAAGCGAACGGAACGCTTCAGGACCGAATACTCCTCACGACATGCTTCGTGCCGACGTGAGCCAACACACCCGCTCCGCCGATGCGAACGAGCGTTAACCTGGAACCGGTTGTCGACGAAAGGGAGAACATGCAGATCACCGATACCGCGGCGCTCGTCACGGGTGGCGCGTCCGGGCTCGGCGGTGCGACCGCGAAAGCGCTCGCGGCGAAGGGCGCGCGGGTCTTCGCGCTGGACCTCGCCGGTGCCATCGCCAACGCCGAGCAGGTCGAGGGCATCACCTACGTCGAGGCCGACGTGACCGATCCGGAGCAGGTCCGGGCCGCCGTCGCGACCGCCGCCGAATCCGGGGTGCCACTGCGGACCGTGGTGAACTGTGCCGGGATCGGCCCGTCCGCCCGGATCCTTTCGAAGAAGGGCCCGCACGACCTCGCGTTGTACGCGAAGGTCGTCCAGATCAACCTGATCGGCTCGTTCACCGTGCTGACGCTGGCCTCGGAGGCCATCGCCAAAACCGAGCCGCTGGCCGACAACGCGCGCGGTGTCATCATCAACACCGCGTCGATCGCGGCCTACGACGGCCAGATCGGGCAGGTGGCGTACGCGTCGTCCAAGGGCGGCATCGTCGGCATGACGCTGCCCGCCGCCCGTGACCTCGCGTCGCACGGCATCCGGGTGCTGACCATCGCGCCGGGCATCGTCGACACCCCGATGCTGGCGACGGTGAGCGAGGAGTTCCGCGCTTCGCTGGCCGAGGGGGTCCCGTTCCCGAAGCGGCTCGCGCGGCCGGACGAGTACGCGCAGCTCGCCCTTTCGCTGATCGACCATGACTACCTGAACGGCGAGGTCGTCCGGATGGACGGTTCGCTGCGGATGGCTCCCCGGTAGCCGGAGGGGACTTTCCTCGCAGGAGACGCGGGGAAAGTCCCCTCCGGTCCGGTCAGGACCGGGTGAGACGGACGTCCATACCGATGCCCTCGGTGGTGATCTCACAGGTCCGGAACGAGGTTTCGGCGACCAGGCCGCCGAACTGCACCGGTGTGTAGGCGCGCCGCCGCAGGTGGCCGAGCGTCTGGCGGACGCCGAGGGCGGCCACCTTGCCGAGCTTCATCCCCTCGACCTCGCGGACGATGTCGCCGTCGGTCGCGTCCCGGCGCATGTCCTGTACGGCGGCGGTGCCGCCGGGCCGGAGCACGCGGTACATCTCGTCGAGCGCCTTCACCGGCCACACGAAGTTCTTGAACGCGGCCTGGCAGATGACGAAATCGAACGACTCGTCGTCGAACGGCATGCTCGTGACGTCCCCTTCGCGGAACTCGACGTCGACGCCTTCAGCTCGTGCGTAGTCACTCGCGATCCCGACGAACGTCGCCGCGACGTCGAGTCCGGTGACGGAGAAGCCGAGCCGTGCCAGTTCGACGGCGAAATAGCCCGGGCCGAAGGCGACTTCGAGGATCTTCGCGCCGTCCGGCAGGTCCGTGGCGAGTTCGCGGGCCTGTTTCCGCCAGAGTTCGAGCTGCGGTTCGGTGCCGCGCTGTCTGGCGTAGTTCCGCGCCAGCGCGCCGCTCATCTCCGGGAGGAGTTTGAACCGCTTCCTGTCCTTGATATCCGACATGGTCACTCCAGGTTGGTTTCCCGGAGCCCGGCTATTCTCAAGATGCCTTCTCGTGGCCGGGTTCCGGTTGCGGGATCGGTTCGCCCCGGCGGGGTGCTGCAACACCTCGCCGGGGTTCTTTCAACTGCCGTGCGGCAGCTCTCCGGTCTCGTGGAAGGTCCGCCATTCGGCGAGACCGGGCATCGAGCCGGAAGTCAGTTCCCCAAGGAGCGAACGGACCCATTCCGCCTCCGCCCCCCGGATCGCCAGGTGGTACTCGACCTCGATCAGCATGAGCCGCGGAACCTCCTCGAGGAGCCGCGTCAGTTCCGCCCGCGTCGAGGCGATGTCGTCGTCCAGCGCCGCCAGCCGGGTGCGGAGCAGAACGATCACCTCGTCCGGTCCGAGCCACGCCATCACCGACAGGCCGGCGACGAACTTCGGCTGCTCCGGCGCGAGACCGGCGATCAGTTCACGCAGCCAGTCGAGCATTTCGTCACGGCCGACTTCGGTGATCCGGTACACCGTCCGCTCGGGGCGGGCACCGTCGCGGCCGCTCTCCACGGCCTCGATGAAGCCGTGTTTCCGCAGGTTGTCGACGACCGTGTAGAACGACCCCCATTTGATCCCCATGTCGCGTTCCTTGCCGCGGCTCTTCAGGATCGAGGCCATTTCGTACGGATGCGCCGGCTGCTCCCGCAGCGTGGACAGGATCGCCAGCGCCAGCAGATTGCCGACCTTCCGCCGCTTCACGATACCTCCTCGTTGACGAGTACTCGTCAACGAGTATGCGCGGAAGCGCGCGTGATCGCAAGTGTCTTGGTCGCCGAGGGATCAGAGGTCGTTCATGTACGGCACGGACGTCTGCGCGTGGTCCGTCATCCAGGTCCGCAGCGCGTGCGTGGCGAGGACGTCGTCCTCGTTGTAACGCAGCAGGCGTTCACGCTGGGCGTCGTCGGGGACACCGCCGTCCATGCCGACGGCGTCGCGGTACCAGCTCATCGACGCCTCGCCGCCCGCTTCCGGGTCGCGCCAGGCGAAACCGGCTACCGGGGCGATCACCTTGAGCCCCTTGCCGTGCGAGCACAGGAACTGGTCGGTGACGCTGCGGAAGAGGTCGATCCACTCGTCGGAGTCCACAAAGGACGCGATCTCCGCCTTGGTGGGAACGCCGGGGTACTCGCCGAACCGGTCGGCGGAACCGAACAGCCAGCGGTTCTCGGCGAGCGCGTTGTAGCAATAGGCACGGAAGGTCAGCCCGGCCGCGAGGGTGCGTTCACGGACGTCGACGAACCACGCCCAGAACTCCGCGAACGACCGCGCCTCGTCCGCGGTCGGCAGCGGCTCCCAGGTCGCGAAGGCCCGGTAGCCCTGCTCCACACCGATGTCGGCGCCGGTCAGCAGCGAACCCCACAGGTACGCGCCGGAATCGCCGAAGCTCTCCATGTCGACGTCGACCTCGACGTCGCCACGCGAAACCTCGATGCGGTCGACCTTGCGCACCATCGTGAGATCGGCGAGCCAGGCCCGGGCGAGGATGATCGCGTCGGCGAAGGTACCGCCGGTCCAGTTCATCGGCGGCGGCTCGTCGGCCGGGTCGAGCGCGGCCAGCTTGTCCACGGTGGACACCCCGGCGCGGCGGAGTTCCATCGCGTCCTCGCCGCGGACGACCAGGCTGACGTCACGGGTCTCGGTGAGCACGACCTCGCACGTCGGCCACCACGGGCAGCGACGGCATTCGAGGACGCGCGAAGGTTCGGCCAGCGGCTCTTCGCCTTCGGCCGCCGCGCTCGCGATGGCGAGCCTGTCGGCGAAGCGGCTCTGGTACTCCGTCAGCGCGCTACGGCCGCCCGGCCAGGTGCCCGCGGACAGGTCGTGCCAGACGACGACGTCCGCGTCGAGGCCGATGACGCCGCCGATGGCACGGTGCCCTTCGTGCCTTCCCAGCGTTTCGAGCATCCGGTAGAGATGCGCGAGCCGCATCTGGTCGCGCGGCTGCGAACGGATCTTCCGCGCCGGATCCGGCAGCCGGTTGGCCGGATCGAGGTCGGTCATCACGGTGGTCGGCGCGCCCGCGCCGCGATCGGTGATGCGGTGCCGCACGACCAGCACCGGCACATAGCCGTCGCCGGTGCGGACCAGGAGTTCGGAACCGCCGCGCCGGTGACCGGCTCGATCCACCGGGAGCAGCGCACCCCAGATGTAGTGCGCTTCGGCGGCGAAGGCGTCTTCGGTGAGCTGCACACGCTCGGCCGCGGGAAGGTCGCGAGGGATCTTCGCCCAGCTCACGTCCGGTCCGGTCGCCTCCATCAGCCGCCGCACGATCGCCTCGCGATGTGCTGAAGCGTCGTCGATCCGCTGCTGCGCGGCGGGGTCGGGCGGGGCGAGCGGGACCTCGCGCATCGCCGGATCGTGTTCGAGGTGCACGCGACGCCGGCAGCGGCTCACCGCTCCCGCGTCCAGTAGCACCTCGTTACTCACGGACACCACTCTAGAAGGCGACCGGCAAGCCGACATGCCCACCACTTCGGCGACCAGTAAGTTCGACTGTGACACAGCGTGGGAGGTGCCATGGCGCGCAGGGCCAAAACCGTCGAGGCCGAAGGCAGGATCACCCCGAAGAAGGCGAAAAACGTCGTCGCGGTGGCCAAAGTGCTCGGCCCGGCAGTACTGCCGGTGATCGCGCCGTACGCCGTTCGGGCGGCGGGTGCCGCGCGAGAGCTATACGACCGTTATCAGGCGAAGAAGCTCGGCGTCGCCGTCGACCAGCTCGGCGAGTTCAGCGGCCGTGGTGCCGCGTTGCACGCGCGGATCGCCGGACTGACGCAGGGACTGGCGGAGCTGAAGAAGTCCGCGAAGGCGACTGACGCCGACGTGTCCTTCGCGAAGGACACTCAGGGGACGCTGGAGCAGCTTTCGGCGACCGTCCGTGCTTCGGAGCGGATGCCGGCCGCGCGGCGGAAGGCGGCGCACCGGGCGGTGGCCGGGGAGCTGGACCAGCTGGAGGGAAAGCTCCTGCACCGACTGGGAATCTGACACAGACAGACAAAAAGACAGGACGGAACGGACAGGGCAGGACGGGATCGGAACGGCGGCGAACTCAGCCGCAAGGTCTCCCCAAGGGCGCCCGCGCCCGACGGAGACTTCACCCGTCGAGCGCCCTCTTTCGGGCCGAAAGCCCACGGAAACGTGATGAAGGGGCGCCCTCCGCCCCCACCTGAGGTGGAAGCGGAACGGCGCCCCTTCGGCACGTTTCCGTCAGCGCTCGATTAAAGAATAAAGCCCTTTTTCTTCATCCACTCGTAGGCGACCTCGCCCTGGTCACGACCGTCGACGTCGACCTGCTTGCACAGTTCGACCATCTGCTTGTTGTCGAGGGCGGCGGCGACGGCTTCCAGCGGGCCACGCAGTTCCGGGTGCTGGTTCAGGAACTCCGTCCGCAGCGTCGGCACGGCGTTGTACTGCGGGAAAGCTTTCTTGTCGTCTTCGAGGACGCGCAGGTTCAGCCCGGCGATCCGGCCGTCGGTGGTGAAGATCTCGCCGATCGAGCAGGTCCCGCTCGCCACGGCGGAGTAGATCGTGCCGATGCCGAAGTTCTTGATGACCGGGTTCTGGAACCCGTACGCCCGCACGGCGGCCGGGAAACCGTCCTGGCGGCTGGTGAATTCGGTCTCCAGGCAGAACACACCCTGGTCGGGCTTCTGCTTGAGGAACGCCGCGAGATCCGACGTCGTCTTCAGGTTGTTCGCCGCCCCGTAAGCCTCGGTGACCGCGAAGCCGTACTGGTCGTTCAGCGGCGAGTAGTTCAGCCAGGCGACGCCGAACTTCGCTTCGTCGGCTGCCTTCGTGGCTTCGTACTGGGCTTGTTCCCCGCCGGGGACGGGGAGTTCGTTGCCCTGGTAGTTGATCCAGCCGGTGCCGGTGTATTCCCAGGTGACGTCGGTCTGGCCGGCGAGCAGGGCCTGCCGTGAGGAGTTCGAGCCCTTGATGTCGGTCAGGTCGATGACGTCCGCGCCCGCCGCCGAAAGCGCCATCTCGGCCATGTAGCCCAGGATGATGTTCTCGGTGAAGTCCTTGGACCCCACCGTCACCTCGACCCCCTTGAGCGCCTCGATGGGCTGGATCGAGCCGGGTTCGATCTTGTACGGCAACGCGGTGTTGACCTCGAGCCCGCACGCGGAAAGCGTGCCGCACAACAGGACCGTGCCGAGGATCGCTTTCCATCGCATGTCAGCGCAGTCCCTTCGGTCCGAAGAACTGTTCCGCCACCGCGCCGAGCCAGTCCACCAGCAGCGCCAGTGCGACGGCGAGCACCGAGCCGGTGATCAGCACCTTCGTCAGGTTGAGCTTGTAGCCGGTGTCGATCAGCAGGCCGAAGCCGCCGGCGTTCACGAACAGGCCGAAGGTCGCCGTGCCGACGGCCAGCACCAGCGAGGTCCGCAGGCCCGCCAGGATCAGCGGGACGGCCAGCGGAAGCTCGACCCGCCACAGCACGCCGGAGGCCGACATGCCGATGCCGCGGCCCGCGTCGATCAGCGAGGGGTCGACCTGCTGCAGGCCGACCATCGTGTTCCGCAGCACCGGGAGCAGGGAGTAGAACGCGAGCGGCAGCGCCGCGACCCACAGCCCGCCGGTCGCGCCGGTGACGATGAACCACAGCACCAGCACACCGAGCGCGGGGGCGGCCTGGCCGATGTTCGCGATCGCCAGGAACACCGGCGCCGCCCACTTCGCATACGGCCGCGTCACGATCACGCCGAGCGGCACCGCCACGACGACCACGATCGCGGTCACCACGACGGTCATCGCCAGGTGGTCGCGCAGCGCGGCGAGCAACCCGGCGGCGTTGAGGGTCGCCTTCTCGGTCGCGGTCAGATCGCCGGCGAACACCCAGATCAGCACCCCGGCGACGATCAGCAGGACCACCGCGGGCTGGGCGAACAGCCGGACCCGTTCGGCACTTCTCGACGAGGACTCGGTGGTGAACCCGGTATCGACGGCCGTCATGCGGTCACCCCTTCCGCCGGGTTGTCGTCCGAGTGCTCCTCACGCAGCTGCTGGATCGTCGAGATGACGGTGTCGAGCTCGATCGTGCCGGCGTACTCGCCGCGGGCGCCGGTCACCGGGACGCTGCCGCCCTCGGCGAGCATGGCTTCGAGCGCGTCCTGCAGCGTCGACTGGAGGCTGACCGAGTCACGCAGCGGTTTGCCGGCGGTGGCCAGCGATGTCGCCGTCGTCAGCTCGCGGACGTGCACCCACCGCATCGGACGGCGGCGCTGGTCGAGCACCAGCGCGAAATGCTTGCGCTGCCGGGTCAGTTTCTCGCGGACGTCCGACGGCGATTCGCTCACCGCGGCCGTCAGCGCGTCCTGCTTGAGTTCGACGTCGCGGACCCGCAGCAGCGTCAGCTGCTTCAGGGAGGCGCCCGCGCCGACGAAACCGGCGACCGTGTCGTCGGCCGGGTTCGCGAGGATCGCGTCCGGCGTGTCGTACTGGAGGATCTTCGACTGGTTGCCGAGCACCGCGATCTTGTCGCCGAGCTTCACGGCCTCGTCGAAGTCGTGCGTCACGAAGACGATCGTCTTCTTCAGTTCGGTTTGCAGCCGCAGCAGTTCGTCCTGCAGGTTGCCGCGGGTGATCGGGTCGACCGCGCCGAACGGTTCGTCCATCAGCAGTACCGGCGGGTCCGCGGCGAGCGCCCGCGCGACGCCGACCCGCTGCTGCTGCCCACCGGACAGCTGACGCGGGAAGCGGTCGCGGAAGTCGGCCGGGTCCAGCCCGACCAGGTCCATCATCTCCTCGACCCGGGCGTCGACCTTTTTCTTGTCCCAGCCGAGCAGCCCCGGCACCACGGCGATGTTCTGCGCGACGGTGAAATGCGGGAAGAGCCCGGCCTGCTGGATCGCGTAGCCGATGCGACGGCGAAGGGTGTCGACGTCGAGCTTCAGCGCGTCGTCACCGCCGATGGTGATCCGACCGGACGACGGCTCGATCAGCCGGTTGATCATCCGCATGGTGGTGGTCTTGCCACAGCCGGACGGGCCGACGAAGACCACGATCTTGCCCGCGGGTACCACCATCGAGAACTCGTCGACGGCGGGCTCACGGGTGCCGGGGTAGCGCTTGGAGACGTTCTCCAGCTCGATTTCGACGCCGGATACGGTTTCAGGCTGCTCAGCCACGGACACCCCTCGAGACGGTCAAACGATTGATCAGGACGTAAACGGCGTCGAGGACCAGCGCGAGGACGACCACCCCGAGCGTCCCGGTGAGTGCCTGGTTGAGGGAGTTCGTGCTCCCCGCGTTGGTGAGGCCGGAGAAGACCTCCGAGCCGAGGCCGGGGCCCTTCGCGTACGCGGCGATGACCGCGATACCCATGAGCATCTGCGTCGCGACCCGCATCCCGGCGAGGATCGCCGGCCAGGCGAGCCGCAGCTCGACCCTGGTCAGCACGCCGAAGCGGCTCATGCCGATCCCGCGTGCGGCGTCACTGACGGCCGGGTCGACACCGCCAAGCCCGACGATCGTGTTCCGCACGATCGGCAGCAGCGCGTAGAGCACCAGCGCGATGACGGTGGTGTTCGCGCCGAGGCCGAACACGGGGATGAGGAGGCCCAGGAGGGCGAAGGAGGGGACGGTGAGGATCGTGCTCGCGAGTGCCGTGGCGACCGCGGACCCGATCGGGCTGCGGTAGACCGCGACACCGATCAGCACGCCGAGCACGGCGGCGAGGATCGTGCACTGCACGACCGCGCTCACGTGGAGAAGCCCCTGAAGGGCGACTCTGTCCCACCGATCCGAGATGTACTCGAAGAGGTTCATCGCGTGCTGGTTCTCCCGCCGCCTCTGAGTGAGAGTCCTCACCCATTCGGAGTAGCTGTATCGGGAGCCTGACTACCCAGACATCGCGCGGTCAAACCCCTGTTTACCGCCTTTTATCCTGTCAACCTTCCCCATTCGGCCTAAATGGGCAACCGCACGCGCCGACCCGTCAGCGTCTTTCCCACTGCTCACCAGCCGGGAGGACGTCGACCGGTCGGCCGGACGTCGCATACCCTTCATTCCGTGAGCAAGACCAACCATCACCGAAGCGCGTTACGCGTCGTGCGTGGTGGCTTGCTCGGCGTGAGTTCCGCGGCACTGGCCGTGACCGCTCACGTGATCGGGGACGGCGAAGTACCCGATACGGCGATGACGGTGTTGCTCACCGTGCTGATCGGCTGGAACGCCGCCGCGCTCGCCGCCAAGGCCCGCGGCCCGCTGGCCACGATCGTCGATCTCGGCGCCGGCCAGGTCGTGATGCACCTCGTGCTCAGCTCCCTGAGCAGCCACGAACTGGCGCACGACGCACCCGCCCCCGTCTCCGGCGGGCTCGCGATGACCGCGGCGCACGTCGTCGCGACCCTGGTCACCGCGTTGCTGCTGGCCAAGGCCGACGGACTGCTGCTCGGCGTCCTCGCCTGCCTGCGCGCGCTGGTCCCGTTCATCCTCGACGCGCTCCCGGTACCCGCCGCGAGCCCGTCGCCGGTACTCGCCCGGCCGTCGGGCCCCGGGCACCTCGTCCGGGTGGACCTCCGCCGGGTCCACGGCAGGCGCGGCCCACCGCTGTTCTCCTGAACCCCAGCTCCTCCCCCAGACACTCCGGCGAGGTCCCCGAACCCGCCGTCTCAAGCCACGTTCAGGAGTTTTCGTGTCCAAGCACGTCCTCAAGCGCGCCGGTTTCCTGGCCGCCACCGTCGGTATCACCGGTCTGCTTTCGGCCGGGATCGCGTCGGCCCACGTCACCGCCAACGTCTACGGCCCCCAGGTGTCGAAGGGCGGTTACGGTTCGATCTTCTTCCGCGTCCCCAACGAGGAGAAGGACGCCGGCACGGTCAAGGTCGAGATCGCCATCAAGCCCGAATACGCCTTCGGGTCCGTGCGCACCAAGCCCATCCCCGGCTGGACCGCCGAAGTGGTCAAGTCCAAGCTGCCGACCCCGGTGACCACCCCCTCCGGCACGCAGATCACCGAAGCCGTCACCAAGGTCTCCTGGACCGCGCAGCCCGGCACCAAGATCGCCGCCGGTTCGACCGAGTTCCAGGAGTTCCAGATCAGCGCGGGCGCCTTCCCGACCACCCTCGACGCGGTGGAGTTCCCGGCCACCCAGACGTATGAAAACGGCAAGGTCGTCGAGTGGAACCAGCCGACCCCGGCCTCCGGTGAGGAGCCGGAGCACCCCGCGCCGTCCGTGAAGCTCGCCGAGAAGAGCGAAGACGGTCACGGCGGAGCCCACGGCGGCACCGAGGCGAAGGCCGACGGCGGCGACTCGCACGCGTCGTCGTCCTCGTCCGACAACACCGCCCGCTGGCTCGGCGGCGCCGGACTGGTCGTCGGCGCGCTCGGCCTCGGTGTCGGCGCCGGTGCCACCCTGCGCGCCCGCCGCGCCACCGCCGCCGCTTCCGCCAAGAACAGCGAGGGAACCGAATAAATGCGGAAAGCGCTCATCGCGCTGGCAGTCGCCGGGGTGGCGTGGCTCGCCACCGCCACCCCGGCGCTGGCGCACAACGTGCTGATCTCGTCCGACCCGGCCAAGGGCGCTTCGGTCGCCGCCGGTCCCGCGAAGATCACGCTCACGTTCGACCAGTACGTCCAGGCCGCCGACGTCAACCAGATCGCGGTCATCGGACCGGGCGGCGGACAGTGGGCCGAAGGCCAGGTCGAGGTCCGCGACAGCGTCGTGTCCGTACCGCTGCGGCCACTCGGCCCGGCGGGCGGGTACAAGATCGGCTACCGGATCCTGTCCGCCGACGGACACTCCGTGACCGGTGAAGTGCCGTTCACCCTCACCGCCGCGGGCACCGGTACCCCGGCGTCCGTCGACGCGGCCAAGAGCGGTGGCGGCGAAGCGACCACCACCCCGGCGTCCGGCGGCGAAAGCTCGTCCGGCGTGCCGATCTGGGTGTGGATCGCGGGCGCCGTCGTCCTGCTCGCCGTCGGACTGACCGTCGCACTGCGCACGGGCGCGGGCGACCAGGAGAAGAGCGGGTCATGACACAGACCGAGACCACCTCGCGCGCCCGCGTCGCCGTCCTGTTCTGCGTGGTGACGGCCGGGTTCGTCGGCGCGCTGATCGGCATCGCGCTCACGGACACCGCCCCGGTGCCCGGCGTCGCGCAGGTCAGCGAGGCGGTCTCGGTCTCCATCCCGATCGTGCGGGTACTGCTGGACATCTCGGCGGTGGCCACGATCGGGCTCGCCCTGCTCTCCGTGCTCGTCGGCTACGACCGGCCGAAACTGTCCGAGCCGATCATGCGCCGGGCACGGCCCGCGAGTGTCGCGGCCGCGTTGGTGTGGGCGACGACCGCAGTCGTCGCGTTGATCCTGCAGACTGCCGAGTACCGGCCCGGCTCCAGCACGCTGTCGATCTCGGACGTCGGCGGCTACATCGCGGACGTCGGCGCCGGGAAGGCGCTGCTGATCGTCGCCGTCCTGGCGCTGCTGCACGCGGGACTCGGCATGCTGGCGCTGAAGCACGGGGAGAAGGTGCCCGCCGAGGTCCGCGTCGGGCTCGGGTTGTTCGCGCTGCTGCCGCTGCCGGTCACCGGGCACGCGTCGAACTGGAACTATCACGACTACACGATGATCTCGATGGAACTGCACGTGATGAGCGCCGTCGCCTGGACCGGTGGCCTCGGCGCGATGGCGGTGCTGCTCATCGGGAACCGGACGCTGCTGGCGCACGCGCTCCCGCGGTTCTCCAAGCTGGCGACGCTGTGCTTGGTCCTCGGCGCGGCGACGGGGCTGTTCAACGGGTTGATCGAGATCTCGCTCAACCCGTCGATCGGCTTCTGGGAAGGCGTGTTCACCACGCCGTACGGGCAACTGGTGCTGCTCAAGCTGTCGTGCACCGCCGTGATCGCGGCGCTCGGCGCCTACACGCGGTTCAAACTGATGCCGCAGATCATCCGGCACAACCGCACAGCGCTGGCCGCCTGGGCCACGCTGGAACTGACCGTGATGGGGCTGGCGTTCGGATTCGCCGTCGTCCTCACGCGCGCCCCGGTCGTGCCGACCACCTGAGCGTGACCTGCCTTGCTCCATCCGGCCGCATTTGGCCGATTTCACTGTCCTCATCGGATCACCCCCGGGATGCTCTACGCGATCGCTGGGGTAACCCGATGAGGGGATAGTGGATGGGCAGCCCGACACCGGGTGGAAGTGAAGTCGACACGCCGCAGGTACCGCGTCAACGCTCGGCGGTGAAGCTCACCCGGCAGCCGAGTTCGGGTCCGCGTCAGCTGCCGCACACCCCGGCGCATTTCACCAACCGCACGGCCGAACTCGGCCTGCTCGAAAACCTGCTGTCCCAGGACGACGCCGCGGGTGACAGGCCGGCGGTGCACCTGATCAGCGGCCAGGGCGGGATCGGGAAGACGGCGCTGGCCACCGCGTGGGGACACCGGCTCGGCGACCGGTTCCCGGACGGTCAGCTCTGGGCGGATCTCGGCGGATTCAGCACCAACGGCCCGCTCACCGCGAGCGAGGCGCTCGGCCGGTTCCTCCGTGCGCTGGGCGTCCCGCCGGCGGGGCTGCCCGCGGACGTCGAGGAACTCGTCGCGCTCTACCGCACGACGACCGCCGACCGGCCGCTGCTCGTGTTGCTCGACAACGCGGGTTCGACCGAACAGGTGCTGCCGCTGCTGCCCGCCCACGGGGAAAGCCTTGTGATCGTGACGTCGCGGCGACGGCTGGGCAGGCTCCAGACCGAACATCGCGCGAAGCTGGTCGAGCTGTCCCCCTTCGGTTCCACACACAGCGCAGAGCTGCTGCAACGCGCCCTCGGCGACGACCGGGTCGGTGCCGAAACCGACCACGCGCGGTCCATCGCCGAGCTGTGCGGCGGTCTGCCGATCGCGCTCACCACGGTCAGTTCCAAGCTGGCCGCCCGGCCGAAAATGTCGCTGGAGAAGATCGCCACCGAGCTGCGGAAGGAATATCGTCGACTGGCCACGCTCTCGACGAAAGAGGCGCAATCGGTGGAAGCCAGCTTCAACCTGTCCTATGACGAACTCCCGTCCGACGCCGCCGCCTTGTACGCGGCACTCGGCCTGCACCCCGGACCCGATTTCGGCGTCGGCGTCGCGGCCGCGTCGATCGCCGTCCGGGAGGAGGTCGCCGACGACCTCCTCGACCAGCTCGTCGACGTCGGGCTGCTGATCGACCGCGGCGACGACCGGTACACGTTCCACGACCTCGCCCGCCTGCACGCCAAGGAGAAGACGGCGGGCAACGAGTACGACCGCGACATCGCCGTGCGCCGGATACTCGAGTGGTACCTGTTCGCGGCGTCCGCGACCGCCGGGCTGACCACGCCCGATCAGGACGTGATCCCGTACCGCTACGAGTACCGGCCGTCGACGCCGGTCGCGTTCGACTCCTCCGAAGAGGCACTCGACTGGCTGGAACTGGAACGCGAGAACCTCATCGCCGCCGTCGAGACCGCCGACGCGTGGCAACTGCCGGAACTCGGCTGGCAGCTCGCCGCCGCGATGTGGCCGCTTTTCCTGCTGCGCAAGCACTATCCGGACTTCCTGCGGGTGAGCGAGATCGGGGTTCGCTGCGCGCGGGCGTGGGGTAACGCTTCCGCCGAAGCGCTGATGCACAACCGCAGGGGCGCCGCGAGCCGCGGCACCGGCCGCTACGACGAGGCCGTCGGGCACTACGAGGCAGGCCGCGCCGCCGCGCGGGCGAGCGAAGACCACGTCGTCGAGATCCGTTCGGTGGAAGGTCTCGGCCTGGTCGCGCTGCAGCAGGGCAGGATCGACGACGCCGTGCGGCACTTCGTCGAAGACCATGCCCTCAGCGAGCGGCAGCAGCGCCCGCACGACATCGGGCTGGCGCTGATCAACCTCGGCGCCACCCGGGTCCGAGCCGGACAGCCCGAAACCGCGATCCAGGACCTCACCGGCGCTCGCGACGCCCTCCACGGCGACGACTACAACGTGGCCCGCGCCCGGATCGAACTCGCCCGCGCCCTGATGGTCACCGGTGACCTCGCGGCCGCGCGGGCCGAACTCGAACCGGCGCGCGCCACCATGGAGGCGTCCGGATCGCGGTTCGAGGTCGCCAGGACACTGCTCGCCTTCGGTGAGATCGCCGAAGCGGAAGGCGATTCCGGGGAGGCCCGGCGGTACTACGACCAGGCGCTGCCGATTTTCGTCGGCCTCGGCCGACCGGAGGCCGACGCTCTGCGTACCCGTCTGGAAGGACTCTGATCGCCGAAGGAACCGATCGGTGCACAACTCCCCGGTGAACTGAGCGCACTAAATAACTGAGCGTAGCTGCAAGTTGCACATTTGGGGGAGCATTGGACCAGGTGAAGTGATTAGCCGGACCGAATTGGTCACGGTTTACCCGAGGATTTCGGGCAAGCGACGAACGGTCATTCGCCGTCGGCGAATGCACGTGCAGTATTGCTTTCCCGGATGACTCAGCGATACCGGTTCCACCGCGCGCCGGTATGCCCGCTTCGAAGATCGTCCAACCGTTTTCGCAGCTCATCACGCACGCCGGGGTAACTCCGCAGAATCGGGAGAACACTCGTGGTGAGCTTCAGTTCACGGATAGCGCGCAGTACGGAGAAGCCGGACCACGCCGTCACGTCGAATCCGTACCGCTCGGCGAACACGCGATAGCGGTCCGGGGGGTCACCGAACCGTTCCCGGCCGACGGCGAGCGGCGTCAGATCCCATTCCGGCGGACCGACGCAGGACGAATCGAAATCGCACAGCACCGGCCCGTCCGGCCCGGGGATCACATTCCCGGGGTGCGCGTCGCCGTGGACCAGGCCGCGCGGGAGCGGGAAGTCGAGCTCGGAAAGGGCGGCCTCGACCTCGGCGCAGCGCTCCAGCAGGAACCGCCGGTCGCCGGGAGACAGCTCCTCCGCGTCGGAAACCCGGGCGCGCACCGCGGCGAACGGCGCCCATTCGGCGAGCCCGTCGGGCGGCTGGAGGGAGTGGACCCGGCGCAGGAGCGCGGCGAGATCCGCGGACTTCGCCTTCCGGCCCGTCGGCGGCACCTTCCACCAGACGGTGACGAGATGGTCGCCGACCTCCAGCGGCTGCTCGAAGCCGGGAAGCAGCCGGATCGCCGGCACCTCGTGCCGTTCGAAGTGCCGCGCCACCCGCACGACCGTGCCGACGCGGTGCCGCAGCAGGGTGGACCCGACGATCCGCACGACGAACGGCGCGCTCGCCAGCTCGTAGACGGCGTTGTTGGTGAACCTCAGCAGCCGGGCACCGGCGGGATCCACTCCCAGCAACGCGCACGTCCGCCCCAGGACGTCATGCAGCTTGCCGGGGGCGAACCGGCCGTCCGGCTCAGGCGGCGTAGAAGGCGTTGAGGCGGTCGGCGAGGTCACGGGCGTCGGCGTTGTTCCGGCGGCGCTCCGCCTCGACCTGAAGCGGTCGCATCCGGTCCTTCACCCGCTCCGACTTGATGCCCTCGGCACAGTCGACGGCCTTGGCCCCGACCTTGGCACCATGATCGAGATCGCCTTCGAGCAGGTGATTCGTGGCCAAGGCGCTGAGCATGAACGTCTTGCTGCGGGCCATGTCTTCGGTGTAGGACTCGACGGCCTTGGTCAGCGCCGGGATCGCGTACTTCGTATGCTCGGCGTTCTTCGCCGCGAGCACGGTGTGGACGGTGCCGATCATGGCGTAGACGTCGGTCTCGGTGAAGAACTTGACCCAGGATTCGGCTTCGGCCAGGTTCGCGCGGGCGAACTCGTCCTTGCTCCGGCCCAGCAATTTCGCGGCCTGATCCTCGTTGCCCATCATCGCGTAGGCCCACGCCTCGTTCGCGCAGAGCACCGCGACCGCCAGCTCGGAGCCCGATTCCTGGGCGGCGATCTGGCCGAGCTGGAACAGTTTCAGCGCGTCGTTGGGGGCGTCCTGGTGCAGGTAGACGCGGCCCATCCGGTACAGGACGTTGGCCACCAGCGGATGATTGTCGCCCTGTTTCGCCAGGTCGAGCGCGTTCGCGAAATGTCCGCGGGCGGAGTCCATGAGGCCGGTGTCGAACGACGTCCAGCCTGCCAGGCTGTGCAGGTCGGCCAGTGCGACGTACAACCGGTTCTTGACCATCTCGGTGCCGCTGGACTCGAGCATCTGCTGTCCCCAGGACAGCTGGGCGACCACGGCATCGCGGCAGAAACCGCCGCCGTACTGGTAATCGAGGGACCGGAGCGCCCTGGTCGCGGCCTCGACCTGACGGACGTCGGTCATGCCGATCCGCCCGGGGGCGGGCGTCTTCGCCGGCCCCGCCGACCACGTGCCCGACTCCGGACCGAACACCGCCGCACCCATCGTGACCTGGGCGGCGTGCGCGAGGAACCTCCGTCGCTTCACGGACTCGTCCTCCTCCGCCTGCTGGCCGTCGGCAGCGCCGACGACCTTGATCGCTGTCGCCTCGTCATAGGCGAGACCCATGTATCCCCGGGGGACACCAAGGCCGTCAGCGATGCGGGTGAGCACGTCGTACGCCATCACCTGGCGACCTTTGAGGATCTCGGACACCTCGGACTGCGACTGGCCGGTCATCGCGGCGATCTGGCGCTGCGAAACACCGTGCTTGCGCAACAGGCGATACACGGCGGAGATCTCCCGTGTGGCCAGTGCGGCTCGCATCTCCGGCTGCTCCCAGGCATCCGGCGGCACGGGGTGACTCTGGCGGCTCGGGTCCGAGCCGGCGACAGCGCCGCCACCGATACTGGCGTCCATTGCGCCCCCTCACAGTTCCGTTGGGGTCGAGAAACAGCGTAGGCACACCTATTCAACCGTGCGAAACAGCGGAATGCCCGTCGTGATCGGCCCGGCAGAAGTCGTGTGACCGCTTACCGTGAAACCGCGCCCGGTCACCGCTATGACGGCGGTTCGACCTTCTATCGCACTCGGTTTCACATCACTGTAGTTGTCAGATCTCCGTGACCGACCAGCCACCGGCAGCGATCACGGAGAGCGACGAAATCTCCGGACTCCCTACCAGGTGTGCGGACGCGATACGAAGACGATGTGGAACGAGAGAGCGGAGAAGAGCCAGTGGAGTTCGTGGACTCGATCGCAACAGGCTCCATCACCGCGGGCCGGGCCGGTATGGCCTCGCGTCACCTGCGGCCGGCAGGGGCCGCCGGGCAGCAGGCGGTCGCCGTCGCCCCCGGTGCCAACCGGCCGGTCTCCCCTTCCGCCGCCGTCGATCCCCGTACCGCGAGCGTGCGCCGTTACGAAGGCGGACAGCTGGTCTGGCGCGTGCAGTGCGGCGATCTCATCAGCCGCGAGCGCGCCGTCACCGTGTTCGTCGAAGACAACCAGGTGGTGGTCGTGTCGCCGCCCGGAGAGACAGCGCGCCTGACGTCCGGCCAGCTCGGGCAGCTCAGGGCGGCGCTCAACGAAGCCGCCAAAATGGCGGAAAGGTAACGGTGAGTTCTCCGTGGATCAGGTCCTAGGGCAAGTCCTCCGCAACGCGGTTTGGGAACGCCTCGACATGCTCTCCGATCTCGCGACCAGGGCCGACGCGCAGTCGCTCGTGTCGGTCGCCCGCTCGGAGCTCCCCCGTTTGACCGAAGGGTGGCGTGCCATGCTCCAGGCGCACGAGCCCGACGAGCGCGGGGACTGCCCCACCTGCTCGACCCGCTGGCACAAGTGCAAGGCCCCCTGCTCGGTATGGCAGGTCGCGCACGAGCACCTGGTCGCCGGTGGCCTCGCCCCCCAGCAGACCGCGGCCACCCAGGACCACCGGCGGGAGAGCCGCCGTCGCGTCCCTGGTCAGACCCGCGGCGCGAGCGCCGGTGAAACCACCGGCAGGCACGCACTGGTCAACCCGCGTCGTCCCGCCATCGGCGGCGTGCACGCTTGAGAAGCCGGCGAGCGAACGACCACTCCGAGCGCCCCCTCGGACGACGTCGGGACTCGCCTTTGCCGGAAGCGGTTCGCGCGTACCCCCGAACGTCACGAGCCGCTCTCGGTGATCACTCCGGTCCCCACCGCGATTAATCGAAAATTATCGGCAGAACACCTAGCGAACGCAGTAATCGGTCGCTAAGTTGATGATCACCAACGCAGCGCGAGACCCGCTCGGAGCCGCGCTGTCATCCCCGAACCCCGCGGGCCGGTGCCGTTGCACTCCCCTCCCCCGACCGGCACCGGTCCGCGGTCTCCAACCTCCTCAGCTGACGGCCTTCACCCGCGTGACCAGCACTGCGGCGATCACGGTCGACAGCGCCGAAGCCGCGAACAGGCTCGGATACCCGCCGAAGTAGGCCAGGATCGGCGCGGTCAGCATCGGCGCCACCACCTGCGGCAGCGAGTTCGCGATGTTGATGACGCCGAGGTCCTTCGCCCGGTCCTGCGCGGCGGGCAGCACCTGTGTGAGCATCGCCAGCGCGACGGCCATGTACGCACCGAATCCGACGCCCAGCAACGGCGACGCCGCGAGCGCGGCCGTCCAGTTCTGCCAGACGACCAGTAGCAGGGCGGCGACGGCCATCACCGCAACGGCCGCGAGGACGTATGGCTTACGCCGTCCGGACTTGTCGGAGAAATGACCCGCGACAAGAGCGCCGACGACGAGCGCGGCTCCGTAGAGCCCCATCATGATCAGCAACCCGGTGTCCGGATCGTCGTAGTGCACCGCGTCCTTGAGGAAGAACAACAGGTACAGCGTCCCGAAGGCGTTGCCGAGGTTGATCATGAAGTGACAGCCCCACGCCCAGGCGAAGTCCGGGTGCGTACGCGGGGAGATCCACAGATTCGAGAGGACGTCGCGGGTCCGGACCGACGGCCGGTACTCGATCGGCAGCCGCGCGTCCGGCGTGCGCAGGACGAACACCGCCGCACCCGCCAGCACGATGGCCGCGCAGACCGCGTAACCCAGGGGAAGGCCGGCGACGTCGAGCATCACCACGATCACCACCGCGCCGAGCACGGTCCCGAGCATCTGGGCGATGCCGACCAGCCCGCCGACCTGCGCGCGCTGGGGTACCGGCACCCGGTCGGCGATCGCCGAGACCAGCATCGCGAGCATGCCGTTCAGCCCGGCCTGCACCAGACACCAGCCGAGCACCATGAGCGCGATGTTCGGCGCGAACGCCAGCACCAGGAGTCCGGCCGCGGCGACGACCGCGCCCACCGCCGTCCACGGATGACGGCGTCCCCGGGCGGAACACGTCCGGTCCGAAAGCAGGCCGACGGCCGGGTTGACGATCAGCGCGACGACCGCGCCGATCCCGGTGACCAGGCTGAACACGGCCTCCTTGTCGGCCGCGTCCAGGATTTCGGCCTGCTTCGGCAGCAGTACCTGGATGGGCGCGTAGACACCGAGCCACAGCGCGATGTTCGCGAAGAACAACAGGCTCATCCAGCCCGCGCGCACCTTGGCGACCGGTTCGACGAGCGCCTCGGGAAGCTGCCTGACCTCACTCATCGCGGATCAGTTCCCGGTACCAGCCGAAGGAATCCTTCGGCGTCCGCTTCTGCGTCTCGTAGTCGATGTGCACCAGGCCGAACCGCGGCTGGTAGCCCTTCGACCATTCGAAGTTGTCCATCAACGACCAGACGAAGTACCCGCGGACGTCGACACCGGCGTCCATCGCTTCGCGCACCGCGACGAGGTGGCTGTCGAGGAAGTCGATGCGCTCCTGGTCGTGGACATGCCCGTCTTCGGCGACGACGTCGTCGAAACTGCAGCCGTTCTCGGTGATGTAGACCGGCGGCAGGTGCTCGCGGTAACGGTCGTGGAACCCGACGAGGAGATCGCGCAGCCCGTGCGGGACGATCGGCGAATCGTTGGTGGTCATCGGATATCCCTCGATCGCGCGAAGCTCGAAGGGAAGGGGATTGCCTTCACCGGCCGCGGCGACGCCCTGCGGCTCGTAGTAGTTCACCCCATAGAAGTCCAACGGCTGAGCGATGGTGGCCAGGTCTCCGGCGAAGTCCTTCGGGAGATGCTCGACGACTTGTTCGGGATAACGGCCCAGCAGCACCGGATCAGCGTACGTCCGGTTGATGAGGGCATCGATCCATTCGCCCGCGGCCTTGTCTTCCGACGAATCGGAAGCGGGCCAGATCGGCGAATGGTTGTTGGCGGTGCCGACGCCGCGGGCACCGTTCGCGCGCAGTGCCTGGACGGCGAGACCGTGGGCGAGGTTCTGGTGGTGCGCCGTGGGAAGGGCGCCGAGCAGGAGCGTCTTGCCCGGGGCGTACTCGCCGATCGCGTAGCCGAAGATCGACATGACCATGGGCTCGTTGAGCGGGATCCACATTTTCACCCGATCGGAGAACCGTGCACCCACGATCGCGGCGTACTCGCCGAACCGTTCGGCGGTATCACGGGAGAGCCAGCCACCCTTGTCCTCGAGCGCCTGTGGGAGGTCCCAGTGGAAGAGCGTCCCGGCCGGGTCGATCCCGGCGGCGCAGACCTCGTCGATGAGCCGGTCGTAGAAGGCAAGGCCTTCGGCGTTGGGTCTGCCGTCGCCGCCGGGCTGGATCCTGGGCCAGGCGAAGGACATGCGGTAGGCGCCGACGCCGAGTTCGGCCATCAGCGCGATGTCCTCCGGGTAGCGGTGGAAGTGATCGGCGGCTACCTTGGCGTCCTCCGCCCGCGCGATCTTCCCCTCCGTTTCGGTGAATGTGTCCCAAATGGACTGTCCTCGGCCGCCCTCTCCGGTCGCCCCCTCGATCTGGAAGGCAGAGGTCGATACACCCCAAAGGAATTCGGACGGGAAGGTCGGATTCTCCACCGGCTACGCACCTCTCCTCGGGAAAACAGCCTCAGGAACGCGGAACATGAAAAGTTCTCAGATACTATGCCGTCACTCGACCGTGGGGAACCCTGTCGGCACGATAAAGTCGCAGATCGGCGAAGGAGGAGCCCGAGTGTCCGACATCCAGGCCGCGAAACCGCAGACGGAGACCACTCCGCTCCGGCGGCAGCCCGTACAGCAGCGCAGCGCCAAGCGGGTGGAGCAGATGCTCGACGCCAGCGCACAGCTGATCGACGAGCTCGGTTACGAAGCACTGACCACCACCCTGATCGCGAAACGCGCCGGGGTGGCGGTCGGGTCGCTGTACCAGTTCTTCCCCGACAAGCGGGCCGTGGTGCAGGCGCTGACCCAGCGGAACCTCGAACGGTTCATCAGCTCGGTGTCCGCGACGTTGAACGAGCTCGCGCCCGAACACTGGTGGGACGTCGTGGATTCCATCCTCGACATCTACCTCGCCATGCACCGTGAGGTCCCCGGGTTCTCGAAGGTCCACTTCGGTGACGTGGTGGACCGGCAGCTCCTCGACGAGACCCGCGACAACAACGCCGTCATCGTCGACGCGCTCACCGACATCCTTTCGGCGCGGATCTCCTCGCCGCTGGATGACATCCGGTTCGCGCTGACGATCGCGAACGAGACGGCCGATGCGTTGCTGAAGCTGGCTTTCCGGCGGGATCCGCGGGGAGACGAGCGGATCGTGGCGGAGGCGAAGTCGGTGGTGAAGGGCTACTTGGCGGGCAAGTTCGGGGAAGCCTGACGTCGCGCTTTGTTCACTGCGCCGGGTTAGTCCACTGTGGACTCCCCCGGCGCGGCGGGTGTTGCGAAGGTGCCTTTCGCAACACCGCCGCATTCAGGGACCTACACATGCCCCAAAGGCCCCCTTCGAGACGTTGAGCGTCCCGAAGGGGGCCTTCCCGTCACCACTGGATCCCACTACTCCATTCGTGTCCAACGCCTCTCCGTCCGACCGTCTCATCAGTCACACAGCCCCCACCAGCCACACCTCTACCCGCCCTGACCTGGCACAATCCGGTTATCCACATAAGTTGTCCACATCTACCCACAGTTGTGGACAACCTCGTCGCTCACCCCGCCGATACCCCATTCCCGACACCCCCTCCCGCTACGCTGGTGCAGGGCGCGCCCCCCAGGGATGGGTGGGGGGTGGGGTCGCGCGGATCAGCCGAAGTTCTGGGACTCGCCCCGGTAGGTGGGGACAGTCCGGTCGACGCGGTCGCCGACGACGACGTGGTAGTGCGTGAAGCGTTCGGCGAGTTCGCCGGCTTTCGCGTGGCGGAGCCAGACGCGGTCGCCGAGCCGCAGGTGACGGGCGGCTTCGCCGGAGACGGGGGTCTGTACTTCGCCGGCGCCTTCGAAGCCGAGTAGCGAGAGACCTTCGGGCAGGTAAGGCTTCGGGAGTCGCGAAGCCTCTGCGGGCCCCGAAGCGATGTAGCCGCCGGAGAAGAGCGTCGCGACCTTCGGCGCAGGACGGCGGACCACGGGGAGCGCGAAGATCGCGGCCGGGCGGGGCGAGAAGTGCGCATAGCCGTCGAAGAGGGTGGGGCCGATCAGGCCCGAGCCCGCGGCGATTTCGGTGACGGCCGCTTCGGCGCCGGTCGATTCGACGCTGCCGCTGCCGCCGCCGTTGACGAATTCGAGGTCCGCCAGCGCCCGCACGGCCTTCACCGCGGCGGCGCGGCGCTTCGCGATTTCCACAATGGACTTCCGCTGCATCCAGCCGATGACCGAGTTCTTGGCACCGCTGCCCGCGGCGTCGCCCAGCCCGGCGACCTGACCTTCGTAGGCCATCATCCCGACGAGCCGGAAACCCTTGCGGGACAAGATGGTCCGGGCCAGGTCGGCGGCCTGCCGCGGGCGGAACACGGGTGAGCGCCGGGTGCCGACGTGCACGCCGGGCAGCGGCCGCCACGAAGCGTCGAGTTCGAGACAGACGCGGATCTCGGGGTGGTCCCGGCCCAGCGCGGCATCGACCAGATCGAGGTGCTCGGGTGAATCGACCATGATCGAGATCGCCGCCCGCGCACGGTCGTTCGCGGCCAGCCGTCGCAGCGCGCCGTGGTCGGCGGTCGGATAGGCGACGACGATGTCGTCGGTCGTCCCCTGCTCGGCGTGCCAGACGGCTTCGGCGAGCGAGTAGCACATGAGACCTTCGAAACCGGGCCGCGCGAGCACCCGCTCCAGCAGGTACCGGCAGCGCACGGATTTGCTGACCACGCGGATCGGCTTCCCCGCGGCCCGCCGCAGCAGGTCGGCGCCGTTCGCGTCGAACGCATCCAAGTCGACTACCGCGAACGGAGGATCCAGGTCCTTCGTCGCCAAGTCGTACACCGTCGCACTGGTCACCCGAACTAAGGTACGACAGAAGGGCTTGAAACGCGAATACTATTCACTTACTGTTTCGGCACTCACAGACGGACGGTTAGGTGGGCGCATGACTCGGTGGAGCAACTGGGCCGGCACCGCGACGGCGTCGCCCCTGCGCGTACATCGGCCGCGGGACACGGACGAAATCGCCGAGGCGATCGGCCGGTCCGCGGCGGACGGACGTCGCCTGCGCCCCTGGGGCAGCGGCCACTCGTTCACGGCCATCGCCGCCGCCGACTCCGACGCCATGGACCTGACCGGCTGGACCGGCATCGAGTCGGCCGACGTCGCGAAGGGCCTGGTCACCGTCCGATCGGGCACCACGCTCAAGCAGCTCAACGCCGAACTCGACGCGCTCGGGCTGGCGATGACCAACCTCGGCGACATCGACGCGCAGACCGTCGCGGGCGCGATCTCCACCGGCACCCACGGCACCGGCGCGCGACTCGGCGGGATCGCCACGCAGATCGCCGCACTCGAACTCGTCCTCGCCGACGGCACCGTGGTCACCTGTTCGACCGGCGAACGCCCCGATCTGTTCGCCGCCGCGAGGATCGGCCTCGGCGCGCTCGGCGTCATCAGCACGGTCACCCTCCAGTGCGAACCGTCGTTCCTGCTTGCCGCGCAGGAGCGGCCGGAACCACTCGAAGAGGTTCTCGAAGGCTTCGACCACTTCGCCGACGAGAACGACCACTTCGAGTTCTACTGGTTCCCCTACGGCAAGAACGCGCTGGTCAAGCGCAACAACCGGCTCCCGGCGGGCAGCGAACGCAAACCGCTGGGCAAGGTGAAGGAATTCGTCGACTACGAGATCACGGAGAACGTCGCGTTCGGCGGCCTCTGCCGTCTCGGCCGCGCGGTACCGAAACTCGTCCGGCCGCTCGGCCGGTTCGCGTCGAACATCCTCTCCGCCCGCGAGTACAGCGACACCTCGCATCGCGTCTTCGTGACCCACCGCGGCGTGCGGTTCGTCGAGGCGGAATTCGCGATCCCCCGCGAAGCGCTGCTCGACGTCTTCGCCGAACTCCGCGCACTGGTGCCGAAGCTGGAGAACCCGATCGCGTTTCCGGTGGAGGTCCGAGTCGCCGCCGCGGACGACATCTGGCTTTCGACCGCGCACGGCCGCGACTCCGCCTACATCGCGATCCACCAGTTCCTCGGCATGCCGTACCGCGAGTACTTCGCCGGGTTCGCGGCGATCGTCGGCGAGGTCGGCGGCCGCCCGCACTGGGGCAAGATGCACGACCTCGACGCCGCGACCCTCCGCTCGCGCTACCCGCGGTTCGACGACTTCCAGCGGATGCGCAAAGAGATGGACCCGGCCGGGGTCTTCGCGAACACGTACCTCGACCGGGTCCTCGGCACTGTTTAGGCCGGTTCGAACAGCGCGCTGACCGACTCTCCGTTGTGGATCCGCCGCATCGCCTCCGCCAGCGCGGGCGCGATCGAAAGGACCCGCAGCTTCGGGCTCTGCTCCTCCGGCGGGATCGGCACGGTGTTCGTGCAGACGACTTCCAGCACGTCCGGCTGGCTGCCGATCCGTTCGAGGGCGCCGCTGGAGAACAGGCCGTGCGTGCAGGCGACCCGGATCGAGCGCGGTTTCAGCTCGCGCAGCTTGTTGAGCAGCTCGATCACCGTGCTGCCCTTCGCGATCTCGTCGTCGAGGACGATCACGTCGCGGCCGGTGACCTCGCCGATCACCGAGCTGATCTCGACCCTGTCGTCGGCGAAGCGCTGCTTCGCGCCGGCGGCGACCTGAACCCCGAGCAGCCGCGCGAAATGCGCGGCCTCCTTGGCGTTGCCGAGATCCGGCGAGACCACGGTGGTCGAGGAGAGGTCGTACTGGCGGAAGTGCTTGGCGAGTTCCTGCAAGGCGTGCAGATGGTCGACCGGAACGCTGAAGAACCCGTGCACCTGCGGCGAGTGCAGGGTCATCGCGAGGACGCGGTCGGCACCGGCGGTCGCCATCAGATCGGCGACGAGACGGCCACCGATCGAAATCCGCGGTGCGTCCTTTTTGTCCGAACGGGCGTACGAGTAATGCGGCATGACGACGGTGATCCGCTTCGCCGACGCGCCGCGTGCGGCGTCCAGCATCAGCAGCAATTCGACAAGGTTCTCCTGCACCGGCCGCACCAGCGGCTGGATGAGGAAGACGTCACGCTCGCGGCAGTTCGCCCCGAGCTGGACTTCAAGACAGTCGTTGGCGAACCGCTGCACCCGCACGGGATGCAGCGGGACACCCAGATGAGCACAGATCTCCTCGGCGAGCCGGGGATGTGCGCTACCGCTGAAAACCGCGATGTCCTCGCGCAAGGACCTACTCCGTTCAGTTAAAGACGGATTACGTCCACACACTAGAACTTCAGAGCCCGGAAACGGCCTCGGAGATAGCAGTATCACCCGAGATCGCTTCGAGGACGCGTCCCGCCGTCGACGGGTTGGCGAGCAACGCGACCACCAGCGCCGCGACATCCTGGCGCGGGATCGGCCCGCGTCCGGTCGTTTCCGCGATCCGGATCGCGCCGGTGCCGTCGTCGTCGGTGAGCTGCCCCGGCCGCAGGATCGTCCAATCGAGATCGCGGGCGCGCAGATCGTCCTCCGCCGCTTTCTTGGCCTTGAGATAGATCCGGAAATCCGGCGAGACGTCCGCGGTCTCCGCTTTGTCGGCCCCCATGGAGCTGACCTGGACATGCCGCCGGACACCGGCCTGTTCGGAAGCGGCGGCGAAGAGTCCGGCTGCCGCTCTGTCCACAGTGTCCTTGCGGCCGGTGCCGCTGCCCGGACCGGCACCCGCCGCGAAGATGGCGGCGTCGGCGCCGTCGAGCACCTTCGCGACAGCGTCCACATCGGACTTCTCGAGGTCGAGGACGACCGCTTCGGCGCCGATCGCTTCGAGGTCGGCGACGTGACCGGGATTGCGCACGATCCCCACCGCCTGATCACCACGCCCGACGAGGAGCTTCTCCAGCTTCAGCGCGATCTGACCGTGTCCACCCGCAATGACGACTCGCATGGACCCGACCCTAATGCGTTCACTCGACTTCGGCAGGGGCCTCGGTGACACGCAGCAGCTGGTCGTAGACGATCTCGTTGACCAGCCGCGAAACCGGGTCTTCGTCCAGGATCATCCGCTCGTTGTGGCCCTCGAGGTCGAGGTCGGTCACGGCGTTGGGGTCGGCGCTGACGATGCCGAGCCCGTAGGCACGGGCACGCGGCAGGCAGTTGCCGACATAGTCTTCGGTCAGTACGGCTGGCGATGGGAGCACCATCGCGGCCTCGCCGTAACGCGCGAACGGGACCGCTGAGGCCATCGCGGTGCGCCAGTGCCGGGCGACCGCGAGGACACCGATGATCTCGGTGGCCGGCGCGGGTGCGGTCGCGGCCAGCTCTGGCCATGTCCAGGTGTCGACGGTGGCGCGATCGACGACGGGACCCATGCCCATCGCGATGCGCTCCGCGTGCACGTCGGTACGGAGCCGGGCGACCACGCAGATCTTCCGGCCGAGCACGGTGGTCTCCGGCAAGACGATGCCGTTCCAGCCGAGCAGGGCCGCGGCCTTGCGTGAAAGCTCCTCGACGCTCGCGGGCAGTTCGATCGGCGGCACCACCCGGCTCGGCATCGACCGGCTGCGCTTCGCGCCACCGGCGACCGTCGAGCTCTCCATGTTCGGTGTAGCCGCCACGTTCCGCCTCCTTCGAACCTGGTTTCCCTGAGGTCCTTCATCCCGTGCCACCTCGGGGGAAGCGGCACATGAACTGTCTAACAGGGCCGGGAGGCGGCGGCGCCGGACAACGGGAGTGGCTGCGATCGGCGGCGCCTTGTCATCGGTGACCGGTCGGTAGGCGGTCGTCGGACTTCAGTCCGACCGTGCCGCCAACCGAGTGAGAGCGAGGTAAGTGGTGTTACCCGGCGTCTCCGAACGGTCACGGGTATGGACTGCTCACCACCGGACACAGTCGCGGCAACGGAAGCAGGCCGTTGCTCCATTCAGCCCAGCGAACACCCATTCCACTGTGGACTTTCGCAGGTCAAGGTCATCCGACCGTCGCGTCTCGGAGGAGATCTTCGACGCCCGGTGTCCCCCACTCGTCCATCACGACGATCTGCCTCTCCGCAAGGAACCAGATCCGCTGCGTCACCTGCGCGTCGCCGGCGCCACCGCTCTGTCCACGAGGAACACACTGGACCGACCACTCCTCGTAGGTCGCCGTCGCGGCCCCGATCGGTGCGGTGGCGGAAACCGTCCGCTCGGCGTCACCCTCCTGGCGGAGATCCTTGCGGCCGGCGGCGTTGCAGGCGCGGCCTCCCGCGCTGCGGCGATAGAAGCCGCCCGGCCGGTACGGCGGCTGCTCGGCCGACTGCTCGGTGTTGTCCGTGAGGAGGATGTACTTGCAGTTGAAGTACTTCTTGGGGTCCGGGCAGCCCGCGTCGACGATCACCTTCTCCAGCCCCTGCGGGACCACCGTCCAGCCGGGCGGCAGATGCAGGGTGAGCGCGCCCGCCGAAACGTCGGTGTAGCCCTGCGGCGGCGGAGCGTTCGACTCCGACCCCTTGACCGTCTTGCCGCCGGTCAGGCCCGCGACGAGTTCGGGCTTGAGCAGGCCGGACAGCTTGTCGTAGGGGAGTTTCTTCGTCTGCACACCGCAGGCGGTCTCGAAACCGAGGCCGTAGAAGCTGATCGTGAGCTCGACCTCGGCCGGGGTGAAGGTGGGGAACACCTTGAGCTCACCCGGTCCGGCGAGGTCGGCGGGCTTGATCGGGATCCAGGTGGTGAGCGCGCAGCCCTGGTCGTGGTCGGGCCAGAGGAGGTCGCTGAGCTTCAGCATCCCCTCGTCGGTGAACATCCCCGGGCGGAACAGCTCCGCGGGCGCGACCGGGTTGCCGCTGGTGAGGTCGATCAGCACGGTGGACCGGCCCATGTTCCAAGTCGCGTGTGGAGCGTTGTCGAGACCGTGGTCGTAGCGCACCGAGAGGTAGCGTTCGTTCTGCGTCCGCACGTCGACCTGGGTGTTGAGCACGTACGGGCCGCGTTCCGGCTCCAGCTCGGCGGCACCCGGTCCGGTCCGCCGGTTCCACGCGTCGATCGGCGCGGACAGCGCGTCGTTGACCCGTTTCGACCAGGCCGCGTCGGGGCCGCCGGTCACCTCCGGGTACTGCCCGCGGAACTGGAGGTTCGTGCCGGGGACGGTGCCGGTCCGGGTCTTCATGGCGACCTTGAGCGCCACGGCCTGTGTCGTCGGCGGCGCCTGCGGCGGGGTGCCGGGTTCCGAGAAGACCACGACGGAACCGACCACGGCGGCCGTCGCCGCGACGACGCCGATGGCGATCTTCAGCCCGGCCGCGATACCGCCGGTCGACGCGGCCACCGCACCGGTCCCGGCGGCGACCCCGGGGGCGACGGCCGTACCGGCGCCGAGCAGGGCCAACGGCGTCATCGCGGCGAGCAGGCCGGTCGCTTTCGCGAGCCGTGACCAGCCCTTGCGTTCCCAATCGTCGCCGTAACCCGCGCGGGCGACGCGTTCCAGTTCGCCGACGAAGGTGAGCGCGTCGGCAGGCCGTTTCGAGGGGTCCTTCGCCATCCCCAGCGCGACGATCTCGTGCAGTGGTTCGGGTGCTTCGCCGAACGGGATGGGCGCGTGTTCGTGCAACGTCCTGAGCACTTCGGTGTCGTCGGCCTGATACGGCCGGTGTCCGGCGACGCACTGGAAGAACACGCAGGTCGCGGCATAGACGTCGGTGGCGGGGGTGGCCTGGCCACCCGCCCACTGCTCGGGCGCCATGTACGCCGGGGTGCCGACGCTCGGGCCCCGTTCACCGGCCAGGACAGCGGTGCCGAAGTCGACCAGCTTGCTCTCACCGGTTTCGGCGACCAGGACGTTGGCCGGTTTGTAGTCCCGATGGACGACGTCGGCGGCGTGGGCCGCGGCCAAGCCGAGCAGCGAACCCTTCAGCACCGCGAGGGCGGCTTCGGGTTCGAGAGCGCCTTCGGCCTGGAGCACCGAACGCAGCGAGACGCCGTTGATCGCCTCCATCACGATCGCCGCGCCCTGCGGCGTCTCGAAGAACTCGTACAGCCGGACGACGTGCGGGCTCGTCACCCGGTGCAGTGCCAGCGCCTCCTGCCGGAACGCGCCCAGGTACGCCGGGTCCGCGGCGAAGCGGGAGAAGAGGTACTTGATCGCGACGACGTGGCCGGTGTTGTCCTGCCGCGCCAGGACCACCCGGCCGAAGGTGCCCGTCCCCAGCTGTTCCAGTTCGGTGAAGCCGGGCAATCCCCACTCGTCGTTCAGTGCCACCGTGCCTCTTCCAGAATCTTGTCGAAACCTGGAGTGTTCCATTCGTCGACGATCACGAGCTGCGTCTTCGGCAGGAACCACACCCGCTGGGTGATCGCCCCGCCTCCGGAACACGTCAGCCGCCATTCCTCGTAAGCGGCCTTCTTCGTCCCGATCGGCCGAAGCTCCTTCTTCTGTAAGACGGGCGAGCCCTGCGTTTCGTTAGCCGCCCCGATCGCATGACACGGACGCGGACCTGTCGAACGGTTGTAAGGCTTGCCCGGTTCATACGCCGGAGTGGCCGGATCCACCCGCGAGTTGTCACTGAACACGACGCTCGCGCACTGGACCGGCTGTGCGCCGCCACTCGCGCACTGATCCGCCGTCACGAGGTAGCGCTCGATGAACGCGCTGGTCAGCAGTGACCAGTTCTCCGGCGTGGTGATCGTGAACGGACCGACGTCGTCCTCTTTGGTCCGTTGCCCCTGCGTGCCGCCGGTCGAGAGGCCGAGCAGTTTCCCGGTCGTGGGACTCAGCAGGCCGGACAGCCGGTCGTACGCGACGGTGACCTCGGTCGGATCGCAGACGCGCGGATAGCCGAGGGCGGAGCCGTAGACGAAGAACCGCATCCCGTTCGCGGTGGGCGCCGCCTGCACGATGGAGTCGTAGTCGAAGGTGAAGCGCGCCGACATCGAGGTCGCCGGAAGGTGCTCGACGTCGTTCCGCGCTCCGGTGAGGCAGTCACCCGGCTTCGCCGCTTCGAGGATCCGGTCCTCCACCATCCGCATCCGCGAGGCGGTGCCGTCGACGTTGTCGAACAGGTGCGCGGTGGAGACCTGCTCGCCGGTCGTCAGGTCGATGACGACCGGGCGGATGCTGAAGCCGCCGTGGTTGCCGAACTGCACGGAGTCGATCGAGCGTTTGTAGACGACCGACACGAGCTTGTCGTCCTTGCGCAGGACCTCGGCCTCGGTCTTCATATGCGGGACGTCGCCGTCCGGTTCCTTCCGCGGCTGGTAACTGTCCGGCCAGAAGTTCTCGAGCCAGGCGTCGATGGGCGCCATCAGCGCCTTGTTGGCCCGCTCCTCGGCGGCCTTGTCCTTCAGCCCGCCGATCCGGACGTACTTGCCGTTGTAGTCGTAGCCGTCGAGCTTCTCGTCGCGAGTGAGGAGGTCGACCTGCATCGCGGCCACGGTCGTCGGCCGCGGTGGGGCTTCGTCGTCGCTGTCGGCGTCGACCACCACGACCGTGCCGACGGCGGCCGCGGTGACGGCGGCGATCGCGGCGGTCACCTTGAGGCCGACCGCGATCCCGCCACCGGTGGTCGCCGCGACACCACCCGCCGCGCCACCCGCGATGACCGGTGCCGCGGCCGTCCCGGCGCCGAGCAGGGCCAGCGGGGACAGCGCGACCAGGACACCGGCACCCTTGGCGAGCCAGTGCCAGCCGTTGCGCTCCCAGTCCTCGCCGTACGCCTTCCGCGCGGACGACTCCAGTTCGGTGACGAACTCGGCGGCGCCCGACGGACGCTGCCGGACGTCCTTCGCCATCCCGCGTGCGATGAGGTCGCGGACCGGTTCCGGGACCTCGCCGAACGGGATCGGCGCGTATTCGTGCAGCGTGCGGAGCACTTCGGTCTGCTCGGCCTCGTACGGCCGGTGCCCGGCGACGCACTGGAAGAACACGCAGGTCGCGGCGTAGACGTCGGTGGCGGGAGTGGCGATCCCGCCCGCCCACTGCTCGGGTGCCATGTACGCGGGGGTGCCCGCGGCGACGCCGGTCTGCCCGGACAGGACGGCGATGCCGAAGTCGACGAGCTTGCTCTGCCCGTCGCGGGTGACCAGGACGTTGGCCGGTTTGTAGTCGCGGTGGACGGTACCCGCGGCGTGCGCGCCGGCGAGTCCGAGCAGTGAGCCCTTGAGGATGGCCAGCGCGGCCTCGGGTTCGAGCTTGTCCTGGCGGCCCAGGATCTCTTTCAGGGAGACTCCGTGGATTGCTTCCATGATGATGGCCGCACCTTGTGGGGTCTCCACGAACTGGTGCAGACGGGCGATATGCGGCCCCGAAACGCGGCTCAGGACCTCCGCCTCATGGCGGAATTCGGCCAGCCGCTGTGGGTCGGCCACGAACCGCGCGTACAGGTATTTGATGGCCACGACCTGGGCCGATTCGTCGTGCCGCGCCAGTACGACGCGGCCGAAACCGCCCTCACCCAGCGCCCCCAGCTCGGTGAAACCCGGCAAGGCCCAGTCGTCCACAGATTCCTCCGCGATTCCCGATCGTGTCTGCTTGGAGGTGAGCTGCGCCGCAGCGGTTCCCCACCTTCCGGGTTTAGGGTTACTCGTCGGTCACATAGCCCGTTGCGATGGAGGAACGATGCGTTCGCCGAAGGATTTCTTCGCCCCGCTCGCGGTGGGGGCGCCGGAACCGCTCCGCCAGATCCCCGTGCCTCCTTCGCGGATGATCCACTTCTTCGACCCCGGCAACGAGAAGATGGCCGCCAAGGTCCCGGATCTTGCCAAGAGGGTCGACGTCCTGCTCGGGAACCTCGAAGACGCGGTGCGCGCCGACCGCAAGGAAGCCGCGCGGAACGGGCTCGTCGCCATCGCCAAGGCGAACGACTTCGGCCGGACGCAGCTGTGGACCCGCGTCAACAGCCTCGACTCGCCGTGGGTGCTCGACGACCTGATCACGCTGGTCACCGAGATCGGCGACAAACTCGACGTGATCATGGTGCCGAAGGTCGAAGGCGCCCAGGACATCCACTACGTCGACCGGCTGCTCGCGCAGCTCGAAGCGCGGGCGGGGCTGCCGAAACCGCTGATGGTGCACGCGATCCTGGAGACCGCCAGCGGCGTCGCGAACGTCGAGGAGATCGCCGGGGCCAGCCCGCGCATGCAGGGCATCTCGCTGGGCCCGGCCGACCTCGCCGCGAGCCGCCGGATGAAGACCACCCGGGTGGGTGGCGGGCACCCCGGTTACCTCGTGCGCACGGATCCCCCCGGGGAAGACCTGGACGAGGGACGCACGACGTATCAGCAGGACCTGTGGCATTACACCGTCGCGCGGATGGTCGACGCCTGCGCGGCGAACGGGATCCTGCCGTTCTACGGCCCCTTCGGCGACATCCGCGACGTCGTGGCCTGCGAAGACCAGTTCCGCAACGCGTTCCTGCTCGGCTGCGTGGGCGCGTGGAGCCTGCATCCCGTGCAGATCGACATCGCCAAGAAGGTGTTCTCGCCTTCCCCCGAGGACGTGGCTTGGGCGCGGCGGGTGATCGCCGCGATGGGTGACGGCACCGGTGCCGTGATGATCGACGGGAAGATGCAGGACGACGCCTCGGTGAAGCAGTGCCGGGTGGTCGCCGAACTCGCCGACGCCCTGGCCGCCGACGACCCCGAACTCGCCGCCGCCTACGACGCCGCCACCAAGGAGTCCGCCGAATGAATCCCCGCCGTTCCGTCCTGTACATGCCGGGCGCCAACGAGAGAGCGCTCGAGAAGGCGAAGACGCTCGACGCGGACGCGCTCATTCTCGACCTCGAAGACGCCGTCGCGCCCGACGCGAAGGAAGCCGCTCGTGAGCGGGTCTGCGCTGCCGTGTCGTCGAAGGAGTACGACAAGCGCGAAGTGACCATCCGCGTCAACGGTCTCGACACCGAATGGCACGACGCCGACCTCCGCGCCGCCGCACAGGCAGGCCCGGCCGCGATCGTGGTGCCGAAGGTGAACTCGGCCGCCGAGGTGCACAACATCGAGCGCGCGCTGGAACTCGGCGGCGCACCCGACCACACGAAGATCTGGGCGATGGTCGAAACCCCGGTCGCGATGCTGCACGCCGAGGAGATCGCGGCGGCGTCCGACCGGCTGACCGTGCTGGTCATGGGCACGAACGACCTGGCGAAGGAACTGCACGCCGAGTTCGTCCCCGGCCGCGCGCCGCTGCTCGGCGGGCTTTCGCTGGCGCTGCTGGCCGCGCGGGCGACCGGCAAGGTGATCCTCGACGGCGTCTACAACGACGTGAAGGACCTCGAAGGCTTCGAGGCGGAATGCCTTCAGGGACGCCAGTTCGGCTTCGACGGCAAGACGCTGATCCATCCTTCGCAGCTGGAGCCCTGCAACCGGATCTTCGCGCCGTCGGAGGAGGAGATCGAGCGGTCGCGGAAGATCATCGCGGCGTTCGAAGAGGCCCAAGCCGCGGGCCAGGGCGTCGTCACCGTCGACGGGCGGATGATCGAGAACCTGCACGTGGACAACGCGCGGCGGATCCTGGCGCTGGCCGACGCGATCGGCACCTGACGCAACCGAGCTTCGCAACTGGGTAGCGCGCCTGTCGGTGGGCGACCGTAGAGTGAGTACATGACCAATCAGTCGCTGAAGAAGATCCGGGTCGAGGGGTTCACCTCGATCCGATCAGCGACCGTTGAACTCGGTCGCCTCAACGTTCTCGTGGGCGCGAACGGTGCGGGTAAGAGCAATTTCGTCCACGCCCTTGAGCTGCTCGGCCGAATCGTCGAGGGCGAGCTGGGCTTGTTCGTCGGGCTCAACGGTGGAGCCTCGGCGCTGCTCAACGTCGGCGGATCATCGACACGGATACACGTCGAACTGGGAGCCAAGCCCGACTCATACGAGGCCATCCTGGTGGCTGCGAGTAACGACGAGCTGATTTTCGAATCCGAAACAGTGTACTTCCAATCAGCGAAGTACGACCGGCCCTCCAACGAGAAGCTCGGGGGCGGCCACCGGGAAACCCGGCTATCAGACGAGGTCGGCCGGAAACCGGGACGCATCGCCTCCCATGTCACCGACCTCCTGCGAGGTTGCAAGGTCTACCACTTTCACGACACCAGCGCCGACGCGCCGGTCAAACGCCTGGTCCCGACGGCAGACGACATAAGTTTGCGAAACGACGCCGGGAATCTCGCCGCTTACCTGTACCGGTTGCAGAAAAGCGTAGATCCTGCTGAACGCTCCGCCTATCGACGGATAGTCGGTGCAATCCAGCTCGTGGCGCCGTTCTTTCGAGATTTCGCCCTCACGCCCGACAAAACCGAGCGAATCATTTTGCGCTGGCAGCAGAGAGATTCGGATGCGGTCTTTTCCGCCAATCAGATGTCGGACGGAACTCTGCGGTTCGTCTGCCTGGCGACACTGCTCCTGCAGCCGGAACTGCCAGGCCTGGTCGTACTGGATGAACCCGAACTCGGACTCCACCCCTTCGCCATCATTCAGCTTGCCGGACTACTGCGCCAGGCGTCTCGACGCAGTCAGGTGCTGATCGCCACCCAGTCCGTAACCCTCATGAACCAGTTCGAAGTCGACGATCTGATCGTGGTCGAACGCAAGTCGGGAGCTTCCGAATTCACTCGGCCGGATCTCACCACTTTGGAAGATTGGCTGGCTGACTACTCACTTGGCGAACTGTGGGAGAAGAACCTGCTCGGCGGACGCCCCGCGCGGGAGGAGAACAGTCGGGGATGACGGCCGAGTATCGACATCTGCACTTTCTGGTCGAAGGGCAGACCGAAGAAATCGTCGTCAACGGCGTCTTGGAACCGTACCTCCAAGACCGAGGCTGGACGATCACGAAGTCCATCGTGACAACCAAGAGGCCCGCCACTGGGCCCGCGAGTCACGGCGGAGTGAGCAACTGGGCCAAGCTTGAGCGCGAAATCAGGATATTGCTGCGAAACAGCGACATCCACACCCTCACCACCTTGTTCGACTACTACGGCTTTCCACCCGACAGTCCCGGCATGAGGGACAGGCCCTCGTCTTCCGCATACGAACGAGTCGAGCACGTGGAGAAGTCGTTGGTTTCGGCGATTTCCGATACGCGGTTCGTTCCTCATCTGATCCTGCACGAACTGGAAACCTGGGTCTTCGCCGCTGCCGAGCAGCTTGGCTGGCTGTTTTCCGGCAGTGACCTCACTAAGCGACTTCTGAAGGACGTAGAAGGCGCGGGCGGCCCTGAACTCGTGAACGATGGCCTCGATACCGCACCATCGAAACGCCTCGCTCGTTATTGTGTCGGCTACTCGAAAACCAATGACGGCCCGTTGGCCATAGCGGACCTGGGTATCGACGCGCTTCGCGAATATTGTCCCCACTTGGACTCGTGGCTCACTCATCTCGACACACGTCTGGCGTGAATCAGGGCCAGGGGCGCGGAGCGGGGCGAAGGGTTTCGTAGGCGGCAGCGGCGCGAAGGACGTCGAGGTCGGCGAAGCGGCGGCCGCTGATCTGGAGGCCGATGGGCAGGCCGTCGCCGGTGTAGCCGCAGTTGATCGAGACGGCGGGCTGGCCGGACATGTTGTACGGCACGGTGAACGCGATGTGCTCGAACGGGCGGCGCGGGTCGTTGGTCGGTGAGGGCCAGTCCGCGGGCGGGGCCGAGACCGGGCAGGTCGGTGACAGGACGACGTCGAAACGTTCGGTCGCGCGCAGGGTCGCGACGGCGATGGCGTCGATCTGCGCGAAGCCGCGATAGGCGTCGACGCCGCTGACGTCGGCGCCGCCGTCCGCCCAGTCGGCGATGTAAGGCAGGACCTTCGCACGGCGTTCTTCCGGCAGGGCCGACAGGTCCGACCAGGCACGGACACGCCAGAAGGTGTCGAGACCGTCGAGCATTTCGCGGCGCAGGAACGGATCCACCGGCTCGACGACAGCGCCCGCGGCCTCGAAGGCCCGCGCCGCTTCGGTGATCGCCGTGACGATCTCCGGCGAGACCGGGAGCCCGACGCCCGGATCCAGCTGCAGTCCGACCCGCAGGCCTTCGACCTCGGCCCGCAGCGACGTCCAGTCGAACACGGCGGGTGGCAGTGAAAGGTGGTCGCGACCGTCCACCCCCGACAGGACGCCCATCAGCAGGGCGGTGTCGGCGACGGTCCTGGTCATCGGCCCGGCGACGCGGCCGAGGAACGGGGGATCGACCGGCACCCGGCCGAAACTCGGCTTCAGCCCGACCAGGCCGCACCAGCCGGCGGGCAGCCGGATGGAGCCGCCGATGTCGGTGCCGACGTGCAGTGGGCCGTAGCCCGCGGCGGCCGCCGAACCGGCACCGGCGCTGGAACCGCCGGGGGTGCGCGTGGTGTCCCACGGATTGCGCGACGCGGGGTGGAAACTCGACAAGCCGGACGTGAGCATCCCGTAGTCCGGCATGGTCGTCTTGCCCAGCAGGACACCGCCGGACTCGCGCACGCGAGCGGCCGCCGGGGCGTCTTGGGGTGCGGGCGTCAATGCGGTCGCCGCCGTGCCGAGCGGGACCGGGGTGCCGCGGGTCGCGATGTTCTCCTTGAGCGTCAAGGGGACACCGTCGATCGGGCCGAGTGGTTCCCCGGCGTGCCAACGGCTTTCGGCGGCCTTCGCGTCCTCGCGCGCGCCACTCGGGTCGTACGCGTAGAGGGCGCGCAGCTCGGGTTCTCGGGCCTCGATGCGCGCAAGGACCGCTTCGGTGACCTCGACCGGCGAAAGCGTCCCGGTTCGGTACTGGGCGACCAGTTCGACGGCGGTCAGGTCGGGCAACTCCGGCACGGCAAGGCTCCTTACGTCGCGGGCGGTTCGAAGCGGCCATCGACCGCGGTCCAGCCGCCGTCCACCGCCAGTACTGACCCGGTCACGAACGACGACGCGTCCGACGCCAGATAGACGACGGCGCCGGCGAGTTCGTCCGGGCGCGCCCAGCGGCCGAGCGCGCCCTTGGTCGCGTAGGCGTCGTACCAGTCGGGATTCGCCTTGATCTGCGCGGTGAGCGGGGTCTCGACGACGCCGGGCGCGATCGCGTTGACCCGCACCCCGGCCGGGCCGAATTCCGCCGCGGCCGTGCGGAACAGCTGCACCAGCCCGGCTTTCGTCGCCGCGTACGGGCCCTGACCGGGCTCGACGGTGGTGCCGCGGATCGACGAGAACCCGATGATGCTGCCGCGCCCCCGCTCGACCATCCCGGCGCCGAACGCGCGGACGACCTCGAACGTCGCACCGAGGTTCAGCGCGATCACCCGGTCGAATTCCTCCCGCGAGTACTCCAGCAACCGTTTGCGCACGTTGGTCGCGGCGGTCAGCACGACGACGTCGATCTCGCCGAGTTCCGCGGCCGCCCGGGCGACGGCACCTTCTTCGAGCAGATCGATCTCGTACGTCTCCCCCGCGCCGGTTTCCTTCGCGGCGGCGACATCGCGGTCCGCGACGATCACTTCGGCGCCCTGCGCGGCCAGGGCCTTCGCGGCTTCGCGACCGATGCCGCTGCCGCCGCCGAGCACGACGGCCCGTCGTCCATCGAGCCGGAACAGGTTCTCGTAACTCAAGGTCGCAGCACCGCCATCCTCGTCACGGTCAGTTCCTCGACCGCGAACCGCGGCCCTTCCCGCCCGATCCCGGAGTCCTTCACACCGCCGTACGGCATGGTGTCGGACCGGAAACCGGGCACCTCGTTGACCACGACGCCGCCGACCTCCAGCTCGTCGAGCGCGCGGAACGCCGTCTTCAGCGAAGTGCTGAACACGGAAGCGTGGAGTCCGTAGCGCGACGCGTTGACCGCCTCGAACGCCTCGTCCACTCCTGCCACGGTCCGGAGGCAAACCACCGGGCCGAAGACCTCCTCGTCCCAGCATTCGAGCCCGTCAGGCACGTCGAGCAGCACTGCGGGCCGCAGTACCGCGCCGTCGGCGCCTCCGCCGACCAGCCGTGCGCCGGCCGAAGTAGCTTTGTCGACCCACTCCTGGACACGTCGCGTGGACGCCGCGTCGATCAGCGCGGAAACCCGTGTCTTCTCGTCGCGCGGATCCCCGGCGACGACTTCGCCGAGCCGCGCCAGCACACGTTCGGTGAACTGTTCGGCCACCGCCTCGACGACCAGCACCCGCTGCACCGAAATACACGCCTGGCCGGACGCGTAGAAGCCGCCACGCAGCACGGCGTCCGCCGCCGCGTCGAGATCCGCGTCTTCCGCGACCACCAGCGCGGCGTTGGAACCCAGTTCCAGCACCGTCTTCGTGGGCGCGGCGTCGCGCGCGATCCGATGCCCGACCAGCGCGGATCCGGTGAACGACACCGCGCCGACCCGCCTGTCCGCGGTCAGCGCCGAGCCGACGGCCGCGTCCCCGGTGACCAGCTGGACCATCGCGGGCAGGTCGGTCAGCGAACGGATCAGATGAACGAGCCACAAGGTCGCCAGCGGCGTCTGCGGCGCGGGTTTCACCACCACGGGACAACCGGCCGCGATGGCGGGCGCGATCTTGTGCGACGCCAGCAACAACGGGTAGTTGAACCCGGCGATGCCGACGACGACCCCGATCGGCTTGCGCTTCCAGAACCCGACGAGCCCGTCGCCGGACGGCAACAGGTCGAGCGGCACGGTCTCGCCGTGCAGCCGCGAGACCTCTTCGGCGGCGGCCTGCCAGGTGACGATCGTGCGGGCGACCTCGACGCGGCAATCGACCAGCGGTTTCCCGGTCTCCAGGACCAGCAGCCGCTCGAAGTCCTCGCGGCGCCGCTCCACCGCGGCGGCGACGTCGTTCAGCAGCGTGCGCCGGGTACGCGACGGCAGGGACGCGACCTGCTTGAACACCGCGACAGCCTCGTCGATCGCGCGCGTGGCCAACTCGGGCGTCCCGACCGGCGCTCGGCCGATCTCACTCCCGTCGTACGGGAACACCACCGGCTCGACGTCCACAGTGGACACCCAGGCGTCGCCGATCGGCAGCCCCTCCGGATGCTCAAGCATCGTCGCCTCCCCGCAGCCGCGCCAGCTCGGCGCGCAGATTCGGCGCTGCCGCCAGCAATTCCCTGGTGTACTCGTGCTCCGGCGCCTCGTAGACTTGGTCGACGTCGCCCATCTCGACGATCTCCCCACGCCGCATCACTGCGACCCGGTCGCAGACGTGCCGCACCACGCCGAGGTCGTGCGAGACGAAGATCAGTGTCAGCGAATACAGCTCGACCAGTGACGCGAGCAGGTCGAGGATCTGTTTGCGCACCGAGACGTCGAGTGCGCTCACCGGTTCGTCCGCGATGAGGACACTCGGGTTCGGCGCGAGCGCCCGTGCGATCGAGATCCGTTGCCGCTGCCCGCCGGAGAACTGGTGCGGGTAACGTCCGGCGGCGTCTTCGGGCAGGCCGACCGCCTTCAGCAGTTCCGCGACCCGCGCGGGATCCCGGCGGCCCAGCGGCTCGGAGATGATGTCGCGCACCCGCAGCCGCGGATCGAGTGAGCCCATCGGGTCCTGGAACACGATCTGCAGTTCCGACCGCAGGAAGCCGAGTTTGCGCTCGGGCAGCGTGTCGACACGCCTGCCTCGGAACGAGACGCTGCCCGCCGTCGGCTTGTCGAGTGCGGCCAGCAGCCTGACCAAAGTGGACTTCCCGGAACCCGACTCGCCGACGATCCCGAAGCGCTGACCAGCCTCGACGTCGAACGAAACCCCGCGAAGAGCGTGCACGTCACGGCGGCTGTAGCGGCGTTCCAGGTCGCGGACCTCGATCATCATCGGCTCGCCTCCAGGTCCGAAGCGGCCAGAAGCTTCCGGGTGTACTCGTGTTCCGGCGCGGTGAGGACCTCGCGCGTGGTACCGGACTCGACGACCTCGCCGTCCAGCATCACCAGCACCCGCTCACAGACCGAAGCCACCACGGCGAGGTCGTGCGTGATGAACAGCAGGGCGCTCTCCCGCTCGCGGACACCGTCGAGGATCAGCTCCAGGATCTGTGCCTGCACGGTGACGTCCAAAGCGGTCGTCGGCTCGTCGCAGATCAGCAGTCGGGGGTTGTTGGCCAACGCGATCGCGAGTACGACACGCTGCCGCTGCCCGCCGGACAGCTGATGCGGATACGCGCGGAAAGTACCCGGCAGGCCGACGGAATCCAGCAATGCCCCGGCCGCCGCGCGATGATTCCCGCCGTCGCGGTGGATCCGCATCGGCTCGGCCACCTGCGCGCCGACCCGCATCGCCGGATTCAGCGCGGTCATCGGCTCCTGGAACACCATCGACAGGTCGTTGCCGCGCAGCCGCGACAGTTCCCTCTCCGGCGCGCCGAGCAGTTCACGGCCGTCGAGTTTCACCGAACCGGACGCGGCGAGTTCTTCGGGCAGCAGACCCATGATCGACAACGCCGTCAACGACTTCCCGGAGCCGGACTCGCCGATCAGCCCGACGCGCTCACCACGTGCGATGCCGAACGAGACACCTCGGACGAGGTCACCGATCCCCAGGTCCTGGACTTCCAGCGTCATGGCCGCGCCGCCAATCGGGGATCGAGGCGATCGCGGAGGCCGTCCCCGAGCAGGTTGAACCCGAGGACCGCGATGGCGATCGCGACGCCGGGCACGAGGGCGAGCCGCGGGTGCAGGGTCAGGAACACCTGGGATTCCTGCAGCATCCGGCCCCATGACGGCGTCGGCGGCCGCGTGCCGAAGCCGAGGAACGACAACGCCGCTTCGGCGAGGACGGCGATCGCGAACGACACGGACGCCTGCACGATCAGCATTCCGGAGATGTTCGGCAGGACGTGCCGGGCGGCGATGTTCAGCCGCGACCGGCCCGCCGAACGCGCGGCCAGCACGAACTCGCTGCTCATCACCTGCAGCGTTCCCGAGCGGGCGATGCGGGCGAAGGACGGGATGGTCGCGATGCCGATCGCCACCATCGCGGTCAGCGTGTCCGCCCCGAACACCGCGCCGAACATGATCGCCAGCAGCAGCGCGGGAAACGCGAGCACCAGGTCGTTGACGCGCATGACGAACTCGCCGAGCCACCGCGACGACATCCCGGCGAGGATGCCCAGCGGCGTCCCGATCAGCGCGGCGATCCCGACCGCGACCACGCCGACGTACAGCGTCGTCCGCGCGCCGACCATGAGCTGGCTGAGCACGTCGCGGCCGAAACCGTCGGTGCCGAGCAGGTTCGCGCCGCTGAAGTCGTGCAGCCGGCTGGGCGCGTCGACGCGCACCGGGTCGAACGGTGTCCAGACGAACGAAAGCACCGCGGCGAGCACGATCAGCGCGACCAGGATCCCGCCGATCAGCAGGCTTCGAGGTACTTTTTCCCGCCGAGAACCCGTCAGCAACTTGCGATCGCGCATCAGGAACCCCGCAATCTCGGGTCGAGCACCGTATAGAGGACGTCGACCACGAAGTTCACCAGCAGCACGCCGACCACCAGGACCAGCACGATCCCCTGCACGGACAACAGATCCCGCGACGCCACCGAGTCGAGCAGCATGCTGCCCAGACCCGGCAGCACGAATACGCGCTCGACGACGACCGCGCCGATCAGCAGCGTCGCCAACTGCAGGCCGAGTACCGTCACCACCGGGACGGCGGCGTTGCGCAGGCCGTGCCGCAACAGCGCCTGGAACGGACGGAGCCCCTTCGAGCGTGCCGTGCGCAAATAGTCCTGACCGAGCGTGTCGAGCACCGCGGATCGCACGTAGCGCGTGAGCACGGCTCCCTGCACGAGTCCCAGCGACAAGGCGGGCAGGACGAGGCCGCGGAGGAATTCGCCGGGATCCCGCACCGGCGGTGTCCAGCCGCCGGAGGGCAGCCAGCGCAACTGGACCGCGAAGATCTGCACCAGGATGATGCCGACGAGGAACGCGGGGATCGCGACGCCGATCTGCGAGAGCCCGGAGACGGCGGTGCCGTCGGCCTTCCGATGCCGCACCGCGGCGAACGTCCCGGCCGGGATCGCGATCAGCAACGCCACCAGCATCCCGGCGCCGACCAGCCACAACGTCACGCCGAGCCGGTCGGCGAGAGCCGGACCGATCGCCTCGCGCGTGACGTACGAACGGCCGAAGTCGCCTTGCAGGACACCGCCGATCCAGTCGAGGTACTGCGTCGCCAGCGGCCTGTCGATGCCGAACTCGGCGCGGGTCTTCGCGACCAGGTCCGGCGTGGCGTTGACGCCGAGCGCGACCTGCGCGGGGTCGCCCGGCAGCACGGCCATGAACAGGAACACCACGAGGGACGCGACCAGCACACTGGCCACGAGGATCGCCAGACGGCGAAGGACCTTGACCGTCATCGCGGCGCCAATCCGGTGAGGTCGAAGGACTCGCTGACCTGGTTGCGCACGAACCCGGTCACCTTGTTCTTCGCCACGATCACGTTGGGGAACAGGAAGAGCCAGTCCGCCGCGGCGTCCTCGGACAACCGCCGCGCGACCTGGCGCATCGCGCCGATCTGTTCCTGGGGTGTCCCGCTGTCGGCTCTCGCCAGCTCCTGCTGGACGGGCTTGCTGTCGTAACCCCAGTAGTACTTCGGCTTGCCGAAGGTGACGATGTCGCGTGCCTCGACGTGCTGAATGATCGAGAGGTCGTAGTCACGGTCGGTGAAGACCTGCTTGAGCCAGACCGCCGGGAAGTCCAACGGCTCTATCGTCACGACGACCCCGACGTCCGCCAGGTGCGACGCCACCACCTGCGCGGCCGACACCGCGTACGGCAGGTTCGGAATCCGCAGCCGCAGCGTCGGATTCGGCTGTCCCGCCTCGGCGAGCAGCGCTTTCGCCTTCGCCGGGTCGAACGGGTAGGTGTGGGAAAGGTCTTCGTACCAAGGATCGGTCGGCGGGACCATACTGCCGATGAGCGTGCCGCGTCCGGCCCACGCGGTGTCCAGCAAGGCCTTGCGGTCGATCGCGTAGGACAGCGCGCGCCGCACACGGACGTCGTTCAGCGGCGGGCGCGCGTTGTTGAACGCGAGGGTGACCTCGCTGTTCGTGGTGCCCTCGACGACGGTGAACCGGTCGTCGCCCTGGAATTGCGGGATCGAATCCGGCACGGAGATCGCCGAGATGACGTCGATCCCGTTGCTGAGCAAAGCGTTGTTGAGCGCCGTCGGATCCTTGACGTACTTGAGGACCACCGTGGAGTACGCCGGTTTCCGGCCCCAGTACGCGGGATTCTCCTTGAGCACGATGGAATCGCCGCGTCTGCGCGAAGAGACCGTGTACGGTCCGGTGCCGACGGGCTTGTTCGCCAGGTCCGCGACGCCGGTGGGGCTGAACATCGCGCCGAGCCTGCTGGTGAGGCTGAACAGCCAGCCGTTGCTGGGTTTGCCGAGCGCGACCCGCGCGTGATCCGGCGCCACGACGTCGACCCGGTCGACAACGTCCATTGTGGACTTGATCGACACCGTCCAGTCGGTCTTCACCCGCATCAGCGAGAACTTGACGTCCTCGGCGGTGAACGGGGCACCGTTGCTGAACTTCGCGTCCTGGCGCAGCTTGAAGTCATACGTCTTGCCGTCTTCCGACACCGTCCACGATTCGGCCAGCAGCGGCACGATCTTCCCGTCCGCGTCGAGTTTCACCAGGCCCTCGTAGACGTTGTAGAGCAAGGCCTGCGGGATGGCGGCGCCGTCGGTGCGGGTGAAGTCGAAGTTCGCGGGTTCGGCGGTGTACCCGACCGCGAGGGTGCCGGGATCCTTGGCCACGGTGGCACTCGAACCGGCGGAGCAGCCGGACGTCACCAGCAGCAGAGCGAGGGCCGCCGCGTGGATCCGGACTTTCATCCTGCCCCCTGACCGGTAGACTGGTCTGACCAGTAAACCAGACGGGACGGCAAGGTCAAGATGGAATTCGAGCCGGTCTCCCCTGTCCGCGCATACCAGCGAGTCGTCGAGCAGATCGAGGAAGCCGTGTTCAGCGGCCGGATCAAAGCGGGTGACCGGCTGCCCAGCGAACGCGAGTTGATGGTGCAGTTCGACGTCGGCCGCTCGACCGTGCGCGAGGCGCTGCGAGTGCTGCAGGCAGCGGAAATGATCCGCTCGCGTCCCGGTGACCCGCGTGGCCCCGAGGTCTTGGCCGCCTCTCCCGCCGCACTCCACCGGTCGATGCACCGGCTGGCGCGCGCCGACCACATCGGTCTCTCCGAACTGCTGCAGTTCCGCATGGTGCTCGACGGTTCCGCACATCTGCTCGCCGCGCAGCTCAGGACCGAAGAGCATCTCACGGAGCTGGACGCGGCACTGGAAGCCATGCGTTCGGGCCTCTCGCGAGGTTTCGCCGAATTCAGTCACGCGGACGTCGCGTTCCACGAGGCCATCACCCGCGCCACCGGGAATCCGCTGCTGGTGATCAGCGGCGAGGTCGTCCGCGGGGTCGTGCTGGAACTCATCGAGAACAAACTGGAGCACGCCGACGACCGGACCGCGTTGATGCGCTCCTGGCTGGCGCATCACGAAGAGGTGCTGGGCGCGATCCGGGACTCCGACGGCGATCGCGCGTCACGGCTGGCGAAGCAGGCGCTGTATGACAACTACGCCGAGTACGTCCCGGAAGGGGAGCGTCATCTCCTGGTGCCGCTGCTGGCATGACTCCGGCGGGGAGGCCGACAGCGGTCTGGCGCTGTACGGCGGTGAGCAGTGAAGGCCTCCTTCCCTACCTTGACAGTAGGGAAGGAGGCCTTCACGGACACTTCGTCAGGCGACCAAATTCGCGTAGACGATGATGTTGTCCTTGTAGCTGTGCTCTTCTTTGTCGAAGACACCGCCACAGGTGATCAGCCGCAGCTGCGGCTTGTCCGTGTTGCCGTAGACCGCGTCCTCGGGGAACTGGTCCTTGGGAACCTGGTCCTTCTTCTCGACCACGAACTTCAGGCTCTTGCCGTCACTGCGGTCGACGAGGATCTCGTCGCCGGGGGCGACGTCCTTGAGCTTGTAGAAGATGCCCGGCTGCTTGTTGCCGTCGACGTGCCCGAGCACGATCGCCGGACCGACGTCACCGGGCACCGGCGAAAGCTGGTACCAGGCGGCTTGCATCGGTTTCTTCGCCGAAGGGACGGCCATCTTGCCGTCCTTGTTGACCGCGACCGCGATCAGGTTCGACTCCGCGCCGATCTTGGGGATCTTCACGTTCGTCGGCCGGGTGCCGTCGAACGGCTTCGTGACCGGGACGGTCGATTCCGGCGGCGCCTGCTGTGCGGCGGGCGCGGGGTCGTCGGTACCGCAACCGGTCAGCGCGAGGGAAAGGATCAGGGTGGCCGCGACCGCACGGCCGCCCTGCCTCAGGAGCTTCGTCGACATCGATCAGGCCGCGGTGGCGCCGAAACCGGTCTCGATGCCGCCCTTGGGGGCGTACTTGACCTGCTTCTCCGGCTTGCCCGTGGTGGCCGCGCCGCCGCCGATGGCCGACTCGAACTCGATGTCCGCCTTGCCCGGCTTGCCGTTGCAGGTCCAGGTGAAGGAGCTGGAGTTGCCCTTGAAGGACTTCTTGGCCTTCACGATGTAAACCCAGTAGCGACCGTCGTCCTCGGCCTGGTTGTACTGGAGGACGTCGAAGTCCGGAGCCGAAACATTCGTCGGCTCGCCCGACTGGCAGGCGATGACCAGCGCGCCGACGCCGGTGTCACCGATGTAGCCCGCGCCGACGTTGTCGTAGAAGGGATCCTCCGGCGGGGTGGTCGGCTTCTCCGAGGTGGAGGTCGGTGACGGCTTGCCGGAAGTCGGCTTGCCGCTGGACGACGACGACGGCGGCTGCTGCGACGACGAGGAGGACGGCGTGCTGGACTCGGGCGGATTCGTCGTCACCTTGCCGCCCGACCACGAGGGCTCGGGCACCGAGGTGGACGTCTCGCTCGACGGCGGCGCGGGAGGCGTCGTCGTCGTCTCGTCCTGCGCCATCGCGGCAGGCGTCACGGCCAGCGAAATGACGGCGCCGGCCAGCACCGCGCCCGCGACGCGACCCAACGTCTTCTTCAAAGTGATCTCCCAGTGAAAAGCTTCGCAACGCACGGTGACCCCCACCGTGCGGCCACCCCGGGGAAGTCCCACGTTCGGGTGACAGCGCGATACTGCCGGAAAATCGTCGACCGGCTGTAGCCGATAAGCAGTGACAAAAGCCACTGGGGAAACCGGTAACGCGGGAGGATTGCTACCCGATACAAGGGCTCGGAAGTCGCTCAGCAGAGGGAAATCCTCGCTGCGACGAAGGAATGTTAACACCCATACAGTCGAAACGTTTCCCCTGTGGAAGCATTTTTTCCTCTTCGGCCGGACGTCCCGGAATTGCCTGTTTTCCTGGCCGGATCGACCTCATTCAGTGACTCTTCGAACTCTTACTACCCGCCGGTTCAGACGTTCGGGGTACTCATTGGTGAATCATTGACCACTATGGGGAGCAGACTGCCCCTCGCCAACATCAAGGTCACGTTTAGAACACCAGGTACAGGGCGACGCCGACGGAGGTCGCACCGAGGAGGGCGGAACCGAGCAGCCACGGTCCCGGCGACGTCCGCCTTCGCACGGCCCGGCCGCCGCCCACGATCGCGACCAGGAGTCCGACGCCGAACCCGATGGCGGGGATGAAGGTGGCGAGGGTCCGGTTCTCCGGCGTGCAGACCCAGACCTCGCCGGCCGGGCAGCCGGTCGCCGCGAGTTCGGCCAGCAGGCCGACGGCGACCAGCGCGAGGAAGCCGGCCACCAGGAGCCAGAACAGGCCCCACAGCAACCGGCCGAGCGTCCGCGGCTGTCTTGTTTCCTCCACGCGCCCAGGTTAAGGCGCTAGCCCAGTGCCGAGGCCAGATCCGTCCAGAGATCTTCCGGATCTTCGAGCCCGACGCTGAACCGGACCAGTCCGGCGGGCACATGCGCGTCGCCCGCGAGCCACGCCCGCCGCTCGACCAGGCTCTCGACCCCGCCGAGGCTGGTGGCCGCGCGGATCAGCCGCAGCGAACCGATGACCTTGTCCGCGGTCTCGGCGTCCGGGAGTTCGAAGGCGATCATCGTGCCGGAGCCGGGATAACGCACCCGGGTGATCGCTGGGTGGTCCAGCAGCCGCATCGCCAGCAGCGCGGCCGTGCGCGTCTGCTCGGCGAGCCGGACCGGCAGCGTCCGCAGGCCGCGCAGGGCCAGCCACGCTTCGAGCGCTCCCGGTGTCGCGCCCATCCTGGTGCGCGCGTCGCGCAGGTCCTTCGCGACGGCCTCGTCGGCCGCGACGGTCAGCCCCAGCAGCAGATCGCTGTGGCCGCCGATGAGTTTCGTCGCACTGTGCACGACGATGTCCGCGCCGAGCTCCAGCGGACGCTGCCCGAGCGGGGTGGCGAACGTGTTGTCCACGGTGACCAGGCCGTTCGCGGCGGCCGCGATCGTCTCGATGTCGATGACGTCGAGGGTGGGGTTGGTCGGGGATTCGAGCCAGAGCAGGTCGGCGTCCGCGGCGGCGACCCACGCGTCCGTGTCGTCCGGGGCGATCTCGGTCACCACCAGGCGGCCGGTGCGCTGCGCGTGCGCGAGCAACCCGCGGGACCCGGCGTAGCTGAACGTCGGGACGCACACTTTCGCGCCGACCTTCAGGGTGTCGACGACCGCGCTGAGTGTCGCGATCCCCGAGGCGAACGCGGTGGCGTGCCCGCCTTCCAGCGCGCCGATCGCGGTTTCGAGGGCCTCCCAGGTCGGCGTGCCGTTTTCGCGCGAGTACGCGCGGTCGGCGCCGGCGTCGAAGGTGCTCGCCGCGACGATCGGCACGTTCAGCGGTTCGCCGGGGCCTTCGGGACGTCCGGCGGCGACGGCGAGGGTGCGGGGTGACCAGTCGTTCGTGTTCACCCCGCCACCGTAAACCGTGGCCCCGCTAGTGGGCGTACACCTCGAATTCGTAGAGGGAATAGCCGTACTTCGTGCCGCGCTGGACCCCGGCCATCCGTACATAACGGCCATCCGTGGCGTCGAAGGCGACGTTGTCCTGCCCGCCGTCCCCGTCCACTGTGGACGCCGTGTCCCGCCAGTTCGTCCCGTCGGACGAGACCTGCACCTTGTACGCCTTGCCGTACGCGGATTCCCACCGCAGGACCACGCGGGAGACGGGCCGCACCGAGCCGAGGTCGACGGTGATCGACTGGTCGTCACTCCAGTCGCTCGCCCAGCGGGTCGAGAGGCTGCCGTCGATCGCGTTGGACGGCGGCGAGTTGTACCAGCCGGTCTCGTGGCTGCTCGCGCTGACCGACCGGCCCGCGGCGAGGTTGGCGATGTTGTCGCCGCGTTTCGCCGGGAACTCGACGACCTGCTGGAACGTCGGCCGGTTCTGGGTGCTCATCTTGTCCTGCGTGATCCCGCCGAGCGCCCGGTGGATGATCGTGTCGGCGCACCACTGGTCGCCCGCGCCGCAGTCGCCGTCACCCGGGTACACGGTGCCGGCGGGCTGCGCGGCCGCCTGCGTCAGCGAGTCGAGCAGCACCTGACGGCAGGCGTTGACATCGCCGCCACCGCAGTACTTCACCGGCAGCGGACCGGCGACGTTCTGCCCGAGTACCGAGCGGATGTCCTTGTGGACGTAGCCCCACCAGCCGGACTGGTACGACGAACCGGCGTGCGACTGGCCGACGTGCTTGCCGGGGACCTCGTTCTGCCAGCCCGAAGGCGACTCGTTGATTTTCAGCACGCCCACCATGGCGGCGTAGGCGGCGTCGCCCATGCCGGGTTTGAACTGGGCGTCGACCAGCAGCGGCCACCAGGCGTCCATGACGCGGATCGCGTCGGCGTTCGCGTAGGCCTTGCTGCCCGGCGACGTCTCCGAGCGCAGCCCGCCCGCGGCGAGCCAGGTCTTCAGCTTCGCCACCGCGTCCGCGGCCGGGCCGGTCACGGGGGCCTTGTCGATCACCTTGAACAGCTCCGGCAGCACCTTCTCCGCCCGGAGATCGGCGAGTGCCGCCTCCTCCATGGCCTGCGTGAGGTTCACCCGCGTCACCTTGATGCCACCGGAGACCATCTTCTTGACCCGTGTGTCGATCAGATCGGCGCGGTGCACGGAACTCTTGTCCGCCCCACTGGCCGCGTAACCGTTGGTCTGCGCGTTGTTCCAGCTGATGTAGTAGTCCTGGTTGATCGACTGCGGATGCTGCGAGGACGGCGTGTAGTTCGCGAGGTTGCCCTCGGGATTCCAGCCCTGCCAGTCGAATCCGGCGTCCGCCTGCACCGGCATGGCCGGGTCGACGGCCGGGTTGCGGACCGGGTTCGAGCCGGAGTTGAAGTACGCGACGTCACGGGAGTCGGCGTAGAACCAGTTGTAGGTCTGGTTGACGTCGGCCGCCGCGACCTGGAAGTCCTGCGCGGATTTGATCGCGTCCGGGTCGTTGAACTTCTGGAAGCCGATGATCGTGTCGATCTCGTGCTGGAACGTCGACCGCAGCGACGCGTACGCCACCGGCTTGCCGCCGACCAGCGCCCGGCTCGTCACCGGACCGTATTTCGTGCGGAAACTGCGCAGGGTGTAGGAACCTGCGGCGGTCCCGTCGGCGATCGTGGGCTTCCAGGCGTTCTTGCGCTCGACGACGTCGAAGGGCAGGCACTGGCCGCGGAACCGGTAGAAGTTCGAGTTCTTCGTCGGCGCGGAACCGTTCTGCTCGCACAGTTCGACGGCGTAGGTGTCGGTGATGTCCTGCGACGCCGAAGTCGCGCTCCACGAGTAGTCCTTCCCGCGGCCGAGCAGCACGTACATGCTGATACCCGCGAAAGAGGCGCCCCGGGCGCTGATGCCCGGACCCTGGAGTTCCTGCAGCATCAGCAGTTGCGGCGCGAAGTAGCCTGCCTGCGGGCCGAAGACGGCGACCGGGTGCCCGCTCGCGGTCTTGGCGCCGGAGACGACCAGCGCGTTGGACATACCGTGCTTCTCGCTCAGGAGATTGCCGGGGAGGACGCCGTCGTCGAAGATGCCGCGGACGGCCTTCTGGTCGTCCGGCGCGGGGACGTCCACCTTGGCGGGCGTCGCCGTCCCGGCGGACCCGGTCGGGTCGAAGACCAGCTGCTGCCCGGAGACCGATCCCTTGTCCGGCATCGCGGCGCCCCGCGGATTCGCCGGCGCCTTGCCGTAGTCGAAATTCTGCCCGTTGTGGAGGGTCTTGACGGTCTCGGGGTCGTCCTCGGACCGGAGGCTCTTCCAGACCTTGTCGCCCTGTTCCAGTCCGTACTTCTCCTGCATCGCCATCTTCGCGATGGCGTTCTGCACCTCACCGCCGCCGCCGGCGCCGAACTGCGCGCCGACCACCGCCGCGAGCACGACGAGGTCGGTCAGCTTGAACGGGTCGATGGTCCCCGCGTTGGTGATCGCGTCGACATGCCCGGTGAGGACGTACTCGCCGGGGAAGTAGCGACCGCTGTGCGAATCGGAGATGTACTTGTTGACGCCCTGGACGTAGGCCTCGGCGTCGGCTTTGCCCTGCGCGCCACGCGGACCGCTCGCCGCGGCGTTGTCGATCTGCTTCTGCAGTTCCTGCTCGGTGTAGGGCGCGGAGGCGAAGAAGCTCTGTTCGAGTTCGCGGTTGCCCTGCGCGCCACCGGCGTACGACGTCAGCTGGCCGCGGCCGACGCGGCGCATGATGTCCATCAGCCACAGGCGGTCCTGCGCGGCGGCGTAGCCCGCGCCGTACATCGTGCCCGGCCGCGTCGTGCCGACGATGCGGGGAACGCCGGTCGCCTTGTCGCGGGTGATCGTGACGTCCGAACGCGGTTTGATCGAGCTCTCGACCTGGCCGGACGGGACGCCGAACGAGGCGTCGTTGAAGAACTGGTTGATCTTGTCGGTGGTCAGCGTCTGGTAGCCGTCGGCGAGCGAGGCGTACCGGCCGAGCTGATCGGCCGAATGCGCGGGACGGGTGCCGAACGCCTTGTGCGCCAGGATCTCGGCGAGGGTGGCGTTGCCCTTGGTGCCGGGCGGCAGGATGTCGCCGCACTGGCCGCCGCAGTAGTCGTCGAGCGCGGCCGCCACGACGGAGTTCGCCTGGGGTTCCGCGGCGTTCGCCTGCAGTGCCGGAACGGTTCCCGCCACCAGCGTCAACCCCGCCAATGTCGTCAGGACCCGTATGCCTCGTCGCATGAAAGACCTCCGTCGTCGGAGAGTGACGAGGCGCACACTACCCAGGGGTATCCAAGATTGTGAAGACTATTCGCGTTCTTGTCACCGTTCGGTGGAACACTCGCCCTGCGAACCCCGGACCTGCACAGGTAGCTTGTCTGCATGTCTTTGGAAAAGCCCCAGATCGACCGCCCCGAGGGCCCCGCGCCCACCGACCTGGAGAAGTCCGACATCACCGTCGGCGAAGGCCAGGAGGCAAAGGACGGCGACACCGTCTCGGTGCACTACGTCGGTGTCTCGCACTCGACCGGCGACCAGTTCGACGCGTCGTGGGATCGCGGTGAGCCGCTGCGCTTCGGCCTCGGTGCCGGTCACGTCATCCCCGGCTGGGACCAGGGTGTCGCGGGGATGAAGGTCGGCGGCCGCCGTCAGCTGGTCATCCCGCCGCACCTCGCCTATGGCGAACGGGGCGCCGGCGGCGTCATCAAGCCGGACGAGACCTTGATCTTCGTCGTCGACCTGCTCGGCGTGAACTGACCCACTCATCCAGCACGGGCCCCGGCGGACACGGCTCCTTCGGGGCCCGGCCTTTCTCAGCCGAAAGTCACACGGCTTGCAGTCGTCGCGATGGTCGCGCGAACGGGTTGTCCACGGAGTCTTCCGAGAAGCCTGCCAGCTCGGCAACCTCACCGTCGGTGAGCCCCTTGGCCCGCAACGTATGGCCGATCGCTGTGACGAGTTGCGGAGTCTCCGGCGCCAAGCGATCACCGTCCGGTTCGGTCGTCTTCCATCCGCGAGCGTTCATAGCCTTGTAGAAGCTCGTTCGGTCTGTTGCCGAAACCTGTTTGAGCGAGTACGCGCGCTCGAAGAGCGCTTGCATCGAGACTCCCAAACTCGCTTCATGTCTCGTAGGTGTCCAAGCGTCGCGGGACGAAGATCCGGCTTGATCACATGCGACGGCATCAGAAACTCAGCCGCGAATTCGTTGGCTTCTCGCTCAGGGTCTTCGGTCGCCACCCCGTTGTGAAGCACGAGATGACCGAGTTCGTGAGCCAAGGTCAGCCGCTTACGATCCACTGGCGCGGCCGCATTGATCAGCAACACGGGATGATCGCCGATCCGCTGGGAAAGGCCGTCGATACGCGAGGTACCGAAGTCTTCTTCGAGGATCACGCAACCTGCGGCTTCGAGCCACCGGGCCAGGTGCCGCACTGGCCCGACCGGCAGTCTCCACTGAGCACGCACCATCAGCGCCGCCTGCGCCGGAGTCGTATCGATCGGATCGAACGTCGGTACAGACTGCTCCGCTCTCATCGAAACCTCTTCGAACAGCAGAGACACATGCAGTCGGTATGCGTTCAGCCGCGCTTCCAGCCTCCTCCACGCGGACGCTTTGGTCGTTCGCTGACGTCTCATGTGCGCGTCCACCGCGAGAGCTCCTCGGACAGCGTGATCCCGAGTCAGGAAGCGCGTTGATACGCCCAATGACCGCGCAAGCCGACCCGACACTTCGTCATCAGGCATGCGTTGGTCGTTCTCATAGCGGGACAACGCTGCCTGCGTGACCTCAGCCATGGCGCACAGCTCTTCCTGCGTCAGTCCACGGGCGCGGCGAAGTGTTCCGAGCACATCGCCGATTCCACTCACGTCGCTTCGTCCTCCTCGTCCCGGATCGTGGCTTCGTACAGATCAATCTGGGGCAGCGACGGATCCACGGGAGTCCAGGTGATTTCCACACCCGCGACGCCGGTTGCCTCAGCATCTACCTCGACAGCCCAGATCGCATCTTGTCCAACCCGTCGCGCAGGGAGACGATTGTGCTGCCGATCACCCGCTCGTCGGGATCCCAGCGGTACCCGAAGCCCGGGCGGACCTCTTCCAATCCTTCCAGAGCATCGGATTGTGCCCAGAAGGCCACGGCGGTTCCCGTGGCGTACGACCTGATGCGATCTCGACCCGTGTGCCGCTTCACACGAGCGCGGTACCGAAGACCGACCGTGACTTCGCGAGTGACGCCCTGGTCCACAAGCGCAACCGAATCGATGTCAGTGAGACCTCGGCGCAGGTGCGCCCAAAGACGGTCGTGTATCCAGTTCGACAGCCCACGGTCGCTACTGTCCGCAACCCAGCTTGGGAAGGCATGGCGATAGTCGGACAAGTCGGCCCTGGCCGCGCTCGTGGCGTCGACCAGAGCACCGACGACCTTGTCACCAAGGTCGCGCAGAACATCCTCCGCCATGGGGTATGAAAACATGCCAGAAGATATACCGCCTGCGCACACGCAACAACCAGCGCAAACGTGGGGAAAAGTCGAGCATGAGGACGCGTCCAGCCGTGCCCTTCCCTTGCCCCTTCGTCCCCACTTTGTTCCAGCCAGGACCCAGCCCAAGCCAACCCGCCGGAATCCACCTGCAACCGCCACGTCACGCACCGTGGGAGGTCCGGGGGCGGCCCTCGGGTACTGACGAGTGACGACCACGCGAAAAAGGTCCCGGCGCGTCGGCGCCGGGACCTTGACCACAAGTGGGCGAGGAGGGAGTTGAACCCTCACGTCCTTTCGGACACACGGACCTGAACCGTGCGCGTCTGCCATTCCGCCACTCGCCCGAGTGCTTCATTCTCTGACAGCTCGCAAAGCGTAGCAGGCAGGATTCACGGGTTTCACCGGGGGCCGTGTCCGACTGGCCGGACCCGGATAGGATCGCAGGGGAAGCATACGTGTGAGGAGGTTGCCCGGTGGGCCGCGTCGAACGGTTTGATAGACGGCTCGAGAACCTCGTGGGCAATACTTTCGCGCGCATGTTCGGTGGCAACGTCGTCACTCAGGAAGTGGCGATGGCGCTTGAGCGCGAGAGCGAGGAGAACGTTCGTGAGCTGGCCGGTGGTCGACAGCTCGCTCCCAACCATTACATCGTGTCGTTGGGGGAAGCTGATCACGAGCGCATGGCCGGAGACGAGCGACGGGTCACGTCGGTGTTGGCGGAGGCGGTCAAGGAACACCTCGCCGAGCACGGTTGGGACACCTATGGTGACGTCGTAGTTTCGCTCGAGCGCAACGAGGCGCTGCATACTGGACAGTTCAAGACCCGTTCGTCCGTCGATCCCGACGTCAATCCCCCTGGCGCCGAAGGTTCGTCACGGTCGGCACGACCCAGCAACGCAGGAGACCCAGCAATGAGCCAGCCCCCCGGCTACGGCCAATACGACCAGGGTGACCCGTACGGCCAGCAGCAGGGCCAGTACGGCTACGGACAGCAGGCTGGCCAGCAGCAGCCCGGGTACGACCAGGGTTATGGCGGCCAGCAGCAGGGCGGCTACGACCAGGGTTACGGTGGCGCCCAGCAGCCCGGGTACGACCAGTACGGCGGCCAGCAGCAACAGCAGCCTGGCTACGACCAAGGCTATGGCGGCGCCCAGCAGCCCGGCTACGACCAGTACGGCGGTGCCCAGCAGCAGCAACCCGGTTATGACCAGGGTTACGGCGGGGCGCAGCAGCCCGGGTACGACCAGTACGGCGGCCAGCAGCAACAGCCCGGCTACGACCAGGGTTACGGTGGCGCCCAGCAGCCAGGGTACGACCAGTACGGCGCTGCCCAGCAGCAACAACCGGGTTACGACCAGTACGGCGGCGCCCAGCAGCAGTACGGCCAGCCCGCGGCGGACCCGTACGCGCAGGGTGGCGGTTACGGTGGCCAGCCCGCGGCCGCCCGTCAGCTCGCGGCGAGCCTGCAGCTGGACGACGGTTCGAACCGCTCGTACTCGCTGAAGCAGGGTGGGAACGTCGTGGGCCGTGGCCAGGACGCCGACTTCCGGCTCCCGGACACCGGGGTCTCCCGTCGTCATCTGGAGATCACCTGGGACGGCCAGAGCGCGACGCTCGCGGACATCGGTTCGACGAACGGCACGACCGTCAACGGCACCCCGGTGCAGACGTGGCAGCTCGCCGACGGCGACGTGATCCGCGTCGGACACTCGTCGCTCGTGTTCCGTACGCAGGGCTGACCGGCGGCGTCTGGAGGGGGTACCGCAGAATTGCGGTGCGGGACCTGCGGTGGATCGGCACTTCAGGTCGTGCGGAGAGCGAGGCTGTTCGGAGCCGACCATCCCGGACGGCGAGGGCTCTCCGCGGCGTACAGGAGAAACGGGAGCGGACACAACAAGTGCCAGAGCTGGTCGTTCAACTCACCAGGGTGGGCTTTCTCGTGCTGCTCTGGCTCTTCGTGTTCGCCGCGTTGCGCGTCGTCCGCTCGGACCTCTACGCGGCCTCCGGGCTGCGTGTCGCCGTCCCGACGTTCGGTCGCAAGAAGAAGGAAAACAAGAAGCCGCGCGGCGGGAAGTCGCCGCAGCAGCTGCTCGTGACCCATGGCGCGCTGGCAGGCACCAGGATCGCCTTGGACGGCAGGCCGATCCTCATCGGCCGTGCCGACGACTCGACCCTGGTGCTGGACGACGACTACGCGTCGACCCGGCACGCCCGGATCGCCCTGCGCGGGGAGGATTGGTACGTGGAAGATCTGGGCTCGACGAACGGCACGTACCTCGACCGGGCTAAGGTCACGGCACCCCTCCGGGTCCCGCTCGGAGTCCCCATCCGGATCGGCAAAACGGTGATCGAGCTTCGCCCATGACTCTCGTCCTCCGCTACGCGGCACGCAGCGACCGGGGCCTGGTGCGTTCCAGCAACCAGGACTCCGTGTACGCCGGTCCCCGCCTGCTCGCCCTCGCCGACGGTATGGGCGGCCACGCCGCCGGTGAAGTGGCCAGCAAGGTCGTCATCGCTTCCCTCGCCCCGCTCGACGACGACGAGCCGGGTGACGATCTCCTCGCTCAGCTGCGCGAGGCCGTCCAGAACGGCAACGCCGCGATCGCCGAGCTCGTCCAGCAGGACCCGGACCTCGACGGGATGGGCACGACCCTGACCGCCGTGCTGTTCGCCGGTTCGCGGATGGGTGTCGTGCACGTCGGCGACTCGCGGGCGTATCTGATGCGGGGCGGTCAGTTCTCGCAGATCACGCGGGACGACAGCTTCGTCAACGAACTTCTCGAACAGGGCCGGATCACCCCGGAAGAGGCCGCGGTGCACCCGCAGCGGTCGCTGCTGCTGAAGGCGCTCACCGGGCACGAGGTCGAGCCGAGCCTGACGGTGCGCGAAGCGCGCGCCCACGACCGGTACCTGATCTGCTCGGACGGCCTGTCCGGCATGGTCAGCGACGAGACGCTGGCCGAGGCCATCCAGATCCCGGATCCGCAGGCCTGCGCCGACCGGATGATCGAGCTGGCGCTCAAGGGCGGCGGCACGGACAACGTCACGGTGATCATCGCCGACGTCGTCGACGTCGACTTCGGCGAGGACGCGCCCATCGTGGGCGGCGCCGCCGGTGACGGCAGTGACGAATTCCACCAGGGCGACTCGCCCGCCGCCCGTGCCCGAGCGCTGACCCAGCCCGCACCGCAGCCGCGGCCGGAGGTCCAGCCCCAGCAGGAGGACCCGAAGGTCAAGCGCCGGAGGCGATTTCGCTGGCTGGCGGGAGCAGTGGTCATCCTGATCGTGCTGGCCGCGGCGGCGATCGCCACGCGGTATTTCGTGCTGAGCCAGTACTACGTCGGCGAGGGTCCCGGCGAGGAGGTCGTGATCTACCGCGGCGTCCCCGGCAGCATCCTCGGCATCGACCTGCACGCCTACGAGCAGGGTTCGTGCCCGCCGGGTGGGCTGTGCACCGACAAGCTGCTGGTGCCCGCCCTCCAGGAGGACGCGCGCATCGCGGTGAAGAACGGTGTCAAGAAGGACAACCTCGACGACGCCCGCAAGTACATCGACGACTTCCTTCGGCCGCACAAGCAGCTGGCCGACTGCAAACCCAACACCGGTTCGCCTTCCGCGCCTCCCTCGTCGTCGCCTCCGGCGTCTTCGCAGGCGGCTCCCCCTTCTACCCCCGCCTCGCCGAGCTCGGCGAACCAGCCAGCGGGGAGGGACTGCTCGACGCCGGCCACGGCAGCACCAGGGGGCGGTAACTGATGAGCACGCCGCTCGCCGATCCGGCTTCGGCCCAGTTCGCCACGAACCCTCCGCGCGAGCTGCCCACCCGGCGCGGGACCGAGCTCGTCCTCCTGGCGTTCGCCGTCTTCATCGTCACCATCGCGCTCGTGCTGGTGGAGGCGAACCAGGAGCAGGAGCTCACCAGCTCGATCATCTGGCTGGGGCTGTCCTACCTCGGGGTGCTGACGGTGGCGCACCTGGCGGTCCGCCGCTGGGCGCCGTACGCGGATCCGGTGATCCTGCCGTGTGTCGCGCTGCTCAACGGGCTCGGCCTGGTGATGATCCACCGGATCGACCTGGCGCTGGCGGAACGCGCCGTCCAGCGGGGCGACGAGTACACGCCGGACGTCACCAAGCAGGTGCTGTTCACGGTGATCTCGCTGGTGCTGTTCGTCGTGGTGCTGATCGTGATCACCGACCACCGCACGCTGACCCGCTACGGCTACACCTGTGGCCTGGTCGGCATCGTGGCGCTCGCGCTGCCCGCGGTGCTGCCGTCGTCCCTGTCCGAGGTCAACGGCGCGAAGGTCTGGATCAAGCTGCCGTTCTTCTCGATCCAGCCCGGCGAGTTCGCGAAGATCCTGCTGATGATCTTCTTCGCCTCGTTCCTGGTGACGAAACGGGACCTGTTCATGGTCGCGGGCAAGAAGGTCGTCGGCGTCGAACTGCCGCGTGCCCGTGACCTCGGCCCGATCCTGATCGCGGCGGCCGCCTGCCTCGGCGTGCTGGTGTTCGAGAAGGACCTCGGCACGTCGCTGCTGTTCTTCAGCGTCACGCTGATGATGTTGTACGTCGCGACCGAGCGGGTCATCTGGGTCGTGCTGGGTGTCGGTTTCTTCGCCGTGGGCGGGATCATCGCCTACAACCTCTTCACGCACGTCCAGCAGCGGGTGCGGAACTGGATCGACCCGCTCGCCACCTACAACGACGACGGCGGCGGCTACCAGGTCGCGCAGGGCCTGTTCGGGCTCGGCACCGGCGGGGTCGGCGGGACCGGCCTCGGCGCCGGGCGGCCGGACATGGTCCCCGAGGCGAAGACGGACTTCATCACCACCGCGATCGGCGAGGAACTCGGTTTCATCGGTCTCGCCGCGATGCTGATGCTGTACCTGATCCTCGCGATGCGCGGCATGCGCAGCGCGCTCGCGGTCCGCGACACCTTCGGCAAGCTCCTCGGCGGTGGCCTGGCGTTCGCCATGGTCATGCAGATCTTCGTCGTCGTCGGCGGCGTCACGAACCTGATCCCGAACACCGGGATCACCGCCCCGTTCCTCTCCCGCGGTGGTTCTTCCCTGCTCGCGAACTACATCCTGGTGGCTCTACTGCTCCGCATCTCCGACGCCGCCCGCAAACCCGCTGTGCGGCCGAAACCGCAACAGCCCCAGGCACCGATCGCCGAGGCGCACACGGTGATGGTCCAGCGGCCGCCCGCGAACGGTGAGGGGAGCGCCTCGTGAACACCCCGCTCCGCAAGGTGGGTGTCGCCATGCTCGTCATGGTGGTGCTCCTGCTGGCCAACGCCACCTACATCCAGGTGGTCAAGGCCGACGCCTACCGCACGGACTCGCGCAACCTGCGGGTGCTCTACGAGGAGTACTCCCGGCAGCGCGGCCTGATCGTCACCCCGGACGGCTCCGCGCTCGCGAAGGTCGACCCGTCGAACGACAAGTACAAGTTCATCCGGACCTACGCCGACGGTCCGATGTACGCGCCGGTCACCGGCTACTACTCGATCAATTACGGCTCCGGTGGGCTGGAGCGTTCCGAGGACGAGGTCCTCAACGGCTCCGACCCCCGGCTGTTCGTCCGGCGCCTGTCGGACATGGTCACCGGCCGCGACCCGCGCGGCGGCAACGTGCGGCTGACGATCAACCCGGCCGTGCAGAAGGCCGCGTACGACCTGATGACGCAGAAGGGTTACACCGGCTCGGTGGTCGCGATGGAGCCCAAGACCGGGCGCATCCTGGCCATGGTCTCGACGCCGTCGTACGACCCGAACAAGCTCGCCTCGCACGTCGGCAAGGAGCAGATCGCCGCCTGGTCGCAGTGGAAGGACGATCCGAAGAAGCCGATGCTGAACCGCGCGATCTCGGAGACCTACCCGCCCGGTTCGACGTTCAAGCTGATCACGGCCGCGGCCGCGCTCGAAGACGGCAAGAAGCCGGACATGCAGATCAACACCGCGCCGAACGTGAAGCTCCCCGGAACGCAGACGACGCTGGAGAACTACGGCGGTGCGACCTGTAAAGGCAGCACCTTCGCCGACGCGTTGCGGTACTCCTGCAACGTCCCCTTCGCCGAACTCGCCGGTGAGCTCGGCAAGGACAAGATGAACGCGACGGCGAAGAACTTCGGCGTCGGCGAGGACCTGACCGTCCCGATGCGGGTCGCCGGTTCCACCCTCGGCCCGCTGGACTCGAAGGCCGCCCTGTTCCAGAGCGGCATCGGGCAGCGCGACGTGCGGCTGACGCCGTTGCAGGACTGCCTGCTCTCGGCGACCGTCGCGAACAACGGCATGGCGATGAAACCGCAGCTCGTGCAGTCGCTGCTGGCGCCGAACCTGTCGACCATCGAGGACTCCACGCCGACCGAGCTGACCGGCGACGCCGCGCTCTCCAGCGCGAACGCCGCGATCCTGCGCGACATGATGCTGGCGTCGGAGGAGAACACGAAGGGTGCGGGCAAACGCCCCGACATCCAGATCGCCTCCAAGACCGGCACCGCCGAACACGGCAACGACCCCAAGAACACCCCGCCGCACGCGTGGTACACCGGCTTCGCGCCGGCGATGGACCCGAAGATCGCCGTCTCGGTGATCGTCGAGTCCGGCGGTAACCGCGGCCTCGAAGCGACCGGTGGCACCGTGGCCGCGGAGATCGGCCGCGCCGCCGTCAACGCGATGCTCGGGGGTGGATAGCGGATGCTGTCCTCGGGTCAGCTGCTGGCCGACCGGTACAAGCTGACGAACCGGATCGCCGTCGGCGGGATGGGCGAGGTCTGGCAGGCCAGTGACACCCGGCTGGACCGGACGGTCGCGGTCAAGATCCTCAAGGCGGAGCTGTCCGGCGACGCGGAGTTCCTGCACCGGTTCCGGACGGAGGCGCGGATGACGGCGTCCCTGAACCACCCCGGCATCGCCGCGGTGCACGACTACGGCGAGACCGTCGCCGACGAGCTGTCCATCGCGTACCTGGTGATGGAACTGGTCGAAGGCGACCCGCTGGCCGCGATCATCACGCGCGAAGGACGGCTGAACGCCGAGCGCACCCTGGACATCCTGGAGCAGGCGGGGAACGCGCTGCAGGCCGCGCACGAGACCGGCCTGGTGCACCGCGACGTCAAACCGGGCAACATCCTGGTCACCCCGGCCGGCCAGGTGAAGATCACCGACTTCGGCGTCGCGAAGGCCGCCGACGCGGCTCCGGTGACCAGGTCCGGCATGGTCATGGGCACCGCCCACTACATCGCCCCCGAGCAGGCCCTCGGGCATAACGCCGAACCGGCGAGCGACGTCTACTCGCTGGCCGTCTGCGGCTACGAATGTCTCACCGGGCACCGGCCGTTCCTGTCGGAGAACGCGGTCACCGTCGCGATGATGCACATCCGCGATCTCCCGCCGCCGCTCCCGCCGGACGTACCGCCGGGCACCCGCGCGGTCATCGAGGCGACGATGATCAAGGATCCGAGACAGCGGTACAACAGCGGCGGCGAATTCGCGGCCGCGGTGGCCGCCGTGCGCGCCGGGCTCCCCCTGCCGACACCGTCGGGGCTGGTCAACGTCGCGTACGCGGCGGGACAGCCGCCGGTGCTGCCGCAGCAGGGACCACACTCCCCGCCGAACCCGATGGTGGCGATCGGCCCCGCGTCGCATCCGGCGGTGCACCCGGTCACCGGTCCGCCCCCGATGGCCGTCAGGCGGCTGCCGGGGAAACGGCCACAATGGGGTTGGTGGGTGCTGCTCGCGGTGATCCTGCTCGCAGTACTGGTGGCAGGCGCCTTTCTCATCGCGAGACTGATCGGTTCGGGCAACGAACAGCAGCCGGGCGGCGTGGGAACGAGTGAGCAGGCGCCGCTGCCGGGTAAGAAACCCGCGGGCCCGGCACCGACATCCGCGTACCCCGCGGTGCCGACGGAGGGCAGCACCGAAGAATCGGCCGGGCAGGCCAATCCAGGCATGATGAGCACACCTTGGACGGAATGGAACGGCACGCAGAGATGAGCACACCAAGACTGCTCAGCAACCGCTACGAGCTGGGCGACACGCTCGGCTACGGAGGCATGTCCGAGGTCCACCACGGCCACGACGTGCGTCTGGGCCGGGAGGTGGCGATCAAGATCCTGCGTGCCGACCTGGCGCGGGATCCCCAGTTCCAAGAACGTTTCCGGCGCGAGGCACAGAACGCGGCGGCACTGAACCACCCGGCGATCGTCGCCGTCTACGACACCGGCGAGACGAACACCGAGTTCGGCCCGCTCCCCTACATCGTGATGGAGTTCGTCGAAGGACGGACTCTGCGCGACATCGTGAAGACCGAAGGCCCGATGTCGCAGAAGCGGGCGATGGAGGTCATGGCCGACGTCTGCGCGGCACTGGACTTCTCGCACCGGCACGGCATCGTGCACCGCGACGTCAAACCGGCGAACGTGATGATCACGAAGAACGGCGCCGTCAAGGTGATGGACTTCGGCATCGCGCGCGCCATGCACGACGGCCAGTCCGCGATGACGCAGACCGCCGCGGTGATCGGCACGGCACAGTACCTCTCGCCGGAGCAGGCCCGCGGTGAGTCCGTCGACGCGCGTTCCGACGTCTACGCGGCGGGCTGCGTGCTGTACGAACTCGTCACCGGTGAGCCGCCGTTCACCGGTGACTCGCCGGTCGCGGTGGCGTACCAGCACGTGCGGGAGGACCCGAACCCGCCGTCGTCGGTCAACCCGGCCGTGGCACCCGAGCTCGACGCCGTCGTGCTCAAGGCGCTCGCGAAGGGCCCGGCGAACCGCTACCAGTCGTCGGCGGAGATGCGTTCGGACCTGGTCCGCACGCTGTCCGGCCAGCGGCCGTCCGCGCCGATGGTGATGTCGGAGGACGAGCGCACCCAGGTCATGGACTCCGACCGCCGGGTTCCGCAGCGCTACGACAACTACGAGGACGACGCCGAGGATCCGGCCGCGAAGAAGAAGCGCCGCGCTTGGCTGATCGCCGGGCTCGTCGCCTCGCTCGCGGCCGTGGTGCTGTTGATCATGTGGCTGTCGGGCGCGTTCAAGGACACCGGCGCGGAAAGCAAGGCGATCCCGAAGGTGGTCGGCCAGAACGAGGCGACGGCCAGGGACTCGCTGCGCACCGCGGGCTTCACCAAACAGGACAGCAAACCGGTCGTCTGCGGGGTCCCGGACGCCAAGGGGGCGACCGCCTGCGACGAGAACGACATCGGCAAGGTGATCGCGATCAACCCGGCGGAAGGCTCGATGACGCCGACCACGCAGATGATCACGCTGACCATCGGCGCCAAGCCGGGCAAGGTGAAGGCCCCCGACCTCAAGGGCAAGTCCCAGACCGATGCCGAGACGGCGCTGACCGCCGCCGGCCTGCAGCGCGGCGCGGTCACCGAGGACGAGACCGACGACCCGAACCAGGCAGGCAAGGTCCTGTCGCAGAGCCCGGCCGCGCAGTCCGACGTCGACCAGGGTTCCAAGGTCGACATCACCATCGGCAAGTCCAAGGAACTGAAGACGGTCCAGAACTACAAGGGCAAGACCCGGGCCGAGGCGGAAGCCGGGTTGAAGGCGGCCGGGTTCAGCACGTCGGTCAAGTACACCAATTCCAGCGAGCCCAAGGACACGGTCGTCGACCAGAACCCGAACGGCGGCAAGCTCGCCGTCGGCAGTGTGGTCACGCTGACGGCGTCGGACGGCAGCCAGGAGACCTTCGACATGCCGAACCTGAAGGGCATGACGGAGGACCAGGCGACCAGGCAGCTTCAGCAGCTGGGCTGGTCCGGCACGATCAACACCCAGGCCGACAAGAACGGTGACTCGGACGACGCGGGCAAGGTCAGCAAGACCAACCCGCAGGCCGGTTCGAAGGTCGCGAAGAACGCGCCGGTCACGCTGTTCATCGTCGAAGGCGACACTTCGCCGACGTCGAGTTCACGGTCCGGCGGCGGGATCCTCCCGCCTCCGTGAGCAACGGCTGACGAGAAGGGCCCCGCACGCTTGGCGGATTCTCGGGGTCCTCGCAGCACCTGATGGCCTATGTGGTCGTCAGTAGATTACGCAGGCGCTCGGCTGGTGTTGACCAGTCGAGCGTTTCGCGTGGTCGGCGGTTGAGTTTCTGGGCGACGTGCTCGAGGTCTTCGGTGCTGTGAACGGACAGGTCGGTGCCTTTGGGGAAGTACTGGCGGAGCAGTCCGTTGGTGTTCTCGTTCGATCCGCGTTGCCAGGGCGAGTGCGGGTCGCAGAAGTGGACCGGCACTCCGGTCGCGATGGAGAATTGCTTGTGTGCGGCCATTTCGCAGCCCTGGTCCCAGGTCAGCGAGCCGCGTAGATGTGCGGGCAGGGTCTGGATCAAGGGCACGAGCACGTCACGGACCTCTTCGGCGGTGTGCCCGCCGGGCAGATGTCCGAGCAGGACGTAGCGGGTGGATCGTTCGACCAGGGTCACGATCGCGCTCTCGTTGCGGGTGCCGACGATCAGGTCGCCTTCCCGGTGGCCGGGGACCGCGCGGTCCCCGGCCTCGGCCGGACGTTCGGAGATCATCACCATCTCCTCGACGAACCGGGGCGTGCGCTGGTCCGGTCTGCGACGTGGTTTGCGGCGGGTCCGGCCGGTGCGCAGCGCGGCCGCGACCTCGCGCCGCGGCCCGCCCCGGGCCTGGAGACAGACCGCCTGGTAGATCGTTTCCGGGCTCACCCGCATGTCCTCATCGTCGGGAAACTCGATGACCAGAGCCTGACAGATCTGTTCCGGTGACCACTGTTCCCGCAGCTTGTCCGCGACATGGTCGCGCAACGGACCGTCCTGGGCGAGCTTGGACTTCTTCGGGCGCGGCCGGCTTGTCGCCCAGGCCCGCTGAGCGTGGTGCGGCCGGTGGACACCGTTGACCGACCGCGTGTCGATCTCCCGTTTGACGGTGGAGGCCGGACGGCCCAGTGCCCGCCCGATCGCCCGGAACGAGTCGCCCTGGCGGTGCATGTCGGCGATCAGCTCCCGTTCGGTCACCGTCAAGTACCGGGGGTGCAATGTGGCCTCGACCGCGGCGACAGACGGCTCCGAGGACACGGGAACGATGGTGGTCACGCCTGTCTTGTAGTCGACCCGGCGCCCATCCGCGTGGAGGCGCGCGTCACCGATCTTCCGGATACCGCGGTCCCAGTCACGGGCGGTGCGTTCGTTGACTCCAATCCGCGCCGCGCCATCCCGTCGTCGCACACCGGCCACGCGAAGCCGGTCGTACTCCGCCCGGCCCGGATGCCCGGTCGTGCCCGTCTTCCCACGTCCTCGGAGACCGGCCTTCCGCACCCACCCGAAAGCTGTATTCCGGTTCACCCCGACCGCCCGAGCAGCACCCGAGACACTGCCCTTCCCACGGTCCAGGGCATCGAGAAACCTCACCTTCAACCCCTCAGAAACCACGATCCCCGCAACTCCCTGAAATCCAGGGCGTTGCGGGGATCGCTAGAACCCGCCCTTTTCGTGCGGGGCCCTTCTCATGTCGCCGGCCGGGTATCAAGCGTTCCGGCGGAGCAGGTGACCGACGGCCGTCGCACTCACGAGCAGTCCGGCGATCGCCGCCACCACGGCCACCGCGAGCGGACCTCCCGGCGGCTGTTGCGAGGTCAGCGCGCGCAGCAGCGGGTTGGCCAGCGGCAGCCACTTCACCAGGAGCACCGCGGCGAGGGTGAAGATCGCCGCCAGCACGGACCAGCCGACGCGCGGGACGAGCAGTCGCGAGCAGGGCAGGCCGATCGCGATCCCGAACAGCGTGCACACAAGATGCGCGGCGGCACCCAGACCGAGCGTGCCAAGCCGGAAACCGCCGGACCGGATCATCGACCACGCCAGTGTCACGACGGTCAGCACCACGGCGCAGCCGAAGACGGCCAGTGTGGCGCCGCCGAGGACCGACCGCCCGCGACGTGCGTGGCTGAAGGTGATCAGCCGCTGGACCGGGTCTTCGATGTCGAGCATCGCGATGGTCAGCCAGCAGGAGACGACCAGGAGCGAGCCCGCGCTGATCCCGTACTGCGGCAGCAGCGGCGACTTCGGATCCGTGTAGAGCACGGTGTTGACCGCGAGATAGGCGAGGATCGCCGGCAGGTAGCGCTGCGAATGGCCGAGCAGCGCGAGGTAGTAGCGGGTCATGGCGAGCACGGCGCCACCTCCCGGACCGAGAAACCCCGGTTGAGTGCGCGGAGCAGGACGGCGTCGGCGTGCCCGGCCTCGACGGTCAGCACGATCCGGTCGCCCTCGGCCGCCGCCTGGCGGACGCCGGGTTCCGCCGCCCACTCGCCGCCGGGACCGTGCAGCACGATCCTTGTCGCCGTTTCTGCCTTCGCCGCGACCTCGACGCGGGTCAGGCGCCCGGCGTCCATCCGGAAGACGTCGTCGGCGTGGGCGTGCACGGCGGCCGCGCGGTGATCGGTGAAGACCACGCTCGCGCCGCGGCCCTTGGTCTCGGCCACGATTTCGCCGAGCACCGTATGCGCTTCGACGTCGAGGCCGGACCAGGGTTCGTCGAGGATCAGCAGGTCCGGCTCGGCGAGGACGGCCTGGGCGAGGCCGACCTTCTGGGCGTTGCCCTTCGACAGGGTCCGCAGGGGCGCGTCCGGCCCGCCGACCAGCGCCAGCCGCTCCAGCAGCGGCTCGATGGACGACAAGTCGACTTGTCCGTCCATCCGGGCCATATGCCGCAGGTACGCGCGAGCGCTCATCCGCTGTCCGGCCGGGAACCGGTCCGGCAGGTAGCCGACGCGCGGGCTGCCGACGACGGTTCCCGCGGTCTCGCGGGAGAGTGCCGCGAGGATCCTGAGCAGCGTCGATTTCCCCGAGCCGTTCGAGCCGAGGATGCCGATCACGCGGCCCGACAGGACGTCGAGGTCGACGTCGGCGAGCACGGGAACGCCGCGACCGTAGCGCTTGCCGACTCCTTCGAGCCGGATCAGCGAGGTCACGCAGCAGCGGCCTTCTGCAGCGCACGGGTCGCCTGTTCGAGTTCGTTGACCGTCGCCTCGGCGACCGGATGCCCGGCGGACGCCATCCAGTTCGCCAGCATCCGGTGCCCGCCCTGGGTGAGCACGGACTCGGGGTGGAACTGGACGCCCTCCAGCGGCAGCTCCCGGTGCCGCATGCCCATCACGATGCCGGAGTCGGTGCGGCCTGTGATCTCGAACACGGCGTCGTCGATGGTTTCGGGCAAAACGGTCAGCGAGTGGTAGCGCGTGGCGGTGAATTCCGCAGGCAGCCCGGCGAGCACCCCGGCGCCCGCATGGTGGACTTGACTGGTTTTGCCGTGCAGCAGTTCGGGGGCGCGGTCGACCGTGGCACCGAAGACGACGCCGAGGGCCTGGTGGCCGAGGCAGACGCCGAGCATCGGGATCCGCGCGTCCGCGCATGCGCGGATGACATCCATGCTCTGACCTGCGCGTTCCGGGGTTCCGGGGCCGGGAGAGACGAGGACCGCGTCGAACTCGCCGAGCTTGTCGACCGCCACCACGTCGTTGCGCCAGACGGTGCAGTCGGCGCCGAGCTGGGCCAGGTACTGGACCAGGTTGTAGACAAAACTGTCGTAGTTGTCGACGACGAGCACACGCATGCCGCCAGCTTAGCGGCTCCCAGCAGGTGGACCGTACGCCAGATCACAATGATTGTTAGGGCAACCTAACTTACCGTGATAGGGGTGAGCCGTTCTCTTCGTGTAGCCATCGTGGGTGCCGGTCCGGCCGGCATCTACGCCGCCGACATCCTCGACAAGTCCGACGCCGACGTGACGATCGACCTGTTCGAGCGCATGCCGGCGCCGTTCGGGCTGATCCGGTACGGCGTCGCGCCCGACCACCCCCGGATCAAGGGCATCGTGACCGCCCTGCACAAGGTCCTCGACAAGCCGAACATCCGCCTGCTGGGCAACGTCGACTACGGGACCGACCTCAAGCTCGACGACCTGCGCCAGTTCTACGACGCGGTCATCTTCTCGACCGGCGCCATGGCCGACCGGCAGCTGGACATCCCCGGTATCGAACTGGACGGTTGCTACGGCGCCGCCGACTTCGTTTCCTGGTACGACGGGCACCCGGATGTGCCGCGCACCTGGCCGCTGAACGCGACGTCGGTCGCGGTCCTCGGTGTCGGGAACGTGGCGCTCGACGTGGCGCGAATCCTCGCGAAGACCGCGGACGAGCTGCTCACCACCGACATCCCGGACAACGTCTACCAGGGTCTCAAGGCCAGCCCGGTCACCGATGTGCACGTGTTCGGGCGCCGCGGCCCGGCTCAGGCGAAGTTCACCCCGCTGGAGCTGCGTGAGCTGGACCACTCACCGAACGTCGAGGTCATCGTGTACCCCGAGGACATCGAGTTCGATGAAGGCAGCATCACCGCGCTGCGGGCTTCGAAGCAGATCGACATGGTCGTGAAGACGCTTCAGGAATGGGCGATCCGCGACCAGGGCGACCGGCCGAAGCGGCTGCACCTGCACTTCCTGCACTCGCCGTGCGAGGTCGTCGGCTCCGAGGGCAAGGTGACCGGGCTGCGGACCGAGCGCACCGAACTGACCGGTGACGGCACTGTGCGCGGCACCGGCGAATTCCACGACTGGGACGTCCAGGCCGTCTACCGCGCGGTGGGTTACCTGTCCTCGCACCTGCCGGAGATCCCGTTCGACCACACCACCGGGACCGTGCCGAATCAGGCGGGCCGGGTGCTGGACATCGACGAGGACCAGGTGCCGGGTGTCTACGTGACCGGCTGGATCAAACGCGGCCCGGTCGGCCTGATCGGCCACACCAAGGGCGACGCGGCCGAGACGATCGCGAGCCTGCTGGCCGACGCCGACGACCTGGCGGCCGCTGACAACGGCGCCGATCCCGACGCGATCCTCGGTTTCCTCGCCGAACGCGGCATCCCCTTCACCACCTGGGACGGCTGGGGCAAACTCGACGCCCACGAGAAGTCCCTCGGCGCCCCGCACGGCCGGGACCGCGTCAAGGTCGTCGAACGAGACGAAATGACCCGCATCTCGCGCTCTTGACTCACCTTCCCCAGCCCCCCACCCATCCCAGGGGGACGGCCCCGACGCCATTCTATCCGCTGGGGCCGACAAAAGGGCTGGTCAGGAGCGGTTGTCCACAGGCGGGCTCGGTTGTGGACAAGTGCCCGATGCCGTGAAGGACTCCTTGAGGGACTCTGGGTCCCTCAAGGAGTCCTTCACGGACCGAACGCTCAAGAGCCCAGGAAAGCCAGAACGGCCAGCACCCGCCGGTTCGTGACGTCCGAAGCGACGATGCCGAGTTTCGCGAAGATGTTCGCGGTGTGCTTCCCCACCGCCCCCTCGCTGAAGTGCAGCCGTCCGGCGATGGCGGCGTTCGAGCAGCCCTCGGCCATCAGCTCCAGCACCTCGCGTTCGCGCGGGGTCAGCGCGGCGAGGGGGTCGGAAGTGTTGCCTGCCACCAGTTTCGCGATCACTTCGGGATCCATCGCGGTCCCGCCGCCCGCCACGCGCCGCACCGCGTCGATGAACTGGTCGGCGTTGAAGACGCGGTCCTTCAACAGGTATCCGATCGCGCCGGCGCCGTCAGCGAGCAGTTCCCGCGCGTAGAGCTGCTCGACGTGCTGTGACAGCACAAGGATCGGCAGCCCGGGGATGTCGCGCCGCACCGCCAAGGCCACCTGCAGACCCTCATCGGTGTTCGTCGGCGGCATGCGGACGTCGACGATCGAGACGTCCGGCCGGTGTTCGCGCAGCGACCGCTCCAGTTCCGGTCCGGTCCCTACGGCCTCGACGACGTCGAAACCGTGCGCGGTCAGGAGATGCGTCAGTCCGTCTCGGAGGAGGTACTGGTCTTCGGCGACAACACAGCGGGGTCGAGCCGGCACGGGATCTCCATGGTCGCCTTCGTCGGCCCGCCGAGCGGGCTGGTCAGCACAAAAGTACCGTCGAAGGTGCCCAGCCTGCGTTCGATCCCGCGAATCCCGCTCCCTCTTGCCGCGTTCGCGCCGCCCTTCCCGTCGTCGGTCACCTCGATCCGCAGCAGACCGTCGTCGTATCCCAGCTCGATCGACACCCGCCGCGCCTCACCGTGCTTCGCCGCGTTGCCCAGCAATTCGCTGACCGCGAAGTACGCGCACGCTTCCGCGGGCTCTTCGAGCCGAGGCAGCACGCCACTCACCGAAGCCCGGAGCGGACTGTCCAGCGCCATCGCCCGCACAGCGTCACCGAGACCGCGCTCGGACAACACCGGCGGGTGAATCCCCCGCACCAGCAGCCGTAGCTCGGTCAGGGTGTCCGACGACGTCTGCCGCAGCTCGGCGGCCAGCCGTTTCGCCGCGGCCGGGTCGCTGTCGATCAGCGCTTCGACCGCACCCAGCTTCATCCCCATCGCGACCAGCCGTGACTGGACGCCGTCGTGCAGGTCCCGCTCGATCCGCCGCAGCTCGGCGGCTTGGGCGACCGAAGCGTCCGTACGCGTCTGCTTCAACCGTTCGACACGCTGCTTCAGCCGCGATGCCTCTGTCGGCCCCAGCAGAAGCTTCGCGAAAAGCGCTCCCCGACGGGCCAGCCACGGCGTCGCGACCAGTCCGATCAGGAAGGACGCCACGGCGACCGGGGTCAGCGCGAGGGCCTGGAGGTTCGTGGTCGCCTCGGGTAGCCCGGCTATCGAGAACCAGTGGGTGGTCGACCACGCGGTATTCGTCCACTGGGCGATCGGCCGCCAGAACCACAGCGCCAGGAAACCCTGGAACCCGAAGAAGACCAGCGCCGCCGTCGGGAGCACCATCAGCAGCAGGACGACGGAGTTGACCAGCGCGGCCGCGAAATCACGCCACGTCGCCAGGTCGCGCATCGCCCAGCGGAGGCGGGCGAGCCGCGCCGGCCACCACGGCGTGTCGTACAACTGCCGCCGGTACTGGTAGAGCCCGTCCGCGCGCGGGACGGGGAACGGCGGCTCCGGCAGGTACGGCCGGTCGATCCGGACGCCGGTCCAGTTCTTGGCCTCCCGGCGCAGGGTGTCGGTCAGGGTCCGGCCTGCCACCACCAGCGTCGGGAACAGCGGCGCGGGGCCGATCAGCATGAGCAGCGCCGGGACGGCCATGCCCAGCTGGGCGACCGAAAGCCCGAACAGGCCCATTTGGTATCCCAGCGCCTTGAGGTGGCGTTTGACCCAGCCCTCGCCGCGAGAAGCTCCTTCACGGGGGCCGAGCCACCAGCGGGTCCAGCGGCCGTACACCCGCAGCGCGAGCGGTCCGGTCAGCAGCACACCGGGGACGAGCAACAGGCCGAAGACCGGGTTCCACAGCTGCCAGCCGAGTTCGCGGCCGGTCGCCGGATCGTCGGAGATCCACTCGAACCGCTGGGTCCACCGCAGGAACCACGATCTTTTGAACAGGGTGTTCCCGTCGCGGTACCAGCCGTCGCGCTCCCGTTCGGGCTCCGGCGGGGCTGGGCGGTAGGGCGACGCGACCTCGATCCCGCACCAGCGTCCGGCCAGCCGCCGGGTGAGTTCGGCACGCGGCCGTGTTCCTTCGAGCGCGAGCGTGTACGCGAAGACGAGGCCGACGCACAGGATGCAGAAACCCACCACTTCGAGAAGCAGGTCCAGCCAGCTGACCAGCGCGAGCCCCGCGAACGCGAAGCCGCGGCGCACCGAGATGAGGTACTTCCGGATCATGTGACGAAGTCTTCCCCACCACCTCGCCCGGCACAGTGACCGCAACTCCACGACCGGGGTGGGCCCAGCCCCACCCCCACTGTGGTTTCAGCACCATTCTGGCCGGACTCCTTGCGCCATAACGTTTTTCGCATGCCACTCATCGAAGTCACCAACCTCCGCAAGACCTACGGAGAGCACGTCGCGGTCGACGACGTTTCGTTCCACGTGGAACAGGGCGAGATCTTCGGGATCCTCGGCACCAACGGCGCCGGCAAGACCACCACCGTCGAATGCCTGCAGGGGCTGCGCACACCGGACTCCGGCAGCGTCTCCGTCCTCGGCCTCGACCCGCGGACCGACCACGTGGCACTCCGGCAGCGCCTCGGCTCCCAACTCCAGGAGAGCCGCCTGCCGGAGAAGCTCAAGGTCCACGAGGCACTCGACCTCTACGCCTCCTTCTACGCGAATCCCGCCGACCCCGCCGATCTGCTCGCGAGGCTGGGTCTCACCGGGCAGCGGAACAAGTACTTCGGCAAGCTCTCCGGCGGGCAGAAGCAGCGCGTCTCGATCGCACTCGCGCTGATCGGCCGTCCCGAGGTCGCCGTCCTCGACGAGCTGACCACCGGACTGGACCCGCACGCCCGCCGCGACACCTGGAAGCTCGTCGAGGCCGTGCGCGAAACGGGCGTCACCGTCTTGCTGGTCACGCACTTCATGGACGAGGCCGAACGCCTCTGCGACCGTCTCGCGATCTTCGACGCCGGGCGCGTGGTCGCCACCGGCAGCCCGCTCGAACTTCGCGATCGCACCGGGAAAGCCACTTTGGACGACGCCTTCGTGACCCTGACCGGCCGCGACTGAAACGGGAGACGAGAAATGAACACGCTCACCAAGATCACCCTCACCGAGACGAAACTCGCGCTCCGCTCACCGACCTGGGTCATCTCGGGACTCGTCCTGCCGACGGCGTTGCTGCTCGGTATCGGCGCCATCCCGGCCATCCGGACGGAAAGCGAAAAGACCCCGGGCCTGCGTTTTCTCGACGCCTGGGTGCCGTCGATGGTGGTGCTCACCATCGCGATGATGGGGCTGCAATCGATCCCGGCGGTGATCGCGGCCTACCGCGAACAAGGCATCCTCCGCCGCTTCGCCACCACGCCGGTGCATCCGGCGAAACTGCTGGTGGCACAGCTGATCATCAACGTCACCGTCACCATCGCCGGTGTCGGCCTGCTCGTCGTGCTCGGCTCCCTCGTCTTCGACATCCCCGGCCCGCGGCATCCGCTCGGTTTCCTGCTCGCGTTCGTGCTCGGCACGACGGCGATCTTCGGCTTCGGGCTGATCGCCGCGTCGGTCGCCAAGACCGGCCGCGCGGCGGGCGGGATCGCGATGATCGCCTACCTCCCGATCATGTTCCTCGGCGGCGTCTACCTGCCGCGTCCGCTGCTTCCCGAGGCCATCCAGAAGATCGGCGCGTACGTCCCGCCGGGCGTCAAGGCCATGGAGGACGCCTGGACCGGAACCGGCGCCCAGCCGCTGCAACTCGCGGTGCTGGCGGCCTTCGCGGTGGGCAGTTGTGTCGCCGCGGCGAAGCTTTTTCGCTGGGAGTGACGGCGGTTTCCGCCAAAGTGGTGATGATGATCGTTTTCTCTTGTGGCGCGGGCCGCGGGTGGGTAGTCAGGAAGACGGCCCACGTTCACCCTGTCTCTCTCGGAGGTCCGATGTCTCTGGATGTATCGCCCGCGCTGCTGGAGAAGGCCGAGCGTGGGGAGGTCTCCGACGCCGAGTTCGTCGCCTGTGTCCGGGATTCCCTGCCCTATGCCTGGACCGTGATCACCGGCGTCATCGCGGAGGCCGACGGCGCCGCCGACGGATTCGCCGACAACGAGACGCCGCCGCCGAGCGAGGCCGAACGTGGTCAGCTGCTGCGGGCGCTGGCCTCGGACGCGATCCGCGGCGGACTGGAACGGCATTTCGGCGTGAAGCTGGCGTTCCAGAACTGCCACCGGATCGCCGTGTTCAAGAAGTCCGATGTGGACAGTGACCGCTACCGCGCGTTCGTCTCGCCCCGTGGCCAGCTGCTGAACCAGAGCCCGGAACTGCGCGACTGCTAGCCGGTCCGCAGCGCGGGTAGGACCTCTTCCCCGATCCGTGCGATGTTCTCGAGCGTTCCCTCCGGCGTACCGGACGCTTCCACCATCATGATCACGTGGGAGACCCCGGTACGCCGGATGCTCGTTCCGAGCCTGTCGACGCAGTACGAAGCACCGCCGATCGGATGCATCCCGCACAGCCGATCGGCGTAGGACACCGGATCCTTCTCCAGGCCCCGCTTGCCGTTCAGGTACACGTGCCCGGCGAAACCGTCCTTGAGGGAACCCGGCAACGCCGACCGCACGACGTCGACGGCGTCGTCGCCCACCTGGCACATCACCGTCGAGACATGCGCGGCCGCGGAATCCCCGTACGCGGCGAGGGTTTCGCTTTTGGCGTCGTCGTCGGTGTGCAGGCCGAGCAGCATCGGCAGCCCGCGGTCGGCGGCGAGCCGGACCGCGCGCGAACCGGCGTCACCGCAGGCCACGACCACCCGCGGGGCTCGCCGGGGACGCGGCACCATCGGCACCTCGCGGAAGGCGAAGTGGTCGCCCTCGGCCGAGACGGTCTTCGACGTCATCGCCGCGATCAGCAGGTCCAGACTCTCCTCGAACCCCGTTTCGTAGCGGGCTTCCCCGGTGCCGAACACCTCGAGGTCCTGCCACGGCCCACCGCGGCCGACGCCGATCCGCAGCCGTCCGCCGGAGACCGCGTCGAGCAGCGACCACTGTTCGGCGAGCGCCACCGGATGCGCGATCGACAGCACGCTCACCGCGGTGCCGACCTCGATCCGTTCGGTGCGGCCGAGCACGTGCGCGGCCAGCGTGATCGCGGACGGGCAGACCCCGTACGGCATGAAGTGGTGCTCGGCGAACCAGACGTCGTCGAAGCCTGCCCGCTCGGCGGCGACCGCGGCGTCGACCGATCTGCGCAGGACGTCGGCGTCCTCCTGGCCCGGAAACCGGCCGGAGACCAGGAAGACACCGAAACGCGGGGTTACTGGACGCTCACTTCGTTGAACCAGAGCCGCGGTTCCAGCCACGGGAAGACGACGAACATCAGCAGGGCCACGATCCCGAGCGCCAGCACGATCGACGTCGTCAGCTTCACCGCGAACGGACCCGGGAGCTTCCGCCAGATCCAGCCGTACATCAGCGCGCCTCCGAGAGCTTGGGCAGCAGTTCGGTGTAGGTGGCCACCTGGTTCTTCGGCACCTGCTGGGTCAACACCGAGTGGATGATGAGCCGCTCGCGCGCCGAGAACTGCGGGTGACAGGTCGTCAGGGTGAGCAGCGAGACCTGCTCGGCTTTCGGCAAGATCTCCGGATCCTTGTACGGCACCGGGTTCACCGTGTCGCCCTTGGTCGGGAACACGACGCGGCGGCCGTTGGTCTCACCGTAGGCACCGCCGTCGACGGCGTTCGGGTCGCGCAGCGTCCCCACGCGGGCGCATTTCGGCTCGGCGCCCTTGCCGGTGGCCCAGCCCTCGACCTCGTCCTTGTAGGGCAGCACCTTGTAGACGTAGAAGTCGGTCTGCGTCTCGATGACGATCTGGTCGCAGGAGCCGAGGTTGTCGAGATCGTTGAACGGCGCGCCCTTGCCGACGCGGTGGCCGGCGACCGCGAAGTTGCCCGGCTCGCCCGGCAACGCGGTGCCCTTGTAGTGGCCGGGGCCGACTTCGAGGGCGGCCTCGGTGGTGCCTTCCTGGATGGTGAAGTTGAAGTCGGCGCCGAACACCGGGATGTGGATCCGGGCGAACGCCTTCCCGTCGACCAGCTCCGGCTGCACCTGCCGGTCCTTCGACCAGTCGCCGTCCAGTTCGGAACTCGCGTCGGACTGTTTGCCCGCGGAGAACAGGTCGGTCACGTAGACCTCGTAGACCATGAACAGCAGCACCACGAGCCCCGCGGTGATGAGGAGTTCACCGACGGTCCGGATCGCGACGCCACCCTTGCCGAGTTCGGCGGGCGGGCGTTCCTTGGTCGCGGTCCCCCCGCCGACCGGCTCGAAAATGACGGTCTCTTCGGTCGATCCCGGTGGCGGCGCGGGACGGCGGCGCGGCGGTGGCCCGTCCACCCGGCGTCGCGGCGGACCGTCCTGCGGCCCGCGCTCCGGCGGCCTCCGGCGAGGCGAAGGCGCCTCTCCAGGGCTGCGGCGCGGCGCGTTCGCGTCCTCCGGCCTACGCCGGGGGGCCGGACGGCCCTCCCCGGGTGGTCGTTCGGAGTAGCGCCGTCGCTCCCCGCCCGGCTCTTCCCGCTCAGCCACGCAAGCTCCTCAGTCTTCTCGAACCAAGCCGCAAGTGTCGAACCAGCACAATGTCGAACCGTGTGTGACACCATTGTCACAGTGCGGGAAATCGACCGGTCCCGGACGGTGCCCAGCGGCGCTCGTTTACGTTAACGTGTGCACGTGGCGCTGGTTGCGCACCCGAAAGCGGGTCATCGCCACCAGGGAAGCCGAACAGTACGCGAGGAACACGATGCCGAAGTCCAAGGTCCGCAAGAAGACGGCGTACACCCCGCCGACAGACCGGCGCACGCCGGTGAAGGTCAAGGCCGCTGGCCCGTCGAACCTGTTCTACAAGATCGTGATGTTCGGTCTCATGGTGGTCGGCCTGATGTGGCTGGTCGTGAACTACATCGCGGGCGACAAGATCCCCTTCATGGCGGATCTGGGCAACACGAACTTCGCCATCGGCTTCGTGCTGATGATCGCAGGCTTGCTGATGACCATGCGGTGGCGGTGAGCATTACCCCGGTTGGCGGCTTGACGCCGAATTACACCGGTGTGACTCATCCCCACTGTGGATAACCCCTGTGGATAACTACCCCACCTCTTGGGCGCCTCAGCAGAACGCTGTGGTAGTGGCCTGGGTGATCACCCTGTCGCTGCTGGCAGGAGCGGTGTGGGTGGCCATCGGCGGCGACGTCGGCGGCACCCTGCTGATCGGGCTGGCCATGTTCGCCTCGGGCGCCCTGGCGCTGCACGGGACGCTGCTGCGGCCCAGGCTGGCCGCCGGACCCGACGGAATCCTCGCCAGGACCGTCGGCGGCCCGCACCGGTATCCGTGGACCGAAGCGCGGTTCAAGCTGCGCACGACGCGACGGCTCGGCCGGGACAGCCTGACCCTCGAGATCGAATCCGCCGGACACCTGCTGGTGTTCGGCCGCATCGACCTCGGCGAGGACCCCAGGGACGTCCTGGACGTCCTCACCGCCCTGAAGGGTCAGGCGTTGTCGTAGTAGGGGGTCGACCGCTCGGGAGGGGAACCTACCCCGGGTAGCAGACGTAGGTGGACCTGCCGCGGTCCGTCGCGAGTTCACAGGTGGCGGAGATCGTCTGCGCGTCCTTCCAGACCACCAGCCCGATCAGCGCCACGACCACGATCGCCAGCCCGCCGACCTGCCATTTGAGCCGGTTCTTTTCCGGCGCGTAGAGCAAGGCGAAGGTGACCAGGAGACCGGCGACGAACCCGCCGGCGTGGCCGAGGATCGAGATACCCGGCACCTGGAACGTGATGAAGACGTTCAGCGCCAGCATGACGAGCAGCCACGTCGGGTTGAGCCTGAGCTTGATGACGATGACCGCGTACGCGCCGATGAGCCCGAAGATGGCACCGGAGGCACCGACCACGGGGACGGCGTCGAGGCCGGTGAACGCCAGGTTCGCGACCGAACCACCCAGCATCGAGATGAAGTACAGCGCGACGAACGGGACGCGGCCCAGCGCGGTCTCCAGCGGACGGCCGACGAACCACAGCGAGAACGCGTTGCCCGCGATGTGCAGCAGGCCGTACTGCAGGAACCCGGAGGTGAAGATCCGCCACCACTCGTCGGCCGCCAGCGTCGCGGGGTTCCACAGCTCGCCGAGCTGGAAGAGCTCCGAGAAGTTGTTGTTCGCGAGACTGCCGGACTGGGCGACCGTGATGAAGAAGACGATGACGTTGAGCGCCAGGAGGACCGGCGTCACGACGACCGCGCGAGGCGGCCGGGCGCCGGTGATGGTGCGAGCGCCGTAACCGGCGTCCTGGTACTGCTTCTGCTGGACGCGATCCTGCTGGCGGCCCGCCTGCACGCAGTCGGTGCACTGGAAGCCCACGGAGGCCTCTCGCAGGCAATCCGGGCAGGCCGGACGCTCGCAACGCGAACAGCTCAGCCCGGTCGGCCGCTGGGGATGCCACCAGCAGCCGGGTAGCGCGGCCTGCTGGTACTGGGGATTCGGTGGTTGGCTCACGATGCCACCAACCTACCGAAATCCCCCGCGACAGGCCGCTCGGCCGGTGTTGTCAGCCTTCGCGGTTGATGCTGACCTTCTTGATGACGACGTCCTGGAGCGGCCGGTCGGCCGGTCCGGTCGCGGTGCGCCCGATCGCGTCGACGACGTCGCGGGAGGCCTGGTCCGCCACCTCGCCGAAGATCGTGTGCTTGAAGTTCAGGTGCGTCGTCGGCGCGACGGTGATGAAGAACTGCGAACCGTTGGTGCCGGGTCCGGCGTTGGCCATGGCCAGCAGGTACGGCTTGGAGAACTGGAGCTCCGGGTGGAACTCGTCGCCGAACTTGTAGCCGGGGCCACCGCGGCCGGTGCCGGTCGGGTCGCCGCCCTGCAGCATGAAGCCGTCGATGACGCGGTGGAAGATCGACCCGTCGTAGAACGGGCCCGAGTTCGTGCCCTGTGCGTTGGGCTGGGTGTACTCCTTGCCGCCCTCCGCCAGTCCGACGAAGTTCGCGACCGTTTTCGGCGCGTGGTCGGGGAACAGGTTCAGGTGGATGTCACCCTGGTTGGTGTGCAGAGTGGCCTTCAGTGCGCCACCCTTGAGGGATCCCTTGCTTTCAGTCACAAGCTTCATCGTGCCATCTGCGGCAAGATCCGTGGAAAAGGGGCACGATAGGTTACAAGCAACGAAGCAGAATCAAAACGATTGATGAGGTGAAGGCCATGACCCGGGCCGCAGATTCGGTGAGCGAGTCGGCGAAGGCCGGCGCGCTCGGCCTGCGCAAACGTGCGCTCGAGGCGGGTAAGGAAGCCACCGCCCACGCCGTCGAGGTAGCCGAGCAGAAGCTCTCCGAGAGCGCCGGTGAGATCGCTAAGACCAGCCGTCGCGCGCGCAAGAAGCTTGCGAAGAAGACGGAACTGACCCGCAAGGAGCTCAAGCGCAGCTCCAAGACGGCCCGTAAGGAGGCGCTGGCCAGGCTTTCCGAGATGCGGAAGCCGGGTCGCAAGGCCCGCAAGGCCGCCATCCAGGCCGCCAAGTCCGCCGGTGAGTCGAAGCGTCGCGGCAAGAAGGACTTCAAGGCCGCGAAGAAGGACTTCCGGTCCGCTCTCGTCGAGGCCAAGTCCGCGGCCAAGGGGACGCGCAAGCGTCGCCGCTGGCCGTGGGTCGTCGGTGTCGCCGTGGTCGGTGCCGGTGCGGCCTACGCACTGCGTTCCCAGCAGGAGCCGCCGGTCGCGCCGGCTCCGCCGAAGGCTCCGCCCGCTCCCCCCGCAAAGCCGCCCGCTCCCCCGGCCAAGCCGGCCGCACCGGCCGCCGCTGCTCCGAAGCCCGCCCCCGCGAAGCCTGCGGCTTCCGGTCCGGCATCGGGTTCGGCTCCGGCTTCCGGTTCGGACAAGCCCGCGGCACCGAAGCCCGGCACCCCGAAGAACGGGCACCAGGCTTCGACCAGCTCCGCCGACAAGAAGAACTGAGACAGGCGCCTAACCCTCCTCTGCTTGTCGCCAGAGCCCGTCTAGTGACCCACCAGGGCCACTAGACGGGCTCTTCACGTCCACATCCCGAAGATCAACCCGCGCGCCCTCTTTCGGCCGAAGGCCCCGCAAACGCGATGAAGGGGCACCTCCCCGCCCACGTGAGTGGGAAGCGGGTCGGCGCCCCTTCGGCGCGTTTGCGTCAGCGCGCGATCAGATCGACACAGCGCGATTAAACAGCGGCCGCGTGCTTGTCGATCAGCTGGCCGAGGCGGGGAAGGGCCTCCTCGACGTTCTTCTTGCCGTTCGGACGCAGCTTGCCGTAGACCTTCTTGATGCTGTCGCGGCTGCTCTTGTCGGCGCGCGCGTCGGTGACCGACAGGAGCGCGTCGGCGGCCTCGTCGCCGCGGCCGACCAGGTAGGCACCGAAGTCGTTGCCGCCCTTGGCCTTGTAGTCGCCGTAGAACGGCTCGAGGGCAACGGTGAAGTCGTCGAGCAGGGCGTCGACGGCGGAGGGGATGATGCCCGGCTTGATCTTCTTGACGGCCGCGAAGCCGGTCTTCACGACGGCACCCGAAACGCCGCCCTTGTCCGAAACCTCGGCGTCGACGAGACCTTCGAAGTCGCTCACGACCGCCGGGCGACGGGTGGAGTCGAGCAAGATTTCCTTGAGGGTGTCAGCCACGAAACCTGTCCTTTTGTCTTATGGGGAGAAATGATCTTTTGTGCCGCCGAGCCACACCGCAAGGCGGCCTCCGCCGGATCTGGCGTTGCGCTGGGTCCCGCGAACCCTCGCGCGTGCGGCACAGGGTAGTACAAGATCAACTTCACTCTGACGTGTGGATACCACTACCTAGAGCTGCAGCTCACCGATAGCCTCCTTCGCCACCGTACGTGCCTTGATGCTCTGCTTCTGGTTGGTTGTCACGACTACCGCGTTCCCGCCCTTCGCGACAGCGTAAACGGCGCCGTCACCGGACGGCTGGTAGCCGCCTTTCCAGCCCGCCGGTTCGTCCGCCGGGTTGGACGTCTCGATGGGTGCCGCCTGGTCGACCAACGCCTTGGCGACGGCGGGTTCTCCGACGTACACGCGCACCGTGAGCTGCAGTTTCCCGCTGAGCGCGTAAAAGAAACACGTCGGATGCGGCTGGTCTGCCGACGTCTTGACCTTGGAGACCTTCTGCCCGTTGGCGTCCGAGATGAACTCGGTGCCGAGGTACGGGCAGGGTCCTTTGCCGGTGGGCTCGGGCGCGGGCGGGGGCTGGGCCGCCGGGGCACTCGACGGCGTGGGCGGGCTCGCCGCGGGCGGCGGCTGCGCGGCAGGCCCACAGGCCGCCAGGAAGGGCACGACGAGCGGCAAGATCAGAAGACGTCGCATAGTGGCGTCCAGTGAAGCAGATCGTATGACCGCGTCGCCGCTTCCATCGGTCCTGTTCGTGCGACGATGGCGGTGCGTGGGGAGTCTTCAGGAGGCATCAGTGCTCACCAAGGAGCAGTACCTGGGTGCGGTGGCGGAACGCATCCAGCGCAGCGGTGGCAGGCTGAACACGGTCCAGATCGGTCCGAGCACGGCCGTCGTCGGCCTGTTCACCGAATCCGTGATGATGTCGACGATGAACTACTGCGTGGTCGCCGCGGCGATCCCGGAGGTGACCGCGCCCGCGTTGTACGACTTCACCGGCCTGGCGACGCAGCACGCGCGCGCGAACGTGATGGGCACCGTCGGCTGGACGGCTTCTTCGGTGGTCATCGCGGGCCTGATCGGCGACCGCGTGTACCCGGACGCCGCGCAGGCCGCGTCGGCGAAGTCCGGCAACCAGTTCGGCGGTGAGACGCGCATGGTGGCCGTGGACGTCTCCGCCGCCCAGATGTACGCGTTCGTCGGCGGGAAGCTGTGGGGCGCGGCGATGCACGGCGTGATCAACGCGAAGCTGACGTTCTGTTTCCCGCAGCCCGGCGAGGTCTACCAGCAGGTGCAGTGGGCGCAGTCGCAAGGCCAGCAGCCACCCTCGCCGCCGGGGCCACCGCCCGGCCAGCAGCCGCCTCCCGGCTGGCAACCGCAGCAGCCACCACCCGCGCATCAGTACCCGCCGGTCGGGCCGCCGCCCGCGCAGGGACCGCCGCCGGGGCAGCATCCGCCGCACTACCCGCCGCCCGGGCCCGGGTATCCGCAGCACGGCCAGCGTCCGCCGGGGTACTGACCGGTGAACCGCACCCTGCGCGGCTGGCCGTCGTTCCCCGAAGAGCTGCCGTCGTTCGACACCGGAGCCACACCGGCGTCCCCCCGCGCGCTGTTCCTGGAATGGCTCGACGAAGCCGGGGAACACGTACTGGCGCCGCATGCCGTCACTCTGTCCACAGTGGACGCCGATGGGATGCCGGACGCGCGCGTCGTGATCCTCAAGGACGTCGATGGCGAAACTTGGGCGGTCGCGACGAGCTCCGAAAGCCCGAAAGGCGTTCAGTTGGCGAAGAACCCGTACGCGGCGCTGACGTTCTTCTGGCCCGGACGAGGGCGTCAGATCCGGTTGCGTGGCCCGGTCGCACCTGCCGCGCCCGAGGTGTCCGCGGCCGATTTCACCGCCCGCCCGCCCGCGTCCCGGGTGGAGGCGTTCGTCGGCAGGCAGTCCCAGGTGCTCGAAGATCCGGCCGATCTCGACCGCGCGACCGACGAAGCCCGGCGGTGGGTCGAGGAGAATCCCAGCGTGGCACCGGAAACCTGGACGCGCTATCTCGTGACGCCGTCCGAAGTGGAGTTTTGGCAGGCCAGCCAAGACAGGCGGCACAAACGCCTCCGCTACCGGCACGAGAACGACGCGTGGCGCAAAGAACTCCTCTGGCCGTAACCGGTAATGGGGAACGACGATCGTCGGGTTGTCGTGGATGATTCACTTCCGCGACGGTGGACGACGACCTAGTCCCTTGATCGTTCGGAGGCGAAATGTCCACACGCCGTCGCTTTTGGGGCGCCTTGGCCGCCACAGGGCTCGCCCTGCTGGCCGTCACGACGCCCGTCGCGAACGCCCGGACCGGCGAACCGGCGAGAGGGCTGTATTCGGTGGTGGGCGCGAACGACACCGCCCGGCGCACCGAGGTCGCCCGCACCGGTGTCGACGTCGCGGGCTCGCGCGGTGGCGCGCTGACCGTCGTCGCCACACCGGAGCAGGCCGCGAGCCTGCACTCGAGCGGGTTCACGCTGAAGCCGCTCGGCGACTTCGACAGCATGCTGAAACAACGCAGCGACCGGGCCGGCACGGCGGCCGTCGCGGGCGACTTCCCGCCGGGCGACGAGGCGTACCACACCTACGCCGAAACAACCGCTGAGCTGCGGAAAGCGGCGAAGGACCACAGCGACATCGCGACGCTGTCCAGTGTCGGCAAGTCCTACGAGGGCCGTGAGCTGAACCTGCTGAAGATCAGCGACAACGCGGGCACGGACGAGAACGAGCCCGAGGTCCTGTTCACCTGCAACCAGCACGCGCGCGAGCACCTCACCACCGAGATGTGCCTGCGCATCGTGCAGCGGTTCACCAGCGGGTACGCGAGCGACCCGGCCATCAAGAAGATGGTCGACGAGCACGAGATCCACGTGATCCCGAACGTCAACCCGGACGGTTCCGAGTACGACATCTCCGGCGGCGACTACCAGGGCTGGCGCAAGACGAGGAAGCCCGTTCCCGGCAGCAGCGCCGTCGGCACCGACCCGAACCGCAACTGGGACTACCAGTGGAACTGCTGCGGCGGTTCCAGCAACAGCCCCTCCGCCGAGGACTACCACGGTCCGTCGGCGTTCTCCGAGCCCGAAACCAAGGCCGTCGCGGGGTTCGTGAACTCCCGCGTGGTCGGCGGTGCGCAGCAGATCAAGACGCATATCGACTTCCACACCTTCTCGGAACTGGTGCTCTGGCCGTACGGCTACACGAAGAACGAGACCGACCCGGGCCTGAGCCAGGAGGAGGCGAAGCGCTTCGCCGACGTCGGCAAGAAGATGGCCGCCACCAACGGTTACACACCGGAACAGGCCAGCGAGCTGTACATCACCGATGGTGACATCAACGACTGGGCGTGGGGCAAGCACAAGATCCTCAGCTACACCTTCGAGATGTACCCGAAGGACGGCGGGATCGACGGCTTCTACCCGCCCGCCTCGGTGATCCCGGAGCAGACGGCGCGCAACGACCAAGCCGTCGACATCCTGATCAACGCAGCCGGGGCCAGGTCAGCGTCCTGAATTCCGAAGGTCGGCCACTCGCGACGCCCGGCTCTTCGGCGAATCCAGGCTGAAGCTCCGGGCGTCGTCCAGCCGCTCGCGGACGAACTCCTCGGTTTCCGCCACGGTTTCCCGGAGCGCGGCGTCCTCCTCGCCGAAAGCCTGGTAGACGATCTTTTTCGTCTCGGTGTCGAACTCCCACAGCCCGGCGAACCGACCGCGGTCGACGATCAGGTGACTCGGCGGATCCGCCTCCCCGCCCAGCTTCTCCCCCGCGCGACCGGGCACCGGCCGGGCGGCGTCGGCGTCGTCGAGCAGTCGCGACATCTCGCGATGCAACAGGTGGATGCCGTCGACCCCGGCGAGCAGCGCGTACGACGGCTCGGACGGCACCGTGAACGCGGCGTACTCGTCCGCGAGGTCTTTGGGCATCAAGAGGTCCGTGCCGTCGAGCGGGACGAGTTCCAGTGACTCCACCGCTTTCTTGGCGTTCGCCGCGGTGAAGCCGGAGAACCAGCGGAAATGCTTCAGCGACGCCGGCGCCGCCCACGAGAAGTACCGCCGGGCCAGTCCGGTCTGCGCGGTGTCCATATCGGACAGTTGGCCTCGCGGTGACGGCGTCCAGCGCACGTAGCCGTAGCGCTGCTGGTCCAGCCGCCCGTTCGCCGGGACGCGGCGGATGTCGCCGCGGACCTGGAGCAGGCCGAGCGCGAGCGGCAACGTCGTCGTGGTGCCGCGTTTGCGGCCCGCCTCACCGAGGTTGCGTACGGCGGGCCCGGCGGCGCTCTTGATCGCGGCCGGGTCGAGTGGTTCGGCCGAGGCTTCGAGCAGATCCGCGACGGTGACGCACAGCTGTTCGATCTCGGCCTGCGTGACACCGAGGTATTTCTCCGCCGCCGCGAGTTCACCCGCCGGTGCACCGGCGCCGACGGTCAGACCGAGTTCGAAGTCCGCCGCGGGCAGGACGTAGGTACAGCCGCGTGCCGAAGGCAGTTCGTGGATGGCAAGCCGCGCGACGTCGGCGTCGACGGTCTCGCGATCGAGCCGGGCTCTGGCGAACAACCCGAGATAGGGTGCCGAACCGCCGATCGACCGCATCCAGCCGGACCGTTCGAGGACGTCCGCCGCCGAAGCCCCGAGGAGCGATCCGTCCAGACCTTGCCGATGTGCCCACCACGCGCGCAGCTTCTCGGTCGCCATCCATCCAAGGTATGGGCATCGGGTGCCGGAGCGCAGCCTGGCAGCATGGACCGATAGCATGATCCACTTTGTTTTCCGACGACCCGAATGGCTGAATTCTGGATAATCGACTAGTGCGCAAGCGGTTCTCGGAAGGCTCTCCGATCGCGTCGACGGTGGTCACCGGCGACGATTTCGACGAGCTCGAGCACACCTTCCAGGCCTTCCTCGCGCCAAACACGGTCAAGCTGCACACCCCGGCGCCCACCGGGTTCTTCGACATCTCGCAGCTCAGCGGACTCCGCATCCCCGGTATCGACCCGAACGGACTCTCGGTCTACGAGCTCACCCTGGACTCCGACGTCGTCCTGCAAGGTGAAGAGACCCCCGACGCCTACACGGTCGTCGTGACCATCACCGGCCGGAACCAGATCGCGCTCGGCGGGGAGGTCGTCGGGTCGCGGCATGTCGTGACCGGTCCGGACACGCGTTTCCAGACCACGTTCGCGCATCCGGACATCCTGATGCTCCGGGTCGGCAAGCAACTGGTGGCGGACGCGATGCGGGAGAGGCTGGGAGAAGCCCCGACGTCGACGCTGCGGTTCGACCCGGCGATCATCGAGACCTCGAGCATGGGCCAGTGGATCACCTTGCTCCACACCTTCAGCGAGACCGCGGCGTCCGGGCTGTTCGACCGGTCGCCACTGGCCGCCTCGCATTTCGAGAAACTGTTGCTGCACGGCCTGCTCGACACACAGCCGCATTCGCTGTCCGGCGAACTCGCCGACGAACGGCCGCGGCCGAACTCGTCCGCCGTCCGCCGGGCGATGAACTACTGCGAGGAGCACGCGGCCGAACCGGTGACGATCGGCGAGCTGGCGATGGCGGCGCGGACCAGCGTGCGTGCGCTGCAACTGGCGTTCCGCACCGAACTGGGGTTGACGCCGATGGAGTACCTGCGCCGGATCCGGCTCGACCGCGTCCACCAGGACCTGGTCGCGATCGCGCAAGGGCGCGCCGAAGGCACCGTCACCGACGTCGCGCTGCGATGGGGCTTCACGCATCTCGGCCGGTTTTCCGGTCTCTACCGCGAGACCTACGGCAAACTCCCCTCGGAAACGGCCCGTCTCACCGCCTGAAGGAGTCCGATGCTGGTCGAACTGGCCATCGGCGACGCGTACGGAGGCCCCTTCGAGCACGCGTACCCGAGCTTCGTCGCCGAGAACAACACGCTGACCGGGTACGTACCGCATCCGGGTTACCTCAGCGTCCCGGCGGGCCGCTACACCGACGACACGCAGATGACACTCGCGATCGCCGAACTGCTCGTCTCGGGACGCCGGTGGACGCCGTCGCTGCTCGCCGAGCAGTTCGTGCACGCGTACCACCGCGATCCACATGACGGCTACGCGCCGCGCTTCCACCAATTGCTCAGCGAAGTCCGGAGTGGCGAGGAACTGCTGCGACGGCTCCAGCCGCAAAGCGACAAGAGCGGGGCGGCCATGCGTGCCGGGCCGATCGGGCTCCTGCCGACCGTCGACGACGTCCTTTATCACGCGAAACTGCAGGCCAGGATCACGCACGACACCCCCGCCGGGATCGCCGCGGCACAGGCGGCGGCACTCGCCGTGCACTACTGCCATCACCGGCTCGGCCCACTGGCCGAGATCGCACGCTGGATCGACCGGGTGCTTCCCGAGGACGTCGGCCACGGCGGCTGGTCGCGGCCGTGGCCGGGCAAGATCGGGCCGCAGGGCTGGATGAGCGTCCGCGCCGCGCTCACCGTGCTCGCCGAGGGCGGCGGGCTCGCCCGGATGCTCCACACCTGCGTCGCGTTCACCGGTGACGTCGACACCGCGGCGACCATCGCGCTGGCCGCCGCGTCACGCTCGCCCGAGGTCGCGCAGGATCTGCCTCCGGTGCTGTGGCGCGATCTGGAGAACGGCGAGTTCGGGCGCGACTACCTGGCGGAACTCGACGAACGGCTACTGCACATCTGACGGAGACGAGAGCCACGGAACGCGGAGCCGATCGCCTGCTCGCGTCGGTGACGGAGTTACCACCGGGCCTCAGTAAATTCCTTGCAGCGTGAAACGCCCACGGGCCGCGCCGCGACTACTGGTCGAACTGGCGATCATCACAGCCTGCGACCTGACACACTGTCCTGTGGCATGCATCACCGTCCAGGCCAGGCAAGTCTCCAGTGCCACAGCGACCGAAGGTGGGCCATCTTGAGCGATAACACCAAATCCGGCACCGACGAGCACTCTGCCGGAGGCGGTGTCGGGCTCACAGAAGACGAGCGTCAGACCCTGCGGCGAGCCCGGATCGCGAAAACGGCCGCCACCTCGGTCACCCAGGCCGACCTCCTCAACGAGATCCCGAAGCTCAATCCTCGCGAGACGAACCACCTCCGCCGACAACTCAAGCTCCGCGCAGCGGCACAGCCGACCGCCGTCGCCCGGGCCGTCCGATCCGCACTTGCCCGCGCTGACGAGGAGTTCGCGGCGCGAATCCTCCACGACTGTTTCCACGGGCCGGTCCTGGCGGCAACAACAACCGGACAGCTGACGGAAGGCCAGCTGGCCGCGATCCTCACCTCCGACCCTGACGAACTGGCCCAGGCGCTCGAATCGCTATACGAGACCGGGCTGCACGAGAGCCTGCTTGACATCGAAGAATTCGGGTCGACGCAGGCAGTGCGGGCCACGGCCTGGTCCTCGATGGCAGTGACCGGGCACGCCGGGGCGGCGGCCGCCCTCGCCTGGCTAATCGCCGATCCGCCCACGTTCTGGGGCAAGGCACAGATCGATGCCGCCCGACAGGTATGGCGCACGGTTCGCGAACGGCATCCCTTGCTGCCGGAGGCGCCGAAGCCCTTGGACACGCTCATCGGAGTCGCCGCGACCCTGGACGACCAGGAATCCCTCGATTTCACTGCCGACGACACGGAGACTCCGGAGCACACCACGGTTCTTGGGGTCACCACCACAGACACGTTCGAATCCACAGTGACCGGACTGGCCGAGCGTCTGGCGGCTGATATGACACGAGAACTTCATGCTGGGAACAAGCCGTCCGCACTGGCGGAGCTCACCGCTCAGGCAGAGCAAATGGAGCAGAAGAGGCAGGATATCGCGTTCAGCGTTCTACCGGCTCTGGGTCGCGCGGTCGCGGATGGTGTCCCCGCCGATACCTCCGATATCGCCCGCCTCGCGGGCTTCTCCGTGAGTCTGTCCGGCCTGCTGGCTGCCGCGACGGCTGTCAACGACGGTGAGCCGGTCGCGAGTCTGGACACAGCGCGTGCGGCGATGCGGCGTGCGCAAGATGCCGCTGCCGAGGTGAATGCTGCCGCCGAACGGATCCAGCAGGTTCGGCGCCTCACGACGCTGACCGGACTTGACGTCCTCGCTGAGAATATCGAACGGGTACGGGCCTTGGCCGACGGCGTAACCAGCGACACCGACTCGGAAACGATCGCTGCTCTCATGGCACTGCTTGAGCTGATCGAGCTCGCTGGCCGTGACCCCCAGCGGGCGATAGACCTCAGCAGGGCGGTCAACACCACAGTGCCGGCAGCGATTCCGCTGCTCATGTTCACCGGGACACCCGGTGCTCTGATGGTCGGCGACGCGGCCGCTCCAGGTTCCGCTGAAGTGACCGAGTCCGCAGATGTTGCTGTTGCCGCGGCCGTCGTCGACACAGCACAGATCGCCACTGACGACGATGTGGGCCCCGCCGCCCAAAGCGCTGCGGCGGGCGACACTTCGAACAGCTTCAGCACCGATGAGTCTGCCGAAGAACCCGCCGCCGAACAGCCTGTCGCCCAGCAGCCTGAGCCGGGGCTTGAGGATGTTCTCGCTCAGTTGAACCTCACGGTCCCGGCGCCGCGTCCGGCCCACCACACATCACAGGTCCGAGACGTCCCGACCCCGGTCGTCACCTCGACCGGCCCGGCCACTCCAGATGAGCCCAGCTCGGTCGCGCTTTACGGGGAGCTCCTGCGTTCTCATGAGCTGTCGCTGGCGTACTGGCTCAAGGTCGCGGAGAACGCTGAACCGTCGATTCAAGCCGCGCACCGACTCGCTGCGCTGTCCGACGCGATGAAGACATCCGTCGGCTCCAACGCCGCCGCTTTCGCGTCCACTATTGCCGACCTCGAACCGCGCGACCTCAAAGATCGTCCCGGCATGCAAATGCTCGTGTACGGCGCTTCGGTGCGCGCCGGTTTGCTGTCTCCCATCGCGGGGGCGTCCGATCCTCTGCGCGACGCGACCACGAGTATCGTGCGGTCCGGCTACGCCGTCGGTGAGCTGACCGAATTCCTGCAGAACGCCATCTATGCGGGGGTGTACCTGACTCCTCGCAACGCCAACGCAGTGGTCGAAGCCGCCGAAGCCGCATCCGAGCACGACGCGCTCGCCCTGGAGGCGGCGACCAAACTGAAGAACGCGCCCAATCGAACGATCAGGTACGGCCCGGCAACGGATCTGTGGCAGGCCTGGATGGCAGAGGACGGCTACCTTGGCGAACCGCTGAGCATCGTCGCGTCCGGGTCGCTGTCGCCGACCGACCTCACGTTCATCCGGACCCGGGTCGCGGAGATGCGTACACCTCGCAGTCTCGAGCAGGTTCTGGATAAATCCACATTGCACACCCGCAGCAGCAAGCGGACCGCGAGGCGGATCGAGGCCCGTTCACGAACCAAGCTGCTCGAATGGACCGGAGACGTCACCGAATTGCTCGCTGACTGGGTCACGGCCACAGAGAACCTCTCGCCGTCCAGCGGCGGAACGTGGATGACCGATCCGATCGCGGACCTGCGGACGAAAGTCGCCGCGGTCCGCGAACAGGCGCTGGTCGAACTCGAACAGCTGCGTGACAGCGGGGACACGGAACGTGACGCCGCGACCGATGCCGGCCTGGCGCTGTTGAACGATGCGCTCGACCTGCTCATGGGTACCGCGTTGGTCGCAGGGCAGGAGATCCCGTCCGACCGCGCGCTCGGCGGGCTGCTGACGCTCGCGCCGGAGGTCGATCTCACCTCCGCACTCGCCCCACGCCGCGCGGTCAAGACGAAGGACATCATCACGGCGTTTGACGCGCTCCGAGCCGGGGACGCCGGCTGGACCGCGGCGTTCGATGTGCGCGCCAAACGACACGACCAGGTAGGCACCCAGCTGCTCATCGAGACCTTGCGCCCGAGGAATGCGCAGTTGGCACAGCAGTTGTCGGCGGCGCGCGATGAGGCCATCGATGCCTCGGTCGCTCAGGTCGACACCCAAGCCGCCGAGCTCGTGGCGCGTACCGACTCCGATCGGCTGTTCGGGCGCTTGAGCATCGATGAGTGGACCGACATCACGACCCGGGCAGGCGCCTATCAGCCTCGGCATCGCGGCACCCGCAACGACTTCGACGTCATGCTTGACGATCTCAGCGCGATCGAGGCGGAGCGGACCGAGGCCGTGAAGGCGACCATCACCGCCGCCCGGAACACGCTCGACATCGACGGGATACCGGCCGAGGCCGTCGGGCGGATTCAACGGTGTATCGACAGCGGCGACCTGACTACGGCGGCCGAGTACGAGGTCACGATCCGCTCTGGCGGTCGGCTGCCTGGTCCGCGCGAAGCCATCGACCACCTGCCCCTTTTCTATAAGGCGTTCCCGGACACCTTCGCTGCTGCCAGCTCTCGGATCGGCGCTGATGTCCATCCGATGCTCACCCAGCTGCGGAGCGCGCTGGAGACAGGTGCGCCGACCGGCGGCCTCCCGGCCGGCGCGCTTGCCGATACGCTGACCTCCGCTGGCATCGAGCTCGGGCATGTCGGCCGCGGAACGACGGCTGCGTCCCGGATCGAGCAATGGACGCTACTGGCGAAAGGCCGGTCGTTCGACAGCCGGATCAGCAACGTGAGGTCGATCCTCGAGCAAACCGGCTTCGTGTTCGACAAGTCGACCACCCCACCCACGCGGCGTGGGCATTCCGGCGGCCGCGGTCTGTGGCTGGACTTGCATGGCGTACGGGCCACGTCCGGCAAAGCACTGCTGCCCGCGTTCGGGTCGGGGATGAGCCCGTCGGGCGATTCGTTGCGGCTGCTGGGCATCTGGCGCGGGCCTACACCACGCGAGCTCGTCGAGATGCTGCGTGAGGAGCCGAACGACCATTCCATTGTCGTGTTGTATTTCGGCACGCTCGATTCCGGAGCGCGCCGTGAGCTGGCGGGTCTGTTCCGCAACGACCGGCGCCTGCCCGCCACAATCGTGATCGACGACGCCGCATTCGCGTATCTGTCGTGTCAGCCGGAACCCAGTCGCGAGATCACCATGTCGACGCTGATGCCGTTCACGGCGTCCTCGCCGTTCACCCCGGACGTGCCCGGAGCCAGTATCCGGCAGGAGATGTTCTACGGGCGCAGCGACGAACGCGCCAAGATCATCGACATGATGGGGCCCTGCATCGTGTATGGCGGCCGGCAACTCGGCAAGTCAGCGCTGCTGCTGGAGGCGGCTCGTAAGTTCGATGACAAGCACAACCGGCACGCGATCTACGAGTCGATCTTCAAGATCGGTAGAGCGGTTTCCGTCGACGCGGTGTGGACGACCTTGTGGCCGTTGCTCGCCGCACGGGACATCGTGCCTCAGGACATTCCGGCGGGCGACGTCGCCGGGGCACTTACCCGGCACGTCACCAAGTGGATTTCCGCCCGCCCGGGTCGGCAGTTGCTCCTTCTCCTTGACGAGTCCGACAAGTTCCTCGACGGTGACGCCGAGGCGGTCAATGGGATGTTCACGCACGTCACCCATTTCAAAGAGCTGATGGAGCGGACAGGACGCGCGGTGAAGGTGGTGTTCGCCGGACTGCACCAGACAGCCCGGTTCGACCGTCTCGCGAACCATCCGCTGGCGCACTTCGGGGAACCCGTCTGCGTCGGCCCTCTCGCTCCGCAGGCCGCATACGACTTGTTGACCCGTCCCCTGCACGCGCTCGGATACGAGTTCGACGAACGTGATCACGCCGCGCGGGTCCTTGCGCTGGCGAACAATCAGCCGGCGCTCATCCAGCTGTTCGCCGCACAGCTGCTGCGCAATCTGCAAGCCGCCGCGATGCCCGAAGACGCGCCGCCACAGACCTTGCACGCCGATGACGTCGAACGGGTGTGGGCCGACGCGGGGCTCCGAACATCGTTCCGCAAGCGGTTCGACTGGACTCTCGAGCTCGACCCCCGGTACAAGATCATCGCCTACAGCGTCGCACTCCATGCCCATGCTCGTGGCATCGAGGCGACGATGACACCGAGCGAGCTGCGTGCCGAGTGTGAAACTTGGTGGCCGACCGGCTTCTCCGCCGAAGATGTCCGCACCGGCGAGTTCCGGGCCCTGCTCGATGAGTGCGTCGATCTCGGTGTTCTGTCCTACACGACCCGCGGGTACCGGCTGCGGACGCCGAATGTGCTGGACCTCCTTGGCGCCAGGGAGGAGGTCGAGGCGGTCCTCGACCAGGCCGAGTCGATCGAACTGCCGGAGAGTTTCGACGGCAGCATGATGCGGCCGGTGTTCGGGGAAGGCCCGACCCGCGGGCCGTTGACGTCACAGCAGATCGCGGATCTGCTCACCGCCCGCAATCAGGTCCGCCAGGTCATCGGCTCACACGCCCTGACCATCGAACGGTGCCTGAGGGCACTGCACGACGAGAACGACCATGCGGTGTCGGGGTACCGGAAGAGCGCCATGCGGGACGCGACCCCGGCCACGCTGGCCAAGGTGTGCAAGCAGGTGACTTTCAAAGCCGCGGGTCGACATGTGATCGTGATAGTGGACCTGAAGACGGCCACGCCGAAGGTCGCGTCCGCGACGTGGACGCAGGCACGGGAGCTGATCGCCACCCACTCCGGCGGCACCCTCGGAATCGTGCTGGTGTCCGGTCCCGCACAGGCTCCTACTTGGCCGGTGTTGGCTCGAGAGACGGACATGTCCTCCGGACTGACCGAGTTGCACCGTTACGACCGGACCGACCTGCGACTGTGGATGACCGAAACGACCTTGCCGTTCCAGGACAACGCCGCCCGCGACGAGTTGCTCGCGGAGACAGGCGGCTGGCCGATAGTGCTGAACAGGGTCGCCGAGAACTTGACCGAGTACGACTCAAGCTTGGGGTCCGACCCGCTGAGCGAGGTCAGGGCTCAGCTGCTGGATATCGAGCGCTCCCGTGAGCTCGTCGAGGCTGCCGGGGTCCGCAGTAGTGCCACGCTGAGCCAGGCGTGGGATTTCCTCGTGTGGAACGCGGACGAACCGTCCGACCTCGACACGCTCGCGGACTACCTCACACTTCACGGTGAAAGCGGTGAGGACGCCTCGAATGCGCTCACCCCGACCGCGCTGGCCGCCGCTGGATACACCGACATGGCGGACGTTGTCGAGGTGCTGCGTGTCCTGGGTGTCGTTGTCTGGTCGCCTGATGATGGGCAGTTCCGGCTTGAGCCGGTCTTAGTTGCCGCGACCAGGCGTGTGCACGAATGAGCCAGATTGCGGCGCGACTGCTCGATGCGCTGATCCTCGACGCGGCCCAAGCGGCCCTGAAGTCGCCTTCATACGCTGATCAGCAAATCGACTCTCACGAGTTCGCACGGGTCAACCGATCTGGGCTGCTGGGCCTCATCGCGAACTTGCCCTCTTTGCGAACCGAGCTTGCGCGGAACCACCGCGACGAGCTGGCAGACGCACATCCGCGTTTGGTGGCTTTGCTGGGCGATGACGCAGCTGACAGCGCAGACGCGGCACAAGCGCTGCAGGATCCTCGGGCGCTGCGGACACCTCGCGGCCGTACCAAGGCCGGCGCGAAGGTGACGGCAGGCAACAGGCAGTCTGCGGCCGGCAGGGAGCGTGGACCGTTATCGGTGGATCCGACCGTGGCGCGACGACTGCGGGAACGGTTCGACCGGCGTCTGGCCGAGACACGTGCGGCTCGTGACCGGGCGAAGGCACAGCGCGACTACGCCCGCGCGGAAGCTGATCAGTTACGTCGTGATCTTGAAGCTGCCGAGGATGACCGGGATGAGTCGCTGGCCGTCATCGAGGCATTGCGAGCCGAACTGGCCGCCGAGCGAGCTCAAGCGGCAGAGCTGGCCAACGATGTGCTGGCCGCGGCGACCCTGTTGAAGGCGGCGATCCTTCCAGCATCGGCCGAGTTCCCTGTTGTCAACGACGTCGACGTCGATCCGCGCGAACGTGAAACCGCTGCGGCCGCCGTCGACGCCGGGGCATCAGCGGGACTGGCCGACCCGCAGGTTGCCGCTGCGCTTGCTCAGGCCGATGTGGCGCCGGACTTGCTGCTCGCGGTCCTCGATGCGCTACTCGCGCCACCGGCACCGGTCGAGCACGTATGGGTCGGCGAGCCGCGCGAGATCGCGCTGACGCCCTTGGGCGGCGGCATCGACATCGGAGGCTCCTGCATGTTGGTGAGCGTCGGCGATGTCCGGATCCTCGTCGACGCCGGTATGCGCCCCAAGAAGCCCATCGACCAGGCCGGGCCGGAACACATCGATGTGGCCTTGGCCGGGTCGATCGATGCGATCGTGATCACGCACGCGCACAACGACCACGCCGGTTACGTGCCGGCGCTGACCGCCGAATACCCGAACATGCCGGTGATCTGCACTCCGGAGACCGCGGCGATCCTGCCGACCATGTGGAATGACTCGGTTCGAGTATTCGCCCGGGCGCGTGATCATGTCGAGAGTGACGAGCCACTGGCGGAGCCACCGTACGGGCAGGCACAGGTTCATGCCGCACAGCGCCGTATCCGTGAGGTTCAGTGCGGTCGGACCGTCGAGATCGCTGACGGTGTCACGATCATGCTGTTCCCGGCCGGGCACATCCTCGGGGCGGCCGGTGTGGTCGTGGCGGCAGGCCCGAACCGGATCACGGTCACCGGGGACGTGTCCGATCTCGCGCAGGCGAGCGTGCCTGGCCTGGTCGTGCCGGACGCGGCCCACGGATCGGACCTGCTCGTTATCGAGTCGACGTATTGCGGGCATCACGGCTCGAACCGTGACGCCGAGGTCGAGAAGTTCGTACGGATGGTGGCGGAGACCGTCGGCGACTCGGCGGCAACCGGCGGACGGGTGCTCGTGCCGGCGTTCGCTCTCGGGAGGGCGCAGGAAGTCGCACTGACGCTGCGTAATCGGCTGCCGGACGTGCCCGTTCTCATCGACGGGATGGCCAAGGACATCGCGAAGATCTACGAGGAACAGACCGCCGGAACGGCACGACCGCTGGAGATTTATGGCGAGCAGGTGTCCGCGGTGCGGGCATTGGAGCGGCAGCAGCTGTTGCGCACGTTCCGGCGCGGGGTCATCGTGACTACGTCCGGGATGTTGACGGCCGGTCCCGCGGTAACCTGGGCTCGGTCGATCCTGCCGGACTCGGACGCCGCACTGTTGATCGCCGGTTACCAGGACGAGGACTCCCCGGGGTTTGAGCTGCTTGAGCTGGCTGAGGCCAGCAGGCAGGCCACGTTCGTGCTCGACCGCGAAGAGCTCAAGGTCAACGCGCGGGTCGCGAAGTTCGGACTGTCGGCACACGCCGACCGGCGCGGCCTGTCATCGATCATTACCGAGGTCGGCGCCCGTGACGTGATGCTGGTCCACGGGATCGCGTCCAAGCAACGGGACTTCGCGGACAACCTGACACGTCGAGGATTCTCCGTCGCACCCACACGACGCTGGCAGCTCACCAGCTGATGAGTCGGAGCCCGAAAGCTCGCGGTCGGTGGTCTCTCCCCCTATCGGGTCGAAATCGCCAACCGCGTTGGCGAGATGCTCGCCGACGTACTACCAGGAAAGGTTGTACCGCAAGCCTTGCTCGTAGTACTGGTCGTCGGATTCCACCGGTTCGGACTGCTCCGCGGGCCCGGCCGGTTCGGCCGAACGGTCTTTGAGCACCACGTTCTCCGTGCTCGGCTTCGTCCGAGGCGGCACCGGTGAAACCGGATCGCCCGTCTGCTGGAACGAAGGAGCGAACCCGAGCTGCGTTCGCGGACCCTTTCTGTGCTTCCTGGTAACTGGTTTAGAGGGTTTCAGGGCTATCCCCGAAGACCGCAGACTGCTCGCTGGCACAGGTGGAGCTCCCGGCCCCCGGCCGTGGCTCCGGCGAACTGGATCGCGTTCGGGGGGCGGCCGCCACGAGAAAGACTCCGACAGCGGCGGCAAAGCCCACTGCTAGCGCCTTGAACAGAGCGAATTCGTCTTGGCGTTCCTGGTCGTCCCGGTACTTTTTCGCGGCTGCCAGGAGGGCCGCGAAAAGCTTGGCCAAATCGTGTCGCGCGGACGCGACGGCATCACGCGCGGCCACGATGTCGGCTTCCAGCACAGTGAGTTTGGTGCCCACCCTGGTATAGGTGTTCACCAGCCTTTGGTTATAGCTGTGGGCTCTCCGCTCCTTCGCCACGCCACTTGAGAAGCAGGACCAGCGACCGGTCAAGCGACCTTTGATGTCCCCGAAGACGTTCCGGATACGTTCGTAAGCCTCGATCATGACCTGCAGGCTGTTTTACCCGACCAGCTCCGCCTCTGAGATTCCTCGAGAAGTTCGCCGTAGCCGTCACCTTCGGCGGTGGTCTCCGCGTCCAGGGCGGTGAAGTATCCGTCCATGCTTGCCGCTACCCCTGTTCCCGTGGGCGGCGCGGTTCGCTCGCTGCCGGTTTCTCCTCGTTGACGGATTCTTACAACTCGGCGACCCCTCGCCAAGGCCTGGCTTGCAAGCCGCCCACCACCGCATCCTGAGCGGGCACGTCCTGCCCTGTCATCCCGGTATGGACCGTACCGCTGTCCGGATGCACCTCCATGTGAGCAGCGTTGACGTGGTTGGGAGCCCGACTTCGCAATTCGATCATGGTGACGAACGTCACCGCGCCGAAGAGGTGACCCGCGAACGAAAAAGAGAGCCTTGTTCGCGTAAACGCGAACAAGGCTCTCTTGAAATGCGTGGAGCTGAGGGGAATCGAACCCCTGACCCCCGCCTTGCAAAGGCGGTGCTCTACCAATTGAGCTACAGCCCCGGGTCGCAGGCGATCAGGATAACCGCCCGCGGAAAGCTCAGTTGTTGCGGGACGCGTCCGCGGCCTTGGCCGGGGCGCTTCCGTTCGTGGAAACGGAGCCGAGCGGACGCTCGGTCGGCGCGGTGGCCTCACGCCAGAGGTCGGCTTCGGCCTTGGCCGCCTTGTTCCGCTTGATCACGAACAGCACGCCGCCCGCGAGGACCGCGAGCGCCAACAGCTTCTTCATCAGAAGCCCCCTCTTCTTCGCCGAGTTGCTCCGCTTACCCGCCGATGCTACTGCACGCCTGCTGTTCCACGTGGAACACCCATGACAAAGCCCTGCCAGGAAGAGAAGTCCGGCAGGGCCCTCACCAGGCCGGCGCGCCGCGTCCCCTCCTGCGCTGGGTGAGCCCGGAACACTGCACACCAACCACCCAGTACAACGCCGACACGCCGAAGACCCTTCCAGCCCCCAAGTGACCTTGACCACCACGACAGCAAGGGGACGAACGCCGCACGCCACCGACGCGACCCACGACCGGGGGCCAGGGGGGCGAAGCCCTCCCTGGCGGGGTTCGACCCCCAAAACGTAAAACACCCGGTCAAGGTTTGTGCATTCCACAAACATGACCGGGCAATCGGGTGGGCCCACCAGGACTTGAACCTGGGACCTCTTCGTTATCAGCGAAGCGCTCTAACCGCCTGAGCTATGGGCCCGAACGAGGAGAAGATTACAGGACGCCTTTCGACGTCCCGCAACCGGGTCACTCTCGTTCGGAAAGGGTTACTTCGAGGCCACCGGCGAGGTCGGCGGAGACGTTGTAGATGAACGCGCTGACGGTGGCGAGTGCCGAGATCAGCACGATGTTGATGGCGCCGAGGATGGCGGCGATACCGAAGACCCGGCCCGCGCTGATCAGCGGGTCGGCCGGGGCGTCGGCACCTTCGCCGCCGACCAGCGACGAGTAGGTCCCGTTCAGTTTGTCCCAAACGCCCATACCGTCGAGGACGGTGTAGAGGACGCCGACGGCGACGAGCCACACGAAGAACAGCGCGACGCCGAGGACGAGGGACAGTTTCAGCACCGACCAGGGGTCGAATCGTTTGATCTGCAGGCTGGCGCGACGCGGTCCGCGGCCGGGGCGGCGGAGTGCGGTGGGGGCGGCGCGGGTGCGGGAGGCGGACGGGATGGCGGAGGAGGCGGACGTGTCGCCCTCTCCGCCATCGCCGAAGAGCCTCTTCGCGGCGCTGCCGCTGACTCCGTGATAGTCGGTCACGGTGGTCGCGTCCTGCTTCGGTTCCGAGTGGGCCACGTCTTCGGTGGCGACCGAAGACACGGAGACCGTCTGCTCGCTGGAGCCTTCGGCCTCCCCGGCGCTGTCGCGTTGCCAAGGCGGGCTCGACGAACCCGCCTGCGCGCCGCCTGCTTCGGGCTTCTCGGATGGTGTCACGAGGTGTCAGTCCTTACCCAATACGTGGGGCGTCGCTCACTGCTCCGACGCCGGAGTGTCTTCTTCTCCTTCAGCACTACCTGCAGTGGCGACGTCTGAGGGCTCGTCCGCGTTGCGTGCGACCGCGAGAAGAGTGGTTCCTTCGTCGAGATTCATCAGCCGCACTCCCTTCGTCTGCCTGCCGGCCTTGCGCACCTGTCCGGCCGAAGTCCGGATCACTCCGCCGGTGGAGGTGATCGCGTAAAGCTCGTCTTCGGCGTCGACGATGACCGCTCCCACCAGCCTGCCACGTTTCCGGTCGTGCTGAATGGTGAGCACCCCCTTGCCGCCACGGCCCTGGACCGGGTAGTCGTCGGTCGGGGTGCGCTTGGCGTAGCCGCCGTCGGTCGCGACCAGGAGGAAGCGGTCGGGCTGGACGACGTTGATGCCGAGCAGTTCGTCGCCGTCGTTGAACCGCATGCCGAGGACACCGGAGGTGGCGCGGCCCATCGGGCGCAGGGCCTCGTCGGTGGCGTGGAAGCGGATGGACTGGCCTTCCGCGGACACCAGCAGCAGGTCCTCCTCCGCGGCCGCGAGCACGGCCCCGACCAGCTCGTCCCCTTCACGGAGGTTGACCGCGATGAGGCCGCCGGCGCGGTTGGAGTCGAAGTCGGTGAGCTTGGTCTTCTTCACCAGGCCGCGACGGGTCGCGAGCACCAGGTACGGCGCGACCTCGTAGTTCGGGATCTCGATGACCTGGGCGATCTTCTCGTCCGGTTGGAACGCGAGCAGGTTCGCGACGTGCTGGCCGCGGGCGTTGCGGTTGGCCTCGGGCAGGTCGTAGGCCTTGGCCCGGTAGACGCGGCCCTTGTTCGTGAAGAACAGGATCCAGTCGTGCGTCGAGCAGACGAAGAAGTGCTGGACGATGTCGTCCTGTTTGAGGGTCGCGCCCTGGACGCCCTTGCCGCCGCGTTTCTGCGATCGGTAGAGATCGGTTTTCGTTCGCTTGGCGTACCCCGTGCGGGTGATGGTGACGACGACGTCCTCGACCGCGATGAGGTCTTCGACCGAGACCTCGCCGTCGAACGGGATGATCTTGGTGCGCCGGTCGTCGCCGTACTTGTCGACGATCTCCTGGAGTTCCTCGGCGATGATCGAGCGCTGCCGCTCGGGCTTCTCGAGGATGTCCTTCAGGTCGGCGATCTCGAGTTCGATCTCGGCCAGTGTGTCGACGATCCGCTGCCGCTCCAGTGCCGCGAGGCGACGGAGCTGCATGTCGAGGATCGCGGTCGCCTGGATCTCGTCGACGTCGAGCAGGCTCATCAGGGCGGGCCGGGCCTCTTCGGCCGAAGGCGACCGCCGGATCAGGGCGATGACCTCGTCGAGCATGTCCAGCGCCTTGACCAGACCACGCAGGATGTGGGCGCGCTCTTCGGCCTTCCGCAGCCGGAAGCGGGTCCGGCGGACGATGACCTCGATCTGGTGCTTCACGTAGTGCCGGATCATCTGGTCCAGGCGCAGCGTGCGGGGCACGCCCTCGACCAGGGCCAGCATGTTGACACCGAAGTTCTGCTGCAGCTGGGTGTGCTTGAACAGGTTGTTCAGCACGACCTTCGCGACCGCGTCGCGTTTGACCGTGACGACGATCCGCATACCGCTGCGGCTGTTGGACTCGTCGGCGATGTCGGAGATGCCGGTGAGCTTGCCGTCGCGGACGAGGTTCGCGATGTTCTCCACTAGGTTGTCCGGGTTCACCTGGAACGGCAGTTCGGACACGACCAGGATCGTGCGGCCCTTGGCGTCTTCTTCGACCTCGACGACCGCGCGCATGCGCACGGAACCGCGGCCGGTGCGGTACGCGTCCTCGATCCCGGAGGTGCCGAGGATCATCGCCTTGGTCGGGAAGTCCGGGCCCTTGACCCGGACCAGCAGCGCGGCGAGCAGTTCGTCGTCGGTCGCCTCGAAGTTCTCCAGCGCCCATTTGACGCCTTCGGCCACCTCGCGCAGGTTGTGCGGCGGGATGTTCGTCGCCATCCCGACCGCGATCCCGGAACCACCGTTGACCAGCAGGTTCGGGAACCGCGACGGCAGGACGTCGGGCTCCTGGGTGCGGCCGTCGTAGTTGTCGGAGAAGTCGACGGTGTCTTCTTCGATGTCCTGCAGCATGTGCATCGCGAGATGCGCGAGCCGGGATTCCGTGTACCGCATGGCGGCCGCCGGGTCGTTGCCCGGCGAGCCGAAGTTGCCCTGCCCGTCGATCAGCGGGTAGCGCAGCGACCACGGCTGGGCGAGCCGCACCAGCGCGTCGTAGATCGCGGAGTCACCGTGCGGGTGGTAGTTGCCCATCACGTCGCCGACGACGCGGGAGCACTTGTTGTACCCGCGTTCGGGGCGGAAGCCGGAGTCGAACATCGAGTACAGCACGCGGCGGTGCACCGGTTTGAGGCCGTCTCGCACGTCCGGCAGCGCTCGCGACACGATGACGCTCATCGCGTAGTCGATGTAGGAGCGCTGCATCTCCTGCTGGATGTCGACCGGCTCGATCCGGTCGTGGTCCGGAGCCGGCGGCAAGGTTTCCGTCATGAGGTCCTTCTCGTGAGGGCAGTCCTAGTGGGACAAGAAGCGGGACGTGACTACACGTCGAGGAAGCGAACATCCTTCGCGTTGCGCGTGATGAAGGAGCGGCGTGCTTCGACGTCCTCGCCCATCAGAACGGAGAACAGGTCGTCGGCCTGCGCGGCGTCGTCCAGGGTGACCTGACCGAGCAGCCGGTTCGCCGGGTCCATCGTCGTCTCCCACAGCTCTTCGGCGTTCATCTCGCCGAGACCCTTGTAGCGCTGGATCGCGTCGTCCTTGGGGAGGCGCCTGCCCGACTCGACACCGGCCTGGATGACGGCGTCGCGTTCCCGGTCGGAGTAGGCGTACTCCGGCTCGGCCCGCGGCCACTTGATCTTGTACAGCGGCGGGCGCGAGAGGAACACGTGGCCGTGCTCGATCAGCGGGGTCATGAAGCGGAACAGCAGGGTGAGCAGCAAAGTGGTGATGTGCTGGCCGTCGACGTCGGCGTCGGCCATCAGCACGACCTTGTGGTAGCGCAGCTTCTCGAGGTCGAACTCCTCGTGGATACCGGTGCCGAGCGCGGTGATCAGCGACTGGACCTCGGTGTTCTTGAGGACTCGGTCGATACGGGCCTTCTCGACGTTGATGATCTTGCCCCGGATCGGCAGGATCGCCTGGTACATCGAGTCGCGGCCTTCCTTGGCCGAACCGCCCGCCGAGTCACCCTCGACGATGTAGAGCTCGCATTCCGACGGGTTGGTCGACCGGCAGTCCTTGAGCTTGCCGGGCAGGCCGCCGATCTCCAGCGCGCCCTTGCGGCGGACCAGGTCGCGGGCCTTGCGGGCGGCCATCCGCGCCTGCGACGACGAGATCGACTTGTTGATGACCGTCTTCGCTTCGGTGGGGTTGCGCTCGAACCAGTCGGCCAGCCATTCGTTCGACGTCTGCTGCACGAACGTCTTCGCCTCGCTGTTGCCCAGCTTGGTCTTGGTCTGGCCCTCGAACTGCGGTTCGGCCAGCTTGATCGAGACGATCGCGGCGAGACCCTCACGCACGTCGTCACCGGTCAGGTTGGCGTCCTTCTCCTTGAGCAGCTTCTTCTCGCGCGCGTACGCGTTGACGACGCGGGTGAGCGCGGCGCGGAAGCCCTCTTCGTGCGTGCCGCCTTCGTGCGTGTTGATCGTGTTGGCGAAGGTGTACACCGACGGCGTGAAGCCGTTGTTCCACTGCATGGCGACCTCGACCTCGAGGCCGGTGCCCTTGGCCTCGAAGGAGATCACGCTGTCGTGGATCGGGTCCTTGCTGCCGTTGATGTGCTTGACGAAGTCTTCGAGACCGCCCGGGTAGCAGTAGGTCTTTTCCTTGACCCGCGCCGCCTGGCCCGAAGCGTCTTCTTCGGTCTCTTCGTCGGCGACGCGCTCGTCGCGCAGCGAAAGGGTCAGGCCCTTGTTGAGGAAGGCCATTTCCTGGAGGCGCCGGGAGATCGTCTCGAAGTTGTACGTCGTCGTCTCGAAGATGTCGCCGTCGGCCCAGAAGGTGATCGTGGTGCCGGTGTCCTCGGCCGGGCCGAGGTCCTCCAGCTCACCGGGAAGCTGGTTCGTGTACTCCTGGCGCCAGCTGCGGCCACCGTATTTGACCTCGGCGAGCAGGGTCTTCGAGAGCGCGTTCACCACGGAGACGCCGACGCCGTGCAGACCGCCGGAGACCGCGTAGGAGTCGCTGTCGAACTTGCCGCCCGCGTGGAGCACGGTGAGCACGACCTCGAGAGTCGGCTTCTTCTCCTTGGGGTGCATGTCCACCGGGATACCGCGGCCGTCGTCGACGACCCGCACCCCGCCGTCGGCCAGGAGGGTGACCTCGACCTTCGTGGCGTGACCGGCCATCGCCTCGTCGACGGAGTTGTCGACCACCTCTTGGACGAGGTGGTGGAGGCCGCGTTCGCCGGTGGAACCGATGTACATACCGGGACGCTTGCGGACGGCTTCGAGACCTTCGAGCACCGTGATCGACGACGCGTTGTACTCGCTCTTGTTCTCGGTCACAGGCGTTGATTCTCCTCGTCTACCCCGAGCGGAAGCTCGCTCGTCTCCAGTGTACTTGGCCGCGTCCGCTGACATGCGGCAAGGACACCCCTGATTCGCTCACAGACGCGCTAATTCGTTCGAAGAAGAGTCTTGACGTTCGCGAAGCACTCTGGACGCCTTCTCGGCGCGCTGGCGGCACAGGCGCGGCGAAGCGCAACTCGGGTCAGCCGTACGTGTCACGCGGACCGCGTCCCGGGACGTGGCGCGGCCCTTTTCGCCAGCTCGGCGCCGTCGGCCCCTGGATCCGCATCCGCTTCACCACCCCGTGCCCGACGCCGGCCGCGATCTTCGTCAGCAACTGACCCTGGAGCAGGCGCAACTGCGTCGCCCACGCCGTCGAGCTGGCACGGACGGTCAGCTCGCCGTCCTTCAAGGCCACGGGCTGGGCGTGTTCGGCGACCTCGTCACCCACCAGTCGCGTCCAGTTCCCGAAGACCTGCCCGTTGGCCAGCCGCGTGTTCCAGCCTCGGTCGACTGCGATCCGCGAGGTGAGCCTGCCGAGCGGCTGCGGGTCGCGGGTGTCGGCACCCGGCCCTGACCAGCGACGACGTCGCGGGCTCTGGCCCTTCGCGCCGGCCCCTCCTCCGGAGATACGGACGCGGCGGACACCCGGTTCAACCCCGCGCGCCTTCGCTTTGGCCTTCGCGGCCTCCAGCGCGGCATGGGCGAGGTCACGACCGGTAGTCGTGTTCTTACCTTGGGTATCAGTTGCGCCGTTCGGTGGCGAGGGCTGGTCACCCTGCGTGTCGAATAGCTCTCCCTCGCTCGGGTTACCGCCCTTACGGGGAGTGTCAAGCCGCTTTTCAGGCCCCTTGGTCACGCGGGGCGATAACGCGTTCACGGTGTTATCCACACTGTCCACAGGTTTGTCCCCAGATCGGTGGGCAACTGCTGCGGCGCCGATCACCCGGGGTGTCCGCTCTGCGGAATCACCCTCGGTTGATCTCACCATCGGCCACGAGGAACCGGTGCCCGGCCAGTTCGGCGGGTACGTCCTCGTCCACGGCGGCGGTCACCAGCACCTGCTCGGCGCCTGCCGCCACCTCCGCCAACCGGGCCCGGCGACGCCGGTCCAGTTCGGCGAACACATCATCCAGGAGAAGCACCGGTTCCCCCGCTTCGCCACGCAGGAGCTCGTAGCTTCCCAGACGCAAGGCGAGGGCGAACGACCAGGACTCCCCATGGCTCGCGTAGCCCTTGGCCGGCGCTTCGCCGAGGATGAGTTCGAGCTCGTCCCGGTGTGGACCGACCATGCTCACGCCGCGTTCCAACTCCAGACTCCGGGACCGGCCCAGCGCCTCGACCAGCACTACTTTGAGTACCGCTTCGTCCGCGCGAGGACCGTCCGGAACGCCGTAGCCCTCCGGCATCGCTTCGCCGAGGCTCGATTTGTAGGCGATCTTCGCCGGCCTCGAGTCGGGCGCGACCCCCATGTACGCGGCGGCCGCGTACGGCGCGAGGTCCGCGATGAGGTTGAGCCGAGCCGCCAGCAACGCCGCCCCGGCCACCGAGAGATGGTCGTCCCAGACGTCGAGCGTCGAAAGCGCGTACGGGTCTTCGCGCCCCGTACGCCGCTTCCCCGCCGTCTTGAGCAGGGCGTTCCGCTGTTTCAGCACCTTCTCGTAGTCGGCGCGGACCCCGGCGTACCGGGGCGCACGCAGCACGAGGAGTTCGTCCATGAACCGGCGCCGCTCCCCGGGATCCCCGCGCACGAGCGCCAGGTCCTCCGGGGAGAACAGCACCGTGCGCAGGATCCCGAGGACGTCCCTCGGTTTGCCGACCGCGCCGCGGTTGACCCGCGCGCGGTTCGCCTTGCCGGGGGTGATCTCCAGCTCGACCGTCAGTTCGCGGTCGTCGTTGACCACCGCGACCCTGATCAGGGCGCGTTCGCAGCCGTGCCGCACCAAGGGCGCGTCGGTCGCGACACGATGTGAGCCCAGGGTCGCGATGTAGCCGATCGCTTCGAGCAGGTTCGTCTTGCCGCGGCCGTTCTGTCCGACGAGGACGGTCGGGCCGGGTTCGAGCGCGAGATCGGCTTGGGGCCAGGACCGGAAGTCGGTGACCTGGAGATGTCTGAGATACAACCCGTTACCTAGCCGCCGACCTTCTTGACCGAGTGCCCGCCGAACTGGTTGCGCAGCGCGGCGACGGCCCGCATGGCGGCGGAGTCCTCCTGGCGGGAGGCGAACCGCGCGAACAGCGCGGCCGAGATGACCGGCGCCGGGACCGCGTTGTTGATCGCCTCTTCGAGGGTCCACCGGCCTTCGCCGGAGTCCTCGACATAGCCCTCGAGGTCGTCCAGTTCCGGGTCCTCGTCGAGCGCGCGCACCAGCAGGTCGAGCAGCCACGAGCGGACGACGGTCCCCCGCTGCCAGCCCTTGATCACCGCGGGCACGTTCTCGACGACCTTCGCGGCTTCGAGCAGCTCGAAACCTTCGGCGAAGGCCTGCATCATGCCGTACTCGATGCCGTTGTGAATCATCTTCGCGTAGTGACCGGAGCCGACGGCACCGGCGTGCGAGAAGCCTTCTTCGCGCGGACCTTCGGGGCGAAGCGCGTCGAAGATCGGCATGGCCTTCTCGACGTCCGAAGCGGCACCGCCGACCATCAGGCCGTAGCCGTTGTCCTTGCCCCACACGCCACCGGAAACCCCGCAGTCGAGGTAACCGATCTTCTTCGCCGCGAGCAGGTCGCCGTTGATCTTGTCGTCGGTGTACTTCGAGTTGCCGCCGTCGATCACGAGGTCGCCCTCGGACAGCAGGTTCCCGAGTTCCGCGACGGTCTGCCGGGTGGGTTCCCCGGCGGGCACCATGATCCAGACGATCCTCGGACCGTCCAGTTTGGACACCATGTCTTCGAGTGACGTGGAGTCGGTGACATCCGGGTTGCGGTCGTAGCCGACCACCTCGTGACCGGCGCCGCGCAGCCGCTCACGCATGTTGAACCCCATCTTGCCAAGGCCGATGAGTCCCAGCTGTGCCATGAAGATCCCCTTTGGTGCGAAACAGAAACTGGAGCCGATCAGCCAGGGAGGCGGACCGGCATCAGGAGGTACAGGTAGCCGGGAACGACGTTGCCCTCTTCGTCGGCGGGCTTGATCAGCGCCGGCCGGTTCGGCGTGGTGAACGTCAGCTCGGCACGGTTCGCGTTCAGCGCGCCGAGGCCGTCGACGAGGTAACCCGGGTTGAACGCGATGGTCACCGGCTCGCCCTCGTAGTCGACCTGGAGTTCTTCCTCGGCCGAACCCTCGTCGTCGCCACCGGCGGACAACCGCAGCGAACCGTCGCTGAACTCGAGCCGGACCTGCGTGCCGCGTTCGGCGACCAGTGAAACACGCTTGATCGACTCGGCGAGCGCGGAGACCTCGATGACCGCGCGCGACGTGTGCTGCGCGGGCAACAGCTGCCGGTACGGTGGGAACTCGGCGTCGAGCAGCCGGGTCGTCGTGTAGCGGCCGGAGCCCGAGAGGCCGAGGAGACCCTCACCGCTGGCGAGCGCGAGGCGGATCTTCGCCCCGCTGGCACCGAGCGTCTTCGCGGCCTCGGCGAGCGTGCGCGCCGGGACGAGCACAGCGGCGTCGGACAGGCCCTCGGCAGGCTCCCAGGTGAACTCGCGCATGGCGAGCCGGAAGCGGTCGGTGGCGACCAGGGTCAGCGCGGAGCCGGAGATCTCCAGCCGCATCCCGGTCAGCATCGGGAGCGTGTCGTCCTTGCCCGCGGCGACGACGACCTGCGTGACGGCCTGGCCGAAGGCGTCGCCGGTGAGTTCGCCGGCGAAGGCGGGCTGGGACGGGAGCTGCGGGTAGTCCTCGACCGGCATGGTTGGCAGGGAGAAGCGCGCGGAGCCGCAGGTGATCGTGGCGCGGGCGCCGTCGACCGAGATCTCGACCGGCTGCGCGGGCAGCGATTTGGTGATGTCGGCCAGGAGGCGGCCGGAGACCAGGAGGCGGCCCCCGTCGGCGATCGTGGCCGGGACCCCGACCGTGGCGGAGACCTCGTAGTCGAATCCGGAGACGGTGAGTGCGTCACTCGTCCCGTCGGATCCCGCATCGAGCAGGACACCGCCCAGAACCGGGACCGGAGGCCGCGACGGGAGGCTTCTCGCCACCCACGCGACGGCGTCGGCCAGCCCGTCACGCTCGACGCGGATCTTCATGCGCGCTTCCTTTCGACAGCCGAGCCCCTGACGGCTCGAAAGCTCAACGGGTCACCGCGGCCGGAGAGCGCGATGGCCGGGTGCCTCGCAGGTGTTGTCCGGCCCCAGCGAGGACGCGAACGCACGTCGACGCGTGGACCAGGTGCAGGGACCCACGTTAGGCCGTCCCCGGGGTCCGCGTCACCTCGGCCTCCCCTTGCTTTTGTCGACAAGACGACACGGTTCGCGAGCTGTCCCCAGATTCGTCCTTCGCCTGTTTTTGTTTTATTCCCTTCTTAAGAAGAACAAAAGATAGCAGTAGTAATAGGGGCTGTGGATTGTGTGGACAAGCCTCGTTCGCGCAGGTCGTGGGGTGTCCGGGTGTGTGGACGGCCTGTGTGTGGGACCGGTGGACAACTCGGGCCGTCCGTGGATGGTTTCGGGCGGGGCTCGATCCATCCACAGTCAGCCGCAGTTGTCCCCATGGTTATCCCCAGATGTGAGGCGGTTTGTACCCAGGGTCTGTGGGTGGGGCCGGTGACCGGAATCGCCCTGGAGAGTGACAGGAGTGACCTGGTTAATCCTTGTGCACAGAATGTGTACAACCTGGGGACAGCGTGTGGATCGAGGTGTGGAAATGCTGTGGATTGCCTGTGAGTGCGATGTGGACGGAAATCCGATCTTCGCTGGTCCCGGGCGCACTGGAGCTGTGGGCAAACTACCCACACCATGTGGATTTATGTTGTGCACAAAGGGAAATCCTTCGCGTGCGTACGCGTTCTTCGCCACCTTCGCGTGCGTACGCCACATCCCCGAGGTACCCAGTCTTCGCGGCCCTACACGCGGCTCAGACCTATGTGGACGGCCGCGCGGACGGCGGCCCGGCGGGAAGAGGGCATGAAGAAGGGGCTCCCACCTGGACGGTGAGAGCCCCTGAAGTCCTTGTGTGCTAAGGGATTACTGCCTTGCCCGCTGCTTGATCCTCGACGTCAGCTCCTGCACCTGGTCGTAGATGCGGCGGCGCTCGGCCATCTCCTTGCGGATCTTCTTGTCCGCGTGCATGACCGTCGTGTGGTCGCGGCCGCCGAAGGTCTGCCCGATCTTCGGCAGTGACATGTCCGTCAGTTCGCGGCAGAGGTACATCGCGATCTGACGGGCCGTCGCGAGCGCCTTCGTCTTGCCCGGACCGCAGAGGTCGTCGAGTGTCACGTCGAAGAACTCCGACGTGACACCCATGATGGTCGGCGCGGTGATCTCCGGCGCGTGCGAATCCGGGATGAGGTCCCGGAGCACGATCTCGGCGAGGGCGACGTCGACCGGCTGCTGGTTCAGTGACGCGAAGGCCGTCACCCGGATGAGTGCGCCTTCGAGTTCCCGGATGTTCGCCTCGACGCGCGAAGCGATGAACTCCAGGACCTCGCCGGGTACCGCGAGCCTGTCCTGAGCCGCCTTCTTGCGAAGGATCGCGATACGCGTTTCGAGCTCGGGCGGCTGGATGTCGGTGATGAGACCCCACTCGAACCGCGTCCGCAGCCGGTCTTCCAGCGTTTCGAGGCGCTTCGGCGGGCGGTCGGAGGAGACGACGATCTGCTTGTTCGCGTTGTGGAGGGTGTTGAAGGTGTGGAAGAACTCTTCCTGCGTACCTTCCTTGCCTTCCAGGAACTGGATGTCGTCGACGAGCAGGATGTCGATGTCGCGGTAGCGGCGCTGGAACGCGACCTTGCGGTCGTCTCGCAGCGAGTTGATGAAGTCGTTGGTGAACTCTTCGGTCGACACGTAGCGCACGCGCATGCCGGGGAACAGCCGCTGGGCGTAGTGCCCGACGGCGTGCAGCAGGTGGGTCTTCCCGAGTCCGGATTCCCCCCAGATGAACAAGGGGTTGTACGCGCGGGCCGGCGCTTCGGCGACCGCGACGGCGGCTGCGTGCGCGAAGCGGTTCGAGGCACCGATGACGAAGGTGTCGAACGTGTACTTCTCGTTGAGCTTCGTCTTCGACGTCTGCGGCTGCGCCGGCGCGGTGTAGGGCTGTCCCGCGATCGGCTGGCCGGAGAACGTCGGCCAGATCTCGGTCACGGCGGCCAGGGCCTCGCCCTCTTCGTCGACTTCTTCGTCGCTGTCGTCGCCATCGTTCAGGCTGTTGTCGACGGGCTGCCTCGGCGGCCGGGGTTTCGGCGGCTCGGGCCGCGGCCGGTTCGGGGAAAGCATGCCGTCGCCTTCGGGCAGCGGAGGCGGCCCGGAAGTGGGACCGGACCCGTTTTCCACCCGGCCGGGTGACGCGTCATAGCGAGGTCCGGGTGCAGGAGGCGCCATCGCGGTGTTCGTCTCGGTGCTGTCGACCTTCACCGCGAGCGAAACCGCGCGGCCGAGCCGTCGCGAAAGGGCTTCGGTGATCGCTCCACGAAGGGCGCGTTCGATCGCTTCCTTGGCGAAGTCGCTGGGAGCGGCGAGCAGTGCGGTGCCGTCGAGCAGCCCGATCGGGCGCGTCACCCGCATCCAGGCGCGTTGCTGCGGGGAGAGGGTGCCATCGGACAGTTCGCGTACGACCTGCTCCCAGATGACGCCAAGGTTGTGCTGGTGCTCGGACACCTGCCTGACTCCCCTCCCCTCATCGGTGCGTGCGGCGAGACACTGGAGCGAATGCCCGGAAACGCCCTGCCTCCCGAAACACCGGGTGGAGCGTCATCATGGCCCGATCAGCTCATGCGCACAGCAAATATCCACATAGTTGTCCACAGCTGTGCACTAATGTACGGCGGCCCGCGGCGGCGTCACCTGCGGGCTCGACGTAGACCGACGGGATGCCTCCACATCCCGAGGACGCCCGGGCACCCAAGCCGTTCCACCTCGGGATGAGTCCGGGAGAGGCACGCTAACAAGCCTCGACCGTCGTCACAAGACATCCTCGTGCGCGAGCATTTCACGGCGTACGGCGTGTTGCCATTCGATGCCTTCGCGTCGTCGATGATCACTTTCCACGGCGGTCGCGGTCCGTGGTCGAGGGGGTGCCTGCCGGGCCCGGGGGATGAGTGCGTACCCTCGTAAGGTCTCCCGTATACAGCGGGGGCGTTTCGCGTGCCCACGTTGTCGTCGCTCGACGTGACGAGGCCACACGTTGGTAGGAGACACCAGAGACTGCCGTGCGTCAGCACGACACGCCAGGAACGGGTCGAACCGTCCCCGGCGGCCGATGAAACAGGAGAAGTAAGTCGTGAGCAAGGGTAAGCGCACCTTCCAGCCGAACAACCGCCGACGCGCCCGGGTCCACGGGTTCCGGCTTCGGATGCGGACCCGCGCCGGCCGGGCCATCCTGGCGGCTCGCCGTCGCAAGGGCCGCGGCGCACTGTCCGCCTGATCCGGCCGCCGTCGAGGGACGTCGTGCTGCCGGCCGCCGCGCGTTTGCGGCGCAGTGAGGATTTCCGTGCCGTCATGCGGCGTGGGGCCAAGGCAGGCAGGCGCCGCCTCGTCGTCCATGCGTTGACCACGGACCCGCCCGATGCCGCCGAAGCGGCGCGGGCGGGTTTTGTGGTGAGCAAGGCCGTCGGCAACTCGGTGGTACGCCACCGGGTCACCCGCCGGTTGAGGCATCTCATTTCCGCCAGGATCGGAACACTGCCGCCGGGGAGCTCGTTGGTGGTACGGGCATTACCTCCGGCCGCGGACGCGTCCAGCGCGGAACTCGGCTCGGACCTCGACGCGTCTTTGCGGCGCCTCGGGCTTTCCGGGCCTTCCGTGTCTTCCGTGTCTTCGGCCGGCACCGGGAAGTCCCGTCAGGCGCGACCCCCCGACAACGGATCAGCGGTGTAACGGCATGCGAGCCACCGAGAACGAGACCACCGACGAAACCCGGCCCGGCCCGGTGGCGTGGGTCCTGCTCCTGCCCATCAAGCTCTACCGCAAGGCGATCTCCCCCTTCCTTCCTCCGGCGTGCCGGTTCTACCCGAGCTGTAGCGCGTACGCCGTCGAGGCACTGACCCGGCACGGCGCCGGCCGCGGTACCTATCTCGCGGTCCGGCGGCTGCTGCGCTGTGGCCCATGGACCCCGCCCGGCCGCGACCCGGTTCCCGAGACGTTCTCGTGGCGTCGCCGCCGACCTGAAACACCGATCGAGGAGTAGCTCAGTGCTCGACTTCATCTACTACCCCGTGTCCTTCATCTTGTGGTGTTGGCACAAGGTCTTCGGACTCGTGTTCGGTGAGTCGAACGCGGTCTCCTGGATCCTCGCGATCATCTTCCTGACGTTCACGGTCCGCGGCATCATGTTCAAGCCGTTCGTGAACCAGGTCCGGTCGATGAAGAAGATGCAGGACTTCGCGCCGGAGATGAAGAAGGTCCAGAAGAAGTACGCCAACGACCGGCAGCGCCAGGCGATGGAGATGCAGAAGCTCCAGAAGGAGCACGGCGTCAATCCGCTGGGCAGCTGCCTGCCCATGCTGCTTCAGATCCCGGTGTTCATCGGCCTGAACCACGTCCTGCGGATGTTCACCATCAACCCGTACGGCGGCCCGAAGACCGAGAACTACTTCTTCGACCAGTCCGGTGTCGAATCGTACGTCCACGCGAAGCTGTTCGGCACGAACCTCGGCGAGGCCATCTACACCGGTGTCGGCATGGTCAGTGGCGGCAACGCGCCGGCGGGCTTCCACTGGCACGTCGCGCCCGTCGCGATCCCGCTGATGATCGTCGCGAGCATTGCCACGCACCTCACCGCGCGTCACTCGGTCCAGCGTCAGAACCCCGAGTCGGCCACGCCGCAGACCGCGATGATGAACAAGCTGACGATGTACATCTTCCCGCTGGGTGTCCTCATCTTCGGTGCGCTGTTCCCGCTGGGCCTGCTCTTCTACTGGCTCGCGAACAACGGCTGGACCCTGATGCAGCAGCGCCTCGTCTACACCAAGATCGACAAGGAAGAAGAGGCCCGCAAGGAAGCCGAGAAGGAGAAGCGCGCCAACCTCGGCCCGAAGCCGGGACAGAAGCCCGCCGGTCCTCGCCCCGGCCAGAAGCCGGTCCAGCAGAAGCGGAACAAGCAGCAGTCCGGTGGCGGCCAGGTGCGCAAGGCAGGCTCGCCCCACGGCTTCGCTCAGACCGGTTCGTCCGCCGTGGAGAAGAAGGACGACACGAACGCGTCAGCCGAGCCGTCGACGAACGGCTCGAAGGAGAACGGCACCGACGTGGCCGGTCTCATCTCGGACTCGACTAAGAAATCGGGCCGGAAGCGTCGCTGACGCCGATCCGGACCGGAGAGGAGACCAGTAATGGCGGAGACGATCGACACGATCGACGCCGAGGAGAACAGCGCGGCCGAAGTTGCCGACGCCGCTGAGGAGACCGGTCGCAAGGGAGGTGTCGACGACGACGTCCTCGTGAAGGAGGGCGACATCGCCGGCGACTACCTCGAGCGGTTGCTCGACCTTCTGGACTACGACGGCGACATCGATCTCGACGTCGAAGCGGGCCGCGCGATCGTCAGCATCGACGGTGGCGAGGACCTGGAGAAGCTGGTCGGCCCGCGCGGCACCGTCCTCGAGGCGCTGCAGGAACTGACCCGGCTGGCGGTGCAGCAGGAAACCGGCTCGCGGAGCCGGCTGATGCTGGACGTCGCGGGCTGGCGCGCGGACCGTCGCGAGGAGCTTCGCGAACTCGGCCGATCCACCGCCGAGACGGTGGTCTCGTCCGGCGAGCGTGTCCGGCTGCAGCCGATGAGCCCGTTCGAGCGGAAGGTCGTGCACGACGCGGTCGCCGCTGTCGGCGGCGTCCAGAGCGAGAGTGAAGGCGAGGACCCGAAGCGCCGGGTCGTCATCTTCCCCGCCTGACGATTTCCTCGAGAGCAGCGGCCCGCCGGTCTTCCGGCGGGCCGCTTCTTTTTTCGTGGGTGCCGCACGTCTCGCAACGCGCGGCGTCCCTCCTAGCCCCGTCCTGCGGAGCGAATTATACGCGTGGCGTTTCACGTGAAACGCGCGAACGCCGAGTGGAGTTGTCCACACTTGCGGTCTGTCTCCCCGCAATGTGCCCGGCGTCATGGACAATCGAATGAGCGCGTTTCACGTGAAACGGCGTCAAGGTTGAGGAGCAAGAGTGGGCTTGGACGGGGTCGCCGCATCGGTACGGAGTGCGGCGTCGGAGGTGTTCGGAGACCGCGTCGAGCAAGCCGTCGGCTATGTCGAGCTCTTGGAGCGTCACGGCGTCGAGCGTGGTCTCATCGGTCCCCGGGAGGTCGACCGGCTCTGGGAACGGCACGTCCTGAACTCCGCCGTGATCGGCGAGCGGATCCCCGACGGCGCCCGTGTGGTCGACGTCGGATCGGGTGCCGGGCTTCCGGGTGTACCGCTCGCGATCAGCCGACCGGACCTCGATATCGTTCTGCTCGAACCGATGGCCCGCCGAGTCGACTGGCTGGCCGAGGTTGTCGAGAAGCTGGAACTCCCCATTACCGTTGTCCGCGGGCGCGCGGAAGAGCGGCAGGTGCGCGAGGAGCTCGGTGGCGCGGATGTCGTCACCGCCCGGGCCGTCGCTCCCTTGGCCCGGCTAGCGAGCTGGTGCCTCCCGCTCGTGCGTTCCGACGGCGCTCTGGTCGCCCTTAAAGGAGCGAGCGCCGGCGAGGAAATCGACCGCGATCGTGACGCCGTCCGGAAGGCAGGCGGCGGTGAGCCGGAGGTCTTCGAGTGCGGCACGAAGGTGCTCGAAGTCCCCAGCACGGTCGTCGTGATCCATCGCCTGCCTCCGAAACAGTCTCGGTCGCGCGGCAGGCGAAGCTAGTCCGGTTCCACGTGAAACAACGCAGACCGACTCCCACGTCTAATACAGAGGAGGTTCGAGACCGGTGACTCCCCCACCGTCCGACCCTGCGAGCACTGGCCATGAACTTGGCTGGACGCCGATCGCCGAGGAAGCCGTCCGAGCCGCCAGCGTGCTGCATCCCAAGGAGGGTGCGCTCCCCCGTCCGGCCCGTCGGCGAGTGCTGACGGTCGCCAACCAGAAGGGGGGTGTCGGCAAGACGACGAGCACGGTGAACCTCGCCGCCGCCCTCGCCGTCCACGGACTCAAGACGCTCGTGATCGACCTCGACCCGCAGGGGAACGCGAGCACGGCGCTCGACATCGACCACCGCTCCGGTACGCCGTCGATCTACGAGGTGCTGATCGGTGAGGTGACACTCGCCGAGGCGGCCGCGCAGAGCGAGCAGTCGTCGAACCTCTACTGCGTGCCCGCGACTATCGACCTCGCCGGTGCCGAGATCGAACTCGTGTCGATGGCGTCCCGCGAGATGCGGCTGAAGGAGGCGCTCTCGGCCGAGGTCCTCGACGAGATCGGCGTCGACTACGTCTTCATCGACTGCCCGCCGTCGCTCGGTCTGCTGACCGTCAACGCGATGGTCGCCGCGCAGGAGGTGCTGATCCCCATCCAGTGCGAGTACTACGCACTCGAAGGTCTGGGGCAGCTGCTGAGCAACATCGAGCTCGTCCAGAAGCACCTGAATCGCGAACTGAGCGTCTCCACGATCCTGCTCACCATGTACGACGGCCGGACGAAGCTGGCCGATCAGGTGACGAACGAGGTCCGGAACCACTTCGGGGACACTGTTCTCAAGACGGTGATCCCGCGCAGTGTGAAGGTGTCCGAAGCCCCCGGATACGGGCAGACGGTCCTCGCCTATGACCCCGGTTCCCGCGGCGCGATGAGCTATGTGGACGCCGCCAAGGAGATCGCCCAGCGCGGTGCGGAGATGAAGGAAAGGAGCGGTACGACATGAGCGAGCGCAGAGGAGGGCTCGGGCGCGGGCTCGCCGCCCTGATCCCCACCGGTCCGCCACCGGGCTCTGCGGCCCCGGCCGAGAACGGCTCCTCGGCCACTCCCGGCCTCCCGCCCCAGCCCGCGGGACCGGAAGACAAGGGCTGGTTCGCGGCCAACGGCGAGGCCGGTTCGGTCGGCGGCACGGTGGCCGGAGCGGTCTACCGTGAGGTCCCGGTCAGCCAGATCAAGCCGAACCCGAAGCAGCCGCGGCAGGTCTTCGACGAGGACGCGCTCAGCGAACTGGAGCATTCGATCCGCGAGTTCGGGCTCATGCAGCCCATCGTGGTCCGGGAACTTGGCACCGACGAGTACGAACTCGTCATGGGCGAGCGGCGGCTGCGCGCCTCGCAGCTGGCGGAGCTGAAGGTGATCCCGGCGATCGTCCGCCAGACCGCCGACGAGGCGATGCTGCGTGACGCGCTGCTCGAGAACATCCACCGCGTCCAGCTCAATCCGCTCGAAGAGGCGGCGGCTTATCAGCAGCTGCTCGACGAGTTCGCGGTCACCCACGAGGAGCTGGCCGGTCGGATCGGGCGCAGCCGCCCGGTCATCACGAACACGATCCGCTTGCTCAAACTCCCCCTCGCCGTCCAGCGACGGGTCGCCGCCGGGGTGCTCTCGGCAGGGCACGCGCGCGCCCTTCTGTCCCTGGAGGACGCCGAGAGTCAGGAAGAGCTGGCCGCGCGGATCGTCGCGGAAGGCATGTCCGTGCGCGCGACCGAGGAAGCCGTCACGCTCAAGAAGAGCGAGAAGCCGGCCAAACCGAAGCCTGCTCCCCGCAAAGCGATCCAGGCACCGGGTCTCCAGGACCTGGCGAACCGGCTTTCGGACCGGTTCGACACCCGGGTAAAGGTCGACCTCGGTCGCCGCAAGGGGCGGATCACGCTTGAATTCGGCTCCGTGGACGACCTTGAACGCATCGTTTCGCTGATGGACCAAAATCAGGCAAATCAGATATCGAAAACCGATGAGTGATGACACCAGGTCGTTTTGTCACGGTGACGATAGCTCTCTGCTGATAGACCGGTAACTCTGAGTGCTTGAACTGGGGGCAAGTGTGCAGGAGTTCTTCGGGGGCCGAAAACCTCGCGCGGTGATCTTCGACTGCGACGGACTGCTCATGGACACCGAGCCGTGTTGGTCGGTGGCGGAGGCGGAGCTGTTCGCGCGGCGGGGTCTGTCGTTCGGTCCGGACGAGAAGGCGTTGGTGATCGGCAAGTCGCTGCCGGCGGCCGCCGACGCCATGGCGGACGTCTTCGGCGAACCGAGCGCCGGTGCCACGATCGCGGACGAGTTGCTGAGGTTGGTGACCGAGGTCGTCTCCGCGAAGGCGGAGGCGATGCCTGGCGCGCGAGAGTTGGTCGAACTGACCGTCGCCGCCGTCCCGGTCGCTGTCGCGAGCAACTCGCCCCGGGCACTTTTGGACGCCGCCCTCGCGCGCGGCGGACTGGCGGGAATGTTTCCCGTGAAACTGGCCGCCGATGAGGTGGCCGCACCGAAGCCGGATCCGGAGATGTATCTGACTGCCAGCCGGCTCTTGGGCGCCGAACCCGTCGATGCCCTGGCTTACGAGGACTCGATGACCGGACTCCGGTCGGCGCGGGCGGCCGGGGTACCCGTCATCGGCGTGCCGACGCTGAAAGAACAGGACTTTCCGGCTGACGTCGTGATCGGCTCGCTGCGCGACACGGAGTTACTCGCGTGGGTACGTGGGTGGTCCCCGCGGTGACCGTCGTTCGTTTCCCACCTTCACCGAAGCGTGACTGGTACGACGCGAAATTCGTCAATCCCGCTCACACCGATCCAAGCATCTACGCACGGACAGGAAAAGGGGACCCGCCCGCAGTGGGCAAGTCCCCTTCGTCGAGTTCGGGTCAGCTCTCGCGGGTGACCGCTCGGCTGACGAGGTCGGCGAAAACCGAGCCGAGCGTGGCGCCACCGGCCTCGATCGCCATCGGCACCGTCGAAGTCTCGGTGAGACCCGGCGACAGGTTCACTTCGAGGAAGTGCACCGTGCCGTCGTCGGAGACCACGGCGTCGGTACGCGAGATGTCACGAAGCCCGAGTTGCCGGTGTGCGGCGACGGCCAGTTCGCCGACCGCTTTCGCGGCGTCGTCGGTGATCCGCGCGGGAGTGAAGAAATCGGTCAGCCCGGCGGTGTAGCGAGCGGTGTAGTCGTACACACCGCTCTCCGGGACGATCTCGACCGCAGGCAGGGCTTCGGGTCCGTTTTCGCCTTCGATGACCGTCACGGCCACCTCGACGCCGTCTACGAACCTCTCGGCGAGGACAGTGTCTCCGTACGCGAAGCAGCCGACCATCGCGGCGGGCAGCTCCGCGGCCTCCTTGACGACCTGGGTGCCCAGCGCCGAACCACCCTGATCGGGCTTCAGGATCAGCGGCAAGCCCAGCTTCTCGACCATCGCGTCCAGCACGGCCTGCGCGCCGAGTTCACGGAACGTGCTGTGCGGCAGCACGACCCAGTCCGGCGTGGCGAAACCGGCCTTGGCGATCAGCGCCTTGGCCGTCGGCTTGTCCCACGCGCGGCGGCAGCCCTGCGAGCTGGTGCCGACGTAGGGCACGTCCAGCATTTCCAGCACCGTCTGCACCGAGCCGTTCTCCCCTTCACCACCGTGAAGGGCGACGACGGCCGCGTCGGGGCGCTGGGTGCGAAGACGCTCGAGCAACCCGGCGTCGGTGTCCCACTCTTCGACGACGAGCCCTTCCGCCCGCAGCGCGGCCGAAAGCCGGCGTCCGGAGCGGAGGGAGACATCGCGTTCGTGGGAAAGCCCACCGGCGAGCACGGCAACGGTGCGGTCGACCACCGAGTACTCCTTAAGTCTGTTTGTGGACGGCCGGTCGATCAGACCGTGTCCGGAGAAGGATTCTGCGGTCCCGAGATCGCGCGTCGGCCCACGTTACCGAAGGTACGCGCGAGATCCATTTCCGACTCGAGCACGGCGGCGAGCCGCCGGACGCCTTCGCGGATCCGCTCGGGCGTCGGATAGCAGTAGGAAAGGCGCAGCTGCCTGCTGCCGAAACCGTCGGCGTAGAACCCGGTTCCGGAGGCGTACGCGACCCGGGCGGTGACGGCCCTCGGCAGCATCGCCTTCGTGTCCACGCCTTCGGGGACGGTCATCCAGACGTAGAAGCCGCCATCGGGTTTGGTCCAGCTGCAGCCGGCGGGCATATGCTGATCGAGTGCGGACAGGATCGCGTCCCGGCGCTCGCGGTAGTTTTCGCGGAAGGTCTTGATCTGACCCATCCAGTCGTGCGTCGAGAGGTATCGCGACACGATCAACTGGTTGAGCGTGGGCGGACAAAGCGTTGCCGACTCGGCCGCGAGCACGAGTTTCTCCCGGACGGCGTGCGGCGCGAGAACCCAGCCGACCCGCAGGCCCGACGCGAAGGTCTTCGAGAACGACCCGAGATACACGACGTTGTCGGGGTCGATAGACCGCAGTGCCGGGTATGTCTGCCCGCTGAAGCCGAGCAAGCCGTACGGGTTGTCCTCGATGATGAGGATGTCGTTTTCGCGGCAGATCTCGACGATCTCCGCGCGGCGCTCGACGGCCAGCGTGACGCCGCCGGGATTGTGGAAGTTCGGGATCGTGTACAGGAACTTCACTCGCTGCCCGGACTTCTTGGTCTCTTCGAGCGCGGCGCGCAGCCCTTCGGGGACCAAGCCGTGGTCGTCCATCGCGACGTGGACGACGCTCGCCTGGTACGCGGCGAAGGAGCCGAGCGCGCCGACGTACGACGGTCCTTCGGCGATGACGACGTCACCCGGGTCGCAGAAGAGCCGGGTGACCATGTCGAGGCCCATCTGCGAGCCGACCGTCACGACGACGTCGTCCGGGTGGGCCTTGATGCCCTCGAGGGCCATGATCTCGCAGATCTGCTCGCGCAGGGCCGGGACGCCGTGTGCCGAGCCGTACTGGAGGGCGACCAGGCCCTCCTCGGCGATGAGTTCGCCGACCTGCGCGGACAGCGTGTCCAGCGGGAGCGCGGCGAGGTTCGGCATCCCGCCGGCGAGGGAGACGACCTCGGGGCGACTGGCTACCGCGAACAGGGCCCTGATCTCGGAAGCAGTCATTCCGGCCGTACGCGCTGCGTAGCGGTCGAGATGCGGGTCGAGGTTGTGGCGGCCGGTCTGCGGCCGGACAGGGCGATTCTCGGTCATCAGGCGCTTCACCCGTGCTTCGAAGTGGACATAGTCGCTACCGACTGGTAGTTCCATCGAGTGTAACCACCCTCCCTTGAGGGCCCCTGGCCTTCCGGTGTTCATCACATCGGCCTATCCTCGATCAGGACCCCTTCAGCGAGCCTTGCTCGGGACAAGGCTGCGTGGGGTGTCCGTTCGTCCAGGGAGGTTGCCGGTGTCGCGTCGCGTCGTGGGCGTAACCCTGGACAACCTGGAGCATCTGCCCAAGAGTTGCCGCCGCTGCGTCTACTGGGAGCTGGCGCCGCATATGAAGGCGCAGGCCGAGGAATACGGCGCGACAGAGGTCGAAAAGGAAGCCTGGGTTTCCAGCGTTCTGCTGGAGTGGGGCTCCTGCGGCCGGATCGTCTACAGCGACACCTTGCCCGTCGGCTTCGTGCTTTACGCGCCGCCGAACGCCGTTCCGCGTTCGCTGGCGTTCCCGACTTCCCCGCCCGGCCCGGACGCGGTCCTGCTGACCGCCTTCCAGATCCTTCCCGAATTCCAGGGTGGCGGACTCGGCCGGATGCTGGTGCAGGCCGTCGCGAAAGACCTGACCAAACGCGGTGTCCGCGCGATCGAGGCTTTCGGCGACGCCAAGCCCGACGAGACCGACCCGGACGGTGGGCACAGTTGCGTGCTGCCCGCGGCGTTCCTGCAGAGCGTCGGGTTCAAGACCGTGCGGCCGCATCCGAGGTGGCCTCGGCTGCGACTGGAACTGCGGTCGGCGATTTCGTGGAAGGAAGACGTCGAGGCGGCCCTTGAGCGGCTGCTCGGCCAGGTTTCCATCACGACCGCCGAGCCGAGCCTGGGTCGCGCCTGAGCTTCCCTGTCCATCCCTCTTCAGCGCACCGCTCTAGCAGAGTTTTCGGGTGTGCGCAGCAGCTGTCCCCCGGGTGGGGACAGCTGTGGGTAACCCGCCGAGTTATCCACAGATCGCTGCTAGGAGCGGTGGAAAATCTGTGGATGGGTAGACTGGACTTGGGGACGCCCCCCGGGAAGGGCGGGGGCTGCGCACCGGTCGGAGCCAGGGATTGCGTGGTCGACCGGGAGGGCACACAACCGGTTGTGCCGAGGGTTTCGGCAGGGGGATGTGCGCCCGCGTGCGGGTGTGGAGGACTGGCTACTCCGCTTTGGCGAGTTCGTGGGCCAGGACGTCGGCGAAGGTGAACGTGCCGGTCGGCTGGTCCCCTTCGCCGAGGAGGTACAGGCGCTTCACGGCGACCAGGATGCCTTCGGCGACGACGTCGCGGAAAGCCGGGTCGGCCAGTTTGCGGCTGTCCTCCGGGTTGGTCAGGTAGCCGATCTCGATCCGCACCGCCGGGCAGCGGGTGCGGGTGAAGATCTCCCAGGTCTTGTAGTGCGTGCGGCAGTCGAGCATGCCGGTCCGGGCGGCCAGTTCACGCTGGATGAAGCCCGCCAGCAGCTCACCGACGGTCGACGTGGTGCCGTTGCCGGTGCCGAAGTGGAAGCTCGCGACACCCTGCGCCTCGGGCGAGGGGTTCTTGTCGTTGTGCAGCGAGAGGAACAGGTCGGCGCCCGCCTCGTTCGCGAACTTGGCGCGCTCACCCTCGGTGGGGCTCTGGTTCGGCCCGCGGGAGATCAGCGCTTCCATGCCCGTGGCCTGCATACGGCCTTCGAGCCGGCGCGCCAGATCCCAGGCGATGTCCGCTTCACGCAGTTCGCCGGCGACGACGCCGAGGTCCTCGCCGCCGTGGCCCGGGTCGATCACGATGCGCTTGCCTCGCAGCCGGGGACCGGCCTGGCGCACCTGCTCCTGCTCACGCAGGAAGACAGGACGGCCGCCGCGGGTGCGCGGCGAGGAGAGCCGGTGCAGTTCGCCGATGGTGGCCGGACCGCAGATACCGTCGGCCGTCAGGCGCATGTCGCGCTGGAAGGTCTTGAGCGCGCGTTCGGTCTGGGCGCCGAAGTGCCCGTCCGGGCGGCCGGCGTCGAAGCCGAGTTCGGTCAGCCGCTCCTGGAGCGCGAAGACGTCGTCGCCCTGCATGGGGGCGGAGAACATGAAGGCCAGCGGGCGGCTGCCGAGGTGGAAGCCCGCGCCACGAAGCGCCTGATAGGTCGCCGGGCCCACCAGACCGTCGGTGATGAGCCCACGACCCTGCTGGAACGCCCGCACGGCATGTTCCATCGCCGTGTCGAAGACCTCGTACTCCCCGGATTCGGTCACCGGCGGGAGCAGCTCCATCGCCGCCAGCGTGGACCTGATCTCGGCGACGTCCGGTCCGGCGTCACCGCGGCGGAGTACCCGCATGCACTCCTCGCTCTTCCTTGAGGGGCATCGATCAAGCTCGATGCACGACGTGAAAACCCTGCGGGGCGAACCCCGGTGTTCTATTGTGCCCTGTGAACTCTCGGTGAGCGCGGAGGCCCGGTCGGTGCGTCAAGTACCCGTTCGTGGAACCCGGCCGGGCGTCAGGATCGTGTTGAGGTAACCCTCGGATATACCCCGCCCTCGGAACGACGAAACCCGGAGCCTGGGAAGGCCCCGGGTTTCGGCTGGTGAAACGGTGGATCAGAGGACGTCGGCGAGGTCCGAGAGGAGCGCCGCCTTCGGCTTGGCGCCGACGATCTGCTTCACCGGCTTGCCGCCCTGGAACAGGATCAGCGTCGGGATCGACATCACCTGGTAGTCACGCGCTGTGTTCGGGTTCGCGTCGATGTCGAGCTTGGCGATGGTCAGCTTTTCGCCGTTCTCCGCCGCGATCTCCTCGAGCACCGGGGCGACCATCTTGCACGGACCGCACCAGGTCGCCCAGAAGTCGACCAGCACGGGCTTCTCGCTCGTGAGCACGTCGTCGGCGAACGTCTTGTCGGTCACCGTCACGGTGTTGGCCATGGTGTCTCCTCCTGGGGGTGGTGAAAGGGTATCTGCGAAGGTCAGTTGGCGGTGGCGCCGTAGCCGCCGCCGACCAGCTCGGGAGTCTCCCGAGCGGTCTCGACACCGGCGTGTTCCGCCAGCCATCGTTCCGCGTCGATCGCCGCGGCGCAGCCCGAACCCGCGGCGGTGATCGCCTGCCGGTAGGTCCGGTCGACCAGGTCTCCGGCCGCGAACACGCCGGGCAGGTTCGTGTAGGAGGTGCGGCCCTGGGTGAGCACGTACCCGTCCTCGTCGAGGTCCACCTGGCCGCGCACCAGTTCGCTGCGCGGGTCGTGGCCGATCGCGACGAAGAAACCGGTGACGTCCAGCTCGGAGTCCTCGCCGGTCACCGTGTCCTTGAGCTTCACGCCCTGGACCTTGCCGTCGCCCTCGACTCCGGTGACCTGCTTGTTGAGCGCCCACTTGATCTTCTCGTTCTCGCGGGCACGCTCCAGCATGATCTTGGAGGCGCGGAACTCCTCGCGGCGGTGGACGATCGTGACGGACTTGGCGAACTTCGTCAGGAAGGTCGCCTCCTCCATCGCGGAGTCGCCGCCGCCGGCGACCACGATGTCGTGGTCGCGGAAGAAGAAGCCGTCGCAGGTCGCGCAGGCCGAAACACCGCGGCCGAGCAGTTCCTGCTCACCCGGGACGTTCAGATAGCGGGCCGCGGCACCCATCGAAAGCACGACGGCGCGGGCCGCGTAGCGCTTGCCGTTCGCGACGACGTACTTGACGTCGCCGGTCAGCTCGACGGACTCGACGTCCTCCTGACGCAGATCCGCACCGAAGCGCTTGGCCTGCTCACGCATCTCTTCCATGAGGTCGGGACCCTGGATGCCTTCGCGGAAGCCGGGGAAGTTCTCGACCTCCGTCGTCGTCATCAACGCACCACCGAACTGAGTGCCCTCGAACACCAGCGGTTCGAGTTGCGCTCGCGCCGCGTAAACGGCTGCGGTGTACCCCGCAGGACCCGATCCCACAATGATCAGGTTCCTGATCTCCTCGGCAGCCACCCGTGGACCTCCGCTCGTAGTGACCTGTTCACCAGGCTCAACACGATCGTAGGGGCCGGTGTTCCCGCCCGTGACCGCCACTACTTCTCCAGCCTTGCTCCAGGGCCGAGATCCGACCTCTGGCGCCGCCAGGAGAGTTAGCGCGAGAGCAAAGGTCCCCCGCTCCCCCCATTTTGGGACTGGTGGGGAGCGAGGGACCAGTGAGGTTTAGAGCGGCTACTTCTGTCCGATGATCTTGTCGAACAGGAGGGCCGGGTTGCCCGGGCCGCAGTCGGCGCCGAACGCGACAATGCGGAACTGGGCGAGTTTGCCTGTGGTGTAGATCACCATCACGCCGTCCTTGCCCGCGACAGTGACCGGCCGGATGCCCTCCGGCCGCACATCGGGGTCCAGGCCCGCGGCGGCGACGCAGGCGTCGAGCCGTTCTTCGGTCTTCAGGGAACCGAAGTCGCGTACGCCGATCGCCTTGCCGACGAGTGCTTCGGCACCGCCGCCGTCTCCACCGACCGAAGGGCCGACAGGGGCCGGCGGGGGTTGTGCGACGCCGCCCGTGTTCGGCTGCTGCGAGGTCGGCACGACGATCGCCACGGCGGCGATGGCCGCCGCGGCCACGGTCGCTATCCCCGCGGCCCAGCCGATCCGCTTGTTCCGCTTCCGCCGTGCGGCCGCGAGGTCCACCACCGGGGCGACCTGCGCCTGCCACTCAGGTGCGCCTTGAAAGGCAGGCGACGTCCGCATCTCGGCGGCCAGCGCCGCGTCGAGCCTCGCCGCGAACTCCGCGGGCATCGGTACGACCGGCTCGTTCGCGAGTCCCGCGAGGTCGGCCGTGGTCGCTTCCAGTGCTTCGATGATCGCCAGTGCTTCGGGGTCGGCGTTCACCAGCGGCCAGAGTTCGGCCGCCTCCCGCTCGTCCAGCACGCCCGCGTGCAGGTCGGCGAGCACATCGACAGACCACGGCGGACCGACGGTCCCACCGATCCCCCTGCTCTCGTCTGTCATCGTCCCTCCCCGTCACCCGGCGTGCCCTGAGGCCGCCTGGCACCCCGTTGCGGGGTGGCGCGCTCCCGTTTGCTTTCGTGAGTTGGGACGTTCGCAATAGCATCGGGGTTCCGCAGATGTCCGAGAACCTTCGCGAGCTTTCCGCGACCTCGTGCACATCTGCTCTTGACCGTGCCTTCGGCGATGCCGAGCATCCGTGCCGTCTCGGCGACGGAGTATCCCTCGACGTCGACCAACACGATCGGGGCACGTTGTTCTTCGGGAAGCTGGTCGAGCGCCTCCTTGACCACGAGGCTGGTCTCCCGCTCGGACATGGAGTCACGCGGGGAGGCGGGCTCGTTGAACTGCCCGGTCTCGGGCAGCGGAACGGTCGGTCTGGCCTGCCGTCGCCGGATGCGGTCGAGGCACGCGTTCACGACGATGCGGTGCAGCCACGTCGTGACCTGCGATTCGGCCCTGAAGTTCCCGGCCGCGCGGAACGCCGAGATGAAGGCGTCCTGCAGGGCGTCCGCGGCTTCTTCGGGATCCCGCACGGTGCGGAGGGCCACCGCCCACAGGCGGTCTCGATGTCGCTGGACCAGTTCACTGAACGCGTGCGGATCACCAGCGGCATGCGCCGCTATGAGATCCGCGTCCGTGGGAGCTGCAGCTGTCACCCGGGTGAGCCTACTGACCCTGTCGGATGCGTCACCCCGCAGGCAGGAACGTCAGCTCTTTGAGTTCCGTCACGAACTTACCGTCGTCGTCTTCACCCAATTGTGTGATCCAGACGATGAAGTACTGACCCTGTTGAGGCTGCTGCAGAGCGATGGTCGATTCACCGTCGGCGAGGTCGCCGCTCCCGACGACCTTCGTCTCGTCGAGCTTCGGGTTCTTCTTGTCCAACGAGCGGATCTCGACCTTCGAACCGGGGCTTCCCGCGTTGATCTTGACCTGGCTCAAGGTGACGGGGTCCTTGAAGGTGACGATCACCCCGACGCCGTCCTTCAGCACCGGGAACTGCCTGTCGTACTGGTCGGTCTTCCAGGAGGTTCCCGCGTCACCGTCGGTCGTGTTCTTGGCGCGGTTGGGGCTGTCGCCCTTGCTGCCCGGGTTGAAGGTGGTGACCGCGGACGGCTTCACCGCGGCACCCGGCCCGGGGGCCGGGGGCGGCTGCTGCGCGGGCGGGGGCTGCTCGCCCGGCGGCGGCACGACCTGCGAGGACGACGGAGCCGCGACGTTGATCTGCGGGCCGCTCGACTTCGATTCGCCCTGGAACAGGTTGATCAGCATCATCCCGACCCAGGCCAGGATCACCACGGTCGCGACGACCAGCACGGTCACGCCGAGCGCCAGCTTCTTGCGGCGTGCGACGTCCTTGACCGGTTTCTTGGTCGTCCAGACCGTGCCGTCCGGCTCGGCGGGTGCTTCTTCCTCGCCGACGGCCTTGATCAGCTGGGTGCGCTCCTCGGCTTCGGCGGCCTGGTCCAGCACGCGCAGGATGGCCGCGCTGGTACGGATGCCGCCGTGCCCACCGTCCTCGATGGTGCGGACGGCGAGTGACGACAGTTCGACCGGGACGGTCGGGACCAGTGACCGCGGCGGGATGACCCGTCCGGTCGGCGCGTGCGGCGCCGCCGGGATGGCGGCGGGCCCGCCGGGCAGTGCCCACCGGCCCGTCAGCAGCAGGTACAGGACGGCGCCGAGTGCTTTGACGTCGTCGCGAAGGGTCGCTTCGGGCAACGGGCCGGGGAAGGCGAGCTTCAGCGCGCCGTCCGGGGTGAGCCGCAGCCGCTGCGGGTGGTCGAGGCCGAGGACGAGACCGTTCTGATGCGCGTGGTCGACGGCTTCCGCCAGCGCCTGCACCATCCTGGCCGCGGCGGCGGGCGCCACCGGGCGCTGTGCCACCAGGTCGACCAGGTCGCTGCCCTTGGTCCATTCCGCGACGACGACACCGAGCAGACCTTCGCTCGAAGTGACGCCGCTGCCGAGGCTGAGCACGTCGAGGACGCGCGCGACCCCGCCGTGGCCGAACTTCGACGCGTGCGCCGCCCGCTCCAGTGTCCGTCGCGCGAGCCTCGCGGCTTCCGCGTCCGCCGGGTCACCGACCAGCAAGGTCAGCGCCACGTCACGCTTCAGCTGCCCGTCGCGGGCACGCCAAAGGTGCGCGGCGGCCCGTTCGTCCACCCCGAACTGTGCGAGCAGGCGATACCGACCGTCGCCGACGACCCGGCCAGGGGCCAGCGACCCGCCCTGGGCTCGGATGCCCACGTGGCCGGCCTCCCCTGCCTGTTCGCTCCGTCTCGTATCCACCGCACTCTCCCGCGTAGCTCCCGCACCGAGAGTACCCAGAATACGACGCGTGAACGCGCGCCATCCGTGCGTGAATCGTTATCCGCGCTTGATCAGCCGGGTGATTCTCGCCGTCGCGGGCCTCAATTCCTCGACCTTCAGGGCCATGAGCACGCCGAACGACACCACGATGCCGACGGCCGTCTGCAGGAAAAGTCTCACCCAGGCCTGGAATTTCACCCCGAACGAGTCAGGCACGATCTGTCCGGCGAGCCATGCCGCGCCCACTCCGAGCACACTCGCGACGAGCGTGAAGAGGATCACGCCGAGAACCCGCTTGCTCCGGAGATTCCCGAGGGTCACCCACAGCCAGACCTGGCCGAGGATCGCACCGACGACGAACGTGAGGCCGTTGACCATCATCACGCCGAGGACGATGTTGTCCGGCGCCAGCAGCGCGGGGCACAGGTAGAGCAGCGGCACCTTCACCACGGTCATCACGATCATGATCAGCACCGGCGTCCGCGCGTCCTTCATCGCGTAGAACACCCGCATCTGCAGCATGACCAGTGCGTACGGCAGCAGGGCGAAGGCGCAGATGGCCAGCGCCTCACCCATCCGCGACGCGGATTCGATCTTGCCCTTGCCGAAGGTGAACAGGGCGATACCGACGGAACCGCCGACCACGGTCATCACCGCGGAGATCGGCACGAGCATCACGGTCGAGATCCGCGACGCGTAGGAGAGGTCGCCGATCAGCTTCTTGTGGTCGCCGTCGGCGGCCGCGCGGCTCATCCTCGGCATGATCGCGGTCAGCAGCGAGACGCCGATGACGCCGTAGGGCAGCTGGAAGAGCAGCCAGGCGTTGCTGTACGCCGTCACCCCACCGGCCGTGCCGCTGGTCAGGACACGGGTCGTGATCGTGTAGCCGACCTGGCTGACCGCGACGTAACCGACGGTCCACAGCGCGAGCCCGCCGAACTCCTTCATCCGCTTGTCGATGCCCCAGCGCCACTTGAACTTGAACCCGGATCGCAGCAGCGGCGGGATCAGCAGCACGGACTGCGCCACGATGCCCGCGGTCACGCCGATGCCCAGCGTCAGCAGCTTCGGGTCGGTGATCGACACCGGGTCGAGCGCGATGTTCCCCGGCATCACCCACACCACGAGGATGGTGAAGATGACGACCAGGTTGTTGATCACCGGTGCCCAAGCCGTCGGCCCGAAGACGTTCTTCGCGTTCAGCACCGCCGAGAGCAGTGCGAACAGGCCGTAGAAGAAGATCTGGGGCAGCAGCAGGTACGCGAAGGCGGTGACCAGTTCCGGGTTCGCCTGGCCGCTCTGGTCGACGTAGAGCTTGGTGATCAGCGGGGCCGCGAAGACCGCGATGGCCGTTCCGCCGACGAGCAGTGTGCCCGCGACCGTGACCAGCCGCTGGGTATAGGCCTCGCCGCCGTCCTTGTCGTCCTGCGACCGCACGAGCAGCGGGACCACGAGACTGGACAGCACGCCGCCCATCAACAGCTCGAAGATGATGTTCGGCATCGTGTTGGCGACGTTGAACGAGTCGTTCTCGACGCCGGCGCCGATCGCGGCGACCAGCAGGAGCTTCCAGGCGAAACCGGTGATCCGGCTGATCAGCGACGCGATCGCCATCCGGCCGCTGGACTTCGCGATCGACGGCGCCTTCGCCGGGGCGGCGACATCCTGCTCGCCGGTCTCCCCCGGCCGCGGTTTGACCAGCGGCGCGTCCTTGATCGCGGGCATGACCTGCGTGGCGAGCTGGTCGTACGGGCGGAGGACGTCGGGGTCGGCGACCGGCCAGCGCGACCCCATCGGGACACCGGGGGTGCGCGGGATGAACCGCGTCGCGTCGGGTTCGTCGCGCGGGTCCTGCTGCCACGGGCGGACCGGTGGCGGCTGGCGGCGCCCGCGATGCGGCGGTGGCGGCGTCTGGTGCGGTGCCTGCGGGGACTGCGCGGGCGGACGGCGCGGCGGCTGGTTCTGCGGCGGCTGCGGCGTCCCCTGCGGCGGCGGGACGGCCTGACGCCGGGTAGGCGGCGGAGGCGTCCCCTGTGACGGCGGGGGCGCCTGCCTCGGCGGAGCCTGGTTCTGGGGTGGCCTCAGCCGCCGGGTCTCGTCGTCGGGACGGCCGGCGGCACGCTGGCGGCGGCCGTCCACCGGCGGCTGCTGAGGCGGCGGTGCCGCCCGACGCGGCCGCTCGCCGCGTTCGGGCGGGACCTGCTGCGGTGGCGGCTGACGGCGTTCAGGCCGTCCGGAACGTTCCGGACGGCGCGCCGGGCCCTCGGTGCGCCGAGGCGGCGGTGGTGGCGGAGTACCTTCGCGCCGGGGACGGCCTGCACGCTCGGGCGGTACACCCGGCTCTCTTTCCAACGCGTGCCCAATCCTCGGTGCTCGACTACGTGATGCCCGGCGGCATCGTTCGACCCAGGGTAATCGGCATCGCCCGGAAACACTTAAACCTGTGCGTCCTCGGTCACACGTGGGGCGGTTTCGTTCGCCCGATTGGCGCGCGAGTCCTTGACCCTCCGGTAGATCCGGCGGGACGAGAGCAGCAGCAACGCCCCGGCCGCGGTGACGGTGATGATGATGGTGATGGCGCCGTACTCCGTCGAGGTCAGCTCGAACCGCGCGTCGGTGCCGAGCCTGGTCCCGTCGGGTGTGGTCAGGGACACGTCGACGCTGAACCGGCCCGCCCGCTGCGCCTCGACCGGCATCAGCTGATTGATGGCGCCGCTGGCCGGGACGGTCCGCTCCGGGACCGCTTCGGTGAGGCGCAGGCCCACGTTGTTCTTCAGCACGGTGCGGACGTTGATGCCGACCGGCAGGCCGTTGGTGATGTACGCCGGCAGCGGCGACGCGCCGGAGGCCAGCGCGATCGTCTGCTTCGGCCGCTCCACCGTCACCTGGCCGCGGATCGCCTCCAGGTCACCGCGGGCGTTGGCGGTGACGGTCCCGGCGTCCGCGCCGCGCCACGAGGTCGAAGCGGCCCGGATGATGGCGAGCCGGACGGGGGCGATCACGTCGACCGGATTCACTCGTTTGGTCGAATCCATTGTCATCGCCGAAGACAGGCCCAGTGTCTCGTCGTCGAGCTGGGACATCTTCGCGGTGACGTCACCGCTGGTGGCCGCCGACAGGTCCTGCGGGTCGTAGTTGATCGACGCCGAACCGGCCGGGACCTCGCCGAGCAGATCGGGCAGCGGCGACGGCTTGACCAGGCCGGCGGTGAAGAAGTCGCCCATCCGTCCCAGGAACGTGGTGAGTTCGGGGCGGGTCGCGTCCCAGTGCCGCGGTGGGGCGATGAGCAGCTGTGAGCGTTCCTGTCCGGCGCTCTGGCCACCGAGCCCGGCCCGGAAGGCGATCGCGCCGAGCCCGTTCTGGGTGGAGGCCGATCCGTTCAGCGCGGACGTGATCAGCGAGTCGATCGGCTGCGCGCGCAGGCCCGACCCCTCGACCGAGACCCCGCCCGCCACCGGCGAATCGGCCCGGAGGTTGGCCGAGTCGGTGAGCACCGTCTTGACCCCGGCCTTGCCGATCGCCTCGACGGTCTGCGAGTCGAGACCGCCACCGGGCCAGAGCACGCCGTCCTGCGGCTGGATGCCGAGCAGGCCCTTGATGGTGGTCGCGCCGCCGATCGCGGCGGTCAGCAGCGCGGTGTCGGTGGAGTCACCGGCGCGGACCTTCGTCAGCGCGGTGAGGTCGGCGTCGGCGAACGGGAGGGTGACCACGCACCTGCCCGCCACGAGCGCCTTCAGCTGGCCGAGCCAGTTCTTCGCGGCCTCGACGCCCCGGCCGGGGACGGGTGCCCCGCCGGTGGCGACCTGGTAGCCGCGGGTCATCCCGTCCACGGTCGCGACCAGGTCGGGGTCGATGGCCAGGCACAGCGACGACGAGACCTTCGTGTCGGCCTCGGCCGCCCGCGCGGCCGCGACCAGCGAGTCCAGCCGTCCACCGGCGTCCAGTTCGCCTGCCAGCCGCTCGTCCGCCAGCGTCAGCGGGCCGCCGAGCGGGGACGAGACGACGTGGACGGTGCTGTTCGCGATCGGCCACAGCAGGCTCGCCGACGGCGGCGACGGCGGCCGCGAGACGGGTGCCTTGCCCGGGACGCCGAGTACCGGCATCAGCAGGCTGACCGCCGCGAGCCGTTCCGGGCCGCCGAAGTCCGGGGTGCCGTTGACGTTCACCAGCAGCGGGTACACGCCGGGCCGCGGGAACTGCAGCTTCGACGTCGCGCCGAGCGGGACGGTCAGGCTCAGCCCGGCACTCCGGCCCGCTTCCAGGGTGTCCGGTTCGAGGTCGACGAAGTCGGTGGCCCCGAGGTCCTTGAACTTCCCGCCGGCGAGCACGTCGCCGATCTGCTGCTCGGTCTGCAGCCGGGCGCCCAGCTGGAGCCGGACGCCCAGTTTGCTGATCTTCCGGTCGCCGATGTTGGTGACCCGGCCGGTGACGGTCAGCGACGTCGAGTTCGTGGTGACCACGCGCGGATTCAGCTGATCGAGGTCCACGCGCAGCCGGGGCTGCTCCTGCGCCTGCGCGGTCGCGCCGAACAACGCGGGGAGGGCCAGGAACAGGATCGACAGGACAGTGGCGGCAAGCCGCTTCACTCAGGTGCTCCCTCGGCGGTGTGGGCGTTGCTGCGCGAAGAGTTCTTTGGCCTTCCGGACCAGCTTGCGCTCGTCGGAATAGGCGAGGGTGGTTTCCAGGTCGGCGAGCGGTACCCAGGCGACCTCGGTCACCTCGACATCCTCGTCCGAAAGTTCGCCGCCGGTGGATTCCAGGATGAAATGGTGCACCGTCTTGTGCACCCGGCGTCGCTCGGCCACGAACCAGTAGTCGATGGTGCCCAGTGGCTGCAGGACGCGCGCGGAGATGCCGGTTTCCTCCTTGACCTCGCGCATCGCGGTCTGTTCCACCGTCTCACCGTCCTCGATATGGCCCTTCGGCAGCGACCACAGCAGTCTGCCGTGCCGGTCGAGCCGCCCGATCAGCGCGGCGTTGGCCCGTTCGGCGTCGACGACCAAGCCACCGGCCGAGGTCTCGTCGACCGTGGTCAGCCGCCTGCCCCGCCTGCGCCTCCGCCGGCGGCCCGGCTTCGAGGCGCCGGAACGGCCGGCTGATCCAGACATGCTGCGATGCTAGAGCAAACGGCGGTACGGGTACGCTGGCTCTCCGTGCCCGTGTTGGGCCGAGTCGTAGTAAGTACATCCAAATCGTGGTGGGATTGTCGTGAACAAGGTGGTCGTCGGGCAGGCGATTGCGGGGAAGAGCACTGCGATGCAGAACGCTGTGACGGAGCTGATGCGCATTTCGCCGCTCGCGGACGAACTCGCGAAGCTCTTCGCCAAGGCGGGGTACAGCCTGTATCTGGTCGGCGGCAGCGTCCGCGACATGATGCTCGGCAGGCCGTCGAACGACCTCGACTTCACCACCGACGCGCGCCCCGACCAGGTGCTCAAGATCGCGAGCGGCTGGGGCGACGCGGTGTGGGACGTCGGGATCGCGTTCGGCACGGTCGGGGTGACCAAACAGGGCATGACCCTGGAGATCACCACGTTCCGCGCCGACAGCTACGACCGCGTCGGCCGCAATCCCGAGGTCACCTTCGGCGACAGCATCGAGGTCGACCTGCTCCGTCGCGACTTCACCGTCAACGCGATGGCGATCGACCTGGCGAACCAGACGTTCGTCGACCCGCACGACGGGCTGCGGGCGCTGCGGGACCGGGTGCTCGACACCCCCGCGACGCCGCAGGAGTCCTTCGCCGACGACCCGCTGCGCATGCTGCGGGCCGCGCGGTTCTCCGCCCAGCTCGGGTTCACCGCGGCGCCGCGGGTGATCGACGCGATGACGTCGATGGCCGAGGAGATCGACCGGATCACCGCCGAACGCGTCCAGGCCGAGCTGTCGAAGCTGCTGCTGGCCGCCGATCCCCGGCCCGGGATCGAGCTGCTGGTCGACACCCGGCTCGCCGACCGCGTGGTGCCGGAAGTGCCGGGGATGCGGCTCGCCATCGACGAGCACCACCAGCACAAGGACGTCTACCAGCACTCGCTGACCGTGCTCGCGCAGGCGATCGACCTGGAGAAGACGCACGAGCCGACGTCGGAGCCGGATCTGATCCTGCGGCTGGCGGCGCTGCTGCACGACATCGGCAAGCCCGCGACACGGGAGTTCCAGCCCGGTGGCGGCGTGAGCTTCCACCACCACGAGGTCGTCGGCGCGAAGATGGTGCGCAAACGTTTGCGCGCGCTGAAGTTCTCGAAGGAGATCGTCCAGGACGTCAGCCAGCTCGTGTTCCTCCACCTGCGGTTCCACGGGTACGGCAAGAGCGAGTGGACGGATTCGGCGGTGCGGCGCTACGTCACCGACGCCGGTGACCTGCTGCCCCGGCTGCACAAGCTGGTCCGCGCCGACTGCACCACCCGCAACCGGCGCAAGGCGGCCGCGCTGCAGGCGACTTACGACGACCTCGAAAAGCGGATCACGACGATCCAGGCGCAGGAGGACCTCGACCGGGTCCGGCCGGACCTCAACGGCGAGGAGATCATGCGGATCCTCGACCTCAAACCGGGGCCGGACGTCGGAAAGGCGTGGAAGTTCCTGAAGGAGCTCCGGCTCGACCGCGGTCCGCTGGACCACGACGACGCCGTCGCCGAACTGAAGACGTGGGCCGCCGAAAACGGCATCGGCGGCTGACGCTCGCCCGTTTCGTCACGGATTCGCCCGCCGCCGTCTGAGATAACCCCGTTGGACCCTGGCTCGTTGTGCCGTTAGCCGACATACTCGCGCCGTGCTCCGGGCAAGGGGAAATTCCATGGCGAAGCGACCGCCCAGTTTTCTGGTGACGTTGCTGCGCCGCGGCGCGCCCGCGCTGGCCACCGCGACGAGTGAACTTTCGGACGAGGTCGGCGATCCGACGCCGATGCGGGCGTTGCGGCGGATCCAGCAGATGTCCGGGCCCGTCGACACGACCTATCGCGACAATCTCCTGTTGCGTGCCGCCCGTTATGTCGCGCTCGTCCCCCTGGTCTACCGGCTCTTCGCGGTGCCCGGTGTTTTCGGCGTCTACGTATCCACCCACGGCATGATCGGGATCGGCCCGGTCGGGCTGGTGGCACTCGGGTCGGTCGCGCTGTCGCTGTACGGGATCCGGTGGATGCTGCGTTCGGCGCCGTTCCGGCCGCAGCACGCCGTCCGGCTGCTGGCCGTCGACCTCGTGTTCACCCTGCTCGCGCCGCTGGCCATCGGCGCACTCGTGCCTGCTCCGGTGTTCGCCGATGCGATGGCGATCCCCGGCAAACACCTGCTCGGCGAGGTCGCGTTGCTGGCGCTGGCGCTGGGAATGCCCGCCGCCGTGGGGCTGGCGCTCGTCAGCTTCCCGGTCCGGATGCTCGCGTCCCTGTTCGGCGTCGGCAAGGCCGCACCGGGCGACGCCATGGCCACCTTCCCGTCGATCCTCGGCGTGCTCTTCACCGCGAGTGGCGCGCTCGTCCTGATCGGCCTCGGCACCCGGCTCGCCCTCGCGTACGGCATCCGCAACGGCAGGCTCGCCGAACGCGCCCGACAGCACCGGATCCTGCACGACTCCGTGCTCCAGACCCTCGAAGCGATCGCGCTCGCCAACAAGGGCGACCCCGCGACCCGGCTCGCCGAGGTCCAGCGGCTGGCGCGGGCGCAGTCGATGGAGCTGCGGCAGACGATCGAGACCGAGACTTCGGAACGGTCCGAGGCCGGGTCGCGGCCGCTGGGCGAGAAGCTCGCGTCGCTGGCGGCGGAGATGGCGAGGGACGGCCTGCGTGCCCAGCTCGTGATCGCCGAACTCGACGACGACACGCTCTCGGAGGTCCGGCAGATCGCCATCCGCGACGCCGTCCGCGAGTCCCTGCGCAACACGCTCAAACACGCCGGGACGGACAAGGTCGTCGTGCGGGTCGAGGAGCAGGAAGGCGGCGTCACGGTGATCACCCGCGATCACGGCGCCGGGTTCAGCCTCGACTCCCGCCCCGCCGGTTTCGGCATCAGCGAGTCCATCACCGCCCGGCTGAACGAGGTCGGCGGGACCGCCAGGGTGGAGTCGGCTCCGGGCAATGGCACCAGAGTCACCCTTTGGGTGCCTTTCTGACGGTAAACAGGAGAACATGACGAAAACGGAAGCCCTGGCCGAAGCGCTCACCGCCTATCGCGACGGTGACCCGGCCAAGGCGGCGGACCTCGCCGGGCGTGCCGGATCCACGCTCGGGGCCGAATTGCGGCGCTACCTCACCAAAGGCGGTGGTGGCCCGGTCTACGACCAGCCGGCCGCGTTCACGGCGTTCATCCGCGGCGGCGGGAACGTCAACCTGTACCGGAAGCTCAGCGTGATGCTCGCCCGGCGCTACGGCACCATCGGCTCGCTGCTCGACCTCGGCTGCGGCGACGGGCTCGCCGTCGTCCCCGCCCTCGAACAGGCCGACCGGCAGCCCGGCCGGATCGACCTCGTCGAGCCGTCGAGCGCGTTGCTCGCGGAGACCCGCAAGCACCTCGACGGCACCCACGGCCTGCACACCTGGGACGACACCGCCCAGGAATTCCTCGCCCGCGAAGACGACAGGCAGTGGCAGCTGACGCAGTCGACCTTCGCGCTCCAGTCGATCCCGACCGCGGAGCGCACCGAGGTCCTGCGTGCGCTCCGGCCGCGTACGGCTTGTCTGGTGCTCGCCGAATTCGACGTGCCCGAGTACGACGAAGACTCCGCGGAGTACCTGCTTTCGCTGGTCACGCGCTACGAGCGCGGGATCTCGGAGTACGGCAGGGACGCGTCGCTGGTGGCGCAGGGTTTCCTGCTGCCGATCCTGCTCGGGCTGGTCAAACCCGGCGCGGACCGGACGAACTGGGAGCAGCCCGCCACCGATTGGGCCGCACAGCTCAAGGAAGCGGGCTTCACCGGCATCCGGATCGAGCCGCTGGCCGACTACTGGTGGTCGCCCGCCGTCCTCATCACCGCGTCCTGATTCCGGCTACTGGACGCGCGAGAGCGCACCCGTTTCGAGATGCTGGGCGATCGGCCGCGGCAGCACGTAGGCCACGGCCCCGCCCGGCGTCCCGTTCCACGGCGCGGTGATCCCGGTGATCACGCGCAGCGGCCGCTGGACGCGGTAGAGGCGGCGATCCCGTTCGCGTTCCGCCGCCAGCGAGGTCTCGATGAACCGGGCCGATTCGGCGTGCACGAGGTTGCCGGTCTCGTTCCCGAACCGCTGGATCGTGGTGCCGGCGGGCAGCACGACGATCCGTTTGCGGCGGAAGAAGTTCAGCGGCGGCTCGCCCCGCAGCGGCAGGATCGGCCAGTCGGCCGGGTTGTCGGCCTCCTCGCTCGCACCCGTCGCGGCCCGCGCCGGGTACAGCAGCAGGGTGCCGAGGAGGAACCGCGCCGCCTCCTCGAGTCTGGCGAACGCCACCGGCTCGTCCGACGGCGGTCGCGAGACCTCCCAGCCGTTCTCGGCACGGCGCAACGTCCAGACCCCGGGCTCCGGCACCGCTTGCGCGCCGATCCGGTACGCCGTCGGCGCGACCCCGTGTTCGGCCAGCCGCTGGGCCAGCACGTCCAGCACCTCACCGGCGCGGATGTCGCGGCTCGGCTCGCCGTCGCGTTCGACCCGGGTGCGGATCCCCTCGTCCGGCAGGTCCGCGTCGGTCTGCGGCGGCCGCGGTTTGCCGACGAGTTCGGCTTCGACCGTCGCCCGCACCAGCTCGCCGACCAGCGGCGGGCGGAATCCGGCGGCCCGAATGTGCTCGACCAGCTCCGGCTCCGGCGGTACGCCGTACTTCCGCAGGTAATGCGGGACGGCCGCGGGCCAGACCCAGACCCCGTCGGTGTGGAAGGCATTCGGGACGTCCGGTGGGCCGTTCGGGGTGAAGATGTCGGGCTGCGGACCCGGCCGGGACACCGCCACCGGCGAGCGGAACAGGTAGTCCAGCACCCCGCGGACCTGGTCCGGCGGCACCGGCGGCCGGTTGACGACCGGGCGCTCGCCCTCGTTGTGCGCGTCGGCGACCTTCGCGTGCCGGAACACGACGTCCAGCGGCAGGCCCGCCTTCGCCGAGAGCCAGGCCGGAACCTGCTTCGCGTCGCGAGGGAAGATCGCCAGCTCCGTGGCGTACGCGCGCGGAGACGGCTTCCCGCCTTCGTTCGGCGCCAAGCGCCAGGTGGGTTCCTGCTCGGCGTCGAAGTCGAAGTCGAAACGCGACTCGGAGTCCAGTGTGAAGGTGCCCTGGAACCAGGCGCCGGTCTCGGGGCTGTACATCGCCGAGCGCAGCCGCGCGAACAGCGACCCGAGCACCGGCGGGCCCGCGATCGACACCGACACCGGGCCGTTGCCCTCGTCGCCGACCGAGCGGACTTCGAGTTCGGCGTAGTCGCCGACCTGCCGGAACTGCGCGCCGACCCGCTGCCAGCCCGGCGGCAGCACCTGCAGCAGCGTCCGGCCGATGGCACGCAGCAGCGCCGACTGGTCGCCCGTGCCGACCTCCGGCCGGGCGTCCGGCGTCTCGACGAAATCGTGCCTGGTCTGCCACAAAGCCGTCAGCTGAGACGGCGCGACAGTGGTCGAGAAATCCGTCAGCCCCAGCTCCGCCGCGCGGGCCGCGTCCTCGCCCGCCCAGCGCAAGGTCAGCTCACCGCCGCCGGTCTGTGGCGCGATCTGGAAGTGCTCGTCGTCGAACCGGCCGTGCGACTGGAGGCTGAAGGTCGCGCCGACCTCGCCGTTCAGCACCACGCGGGCGGCACGCCCGTTCCAGTCGCGGTCGAAGCCCTCCGGCGCCGCCTCCCCCGGCGGCGCGATGAGCAGCAGCGTGCCGTCCTCGGTCGACCGCTGGGCGGCGAAGACGGTGTCCCCCCACACGGCGTACAGGCCATCTGGCCGCTCTGCCGCTTGAACCCGGTAACGCACGATCAGTTCCTCCCCAAGTTCCCCAAACCGGAGGTAAATCTAGTAGGCCGGGTACCGGACGTACCACCGGTCGTCACCCGGCGCGGTTCCGCCGAACTCCGTCAGGGCGTCCGCGGCCAGCTGTCCGATCACTCCGGACAGCTCCAGTTTCGACAGCCAGTCCGTGTTGATCTCCTCTTCGCCGTACATCGCGCCGACGAGGTTGCCGCAGACAGATCCCGTCGAGTCGCTGTCGCCACTGTGGTTCACCGACGCGAGCAGTGCGGTGTCGGGGTCCGTGGTGCTCAGAGCGACGTAAACCGACATCGAGAGCGCGGTTTCGCCGATGTTCCCCTGCCCGAGCGTCTCCAGCCGCTCCGGCGTCGGGGTCCCTTCGCCTGCCAGCGCGAGTGCCTGGTCCAGCGCGACGCTCTGCTCCTCGTGCCCCCGGTATTTCTCCAGCTCCACGCGAGCGGTCCGGACGGCGTCGAGCAGCGGTTCCCCCCGCAGCAGTTCGTGCACGATCACCGCGAACGTCCCCGAGGAGAGATACCCGCTCGGGTGACCGTGCGTCAGCGCCGCGCTCTCGGAACCGAGCCGGAACACCTCCGCGAGGTCGTCCGACCACAGCGCGACCGGCGCCGCGCGCATGACCCCTCCGCAGCCCTTCGAATTGTTGACCGGCTTGTCGATACCGGCGCGCACGCCGGTCTTGCCGTAGGCCTCCAGCTCGCTGAAACAGGTGAGGCCGGGTGCGCGACGGCTGAACAGCTCGCGGTTCGTGATCAGCCAGCCGTCCGGTTCGACGCTCGTGTTCTCCGGGCCGCGGGCCCGCTCCCACGAGACGCCCTGCGTGTGGAGCCAGCGCTGGTAGGCCATCTGCAGGGACTGCTCGACGGGCAAAGCGGTAGCAAAGGTCCCTTGCTCCCCCCGCGCGCCGGCATGGGCTCTGACCAGGCCTTCCAGGGTGAACAGGGTCATCTGGGTGTCGTCGGTGATCCGGCCGACCCCGCCGTACGCGGGGATGAGGTCGGTGATCCCGGCGGGTCCGGCGATCTCGCGGATGCGGTCGATCGAGTCGAACTCGGTCTTCGCGCCGAGCGCGTCGCCGACCGCGCCGGCGAACAGGCTGCCGCGCAGCCGGGACTCGGTCGCCGGATCTTGAAGCCACTCGCGCATGTCTCTACTGATCTCCTCGCGGGTACCGGTCCGCGTCCCAGCGCCGCCGCTGTTCGGGCTCGCGGGGAAGGCCGAAACGGTTGAAGTAGTAGTAGGCGTCGCCCGCCATGTCGTCGACGACGCCGAGGCCGGAGTACGCGGCGAGCCAGGACTCCGGCAGGCCGGGCACGGTGAGCCTGGCGCCGACCATCGCCCCGGTCAGCGCGCCGGTGACCGCACCGCCGCGGGCCGCCAGCGCCAGCGCCGCTTCGGGGTCGTGACCCCGTTTGGCGGCGGCGAACAACGCCCGGCCCAGCACCGAAAGCGGCGTCCGGCCGTCCCCGATGCTGTCGAACTGTTCGACGTCGTCGCTGTCGGCGGCGTTCCGGAGGTCGAGCACGGTTTTGCGCAATGCGCCGACTTCGCCGCTGTACTCGTCGAAGCCTTCGAGGAAGTTCGCCACCGCGGGCACGCCGTCGCGTGCCGCGAGCTGGGCGCGGAACAGGTTCACCAACAGTTCGGCGCCGTCGACGACCTCGTGCCCGGCCGCGGAGCCGACCAGCTCACGGACCACTTTCATCGCGTAGGACGCGCTGTCGGCGGGGCCTTCGACGCCACCGGTCACCGTCGCGGCCAGCGCCGTCACCAGCATCGTCGAGAACTCGGCGGGTGCCGGGCCCGCGCCTTCGGTGGCTTTGGCGACCCAGCCGTCCGGACGCCCACCGGCGGGCAGCGACGCCGGGATCTCGGCCTTGTCCGGGGTCGCGTCCAGGCCGCGGATCACCGATTCGGTGTGGAACAGCAGCTGCCGGGTCAGCCCGCCGAGCGGCAGGCCGTCCGCCGGGTCGGCGCCCGAGCCGAGCGCGTCCCCAAGCGCGAAGCCGACGTACGCGCCGAGAAGCCGCGGGTACGCGAAGCTGCCGACGGGGATCGTCGGGTTGTGGAACTTCCCGAACGTCCAGGCGCTCGGCCGAGGTTCGCCGTTGTCGTAGAAGTGCGTGACCAGTCCGTTCGCGAACAGCTCCGCGGGCAGTTCGGGCAGTGGACGGCCGTCGTGCTTGGCACGGGACCGCTGGAACGACAGCGTCGTGGCCCGGACGTACCGGACGAGTTCTCCGGTGCTCAGGGGGAGGCCGTTGTCCCTCGCCTGGTCGGCGAGGCTCCGCAGATTCGAGGTGGCCGCGCCGACGTCCTGGCCCAGCTCTTCGCGAAGCGCCTCGAAGGCCTTCGCGTACTCCTCGCCGAGATACGCGGGGTGCTCGACGGACGGCGTGCGCTCGGCCGCCACCGGGAGGTCGAGGTCGGCGACCCGGCTCAACGTCTCCGGATAGACGTGGAAGGTCTCCTTGCGGCCCGGGTTCACCAGCAGGCCGACGCCGGCGGCGCCCTTCGCCCGCTTCAGGAGCACTCGCGGCTGAGTCCGTTCCCAGGTGTCGTACTCGGACGGGATCTGGTGCTCGGAGGTGTAGACGACGAACCTCGCGCCCGCGTCGCCGAGGTCGCGGACCTGCAGATGGCCGTCCTTCGCCGGGGCCAGCACGTCCAGGTCGAGCATCCAGTGGACGAACTCCTCCGGAGTGATCCACTCGACCCGGAGGTAGCCGAGAAGCTTCTCGACGTCGCTTTCCGGGGCAGGCCGCCCGGAGAACAGCGGCCCGGGCCGGTAGTCGGGGTTCCCGCGGATCGCGCCGGTCGGCTCGCCGAACAGCGTGTGCTGCTCCCAGCGCGCGATCGCCGCCTTCGGCACCGGCAGACCGGGGGCCACGGCGGGGTCGAACTCGGGGTCGACCACCTCGGCCCAGCGGGTGAACGCGTCGTCGTCCCCGCCACCGCCCGCCGCCGAAACCGCCATCAGCTCCAGGTCGAGCCGGATGTCACCGCCGTCGTCCGGGACGAACGCGACCGGGCTGGGGAACAGTCCCGCGCCGGGATCGGTCCCGTCGAGCCAGCCGACGGTGTTGTACGTGACGTTCCAGCCGTCGGTCGCGCGCACGACGTACTCGCGACGGACCCGCGGCGCGCCCGTCCCCTCCGCGCCCTGACCCGCCAGCCATTCTTCGACGCGGCTGACGGCTTCCTCTTCGTTCATCGTCCCCATCCCTGATTCACCAGCGGGGATACCGCCGGTCCCAGCCGTCGACCTCGTGCAGCGCCGAATGCCGGTCGAAATGCCAGAACGCGTCCGTGGCGACGTTCTCCACCAGGTAACGCAGTTCCAGCTGTTCGACCCATTTCTGCGGCAGGCCGGGAATGCCGGTGCGGGCACCGAGCAGCGCACCGGCGAGCGCGCCGGTCACGGCGCTGCGGCCCGAGTGGTTGACCGCCCGCAGCAGCGCCTGCTCGGGGTAGTTCTCGAAACCGGACAGCGCCGCGAACGCGCGGCCCAGCACCGAAAGCGTGCCCTTGCCGTCGCCGATCAGCTCCGGGACGCGCAGGTCGGGCAGTCCGTGCTTGCCGAAGAACGGCACCGAGTCCGCGATCATCGTCTTGAGATCCGCCCAGACCGGTCCGCGCTGGTGCGGGTTCTGGTCGTCGAAGATCTCGCGGGAGGTGTTCCAGACCGGGTAGCTGAACGCCTCCGAGGTCAGCGCGGGTTCGAACAGCCAGGTCAGGTAGGTCGCCGCCTCGACGTCGACCTCGCCGGGGTGGGTGACCGAGACGAGGTCGCGCACCGCCTGGCGGACGCCGCCGCTCATCGCGCTGCCGGGACCGGCCGCGGTCATGGCCGCCGGCAGCGCCGCGACCAGCGCTTCCGGTCCGCTCAGCGGCATCGCCGTCGGCGAGACGGTCGCCAGCGCGTGGTAGGCGTTCAGTTCGGCGTCGTCGGGAGTGCGCCGGACCCGGAGCTCCGGCACCTTCACCAGCCAGCCGTCCGCGTTGTCCAGCGGGGCGCCCTGGGTGTGCAGCCAGCGCATCAGCGCGTTGCGGGCGACCGTGCCGAGTGCCCGTTCGGCGTCGCGGTTCTCCGGCTGCTCGCGATGCGGGCTGCGGATGACGGCCTCGGTGTAGAACAGCAACCGCTGGGTGAGCGGCCCGATCCGGCCGGGCAGGTCGAACGCGACCGGCAGGTCGGTGACCCCGTCCGGACCGTAGGTGCTGTGGATCCCGTCGAGCCGCATCCGGTCGACGGCCGCGCCGAGTGCCTCGCCGAGCGCGAAGCCCACGTACGCGCCCGTGACGCGCTGCCAGCCGTAGCGCGAGCTGGAGCGGTCTCGATCGAAGTACTTGCCGAAGGTGTCCAGGCGCGGCTGGATCTGGCCTTCGTCGTCGTAACCGGGGGCGAGGCCGTTCGCCCGCAGGTCGTTCGGGCGGCCGCGCGGCGGTTCCGGGAGTCTGAGCCGCGCCAGCCACGACTGGCCGAGCACGGTCTTCTGGCATTCCTCGACGCTGAGTTCGAAACCGCGGCGGCGGGCTCGTTCGGCCGCGCTCAGCGGCGGCTTCACCGGTTCGGGCAGGCCCATCTTCACCGCGGTGTCGGCGGCGAGGGTCTCCAGCTCGGGATCCGCTTCGGGGCAGCGCTCGTTGACGTCGACATGCGGTTCGCGGCGCGGGAACTTCAGCGCGGTCTCGGCGAGTTCGGCGCCGCCGACGTCCTCGAACGTCGCCGGTCCGCCGTTGATCACCAGGTTCGGCGGGCTTTCGTACCCGGCGAGGGTAGCGATGTCGACCTTCCAGTACCCGTGTTCGCGGGACGGGAGGTTCCTGGTCGAGCTGAACACCCGCAGCTCGGCGCGTTCCTCGTTGAAGTAGAACCGCTCCGTCTTGCCGGACGTCAGGTCGAGCGGGACGTAGACCTCGCAGCGCAGCAGGCCGATGAGCAGCTGTTCCCTCGTCAGCCAGCCGACGCTGGCGAACGAAAGCAGCGTTTCGAGTCTGTTCTCCGGCTTCGGGTAGCCACGCCGGACCGGGCCCGCCTTGTATTCGGGGTTCTCCCGTTCGTCCCCGGTCGGCACGCCTTCCGGAGTGACCTTGACCCAGCCCGCGACGACCGGGAGCGGTACGCCGAGGTCGCCGAGACCGGCCTTGCCGTACTCGGGGTCGACGACCTCGCGCCACGCCTCCTGGCCGGGGAACGCGACCGGGACGCTGAGCCCGCCGGGCTGCGGATGCGCCTGGCGCAGCTCGCCGTCCGGTTCGCGGACGAGTACCGACGGCGGCGGGAAGATCTCCTTCTCGGCGTGACCCTCGTCGAGGAAGGCGATGGTGTTGTAGGGGACAGACCAGCCTTCGGGGACGCGCAAGACCTTCTCGTGGTTCACGCGCAGGCCGGCGCCGTCCGGTGCGGACACGTCCGGACCGTGGACCGCGCGCAGCCACTCTTCGACCTTGGCTACCGCTTCCGCCGATTCCACCTACTCGATCCTCTCCAGGCTGCCGTCGGACACGTGCTCGGCGATGGTCTTCGGGAGCACGTAGGCCACCGCACCACCGGGCATGTTCGCCCACGGGACGGTGACACCGGTGATCACGTGGAGCGGGCGTCGCAGCCGGTAGGTCCCACCGACACGCTCCCGTTCCAGCGGCAGGGATGTCGTGGCGAACCGTACCCCGCCGTGGTGAACCAGATTGCCGCTCTCCTCGCCGAACCGCAGTACGACCGTACCGGCGACCATCCGGCTGACGCGCTTGTTGCGGAGCAAGGTGAGGGGAGGCTCACCCGCGGCCGCCTTGACCGGCCAATCGGCGAGTTCCTTCGCGGTCTCCAACGGGGTTTCGTGCCCGGCCGTCATCCTCGCGGGATGCAGCAGGACGGCGCCGAGAAGCTGGTGAGCCGCGTCTTCGAGCCTTTCGAAGTACTTCGGCGACACCGGGGAACCGTCGGCGTAGGCCGCGACTTCCCAGCCCTTCTCGGTGAAGTTGAGGCACCAGGCGCCGTCCGCGCGGTCGCCGATGCGGTACGCCTCCGGCCAGACGGCGTGCTCCCCGAGCCTGCTGACGAGCACCACCAGCAGCTCTTCGTCGGCCAGGGCCGGATTCGGCGACGTCTCCAGCTCCGCGGCGATGTCGCCTTCGGTCTTCTTGACGTCGGAGCGGCCCGGTTTCGGCCGTGGTTTGCCCAGCAGGTCCGCCTCGGCGGTCCGCCGGACGAGATGCTCGACGTACGGCGGCTGGAACCGCTGCCCGCGGATGTGCTCGACCAGCGCCGTCTCCGGCGGGATCCCGTATTTCCGCAGGTAGTGCGGGACGGACGCGTGCCAGATCCAGGTGCCGTCGGTATGGTAGCTCTCCGGGACGTCACCGGCGGCGCCGGGCTCGAAGATGTCCTTCCCGAGGCCGCTGCCCGAGAGGATCGCCGGCTCCCGCTCCAGGTACTGCGCGATCAGCGGCGCCTCGGACTCGTCGAGCTCCGGCCGGTCCACCACCGGTGGTTCGCCCTCGGTGTAGGCGTCGACGATCCGGGCATGCCGGAACTCGACGCGCAACGGCAGCTGCGCGCGCAGCCGCCACCAGTCGGGGATGTGCTCGTCTTCGCGGGGGAACGCGGTCAGCTCGTCCGGGTACGCGGAGGTCTTCGGTGCCCTGGTCCACGCCGGTTCGTCGTCGAGGGTGAAGTCGAAGTCGAAGGTGCCGTCGGGTTTGAGCGTGAACCGCGACTGCAGCCAGGTACCCCGGCCGGTGGTGTACATCCCGGTGCGCAAGGTGCCGAAGAGGTCTTTCAGCTCCGGCGCGGGTTTGAGGTTGTGTCCTTCGAGTTCGGTGTGCTCCCCGGCCTGCCGGAAATCGGCGACCGCGGCGTGGGCGGGGTCGACGGCACCCGTCCGGATGAGCTTGCCGATCTCGACCAGTAACCCGCGCTGCTGTTCGGAAGTCAGTTGTTCCACGTGAATCATCCGGCCCGGTTCGGCCGGCGGGACGGGATCATCGGGAGTCCCCTTCCGGCGGTGGCTGGTATCCGGGGAAGCGTGGCTCGGCCCGGAACGACGGCGGCTCCCCGGCGGCGCGGCGGGCCAGCTCGTCCTCCCACATCTTGAAGGTGCGCGTGCGGAGCGACCGGATCAAGGCCAGTTCCTGCGGCTGTACCCGGCGGTCTTCCCGCCTTGCCTGTTCGTATAGGCCGGCGATGGTCTCGTAGAGCGCGAAAACCGGACCGCCGCCCTTGAGCTCGTACGCGCGGACACGCTCGGTCTCCTGGACGAACTTGTCCTCGGGCAGCTTGCTGATGTCCGAACTCGCCATCGCCCACATGACCTCGCGGACGAATTCCGGCCTTTCGTCGAACTCGCCCGTGCGCGGGTTGAGGAGGTAGCCGGTGAGGCCACCGTCGGGGGTCGACTCGACGCGATACGTCTTCCCGAAGTATTTGTAGAAGGACGGGGTCTGGATCACGTGCTCTCCTCAGGCGGCAGGCCCTGCCGGAGTCCGGTCATGAACCTCTCCCGGACCCGGTCCATCAGCGCCGCTTCCAGCAGCGCTTGGTCCGGGGTCAGCCGTTTCTTGTTGTTCTCGTCCAGTGTCCGGTTGTAGGTCGGGAAGTCACGCCGGACTTCGTACAGCGCGTGCTCGTAGGCCGAGACGGTGTCGATATGCCGCAGGTGCAGCCGCAGTTCGGCGACGTGCCCGTTCGGCAGCCGGACGTTCATCTGCAGGTCGCGGTAACCGCTGTCCTGCGGATTCGCGAACCGGTCGTCGAAGCTGACGATCCGGAGCTCCGGATCCGCCATGACCGCGGCCAGCGCGTTGTAGGCGTCGGCGACGGTGTCGAACTGGATCTTCGCCCCGACCAGGTCGGTGAGTTTCGAAGCGTCGCCGTCGTAGCCGTCGATTTTCGCCTTAGCCCGGTCGTCGTCCTTGACGCCCGGACGGCCGGACGCCTCACCGTTGTTCTCGGCGGCGATCCGTTCGGCGATCCGGTTGAGGTCGCCCTGGTTCTGTGGCCAGGCCGCCCGCTCGGCGTCGAGGAACTCCTGGATCTTCTCCGGATCTCCCTGGTCCGCGCGATCGAACCCGGCGTGGTACTGGTCGCGCGCTTCCACCTCGGCGGCGGCTTCCGAAGCCGAGTCCGAGATGCCCCGCTGTTCCTGCGTGAGCGGCGTTTCGCCAGGGCCTTCCTGGTGGACGTCGTCGATCAGCTGGAAACCGCGCTCCTCGACATCGCGCAACGCGTCTTCGAGGATCGGGATGGCTTCCGGGTGCAGCAGCAGGCTGCCGATGGTCATCGGGTTGTTCAGCAGTGAAGCCCGCAGATACGCGTTGTCCGGGTTCTCCATCAGCCGGACGAGTTCCGGATGCCCCGGCAGGTGATCGCGGATGAAGTCCCGCATCGGCCCGACGTCGTGCTTGACCCCGTCATGGTCCTCGTAGACGGCCCGCTTCAGCTCGGGATCCAGCCCGTCGACGTGCGCGGCGACCTCGGGGTCGTCCAGGAACCGCTCGACCTCGGCACGGACCGCGGGGTCGACGTTCTCGGGCTTCCGGGGCAGATCGGGCTGGTCGGGCTGGTCACCGTCGCGCGCCATGCCGTAGCCGCCGTCGTTCGCCGCTGTCACGATCGGGCGGCCGTCCGGCCCGATCCGCGACGGCTGCACGTCCGGGCTGTCGTCCCGGGCGAAGGCGATGCGCGGGTCGACGGGCTGATCCGGCCGCGCGAAAGCGATCCGCGGGTCGACGGGCCGCGTCGAAGCGGTGTCGGTCTGCGTGGTGTGGGTGTCGGAGTGCTGTCCGGCGTGCGCGGCCGGGGTCTCCGGGACGCCGACGTGCATGAGTTTCATGCTCAGCGGCGGATGCGGCAGGTTCATCAGCGCACCCGACTGCGGATCGATGAACGCGACGCCCTCGCGGGTGTTCACCACCATCGCGACGTGGCCACGCTCGACACCGTTCTCGTCGAGGTACTTGACCGCCACGACGGCGTGGTGGTCGTTCGGCATGTCCCGCATCTCGCGGATGACGGTGTCGTAGTCGGCGCGGTCGGAGAACTGGCCGCCGAACCGCTCTTCGACGTGCTCCAGCGTGCCCCGGCTGTCCATCTCGTGCATGAGCAGCGGATCCGCGGTCGAGTCGATGCCGTTCAGCCGGTCCATGTACGCCCCCGGGGTCCGGGTGCAGTTGGACCGGTAGCCGTTGGCCAGCGCGTCGGGATCGTGGAAATGCGGGTTGACCTCGCCGAGCCGCGGATGCCGGTCGCGGAGGTACGCGGCCTGCTGTTCCGGGCTCGCCGAACCGGCGTGGATCGCGGCTTCGGCGGGCGGGTTCGTCGCGACCGCCATGGCCGAGTAGTCCCGCTCCGGGACCGGCAGTTCCCGCGTCTGCTCGGCGTCGCCGTGGTCCTGCGACGGCTGCTCGCCGTACTCGGGTCCCTTGTCGGCGTCCGCGACGCCGTGGTCGGCCGGGTTGTCGGCGGTGATCGGCGGGGTCTGCGGTTCGTCGAAGCCACCGAGGCGCGCCATCGACCGTTCCTGCGCGAGACGCGCGAGTTCGGGCGCCTCCGCGGCGTGCCGGGCCCGCCGCTCGTCCATCTTCTGCTTGGCGGCGTCGGCGTCGAGGTAGCGCGGGTCGCCGGGAGTGACCTCCTCGGCGACGATCACCCACTTCGGCCGGTCGACCAGCGGCGGAGCCTTGAACTCCTTGCTGTGTACGTAAAGCTGCGTCGCCGGCTTGCTGATCGCCTCGTTCTCGGCCGGGTTCTCGGCAAGCGACGAAACGTCCTTCGCCGTCTTCGTGACGAGGTGGATCTCGACGTCTTGGCCGAACTTCGACTTCGTGTCCGGCGACGTCTTGATGGTGGAACTGGTCATCGTCGGTTCGGGAACGGTCTGGCCGGGCTCGTAATGCGCCGCCATGATCCCGGCGGCACGCATGTCGCCCTTGGTGTCGATACCGCGGATGGCCTCGCCGTGGAAGTCCGGCAGTTCGTGCAACGCGCCGACGATCGCCCGGGTGCTGCGCTGGGCGTTCTCGAAGCCGGGATGCGACTCACCCTGACGGTTCGCCTCGTTGATCGGGAACGCGTGTTCGCGCGAGTACGAGTAGATCGCTTCGGCGGCCTCGGGAGAGACGCGGTCCTTGAGCGGGCTCGCTTCGAGCCGCTGGACGGCCTTGACGCGCGCCTGCTCGGCGAGGTCGGCGTTGTCGTACCGGTCCCGGAGGCTCTTGTGGTCCTCGGGCGAACCGCGGAACCCGGGGTCGTCGACGTAGCTCTCGTCGTGCCGCGCGGGCGCTTCCTCGGTGCCCTTGAGCCGCTCGCTGATGTCGAGTTCGGGCTTGGGCTCCTGGTGGTCGCCGGTCCGGTCCACCGGCGGCTCGTCGTCGCCGAGCAGCCGTTCGGCAGCCGACTTCCGCGGCTCGGGCGAGTGGGAGTCCGCCGGAGTTTCCGACGCGTGGGAAGGCGCTTCCGGTGTATGGGTGTGCGGAGCGTCCCCGCCGCCCATCGGCATCGCCTTGATCGACGTCGGGTTGTCGGGCAGCGTCGCGAGCCGCCCGGTCATCGGGTCGGCGAAGACCACGCCGTGCGGTGTGTGCACCGCGGCGACGATCCGGGTCTCGACCCGGTCCTTGGACCGCGGCGAACCCTCCGGCGCGTTCGGGTCGCCGGCGGCGTGCTGCTCGAACGCCACCGCCGTCCGCGCGCCGACCGGACGTTCTCCCAGGTCACGCGCGATGTCGCCGAACCCGTTCCGCTCCGACCACTGCCCGCCGAGCCGATCGCTGACGTGCTGCAACGGCGAACCACCGGTCGACGGCCCGGCGACGGCGTCGCCCCCGTTCATCCGGTTTTCGAACGCGACCAGCGCCTCGGCGGAGTTGGTCTGGTAGCCGTCCTTCCACGATTCGGGTGCGTAGTAGTTGCGGCTGTTGGCCTCGCCGATCGCGGGCAGCTCGTCCATGACCAGGCGGACCTGTTGATGCGGCGTCTCGGTCGAACCGGCGTGGATGGCGGGCGTCCCACCCTCTTCGAGCGGCTTCGCGAGCTCGGACCAGCCACCGTCCGGGACGTGCTCCCTCGGCTTGGGGATCTCGCGGGCCGGCGCGTCGCCGGGAATGGCGGTGAACCCGCCCTCGCCGTCGGCCAGCTTGGTTTCAAAGCCCGCGAAGTTGTTCTTGAACAGCTCGGGGTGATCGCGACGCAGCTGGGCGTCGCGGTCGGCCTCTTCCTGGGCCAGGCGGTCCTGCTCGGCGTTGTTGAACTCGCGCCGCTCCGCGACCTTCTGGTCGACCTCGTCCGGGCTGAGGTGACCGTCGTCGCCGGGTACGACCTCTTCGCATTCGACGACCCACTTCGGCAGGTTGCTCGCCGTGCCGTCCTTGACCCGTGCCGCGTAGTCGGGGTGGTCGGGATGTCCCGGGCCGTGCTTGATGTCGGTGACACGCAACTGCGTCGCCGGCTTCATCAGCACCTCGCGCTCGTCCTTCCTGGAGGCGAGGTCCTCGATGTGGCGTCCGGTCTTCGACTGGATGCGCATCTCGACTTCGCCCGAGAAGGTGCTGCGCGGATGGTCGGGGGTGACCCGCGAAGCGCTCAGCATCTGCGGGTCGACGATGACCTGGCCCCTGGCGTGCGCTTCCAGGAAGCCCCGCACGGCGCTCTGGTCGCCGTGGAAGTTCACCCGCCGCGAGACGACGCCTTCGTAGGCGGGCATCTCGTTGAGGCCGGACGTGATCGCCTCGATATGCGGGCGGAGCGCGTCCAGCTCCGGACCACCGTGACGCTGCGCACGGGTGATCGTCTCGGCCATGTCGCTGCGTGTGTAGCTGTGCACCGCGTACGCGCCCTGATCCGACATGTTCCGGACACGCGGATCCTCGTGGGCGTCGCGCTTGTCGAGACCTTCGCGGCGGACCTGTTCGCTCCGCGCTTCCCCGGTCACGGGGTCGACGCCACGTTTGTCGATCTGCGTTTCGGCGAGCGCGCGGTAGGCCGCCGGGTCGTCCGTGTGGAAGTCCGGATCGGTCAGGTAGCGCTCGTCGGAGACCGCGTCCGCGGCCTTGTTCTCGGGGGCCTCGGTGTCCTTCGGGAGATCCGTGTCCTTGGGCGGGCCGGCTCCGTCGTCCAGGTTCCCGCTGTGGACCGGCGCGGGTTGCTGCTGCGGCGGACGCTGCTGCTGTGGGGGCGCGACGGGGTTCCCGTCCTGACCCGGGCGCGGGGCCGGGACCTGCGGAGGACGGTGCGGCTGCTGGCCACCGAAGCGCGGCGGCTCGGCACCGGGCGGCATCGGACGACCGGGCTGCTGCCCAGGGTGCCGGGGTGGCTGTCCGGGATGGCCCGGCGGAGGCGGCGGCACGGGACCGCGATTACCCGGGAACGGACCGTTGCCCGGGTGCTGAGGGCGCGGCGGAGGCGGCGGGTGGCCCGCGGGGCCGCGGTTGTGGCCGGGGTGCTGCCCGGGTGGAGGCGTCTGCGGACGCGGCGGAACACCGCCGTGCGGCCCGGGCCCCTGCGGCGGCCTGCCCTGGTAGCCCTGCGGACCCTGATGCGGCTGCGGCGGCTGGTGGGGCTGCGGTGGTCGCGGCGGCTGCTGGCCGTGCGGAGGTCCCTGCTGAGGACGCTGCTGCGACCGGTCCGGCGGCCCGCCGAAGCGACGGTCTTGGACATGCCCGCCGTTGCCAGGGTGCTGGGGCGGCGGCTGCGACCCGGTGGGACGCGGTCCCGGCGGCGGACCTTGCGGTCCACGAGCGGGCATAGGGCCCTGCCCGCCACCCTGCGGCGGCGGAGGCGCGAAACCACCGGGAGGCGGCGGCTGCATCGGCTGGCCCTGGAAGGGCAGCTGGCCGGGCGGCTGGTCGAACCGCGGCTGCTGCGGTCCGCCGTTGCCGGAAAGACCGGCGGCCTGGACGCCGTCGTGCGGACGGTTCGGCTGCCCACCACCCGGTGGGAAGCCACCGGGCGCGGGACCGTTTCCGGGCGCCATGCCATAGCCACCCGACGAGCCGGGTGTGCCCGGACCCGAGTTCGGCGCCATGCCGTACCCGCCCGAATTCGACGGCGCACCCGTCGAAGCGGGAGCCCCACCCGTCGAAGCCGGGGCGCCGCCGGTCGACGCGGGAGCACCGGACGAGGAAGCCGGTGGCGGCCCGCCGGACTGTGCGGGGCTCGCCGGTCCTGGCGACTGACTCGGGGCCGCACTCGCCGCCGGTGCTGGGGCCGCGTTCGAAGCCGGTCCCTGCGTGGGAGCGGGTGCCGGTGAGCTGTGGGTCTGCGCAGAACTTGCCGCAGGCGCCTGGGTTTGCGCGGGGCTTGGCGCCGGGGCCTGGGTCTGCGCGGGGCTTGCCGCCGGCGCTGGGGTCTGTGCCGGGCCCGCCGCGGGCACCTGCTGGTGATTCGCCGCCGCGGCCTGCTGCTGGCCGGGGCCGTTGTCCGCCGCCGCCGGAGCGTTGTGGGTCTGCGCCGGGGAAGCCGCGCGCTGACCGTCACCGGCGTTCGCGGGTGCGTCCGCCGGACGTTGCGGAGCCTCCGTCGAAGATTGGGTGACCCGGTCACCGTCCGCCGCCCGCTGCGGGGCGCCCTCGGAACTCGCCGTCCGCGCCGGCGACCCACCGGAATCGCCATTAGAGGACGAATCGCGAGGCGTCGGGGAATCGCCATTAGAGGACGAATCGCGACCCGAAGAGGTGTCACCGTCCGACGTGGACCGTGACGAGGCGTCCGAAGACGAGTCAGAACGCGAAGAGCGCGAAGAATCCGAGGAGCGCGAAGAAGATCCGGCGTCACCCGTGTCCACGTCCGGCGTCGGAGGCCCATTGCCCGCGGCACCAGGCGTGTTCGCCGTGCGGATGTCGCCGATCTGGCTCTTCGCCCCGTCGACGCCACCGCCGACCGCGCCACCGGACGCGCCCATGAGGACGTCCTTGGCGGAAAGCTTGTCCAGGTCGCCGGTGACGGCGGCCTGCCCGACCGTGCTCGCGACGCCTTCGGCCGCGCCCCGCACGGCACCGCGTGCGGCACTGTCGACGATCTGGCCGCCCACGCTGTCGGAAAGTCCCTTGGTGGCGCCCTTGCCGATGCTGCTGCTGCCCGCGCCGACGACCCCGTCGACGGCGCCGCTGATCGCGGAATCCTTGGTCTTGCTGAAGTCCCAGCTGTCGCGGTCGCCCTTGGCCATCTGCAGGCCCTGGATGCCCGCGTCCATGGCGAGGTTCATCGCCGTGTTCTGCAGGACCTCCTTGCCGATCTTCTTCAGGCCCTCTTTGAGAAGTTTCTCGAGGAGTTCCTTCGCGACCTTCTTGAAGCCTTCCTGCGCCAGCTTCTGCATCAGCTGGCGGAACATCATCTGGACGGTCATGCGGGTGGCGATCTGCGCCGGCGCGATACCGGCCGTCGAACCACCGAAGGTCACCGCGGCCGCCGCGATCATCGCGACGATCTGCGCCGCCAGGATCACCAGCGAAATGATGATCATGTACTTCGTGTACTCGACGTCCAGCGCGGTCGCGTTGCACGAGTCGCCGAGGGCCTTCGAAGAATCGGCGAGGGACTTGAAGTACGCCTCGTCGCCTTCGACGAACTTCTTCCACGCCTCGGCGAACTTCTCCGCGCCTTCGCCGGTCCAGCCGCCGAGGACCTCGGTGGCGCCCTTGGTCGCGGTGTCGGCGATGGGCTGCACGGCCTTCGACGCGTTGTGCCAGGCGTCGCGCAGTTCGCGGAGTTTGTCCTCGTCGCCTTCGGGCCAGCTTTCGCCGACGACGATCGGCAAGAGCCACTTGACCGCGTCGGGCATCTCCATACCCACGGCGCTAGCCCTTCTTGTCCAGCGTCGTCTTGATCTCTTCTTCGGCGTTCTTGAACGCGGTCATCGACCGTTCGACGTTGTGCTGCATCCCCCGCAGCGCCTCGACGATGTTCGCGAACCCCTCGGACGAGCCCTTCGCGCCCGGCTCGTAGTCCTTCGCGAACTCCTTGCCGGCGTCGTCGCCGCCCCAGCATTGGCCGAGCGAGTTGATCGCGGCCATCAGTTCCTTGCCCGCGTCGTCGAGCTGATCCGCGGCCAGACCCAGTTTGGCCGCGGCCGTCACGACCCGGTCCGGATCCGCGGTGAACCCGCCACCGCCCCCACCGCTCGTCATCAGACGCCCCTGGTCAGCCAGCTCGAAGGCGGTTCTTCTTCATCGTCGTCCTGCCGGACGCGTTTCGGGATCGGTTTCGGCGCGGGCGGCACGGGAGGAGCAGGTGGTGCGGGCGGGGGCGCGTCGTTGCGCAGCAACGGGTCTTCGAAGTCTTCGTCGGACTTGGCAGGCGCGGACTCTTCTTCGTCGGCGAGGAAGTCCGGGATCGCCGGCATCAGCCCCTGGAGTGACGGGGCGCCGTCGATGAGGTCCGAGAGGTCCGGCAGCCCTTCGGTGATCGGGGCCATCAGCTCGGCGACCTGCTGCTTGACCTGCAGCGATCCCTGGCGAACCAGGGTCAGCACGGTGTTGGCCAGCTGCGCGGGATTGGTCCGTTCGAAGGCGTTCGGCTGGATCTCCAGCTTGCTCAGCGTGCCGGTGGCGTCGATGGTGGCGCGGACGAGACCGTCCTGCGAGACCACCGTCGCGGCCAGTTGCGAAGCGGCGTCCTGCGCTTCCCGGAGCTGGGCCGTCTGCCGCTCGAACTGTTCGAGCAGCGTGTCGACCTGGTCCTTCATCGCGGCGTTGCGCGCTTCGAGGCGCGCGCTGTCGTCGCCGGCCGTAGTCACCTGAGCCCCCGGAAGTACTTGATCCCGGGCATACGCCACCCGGTGTCGGTAAGCGTCACCTTAATGCCCAGGGAGGGGCCGTATTGCCTCTTCTCCGTTTTCGTACCGCGAGAAGGTGACCGGCGGCGCCCACCAGACGACCGAGTACGGCAGCAGCAACGCCGCGAGGCTGGCGAAAAACAGTCGCGGGAAGCCGGGACCACGGACGAACGCCCTGGTAGGCGCCGTGACACCGGCGGCGGCGGCGGAAGTTCAAGAAGGTGGCCGGTGCGCTTTAGGGTCGCCTCTCGGCGGCTATGCGCAGTGTGGCTCCAGCCGGACGGTATTCCACAAAGGCGGTTCTTCAGTGAGCCCGGGGGACACGGAAAGCACACCGACCACTGTGTCCAACGGTGCTCGTGATGCTGTTGTTCCCTGGCCGGACGATTTGTCTGTGCTCGAAGTGGGATCATGGCGGACGTGCCAGCGGACGCCGAAGTCGAACCGGGAACGCTCCTGGTCGCCGCCCCCACGATGTTCGATCCCAACTTCCGGCGGACCGTCGTGTTCGTCATCGATCACCGGGACGAGGGAACGCTCGGCGTCGTGCTCAACCGGCCGAGTGACGTTCCGGTGTACGACGTGCTGCCCAATTGGGGTGGGCACGTCGCCGAACCGCAGTCGGTGTTCGTCGGCGGGCCGGTGGAGAAGAAGACCGCCTTGTGCCTGGCCGCCCTGCGGACCGGCGAGACGGCGTCCACCGTGCCCGGCGTGATCGCCGTCCGCGGGCCGGTCGCCCTGGTCGACCTCGACACCGATCCCGAGGTCCTGGTCCCGAAGGTCCGCGGGGTGCGGGTCTTCGCCGGGTACGCGGGCTGGGATTCCGGCCAGCTGGCGAACGAGATCGAACGCGACGACTGGATCATCGTCCCGGCGCTGCCCAGTGACGTCCTGGCCTCGCCGTCCCACGACCTCTGGGGCCAGGTGCTGCGCCGCCAGGGCATCCCGCTGGCACTGCTGGCCACCCATCCAGGAGACCTCCAGCGCAATTAAGCGGTGGCGGTGTCGGCCTTCTTGAAGACGCCGCAGGTCCCGCAGGCGCAGCCACTGCAGCCGGCCGGGGCTTCCGGCGCGGTGGGTTCGGGGGCGGGCACCGTCGCGGCGGCGCGGTTGCCGAGCACTCCCCCGGCGGTGACCAGCGCGATCATCCCGAGCACGCCCACGAACGAGCCGAGCAGGAGCCCGAACGTCGTCGGCATGACCAAGGCGGCGGCACCCGCGAGCACGGCGATCACGCCGCCCGCCAGCGTCGGGAGCCCGGCGACCTTGTTGCCGAGGCGGAAGGCGTCCTCGCTGCGCATCGTGGCGGCGGTGCGCACGCCGGCGCCACGCTCACGCGGCAGCTTCTCACGCAGGCCGAGGAAGCCACCCCAGCCGACGAGGACACCCAGCACGATCGGGACCAGCGCTATGACGAACACTCCACGAGGATAAGCGTGACGTCCCGGCAACCTGCCGGATACCCTGATCGACTGTGCTACAGGCCATGTCACGCCGAGTCCTCGCAGCCGCCCTCATCGGGGCCGTTCCCCTCACACTGATGGCGGCTCCGGCCGCGCAAGCCGAGCACCGTCCGTTGCGGTTGATCGGTGAACAGACCATCCCGAACTTCCTCCCCTACGACGGCACCGTCGTCGGCGGTCTCTCCAGCATCGACTTCGACCCCCGCACCGGCGAGTACGCGCTGATCTGCGACGACCGGTCCGCCATCAACCCGGCCCGGTTCTACACCGCGAAGTTCTCCCTGGACGCGAAGGGACTCGGCCCGGTCACCTTCACCGGCACGAAGCCGCTCCTGCGGCCCGACGGCACGACGTACCCGCCGCTCGCCAAGAACGATCCCTCGCAGCCGCAGAACATGCGGACGGTCGATCCCGAAGAACTCCGCGTCGACCCATGGACCGGCCGCTACCTCTGGTCGCAGGAGGGCGAGCGATCCGCCGCCGCCCTGATCGACCCGTCGATCCGCGAGGCGAAGCGCGACGGCTCCTACGTCCGCGACCTGCCGATCCCCGCCAACGAGAAGATGACCGAGACCGCCGGGCCCCGGCAGAACCTCGTCCTCGAAGGCATCGCCTTCGCCGGTTTCGGCTCACTCGTCGCCAGCTCGGTCGAAGGGCCGCTGCTGCAGGACGGCCCGGAACCGACTCCGATCTCGGGAGCCCTTTCGCGCATCACCCTGCAGTCCCGGTTCGGCCCGGTGCTCGCGCAGTACGCGTACCCGCAGGACAAGGTCTTCGCGGCGCCGAACCCGCCCGGCGCGTTCGCGACCACCGGCGTCTCGTCGCTGCTGGCCGTCGACCAGGCCGACCCGACGCGCTATCTCGTGATGGAACGCGCGTTCGTCACCGGTGTCGGCAACAAGATCCGTATCTACGAAATCGACACCAAGGGCGCGACCGACATCGCGAAGACACCGTCACTCGCGGCCGCGAAAAACGTCAAACCGGTCAAGAAGCGCCTGCTCGCCGACCTCGCCGACTTCAAGTTGTCCACTGTGGACAACGTCGAGGGGATGACCTGGGGGCCGCGCCTCCCGAACGGCGAGCGCAGTCTGGTGCTCGTCAGCGACAACAACTTCTCGGCCACGCAGGTGACCCAGTTCATCGCTCTGGCGGTCCCCGCGGAACGGCTTTGACCAGCGGGTTAAACTGGCCCCATGAACATGGCTCGGCTGCTCCTTAGCCTGCCGCGCTGACCTCGGCCGATCGGCCGGGACCAGCGCGGCGACCCCTCATGCCCTCCGGGCTGAGGGGTCGAGTTGTTTCTGGAGTGGCTTGACGTGGATGAGCACGGAGGATCGATGAACCAGGCGAGCGAAGCGCCCAGCGGCGCCGACGCGGCCCCTCAGCACCGCTACACCGCGGAGCTGGCGGGCCAGATCGAGCAGCGCTGGCAGGACTACTGGTCCGACCACGGCACCTACCACGCGCCGAACCCGGTCGGCCCGCTCGCGGACGCGAGCGGCGAGGTCCCCTCGGACAAGCTGTTCGTCCAGGACATGTTCCCGTACCCGTCGGGTGCGGGCCTGCACGTCGGGCATCCGCTGGGCTTCATCGCGACCGACGTCTTCGCGCGGTACCACCGGATGATCGGCCGGAACGTGCTGCACACGATGGGCTTCGACGCCTTCGGCCTGCCGGCCGAGCAGTACGCGGTGCGCACCGGCCAGCATCCGGCGAAGACCACCGACGAAAACATCACGACCTACCTGCGCCAGCTGCGCAGCCTGGGCCTGGGACACGACGACCGGCGCCGGATCCGCACCACCGATCCGGAGTACTACCGCTGGACCCAGTGGATCTTCCTGCAGATCTTCAACTCCTACTACGACGACGAGGCGGGCAAGGCCCGGCCCATCGTCGAGCTGGAAACCGAATACGCGCAGGACGAACGCCGTACTCCGGACGGCCGCAGCTGGGGCGAACTGACCCGCGCCGAGCAGCTGGAGATCATCGACTCGCACCGGCTGGTCTACTTCTCCGAGGCGCCGGTGAACTGGTGCCCGGGGCTGGGCACGGTGCTGTCGAACGAAGAGGTCACCTCCGACGGCCGCAGCGAACGCGGCAACTTCCCGGTGTTCCGCCGCAACCTGCGGCAGTGGATGATGCGCATCACCGCTTACGCCGATCGCTTGATCGACGATCTGGACCTGCTGGACTGGCCGGAAAAGGTCAAGTCCATGCAGCGCAACTGGATCGGCCGCTCGCACGGCGCGCAGGTCAAGTTCCAGGCGGGCGACACGGAGATCGAGGTCTTCACCACCCGCCCGGACACGCTGTTCGGGGCGACCTACCTGGTCGTGGCACCGGAGAACCCGCTGGTCGGGAAGCTGACAGCGGCGACATGGCCCGAAGGTGTCGACGCCCGGTGGACCGGCGACGCCGCGACTCCCGCCGAAGCGATCGCCGCGTATCGCGACGCCGCGTCGCGGAAGTCCGAATTGGACCGTCAGGAGAACAAGGAGAAGACCGGCGTCTTCACCGGCTCCTACGCGGTGAATCCGGCCGACGGCAAGGAAATCCCGGTCTTCGTCGCCGACTACGTCCTGATGGGCTACGGCACCGGCGCGATCATGGCCGTCCCCGGCCAGGACACCCGTGACTGGGAGTTCGCCGAGAAGTTCGGCCTGGAGATCATCCGCACCGTGCAGCCGTCGGACGGGTTCGACGGCAAGGCGTTCACCGGCGACGGCCCCGCGATCAACTCTCGCCAAGAAAATGGACTCAGCCTGGACGGCATGGGCGTCGACGAAGCCAAGAAGACGATGATCGGCTGGCTGGAGGAGCACGGCCACGGCCGCGGCACCGTCCAGTACAAGCTGCGTGACTGGCTGTTCTCGCGTCAGCGTTACTGGGGCGAACCGTTCCCGGTGGTCTACGACGAGGACGGCCAGGTCCACGCGCTGCCGGACAGCATGCTGCCGGTCGAGCTGCCCGAAGTCGCCGACTACTCGCCGGTGACCTTCGACCCGGAGGACAAGGACAGCATGCCGTCCTCGCCGCTGGCACGCGCCACCGACTGGGTCGAGGTCGAACTGGATCTGGGCGACGGCAAGAAGACCTACCGCCGCGACATCAACACCATGCCGAACTGGGCGGGTTCCTGCTGGTACCAGCTGCGGTACCTGGACCCGACCAACTCCGAGGCGCTGGTCGCGCCGGAGAACGAGGAGTACTGGGTCGGCCCGCGTCCCGCCGAGCACGGCGTCGACGATCCGGGTGGCACGGACCTGTACGTCGGCGGTGTCGAGCACGCGGTGCTGCACCTGCTGTACTCGCGGTTCTGGCACAAGGTGCTGTTCGACCTGGGCCACGTTTCGTCCAAGGAGCCGTACCGGAAGCTGTTCAACCAGGGCTACGTCCAGGCATACGCGTACACCGATTCCCGTGGCTTCTACGTTCCGGCCGAAGACGTCGTGGAGAAGGACGGCAAGTTCTTCCATTCCGACGAAGAGGTCAAGCAGGAATACGGGAAGATGGGGAAGACGCAGCGCAACGTCGTCACCCCGGACGAGATGTCGGCGAACTACGGTGCCGACACCTTCCGCTTCTACGAGATGTCGATGGGCCCGCTGGACGTCTCGCGGCCGTGGGCGACCAAGGACGTCGTCGGCGCGCAGCGGTTCCTGCAGCGGCTGTGGCGCCTGGTCGTCGACGAGGAGTCCGGCGAGCTGCGTGTGTCCACAGCGGACGCCACGGACGACGATCGCAAGCAGCTGCACAAGACGATCGCCGGTGTCCGCGAGGACTACGCGGAGATGCGGTTCAACACGTCCGGCGCGAAGCTGATCGAGCTGAACAACTACGTCACCAAGACCTACGGCGGCACCGAGGCGACGCCGCGGGAACTGGTGGAGCCGCTGGTGCTGATGCTGGCCCCGCTGGCCCCGCACCTGGCCGAGGAGCTGTGGAAGCGCCTGGGTCACGCGGATTCCCTGGTGCACGGGCCCTTCCCGGTCGTCGACGAGAAGTACTTGGTCGAGGACACCGTGGAATACCCGATCCAGGTCAACGGCAAGGTGCGTTCGCGCGTCACCGTGCCCGCGGACGCGAACAAGGACGCCGTGCAGGCGGCCGCGCTGGCCGACGAGAAGGTCGCCGCGCTGGTCGGCGACGGCACACCGCGCAAGGTGATCGTCGTCCCGGGACGGTTGGTCAACATCGTCCTGTAGCCGCCATGGCGGAAAGGCGCCAGCGTCGAGGGTCGTGAGGCGATTCGATGGAGTTGTTCAAGGACAACGAAATCGAACGGAGAACACCGCATGACCCTCGACGGCAAGGTGGCATTGGTGACCGGCGGCAGCCGCGGGATCGGTGCCGCCACGGCGATCCGGCTCGCCGAGGACGGCGCCGACATCGCGCTCACCTATCAGAACAACGCCGGGCCGGCGGCAGGCGTCGTGGACAAGATCAAGGCGCTCGGCCGCCGTGCGCTGGCGGTCCAGGCCGACAGCGCCGACGCCGCGGCGATCTCCTCGGCCGTCGAAACGGCGGTCGCCGAGTTCGGCAGGCTCGACGTGCTGGTCAACAACGCGGGCGTCGGCTTCGTCGGCCCGCTCGACCAGACGAGCCTGGAGGACATCGACCGGGTGCTCGCCGTCAACGTCCGCGGCGTCTACGTCGCCACGCAGGCCGCGGCGCGGCACCTCGGTGACGGCGGCCGCGTGATCACCATCGGCAGCTGCGTTTCGGACCGCGTGCCCGGCCCGGGGATGTCGCTGTACGCGGTGAGCAAGACCGCGCTGCTGGGCCTGACCAAGGGCCTGGCCAGGGAACTGGGGCCGCGCGGCATCACCGTGAACATCGTGCACCCCGGCCCGACCGACACCGACCTCAACCCCGCCGACGGCCCGTACGCCGCCGACCAGCGGAGCATGACGGTGTTCGACCGCTACGGCTCGCCGTCGGAGGTCGCCGCCACGGTGTCGTTCCTCGCGCGGCCCGAGAGCAAGTACGTGACCGCGACGACCGTTTCGGTAGACGGCGGGCACGCGGCCTAGCCGGCGGTCAGGCCGATCTCGCGCGCCAGATCGGCCAGCATCGCGTCGAAGAGGACGTCCGGTTTCGAGAACGGGATCGGATAATTGCCGAAGACCTCGAGCGTGACGTGCCCGTAGAGCCGGGCCCAGAACTGGATCATCAGGTACGTCACGCCGAGGTCGAGCTTCTCCAGCGGGAACTCCTCCGCACCGGATTCCTTGAGCACGGCCAAAAGTTCGGCCTGGAACGCGGAGAGGTCGTCGCGCAGTTCGACCGGGACAACGTCGTTCGACGGCGTCACCAGATCGTGCATCGCGAGCACTCGCCCCGCCGCGGCGAGGAAGATCCGCCCGAACGGCTCGTCCAGCCTGCTCAGCGTGCCGTCCCCCGACGGTGACGCGAAGACCAGCGTGAACTCCTTGGTGTGCGTCAGCGCCCACCGGCGGAAGCCCTTGCAGATGGCGAAAAGCTGAAGCGCGCCTTCGTCCGGCAGCTGCGCGATGTCCTCGGCGAGATCGGCCGCGAGATCCGCGACGACGTCCGCCCGCAGGTGCTCGACCAGATCGTCACGGGACCCGTAATAGCGGTACAACGCCGGTGCCGTGATGCCGAGCTCGCGCGCGATCGCCCGCAGCGTCACGGCCTCCGGGCCCTGCTCGACCAGGAGCGCCCGGGCCGTCCGGCGGATGTCCTGATCGGTGGCCGCCCGCTCGCGACCCCTGCGGCCGGTGTTGCTCATCCGGGCATTCTAGGTGGTCAGTGCGCCATCAACCCAGAAAGCGGGCCTGAAGCTTGCTGAGTGGCCGGAGCGCCAGGAAGATCGGAACGGCCTCCACCCCGAGCCAACGCCGCACGAGCCCCCGCTGCGCCTTCGAGCCGCCGAGATACCCAGGAAGCGCGAAAAGCGCGTAGATCGCGCGCTTCCGGTCCGAAATCGTCAGTATCGGTACGTTATGGACCGCTGACCTGCGCGGACACCGTATCGGGTAGGGGAAACCGGGACCTGTGGTGATCCACACGACCGGGGCGCGGATGCACCGGAAACGTTCCCCGACGTCGGACGGGTATGCCACACTCGGTCGCCGTACGGCTACGACGTGAACAGGGGAGGTTCGCGTGTCGAACCCTGAGCAGCTCTTCGCTGACTTCGAGGCCAAGCTGGCCGACGCACAGCGCAAGGCGAACCAGATGCGGACAGAGATCGAAAGCGTCTCCGTCTCCGAACGCAGCAAGGACGGCCAGATCTCGGTCAAGGTCAACCACGCGGGAAACCTGGTCGGCCTGGAAATCGGCCCGTCCGTGCGGGACAACCCCGCACTGGCGCAAGAGATCCTGCGCGTCGTCCAAAGCGCCCAGAGCAAACTGGCGGGTGCCATGCAGACCGGCGTCCCGTCCATCGCGGGCACCGAAACGATGACCGAACTGGTCACCCAGCTGCACACCGAATACCCGGAACCCGAGCCGACCGGCTACGTCGAGGGCGGCCACCAGGACCCGGACGAGGACGACCGCTTCGTCACCGACGACGAACTCGACACCCCTCCGCCACCTCCACCCCCGTCCGCGCCTACGCCTAAGCCACCCGCTCCTCCGACCCCGCCCGCGCCGCCCCGTGCCGCGCGCCGGCAGGACGACCACGAGGACGACTACTTCACCGGCGGCGACTTCCTGCGCTGACCGGGTACTTGAGGGAGGGGAACACCATGAGTCAGCCACCTGCGGGGGACGGCTTCAGAGTCGATCCGGGTGAACTCGCCACACACCGCGGCACGATCGACTATCTGGGCCAGCGAGTCGCCATGACCGGCTCCGCAGCCGACGCGGCCATGGGCGATGAGGCATTCGGGTTGGTCGGAATCCCACTGGCCGCGATCTGTGCCGCCGCCCAGAGCCTGGCGAAGACAGCGATCGAGTCGGCTGTCGAGGCTTCGGCCGACCATGCCGATCGGGTGCACACCTGGCAGCAAAAGAAGGAAATGCAAGAAGACGAGTTCAAGAACCTGTTCAAGCTGGAGGACTGATCAATGGCTGAGACGCCTGTGGCCACTCCGGGTCCGAACCCGTTGATCAAGACCGATGCCGCGCAGGACGAGAGTTCGCTCGAAGGTGCGGGAATTCTCCAGGACTTCTGGGACACCGGAGCCAAGATCGCCGGCGGCGACTGGACCGAAGGATTGGCGAACTTCGCCAACGGTGTGACCGGGCTGGCCGATCTCGTCGCCGATCCTCTCGGAACCCTGGCGGCCTCCGCGTTCGGGTGGATCATCGAGCACGTCCCGTTCCTTCGCGAGCCGTTGGACTGGCTCGTCGGTGATCAGGTTGCCTTGGACAACATGATCGGGACCTGGGAGAATATCGGCAAGGAACTAGAGTCTGTCAGCGAAGATCTGAGTAAAGCCACAGATCGCGACAGTGCCAACTGGTCCGGCGACGGGGCGACCGCTTACCGGAATTTCGCCAAGAATCGCGCGGATCTGTACGCGGGTATCGCCTCGGGCGCGAACTCCATCGGGACGCTGGTCAGTGTCTGCAAGTTGATCCTCGCGGTCGTGCGGACCATCGTCCGCGACCTGATCTCGGAGTGTCTCGGGAAACTTGTGAGCATCGCGATGCGCTACCCGGGCCCGGCGATGCCTGCCGGTATCGCCGCGGAGGGAACGCCGAAGGCCATCAGCTACGCACGCAGGTGCCTTGACTGGATCAAGAAGCTGACCAATGCCTTCGACAAGGCAAAAGGTCTCTTCAAACGCCTTACCGACGGCTTCGAGAAGATCAAAGACGCACTGACGCCGAAGGCGCTGAAGAAGTTCGTCGGCAGCGGGAAAAAGGCCGCCGATGTCGCCGAAGAAGGCAAGACGTTCGCAGCGAAGGTCGAGAAGGCCAGAGCGGACTTACCGGAGTCTCGCAAGCACATCTTCACCCTGGAAGACACGGCCAAGGCCAAAGGCCTTACCGGGAATCTCTCTCAGGTGAAGGAGAACTTGGTCGAAAGAGTAAAGGACCAGTACGGCGAGGACTTCCAAGAGAACCTGACAAAGGAGAAGCGGAAGTTCTACGGGAAGATGGTCGATGGTGCCTTGGGTGACTCCGACGAGGAGCCTCCGAGTCGAAAGGTCCAGCCTCCAGCCGGATTCGTCGGTCCATATAGCGCAGGTGGAGCACCGCAAAGCGCGCCGGAGGCCGCGGACGGGACACTCGCTGCCGCGACGGCCACTGGCGGGAATTCGACTGCGGAGGACGTGGGCGCCGAGTCACCGATCTTCGATCAGCCGGGCGGGAACCGGATTTCCGGTTCGTTGTGATCCTCAGACTCTGAAAGGAACGTAGTGGCCGACGATCGATTGGTGATCTCGCGAACGCCGTCAGTTTTCGGTCACTTGGTGCTGCTAGTTCTCTTCGGCACCTTGACCGTTGTCATGGCCTTCGCCGTCATCGGCGACTACCAGTTGGCGGTGCGCATCGTCGGCAGCGTTCTCTGCGCAGTCTTCGTCTATTGCGGAACCATAGAGTTCCGCAACTATCGAACCCCTCCGCCTGCCGACGAGGTGATCATCGAAGCCGAAGGTATCACCCGGATCGACAATGGTCTGGTCGAGTGGACCGCCCGCTGGAGTGATATCGACAAGGCGTTCCTGAGTCTCAAGTTCCGCGAGTACACCCATCGCAAACCGGCAGCTGATCGGTTCACCCTCGTACTGCGACCGGGGGCGGATTTCGACGCTCGCTCCACCGGACTCACCCGTGAACCGGACGGCGATCTCCAGGTTTCGGATGTCGACCTCAGTGCTGGGGAGGCTGAGCAGTTACTGCCTGTTCTCGTTCGCTACGTCGATGTCGCGATCGAGGATGACAACACAGCCGGGGTCGCGAAATCCGACGAACCGATTGTTGCCGCCGCGCGTGAGGACGACGAACTGGTCGTCGAGGACGATGTGGTGAAGATCCACGTCAATGGCTGGGACAAGAGCAAGCTGAAGGCGTTCCACCTTTGCTCGTTGACGATCGAGGTGTGCTGTTTGGTGGTCGTCGCCGCCACTGATGTCACCTGGGTGCGGATTTGTGCGGGCGTAGTCCTTTTCGCTCTTTTCGTGGTGACGATGGTGGTCGATGGATTCGAGAGCCAGACGCACAAGAAGGAACGGAAGGCGGTGCTCGAACTCGGGCCGCGAGGGTTCTTCCTGCGGACCTACGGCTCTGTCGCAGGTGTTTGGTGGCACGAGATCGATGCCGTGCGATGGGGTGTTGATCACCGGACCAGGTATCTGGAGTTCCTTCCGGCGTCGGAGGCGTTCTCGATCCGTCACCCACGTTTGACGGTTCTGAGGAGACGCAACCGGTACGACGACAAGTCCGAGGTCCTCGATAATGGCTGGTACCGGCTGGCGGAGCCGTTTACGGCGACCGCCCGTCGTGAATTCGAGAGTGCCATGCGGACAGCGCGTCAGGTGGAGTTCCGGGAGACGGCGTCCCTCTAGCCGAAGGCTGAAGCGGGCTTAGGCGCCCCGACTTCGGGGCGCAACCGAAGCGGGGCGCCGCCGGCGCCGATCACTCGGGGGGCTACGTGATCGACGCCGGCGACCCGATGCCCTGGTCCCGGCCTCCGCCGGGATCGGGGCAACGTCACCGCGTGAACACGGCAACGCATCTGAAGAGCGGGCGTGATCGCCGAAGTGACGTCCGGGGGGAGGTTACCCCCCGAAAGAGTGACGGCGTTCCGCTGCTCGCCTGATTGTCGCACTACGCGCCGGGAAAGTTACAAAGTTCTTCACATCTTCGCCGGGGGAAGGGAGATGACCGGACAACTCCTGGTCGTGGCATGGTTCCCTCCATGACTTCACAGGTGCTGGTCATCGGTTCCGCCAATGCCGATCTGGTCGTCCCGGTCGAACGGCGACCCGGGGGTGGCGAAACCGTACTCGGTGGCGACACGACCTTGTCGCCGGGTGGCAAAGGAGCGAATACGGCGGTCGCCGCTGCCCGGCTCGGAGCCGAGGTCGCGCTGCTCGGCGCGGTGGGTGACGATTCCTACGGCGAGCTGCTCAAGCGATCGCTGGCCGAGTCCGGTGTCGACACGAAGCCGTTGCGTACCAGGGAGAGGCCGACGGGCATCGCCTACATCACGGTCACACCGGACGGCGAGAACTCGATCCTCGTCTCGCCGGGTGCCAACTCCAGTCTCCGGCCGGACGACATCGATCTCGGCGGCGCCGAGATCGTGGTGCTGTCGCTGGAGATTCCTCTTGAGACCGTGGAGCACGCTGTCGCGAAGGCGGCCGAGGCCGGTGTGAAGACGCTGCTGAACCTTTCGCCGGCCACCGAGGTTTCGAAGAAAACGCTGCAGCGGCTCGACGTCCTGCTGGTCAACGAGCACGAGGCGGCGTTCCTCCTCGGTGGTGACGCCGATTTCCCCAAGCTGCTCGATCTCGGGCCGAAGGCCGCCGTGGTGACGCTCGGCGCGAAGGGGGCGGCGGTGGTGACCGCGGATGGCGTGACGGAGGTGCCTTCGCCGAAGGTCGAGGCTGTCGACACCACGGGCGCGGGAGACGCCTTCGCGGGTGCGCTCGCCACTTCGCTTGCGAACGGCGACGCGCTGGCCGACGCGGCGCGTAAGGCTGTGAAGGTGGCGGCGATCACCGTGACCCGTCAGGGGGCCCAGCCGTCCTATCCGGAAGCATCCGAGCTGGAATGATGTCTTCTTCTGTGTTGTGCTGTTGAGTATGAGTCAGGTCACGCCGTCTATGAGATATGGTCTAGACCATGCCGTCTGAGTCACTGACCGGGGTCCCCGTCAGTCCCGGCCGCGCGAGCGGTCCTGTCGTCCGAGTCGCCGAATCGCTCGGCGAACCTGCGAGCACACCGGCCCCCGGCGATCCTGTCGCCGAGTCCGCCCGCATCGACCCGGCCGCGCAGATAGTGGCCGCGAGGCTCGAGAAGCTGGCCGAGACCGCCAGTGGCGAGGCCGCGACGATCCTCATCACCACCGCGGCGATGGCCGCCGACCCGGCGCTCGTGTCCTCGGCCGAGGCGCTGGTCAAGAACGAGAATCTGCCCGCCCCACGTGCGGTCTACCAGGCGGCCGGCAAGTTCGCCGACGCGCTCGCGGCCGCGGGCGGCTACATGGCCGAGAGGGCACGCGACGTCCTCGACGTGCGCGACAGGCTCGTCGCCGAGCTGCTCGGCATCGCGCCCCCGGGTGTCCCGGCGCTGGCGTCGCCGAGCGTGCTCGTCGCGCGTGACCTCGCCCCGGCCGACACTGCCGGGCTCGACCCGGAGAAGGTGCTCGCGCTCGTCACCGAAGAGGGCGGACCCACCAGCCACACCGCGATCCTCGCCCGTTCGCTCGGCATCCCGGCCGTCGTCGCGGTCCGAGGACTCCTCGATCTCGACGCGCAAGCGCTTGCGGTGGACGGTGACACCGGTGTGGTCGAACTCGCGGACCCGGAAGCCCCCGTCGTCACGGCCCCCAAGACCGGCGCGATCGAGTGGGACGGCACCGGCGCCACCGCCGACGGACACCGTGTGAAGGTGCTCGGCAACGTCGGTTCCGCGACGGACGCCCAGGCCGCGGCCGACGCGGGCGCCGAGGGCGTCGGCCTCTTCCGCACCGAGTTCTGTTACCTCGACGCCTCCGCCGAGCCGACTGTCGAAGAGCAGCGCAAGGCCTACACCGCCGTGCTCTCGCCGTTCCGCGGCAAGCCGGTCATCGTCCGCACCCTCGACGCGGGCGCCGACAAGCCGCTCGCCTTCCTGGAGCCCGAGGACGAGCCCAACCCGGCGCTCGGCGTACGCGGCCTCCGGGTCGCGTTCGACCGGCCCGAGGTGCTCGATCGCCAGCTCGAAGCGATCGCGGGCGCGGCGCAGGACTCCGGCGCCCAGGTTTCGGTCATGGCGCCGATGGTCGCCACCGCCGCCGAGGCCGCCTGGTTCGCCGAGCGCGCCCGGGCCGCCGGAATCACCCGTGCGGGTGTGATGATCGAGATCCCGGCCGCCGCGCTGACCGCTCGCGAGATCCTCGACGCGGTCGACTTCGTCTCCGTCGGCACCAACGACCTCGCGCAGTACACCTTCGCCGCGGATCGCCAGCTCGGCGCGGTCGCCAACCTCAACGACCCGTGGCAGCCCGGTCTGCTGCGCCTGCTCAAGGTCATCGGGCAGGCCTCGAAGGACACCGGCAAGCCCGCCGGTGTCTGCGGTGAGGCCGCCGCAGACCCGCGGCTCGCGCTGGTACTGGCCGGTCTCGGCTTGACCAGTCTTTCGATGAACGCGCCCGCGGTGCGTGCGGTCGGCGCGAGCCTGGCCGCCACGACGCTGGCCGAATGCGAGGAACTGGCCGAGGCCGCGCTGGCCGCGGCCGACCCCGTCGAGGCCCGCGCCGCCGCCGCGAGGCGATAGCAAAGGTCCCTTGCTCCCCCCGGTGAACTTCGGGCAGGCCGCGGGCATGTTCGCGGTGACCAACGTCGACGACATCGTGCTGCTCGCGGTGTTCTTCGGCCGCGCCGCGGGGCGGCGCGACACGGTGCGGGTGGTGGCCGGGCATTACCTCGGCTTCGCCGGCATCCTCGCCGCTTCGCTCGTCGGCGCACTGGGTGCGGGCCTGCTGCCGGACGCCGTCCTGCCCTACCTCGGGCTGGTGCCACTCCTGCTCGGCCTCCGGGCGGCGTGGCGCGTCTGGCGCAAGGACGACGAAGACGACGTGCCCGAAGCCGGTCCGAGCGTGCTCGCCGTGGCCGGGGTGACCTTCGCCAACGGCGGCGACAACATCGGCGTCTACGTGCCCGTCTTCGCCAATACCGGCACCGGCGGACTGATCGTTTACGTCGTCGTGTTCCTCGCGCTGGTCGCGGCCTGGTGCGCGGCCGGCCGGTACTTCGCCACCCGCCCGGTCGTCGTCCGCGCCCTGGCGCGCGGGGGGCACCTGCTGTTGCCGGCCGTCCTCGTCGGCATCGGCCTGCTGATCCTCTTCCGGAGCTGAAAATCCGGAGGACGTGTCGAAATCCGGTCCACCACTTCGACGCATCGGTGAAAGCAGTCGAAGCGACGAAAGGACCGGGACCATGACGACCACCGGAACCGCGACACGGGCGGGACGCCGGGAGTGGGTCGGGCTGGCCGTACTGGCCCTCCCCACCTTCCTGGTCTCCCTCGACGTGTTCGTGCTGATCCTCGCCCTGCCGAAACTGAGCCAGAGCCTCGGCGCGGACAGCACCCAGCAGCTGTGGATCATGGACGTCTACGGCTTCATGATCGCCGGCTTCATGGTCACGATGGGTACGCTCGGCGACCGCATCGGCCGCCGGAAGCTGCTGCTCGTCGGCGCGACGGCATTCGGGCTCGCGTCCGTGCTGGCGGCGTTCTCCACCAGTGCGTTGATGCTCATCGCCGCCCGCGCGGTCCTCGGGATCGCCGGCGCGACGCTGGCGCCGTCGACGCTCGCCCTGATCAGCAATCTGTTCACCGACGCCCGGCAGCGTTCGCTCGCGATCGGCATCTGGGCGGGCTGCTTCACCGTCGGCGCTATCGTCGGCCCGATGGTCGGCGGCGTGCTGCTGGAGCACTTCTGGTGGGGTTCGGTCTTCCTGCTCGGCGTCCCGGCGATGGTGCTGCTGCTCGTCGTCGCCCCGAAATTCCTGCCCGAGTACCGCAACGGGAACGCGGGCCGCCTCGACCTTCCCAGTGTCGCGTTGTCCCTGGTCACGATCCTGACCGCGGTTTACGGCATCAAGGAGCTCGCTCGTGAGGGCGTGCAGGTGGTCCCACTGGCCTCGCTGCTGATCGGCCTCGGTTTCGGCACGGTGTTCGTGCGGCGCCAGCGGATACTGAAAGACCCGCTGATCGACTCGAAGCTGTTCCGCAACCGCGCGTTCTCGACCGCGCTCGGCGGGATGTGCGCGTTCACCATGCTGGGTGGCACGACCATGCTGTTCGTCGCGCAGTTCTTCCAGATCGTCCTGGAGCTCTCACCGGTCGGCGCCGCGCTGGCGTTGCTGCCGGGCATGCTCGCGTCGACCGTCAGTTTCCTGACCACGCCGATCCTCGCCCGCCGCTTCCGTCCCGCGATGCTGATCTCCGCCGGGCTGGCCGGCGCGATTGCCGGATTCCTGCTGCTGACGCAGGTCGAGGCCGGTGCCGGTCCGGTGATCCCGTCGATCGCCTTCGCCATCACCGGCCTGTGCGGCGGACCGCTGGTCACCCTGGGCACGGATCTGGTCGTCGGCTCGGTGCCGCCGGAGAAGGCCGGTTCCGCGGCTTCGCTCTCGCAGACCGGGAACGAGTTCGGATACGCGCTGGGCATCGCGACCGTCGGGACGCTCGGCAACGCCGTCACCCGGGCCCGGCTCGCCGACGCCGTCCCCGCGCACGACGCCTTCGCCAGCGGGATGCACGCGGTGTCCGGGCTGGCCGCGCTGGTGCTGGCCGGTATCGCGTACTTCGTGATCAAGCACCTCCGGCACGTCCGGCCGGTCGGTGCTTAACCGAAGAAGCCCCGACGCGGGTACTTGAGGATCAGCGACCCCCCGTGCACGCGCCCGGTGATGACGAACCGGGGTGTGCCGGGGCGGCCGTTCGATCGCGTCCGGTCGTCGAGGTTGCCGAACTTGATGTCGGTGATCGAGTTGGTGTCGACGGCGCCGTTCTCCGGGATGGTGATCTCCACCGGACCCCATTTGGCCTGCAGCTCGATATGCACCACCGGGTGGCGGATGTCGGCTTGGGAGAAGTCCAGTTTGGTGGCGCCGTACTTGTTCCGGATCACCATCGACTCCGGGACCAGCCAGTTGCCGTCGCGCTGCAACGCCGAGTACTTCCCGTTCAGCTCCATGACCTGGCCGGACGACGTGGTGTAGGCGTACTGCTGGTGCTGCGACGGCGACCACGGGTTCTGCTGCTGACGCGGCACCATCCCCGCTTCGGGATGCACCAGTCCCGGCAGATCCGTGAGCACCGCGTTCAACTCGCCGCGGGTCCTCGAAGCGAGGGCGCGGTCGGTCCGCTCGGTGAACTCGTCGAGGTTCAGCATCCCGAGGCCGATCGCCTTCTGCAGCACTTCGACGACATGTTCGCGTTCCGCGTCGGAGACCCTGATGTCGCGTCCGCTCAACGGCTTGGTTTCGGTCGTCGGCTGCTCTTCCTCGCCCATGCCTGGAATGGTAGAACCGGATCTCACCAGCGAGATCGGGGAAATACCCTGAACGGACCCGCATTTTCCCCCCGCGCCGCCCTTCTCGTGGCGGCGCTCCTCCTGCTGGCCGGATGCACCGCGGACGGGCGCGTGCCGGTCACTCCGTATTCACCGCCTCCGACGCCTTCGCAGCTCGTCGGCACGCCGGTGGACTACCTGGGCTTTCGCCTCGTCATGGCGACTTCGCCGCCTTCGGTCCTCGATCCCGTCACCGGTGCCTCCACCCCGCTTCCCGGTGCTCCGGACGGTGACCGGGTCAACGACGTCCTGCGGGTCGGGAAGGCCGCCGTCGTACTGTCGGCCGCTCGCTGCGAGGCGTCGTGCCTGGAGCCGTCCGAAGTCCTCGTCTACGGGGATCCGAAGAACCCGCCGTGGAAGCTGGGCAAGGCCCGCAGCGTGGCCCCGTCGGTTGACCAGACCGGCGTCTGGCTGATCCGCGACGACGGCGACGACCTCTGCCGCCTCCAGTACGTCTCGCTGCTGGGCGCCGAACGCGGCCGCGGCCGCCCGGCGAGCTGCACGACGGCGGTCCGCCAAGAGGTACCGCAGGGCCTGCTGATCACGGTGAACATGGGTACGGCCACCGCCGAGGACGTGCTGATCGACCCCGTCACCGGCCGCGCCGTGCACCAGTTCCCCCGCGTCCTCGCCATCACCAAGGACCGGATGCTGCTCGCCGAGCTGACCAAGTTCTCCCTCCTCGACCTGCGAAACAACCAGCGCACGCCGGTCGAGCGGCCGGTCACCAACGGCTCGCCGGGCCCGGTGGTGCCGAGCCGCGACGGCTACCGGGTCGCCGTCGTGTTCGGTGACCCGGCCTGGCAGGGGACGGCCACCCAGACCGCGGACATCTGGGTGCTCGCCCTCGACACGCTGAGCTGGACGCGGGCGCCGTCGATGCCGATCGTGGCCCCGCTCAAGCAGGTCGCGGTCGAGTGGACCGAGGACAACGACCTGGTGCTCGTCACCGACAAGGTCGCGTCCTTGCGCCTCGACAGGCTGCAGTGGTCGATCGCGAAACCGTCGCTGCCCGCCGAGCGCTCCGGTCCGGTGGTGGCCGTCCCGAAGGCCTAGCTATTCGACGTCGAGCCCGTGTTCGATGGCGTAGCGGGCGAGCTCGACGCGGTTGTGCAGCTGGAGTTTCCGCAGCGTGGACTGGACGTGGTTCTCCACCGTCCGATGGGAAAGGACGAGCTTCTCGGCGATCTGGCGTGCCGTCATCCCCTTCGCGACCAGGCGCAGGACGTCGGTTTCGCGTTCGGTCAGCCGCGGCGGGGCGGGCCCGTCGTCCGGGGCGTCGGCCATGCGGCGGTATTCGCCGAGTACGAGTCCGGCGAGCCCGGCCGTGAACACCGGGTCGCCGGCGGCCGTCCGCGTGACCGCGTCCACCAGTTCGCTCGACGAAGCCGATTTGACCAGGTAGCCCGACGCCCCGGCCTTGACCGCTTCGAGGACGTCGCTGTGTTCGCCGCTCGCCGACAGCACGAGCACCTTCGTGGTGGGCAGTTCCGCGGTGATCTCGCGAGTGGCGTCGACGCCCGACGTCTCGCCCAGGTTCAGGTCCATCAGCACGACGTCCGGCCGCACCGTACGGGCGATCCGCACCGCGGCGGGCGCGTCCGGCGCGGTGGCACGCACGTCGAAGCCGTGCTCGGTCAGGTCGCGCGCGACCCCGTCCCGCCACATCGGGTGGTCGTCGACCACCATCACCGAAACCCGAGGCGCACCGGTCATCGCTTTCCTCTCGCCGCGACTGGAACCTTGACTTCCCATTCCGTGCCCTGGCCCGGCGCGGTGTCCAGGGCGGCACTCCCGCCCAGATCCCGCACGCGGCCCTTGATGGACTCCGCTATACCTAGATGTCCTTCGGCCGCCGCGCGTTCCAGCACACCCGGGTGGATTCCGGGACCGTCGTCACGGACGCTCACCACGACTTCGGTGCCGAGGTCTTCCAGAAGCACCCACGCGTGTGCTTCGGCGCCCGCGTGCTTCTCGACGTTCAGCAGTGCTTCGCGCGCCACCGACACCAGTTCCGCTGTCACGTGCTCGGGCAACCGGACCTCGCCCGCGGGCGTCGAGACCTGCACCGACGGGGTCGCGAGCAGTTGCAGCGCCGCCCGGAGATCGGTGGTCCCGTTGGCGCTCGGCCGGGTCGGCTCGGTGGTGACCAGTGCCCGCAGCGCGATCTCCTGCTCACCCGCCAGCTTCGCGAGTTCGGCGGCCTCCCCGCCGAACTCGGCGCCGCGTTTGCGCACGCGGGCGAGCACCTGCAGGACGCTGTCGTGGATCGAGCGGGCGAGCCGTTCCCGTTCGGCGGTCGCCGCTTCCATGCGCAACGCCCTGGTCAGCGCCTCGGCGGACCGACGCGCCATGGTCGCGGCCAGCCCGATCACGAAGCCGCTCGCGGTCAGCAGGAAGCCGTCCCGCGCGACGTCGACGTCGAACCGCCACCGCGCCAGCCCGGTGACCACCGAGACCACCAGCCCGGCGACCACCCCGCCGAGCGCGCCGAACCGCGTCCCGGCGGCCGCGGGCGGGACCGCCGCCCACACGGTCGTGATCAGCGGGGTGTTCGCGTCGAACTGACCGGTGGACAGGATCCACACCGACGTGAACATGAGGGCGACGGTCAGCACGAGGTCCACGCCGACCAGCCACGGCCAGCGGCTCGACGGCCTCGCGTAAAACACGGTGCTGAGCACTGTCCACCCGGTCATCACACCGAACGCGAGCCACGCGAGCCCCTGATTCGCGTAGCCGTCGTAGTGGACGATGAACGAGCCGAGCGCGAAGATCAGCGTCGTCACACGAAGCACGATCACCCCGCGCCACAGCGGAGTGGCCGGGTCCCGCGTGCCGAGCGCCGAGACGGCGCGCCAGAGCGGGGTGTTCGTCATGACTTGGGTTCGGACGCTTCTTCGGAGTCGTTCGGCTGCGCCGCCTGATCCCGCAGGACATCCACCTCGGCCGGATCGGGATCGTGTTCGTGCAGCAGCGACCGGATGCCGGCGTTGAGCACCGCGAGCAGCGGCACCGAAAGCAGCGCCCCGGCGATCCCGGCGGTCACCAGGCCCGCGGTGATCGCGAGCACCACCGCGAGCGGATGCAGCTTGACCGCGCGGCCGAGCAGGAGCGGCTGCAGCACGTGGCTCTCCAACTGCATGACACCGATGACGATGGCCAGCACGATCAGCGCGCCGACGACGCCCTTCGTCACCAGCGCGATCAGCACGGCGACCGCGCCGGCGATCACGGCGCCGATGATCGGGATGAACGCGCCGAGGAACACCAGCGTCGCCAGCGGGATCACCAGCGGCACGCCGACGATCGCCAGCCCGATGCCGATGCCGACCGCGTCGACGACGGCCACCGCCGCTGTCGCGCGCACGTAGCTGACCAGCGAGGCGAACCCGCGCCGTCCGGCGACGTCGACCCGGTTGCGCACCCGGCCGGGCACACCGCGGACGAGGAACGTCCAGATCTGGTCGCCGCCGGAAAGGAAGAAGATGAGGATGAACAACGTCAGGATGAAGCCGGTGACGATCTCGCCGACCGTGCCCGCCGTGGTCAGCGCGGTGGTGGTGATCGACGCCTGGTTGTTCTGCAGGAAGCCGATCGCCTGGTTGATGAACTCCTGCAGCTGTTCCTGGCGCAGGTGCAGCGGCCCGTCGATGAGCCACTTCTTGATCTGGTTGAGGCTCTCGGTCAGCTGCTTCTGCAGCTCCGGCAGCCCGGAGGAGAACTGCGCGACGACGAACGTCAGCAGCCCGCCGAGTACCGCGAGCCCCGCGATCAGCACTATCCCGGCCGCCAGCCCGCGCGGGAACTTCAGTGTCGTCAGCTTCGACACCGCCGGCGCGAGCAGCGCGGCGAGCAGCAGCGCGATCGACAGCGGGATGACGACCACCGACAGGTAGCCGATCAGGAAGACGATGACGTACAGCGCGGCGATCACCACGATGAAGCGCCACGACAACGCGGCACCGATCCGCAGCCCGCGCGGGACCAGGATGGTGACGTCTTCGGTCGACTCCGAAAGGAACGGGTTCGCCGGATCGAATTCCGGCTGCTTGCGCTGGGGCTCGCTCACGCGCTCACCGTATCGGTCCGGCGCGACGTTCTTGAACATTCAGGGCAGCGCGCTCGGTCGAATCCGCCCGAAGCGACGCTCGACACAGTGCCCCGTGGCCGACTCCGGAGTAACCGGGCCTCGCCTGCCCTGATCACTGATCGTCATTTCGGGTCACACCCTGTGTTCTTCACCCGATCGTGCCATCAAGTCGGTCCTGGCTCGCTTCGACCTCCCGGACTTTGCTTATCTCGGTCTCACAACGACGAATCGGCCCACCGATGCGACAGGAGACCGAGTGGCGAACGCGGCGGAGAACGAGGGGCGGGGCGCGGCGCGCTTCGGCCGTCTCGCTTCGCGTGCGTTGTTCGTCGTCGGTGGCGCCGTCGCCGGTTCCGCCGCTGCCTGGCTCGTTTCCGGCGCCTCCGCCTCCGCCGACGTCGTGCCCTCCACTCCGGTGATCTCCAGTCCCGGGACGAGCGTCACCCCGGTCACCGACGCCACCTCGGCCGGGCTGACCGACGTTTCCCGCGGTGTCTCCCGGTTCTCCGGCGACGTCGCCGGAGCTGGCGAGTCCGCCCTGTGCGGCAGCCGTCCCCAAGAAGTCACCGCCTGGTCGCTTCCGGTCGAGAAGAAGACCCTTCCCACGAACCGTCACTGCGGCGACGTCCGTGCCGAAGCGCACGAGACCTCCGCACGGGTGAGTGACGACGTCACCGATTTCGTCGACAACGCGGTGATCACCCCGGCCAAGCGGACCCTCGGGGCTTTCGAGCACATCGTGCGCAAGCCCGAGGACACCCGTCAGGTGCTGGACGACGCTTTCACTCCCTCGCCCGAGGCGCAGGACTTCGGCCGCAAGGTCTGGGACCTTCTCGACCCGCGTGGGAAGAGCGACCTCCTCCCGGACCCCGTCGGCGGTGTCCCGCTCGCCCCGAAGTCCCCGTTGGAGACCGGCGGTGACGGCGGCCAGCTCACCGACTTCGCCCAGCTGGCCACCAGCCAGTACCCCGCCTTCTTCGAAACCGTCCTCCCGATGCCGGCGTTCGTGCAGCACGATGCCGCCGATCAGGTCGAGGACATCCCGGACCACGACGGTCACCGCGGTCACTTCCCGCGTCCGATCACCCCGGCGCCGCTTCCTGTCGCGCCTTCCATCCCGACTGTCCCCGGTGGCGGCAACGCCCCCGGTGGTCACCTCGACGGCCTGACCCACGGCGTTCCCGCCTGGCTCGTTTCGTCCGTCGAGCGTTCCCTGACCGGCTACTCGCCGGCAGGCACGCGGTACATGCCGCTCACCCCGGGCTCCCAGCCCGGCGTCACTCCCGACTGAACACCTCCCTCCGCGGGGTAGCCGACGCGCCTCACGCCTCCCGATTCCGGGTTTGGCTCCGCGTCCGCTCCTGATCCCCGTGAAACGGCGGTGCGCTTTTGTGCGCCCGCGTTCGCTCCACCCCCTGGTGCCGCTTCCCAGGCACCTCCCTGAACCCGCAAGGGAACCCGAAATGAAGGAGAACTACCCCATGCAATCCTGGGCAAAGCGCGGACTCCAGACCGCGTTGGTCACGGGTGGGTTGTTGATGCTGGGCACCGGCATCGCGTCGGCTGACGAACAGGTCAACCCCGACACCCCTGCCTCACCGCTCGACGCGAACGTCACCGTTCCCGTCGAGATCGACAACAACGCCGTCGGCACGCCCCTCGGCCAGCTCGACGTCCCCGGCTACCAGGGCGAGGTCAGCACCAAGACCGTCACCAAGCCGGTTTCCGACGCCCTCGACGGCATCACGTCGCCCGGTAGCAGCATCGACGGCATCGGCGGAGGGCTCCCCCAGCTCTCCGGCAAGGGCGCCATCCCGGCACCGCTGGCAGGCAAGACCTCGGCCCGTCAGGTCAACGGTGGGCTGACCGGTGGTGGGTTCACCACCACCGACGACATCCTCAAGGGCAACAAGGTCGTCGGCGACGCGGTCGTCCCGATCCAGATCGTCGACAACGCCATCGGCGTGCTCGGCGACGCCGAGGTCAAGGGCCGGGACCACTCGCAGGTCTGGGCGCACAACCAGAACATCGAAACCAGCGGTGAGGACTCCAGCCTCGCCGGAAACGTCGTGTCCCTGGACTGGGCGGCGCCCGTGCAGATCGCCGGCAACGGCGGTGGGCTGGCAGGCGGCACCGGCCGCGTGGTCGGCGGTTCGGCGGACCAGAGCACCACCGAGACCGGCAACGTCATCACCGACGGCGAGGGCTCCACGACCTCCGGCAACGTGGTGGCCGGTCAGTTCGCGACCCCGGTCCAGGTCACCGGCAACGCCGCGTCTTGGATCCTCGGCAATGGCAGGAGCACCGGTTACGAAGCCGACACCGAAGCCACCTCCGGCGGCTGGGTCCAGACCGACGGTGACGACGGCGCCCTCGGTGGCAACGTCGGCGCGGTGCCGGTCGCCGTCCCGGTTAAGGTCAACGACAACGCGGGCGCCGCCTGGGGTTCGCTCTCGAACTCCGACAGCAACGCCTCCGCGGACGCGACGGCAGGGGACACCCGGCCCGGCTGGAGCAACGTTCCCACCTACGTCAAGACCGAGGGCGAGGACTCCTTCGTCGCCGGTAACGCGATCGTGCCGCAGACCGCGGACGTCGCGAACGTCGGTGGCGTGGCTGGCAGCTGGGTCGGTCTCGCGAACACCGGCAAGGACGGCGGCACCAGCCACACCAGCGCCGTGGACTCCGGCGGGTTCGTCAGCAGTGAGGGCGAAGGCTCCACGGCGGGCGGCAACATCGTCGACCCGTCCCTGGCCGCTCCGGCCGAGGTGACCTGCGTCGCGGGGTCCTACATCGGCAACTCCACCGCCACGTCGTGCGAGAACACCGTCGACGGGAACGCCGGCAACGGCAGCCACACCACCGGTAAGAACTCCACTCTCGCCGGGAACGTCGTCAACACCCAGGCCGCGCTGGCCCCCGAGGTCTACGGCGTCGGCGGCTCGCACATCGGTCAGGCCGTGGCCGAGGCGACCGAGACGAAGACCGTGACCGCCGGCGGGTACGACGGCACCACGGGCGACGACTCGTCCGGTTCGGGCAACATCGTGCAGGTCCCGGCCGCGGTTCCGGCCGAGGTCTTCGGTGTCGGTGGCTCGTTCATCGGGCAGGGCACCGGCACCGCCGACGAGACCAAGGTCGTGTCCGGCGGCGGCGGTGGCAACACCGACGACGACAACGGTTTCCTCAGCTCCAACCTGGCGACTGTGCCGGCTTCGCTGCCTCTGCAGGCGTTCGGGGTCGGCGGCGCGCTCGCCGGTCAGGGTCACGGTGGCGCCGACGGCGACACCACCTCCAACGCGGGCGGGGACGTCCACGCGACCGGTGACGGTGGTGCGGGCGCCGGCAACCTGGTCTACGGCCCGGTCTCCCTGCCGGTCCAGGCGCACAACTTCGCCGCGGTGCTGGGCGGGATCGCGTCGGGCGAAGGCTCGAACCTGACCGACTCGTCGGCGGGTGGCGACGCCACCGCCAATGGCGAAAAAGGCGCGCTGGCGGGCAACGTCGTCCAGACCCCGATCGGCGGCACCGTCCCGGTGACCGGCCTCGGTGTCGCGGGTGCGGGCATCGCCCGGAGCAACAGCCTGAACGACGTCATGTCGGCGGCCGGCGGCGACGCCACCACCAATGGTGACAACGGCGCGGTCGCGGGCAACATCGTCGGCGCGCAGGCGCTGCCGGTGGTTCCGGTCACGCACGACGCGGTCGCGGCCGCGGGCATCGCCGACGCCGAAGGCTCCGACACCGTCGACGCCATCTCGGGCGGCGACGTCGAGACCTCGGGCCTCGACGGATCGCTCTCGGGCGACATCCTCGACATCCCGGCCGCGGCCGTCCCGGAGGTGTTCGGCGACGCCATCGCGGCGGCAGGCGGCGTCTCCAAGGCCGACGCGGACAGCATGGTCGACGGCCAGGCCGGCGGCGACAGCATCACGAACGGCAGCGGAGAGGCCCTTTCCGGGTTCAACCTCCACCGCCCGCTCATCTTCGTGATCCCGCTGAACGAGTTCGAAAACCCGGTGCTGGCCATCGCGGACGAGAACTCCACCGACGACACCGACGTGAACGACGAAGACTACGACCGCGTCTTCACCGACTCGGTTGGTTCGGAAATGCCGATCGACGCGCTCCCCGCGCTGCCCTTCGGCACCCTGCCCACCATCCCGGCGATCGGTGGCGCCCGCGCCGACGGTCCCCAGATCGGTGGCCTCACGGCCGGCTTGACCGCCTTCAAGCAGCTGGGCGCCCTCCCGACGCAGCTGTCGAAGTCGGACCTGCCCGAGCTGCCCGGCACCCCCGCGCTGTCGGGTGTGAAGCTGCCCAAAACCCCGGCGCTGCCGGGCCAGGCCCGCACGGACGTCACGAAGCAGCTCCCGTCGGTCGGCTCGCTGCCGACCGCCGCCGACCTGCCGGTGGACCTCCCGTCCGTGGGCCAGCTGCCCATCGGTGAACTGCCGGTTGGTCAGCTGCCGGTTGGTCAGCTGCCCACCGTGAGCAAGCTGCCCGTCGGTCTGCTCCCCGTTGGCCAGCTGCCCGTCGTGAGCAAGCTGCCCGTCGGTCAGCTCCCGGTTGGTCAGCTGCCCACCGTGAGCAAGCTGCCCAGCCGTCTGCTCCCCGTTGGCCAGCCGTCCGCCGCGGGCAAGCTTCCGGTGCAGCTGCCCACCTCGGGCACCCTGCCCGCCGTGAGTGGCACCCCGGCGCTGCCGACCGCGCAGGTCCCGGCTCTGGCGGGCGTCGACTCGTCGCCGCTGAGCATGTTCCAGCGTTTCATCGGCACCCTGACCGGCAAGAAGTTCCACACCATGTGAACCTGCCAGTCTGCTGGATCTGCTTGACCCGAAGCGGGCCCGGGAATTTCTCCCGGGCCCGCTTCCTTGCGCGAAGTACCTGAAGGCCCCTTATCGCACTTAACGTCGCGAAGGGGGCCTTCGTGTACTTCAGCCGGCGTGGACAAATTCGGGGGAGCAAGGGACCTTTGCTATCGCGCTAGTTTTTCTAGCGGCGCTAGGCGGACCCTGGGCCTGGGGTGAAGAGGGCGTCTTGGGCGGCGCTCATCGCGGTGAGTACGGCGCCTTCGAGTACTCCGCTGCCGCCGACGGTTCCTGCCCGCACCTCGGTCCGCAGCGGCGAGATCTCCGCGAGCTGCCTGCTCACCCGGTCGGCCAGCGCGTCGCCACCGGCGCGGCCGAGCTCGCCGCCGAGCACGACACAGCCCGGGTCCAGCACTGCCGTGACGGCGGCGGCGCCGATCGCGATCCGCTCCGCGAGGGTCGCCAGGAACTCTTCGGCGCCCGATTCGACCGCGTACCTGATAGCCGCTGCGGCCGCTTCGGCGTCGTCGGCCGCCGAAGCCGGGATGTCGTGCGTACGCGCCAGTTCGCAGAGGGCGGCACTGCCCGCCAAGGTGTGGAATCCGCCGTCGCAGTCGGTCGCCGTCGGGAGCCGCCCGGGGCCGAGCACCGGTAGGAACCCGATCTCCCCCGCGCCACCCGAGGCACCTCGCCGCAGCGAACCGTCGAGCACGAGGGCCGCGCCGACGCCGAAACCGAGCCACAGCAGGACGAACGTGTCCCGGTCGCGGGCGGCGCCGAGCCGTTGTTCGGCCGCGGCCGCGAGGTTGACCTCGTTCTCCAGCAGCACCGGGACACGCAGCCGTCGCCGCAGTTCGACGACGAGTTTCCCGTGCCAGGCGGGGAGCCCTCCGGCGGGCCGCAGCCCGCCGGTCGCCGGATCGACCAGGCCGGGCGCGCCGACGGCGATCGTGTGCAGGGTGCTCGCCCCCGCTTCGGCGGTCGTGCGTTCCAGCACGGCGATCGCGCGCTCGACGGCCACGTCGGTGTCGACGTCCAGATCGAACGGCAGCGACGCCTCCGCGCGAGTCCTCCCGAGCAGGTCCGCGACCGAGACGGCCATGCCGTGCGTGCGGACGTCGAGGCCCGCGAGGTAAGCGCGTTCGGCGACGATGCCGTACAGCTTCGCGTTCGGGCCCCGCCGTTCCGCGCCCGCTTCGCCGACGACGGAGATGAGCCCGGCGTCCTGCAGGCGTTCGACGAGATCGGCGACGCTCGGCCGGGAGAGCCCGGTCATCGTCTTGAGCTGGGCGGCCGTCAGCGCACCCTCGCGTTCGAGCAGGTCGAGCGCGAGACGGTCGTTGATGGCCCGCGCGGTGCTCGGGGAGGCGGACGGCATCCGGATGGGGCTCACCGGTGAATCCTCCCAGAATTAATTTTCAGGTTCCCTTCCTGATAGTTTACGCTGACGCTCATCGGGTTGTCTCGTGGACCTTTGGGGGCCCAGTGAGTAATGCAGTGGAAACCGTCGCCGGGCCATCGCGGCGGGTGCGGCAGGCGCGGGTCGCCGTCGCCGCCATTTTCGCCGTGCACGGCGCGGTGACCGGCAGTTTCGCCACCCGGATCCCCTGGATCCAGGAACACGCGGGGATCAGCGCGGGCCAGCTCGGTCTCGCCCTCGCCTTCCCCGCGATCGGTGCTTCGCTCACCATGCCGCTCGCCGCGCGGATCGGCCACCGGCTCGGCGGCCGGGCGGGCCTCCGGCTGCTGCTCGCCTATTGGACGCTGGCGCTGGTCCTGCCGTCCTTGGCGGGCAATCTCGTCACCCTGTGCCTGGCGTTGTTCGTCGTGGGGACGGCGGCGGGCACCTCGGACGTGCTGATGAACGCCCTCGGCGTCGACGTCGAGGAGAAGATGGGCAAGTCGGTCATGTCCGGGTTGCACGGTATGTGGACCACAGGCGCGCTCGTCGGATCCGCCGCCGGCACCCTCGCCGCGCACGCCGCGCTCGACGCCCGCATCCACTTGGCGATCGCGTCCGCCGTGCTCACCGTCGCCGGCGTGGTCATCTGCCGGGGCGTGCTCGACGTCCGAAGCGCGCCCGACGAGCACCCGCCGCCGCGGTTCACCCTGCCGCCGAAGTCGTCCGTGATCATCGGCGCCATCGCGTTCTGCGCCGTCTTCGCCGAAGGGGCGAGCCTCGACTGGTCCGCCGTCTACCTGCGTGACGTCCTGGGCACGTCGCCCGGCATCGCGGCCGCGTCGACCACGGCGTTCACCTGCACGATGGCGGTTGCCCGGCTTTCGGGCGACGCCTTGGTCCGGCGCTTCGGCTCGGTCAACACCGTCCGTGCGGGTGGGGTCCTCGCGACGGCGGGCGGCGCGCTGGTCGTTCTCGCCACGCATCCGGTGCCGGCGCTGGCCGGTTTCGCGCTGATCGGGCTCGGCGTCTCCGTCGTCGTTCCGCTCGCCTTCGCGGCGGCCGGACGCAACGGGCCGACGCCGAGCCAGTCGATTGCCGGCGTCGCGACCATCACCTACTCCTCCGGGCTCGTTGCGCCATCGCTGATCGGCGGGATCGCCGACCTGACGTCACTGACGGTGTCCTTCGGGCTGGTCACGCTGCTGGCCTTCGGCCTGGTGGTGGGCGCCGGGATCCTTCGCTCCCGTTAGCCGAACTGGAGGGAACGTTTGGCGAGGCCGTGCCAATAGCCGTCGATCACGGTCTCGCCTTTCCCTTCGGACGAGCTCGCGCCGAGGGAGACGAACAGCGGCGCGAAGTGCTCGATCCGGGGGTGCGCGAGGGCCGCGGCGGGCGCCTTGTGCTGGAAGTCCAGCAACGCGTCGAGGTCACCTTCCCGCAGGGTCTCCGCACCCCAGTGGTCGAACTCGCTCGACCAGGCGGGTGGCGTCCCGTCGGTGCCGTCGACCTGGCTCAGCGCGCTCAGGTTGTGCGTGAAGAAACCGCTGCCGATGATCAGCACGCCTTCGTCACGCAGCGGCGCGAGCCTCCGGCCGAGGTCGAACAGCTCGCGCGGATCCAGCGACGGCATCGACACCTGCAGCACCGGGACGTCGGCGTCCGGGTACATCTCCACGAGCGGGACGTACGCGCCGTGGTCGAGACCGCGTTCGGGCGCGTCGTGGATCGGCGTCCGGGTCGACCGCAGGAGCTTCCGGACCTTCTCGGCCAGCTCGGGAGCGCCGGGTGCGGCGTATTTCACCTGGTAGTAGTGATCGGGGAAGCCCCAGAAGTCGTAGACCAGCGGCACCGTGGTGGTGGCGCCGAGGGTCAGTGGCGCCTCTTCCCAGTGCGCGGAGACGACGAGGATCGCCTTCGGCTTTCCGAGTTCCGCGGACCACCCGGCGAGCTGCCGGGTCCAGGTGGCGTCGTCGGCGAGGGGCGGGGCGCCGTGGCTGAGGTAAAGCACCGGGGTCATGTCAGCTCCAGGTGTTTGAACTTTCAACTACCAGGATAGACGACGCCGTCGTGCTCCGCCTTATTCCCGCGCGAGGTTCGCGGATTCGAGCGGTGGTGAAGGTGGGCGAACCACCGGCCGATGGGTTTGATGGATACTCCCCATGGAGACGGCAAGTGCATGTAAAAGTACATGCAAATAGGAGGGGTCGGCAATGACGGACGCCGTGGCCGACGTGGAACGCGCGATGATCGCCATCCGGCGGAGCCAGGCGAGACGCTCGTTGTCGAAACTCGCCCGCGACCGGGCCGAAACCATGCCTGACCAGGCTGTGCAGGGACTGCTCGACGCTGTCGAAGCCGCCGAGGAGAGCGGAGAGCCGGGGACGGTCACCAGCCTCGCGGCCGCGCTGACCATCGACCAACCGCGTGCCAGCCGCCTGGTCGCGCGCGCCGTCGACGGTGGTTTCCTGCGGCGTGAGGCCGATCAGCGCGACGGCCGCCGCGCCGTCCTGGTACTCACGGACGGCGGGCGGGCCGAGGTGACGCGGATGCACGAGTTCCGCCGCTCGGTGTTCGCCGAGGCGATGGCGGACTGGCCGGACGAGGACCGGACCGAGTTCGCCCGGCTGCTCACCGCGTTCGTCCGGAACTACGGCGCGCTCGGATAGGTTCGCTGTCCGGCAGCCTCCTCGGACGCTTCGCCGACGACCTCGTCACCCGCCTGGCGGCCATCGACGACGGGTTAGCCGCAGAACTCCGCCCTGATCAGCTTGTTCAGCGCCGCCGGGAAAGCCTGCGCCGGGCCGGTCGCGGTGTCCCCGACGGTGATCGAGGCGGTCAGCGTCCTGCTGCCGTCGGGCGTGCTGTACATCAGCGCCACGTAGCCGTTGACGTTGCCGTTGTGGTTCAGGACGGGGCGCGCACAGCCCGGGCCCAGGTCCTGCGAGAACTGCCCGAGGCCGTAGCGACCGTAGAGGCTGTCGCTCTGCGGGTGCGTCTTACGCATCTCCGTCATCAGCGAAGCAGGGAGAAGCCTGCCGTTCTGCAGGGCGGAGAAGTACGTCTGGAGGTCCTTCGTGGTCGAGATCATGTCCCCGGCGCTGGAGATCCAGCTCGGGTTCTGGTGGGTGACGTCGACCGTCTTCGGCTGACCGGCGTCCTCATAGGGGTAGTAAGCGTGGGCATACGGCTTCGGCATCCCCGGCCAAGCACCCGGCGACAGGGTGTCGCGCATCTTCAGCGGCCGCAGGATCCGCTGCTCCAGCTCGTCGGCGATGGGGTGGCGGGTGACCTTCTCGATCAGCAGCCTGGCGACGACGTAGTTGGTGTTGGAGTAGCTCCAGCCGGCCCCGGGTTCGAAGACCGCGGGCTTGGACAACGCCAGCCGCACCAGCTCCTCTGGCTGGTAAGTGTGGAACCGCTTGTCCACCCACTCCTGGCCCGACCAGGGGATTCCCGGCGTGACCGTGCCGTCCGGGTGGTACTGGCCGGTGTGGTTGAACAACCCGCTGGTGTGCTGCAACAGCATCCGCGTCGTGATCCGCGGGTCCAGCCCGAGCCGCGGAAGGTAGCCCGCCACCGGGCTGTCCAGTCCGACCTTGCCCTCGGCCACCAGCTGCAGCACCAGCGTCGCGGTGAAGTTCTTGCTGGAGCTGCCGACCCGGAAGTGCCCGTCGGTCGGCGGCTTCGCGGTCCCGCCCAGCTCGCGTACCCCGGCGCTGGTGGTCCACTCGCCTCGTTCGTCGCGTACGCGCAGCTGCATCCCGGCGAATCCGGCGTCGACGAATTCCTGGACGGCCTGCCGCAGTTCCGGGCGATCCCGCCCGGCCGCGGAGGCCGTCGGCATGGTCACACCGGCGAGCAGGGCCGCGGCCAAAGCGGTGACTCCCGCCCGCCGGAAGATCTTGGTTCCCCTCGGTGAAGTGTTCATGGCGACCACGATCGCCTGCCGTGCTGACACCGGGCAGTCACGGCACTGACACGGGTTTCAGTGGTTGGTGGCGGCGGTGATGTGCTCGAACAGGCCCGGCTGGATCCGGGTGCGCACCCCCTCGGCCCACGGCTCGTCCAGGCCGTCCACCTCGAGTGCCGCCATGTTGTTGAGCAGCATGCCGAAGGCGAGGAACGACTTCACCGTCACGGGATCGAGTCCCGTCGCCGCGACCGTGTCCCACATATGCGCGACCCGCGCCCGCACCAGGGCGCGGACCTCGTCGTCACCGCAGGCGGCGAACCCCTGCAACTGCAACAGCAGCGTGGTGCGGTCCGCCAGCGACGCGTGGTAGCGCGCCCCCATCCGCGACAACGCGTCCAGCTTCCGCGCACCCTCGGCGGCTTGCGCCATACCGTCGCTGAAACGATCGAAAGCCGCGCCGATCAGCTCCAGGAACAGCGCTTTCTTGGTCCTGAACATCCGGAAGACGTAGGCCTGCGTGATGCCCGCTTCACGCGCGACGGCCTCGATCGACGCGCCGTGGAGCCCGTGATCCGCGAACTCCACCGCGGCGATCCCCAGCACCTGCGCCCGTCGTTCCGATCCGCTCATCCGCGCAGCCATGCCGGCGATATTAGTGGTCACTGATCGCCGACCCGGGTCGAGATGCGGGCGCCGATGCCGTCGAGCAGGCATTCGAGGCCGATCCGGAAGGTCTCGTCGGCATCCAGGTGGGCGGCGTCGTGCACGACCGTGGCCAGCGCCGGGAACCGGCCGGTGGCGAAGGCCCGCTCCAGGTAGGGCCCGCGCGAGGTCTGCCAGCGCCTCTCGTCCATCCCGGTGGCGCGTTCGGCTCGCCGCGCGGCGATTTCCCGTCGCACCGCACCGGTCACGTACGCGTTGACCGCCGCGACCACCGGCATGACGTCGTCCAAGCCGACGTCGTCCAGCGCGGCCATCACGGTCTCCGAGTTCGCCAGCACGTTCGGCCCGAGCTGGGGACGGCGGCCCAGCAGATCGGCCAGCCATTCGTGCTGGTGAACGGTGTGCCGGGTGGATTCGGCGAAAGAGCGCAACATCGCCCGCCAGCCGCTTCCGGACGGCCGGATCTCGGCGTGGACGGCGTCGACGATCAGGTCGAGCAACTCGTCCTTGTCGTCGATGTAGCCGTACAGCCGCATCGGGCCGACGTCCAGCGCGGCCGCGACCTTGCGCAGCGACACCGCGTCCAGGCCGTCCGCGTCGGCCAGCCGGATCGCTGCCCGCACGATCAGTTCGCGGCTCAACGGGCTCAGCGCGGGCCGATCCGGCGGCTCGGGCCGCTCCCACACCAACATGCCCGCGACAATACAACGCATCAAGCGATACACTGTATTTGTCAATACAGTGTATCGAAGGAGCGCTCGTGAACATCGCCATCGTCGGAGCCGGCCTGGGGGGCCTGGCCCTCGCCCGGGTGCTGCACGTGAACGGCATCGACGCCGTCGTGTACGAACGTGAAGCGTCACGTGACGCGCGCGGACAGGGCGGCATGCTCGACATCCACTCCGGGCAGCGCGCGCTGCGCGAGGCCGGTCTCCTCGACCGGTTCTTCGGGATCGCCCGTGGCGAAGGCCAGGACATGCGTCTCCTCGAACCGGACGGCACCCTGCTGCTCCAGGAGGACACGCCCGACGACGCCCCGCTCGATCGGCCCGAGGTCGACCGCGCCGATCTGCGCGACCTGCTGCTGGATTCCCTGCCCGAGGGCACGGTGCGCTGGGGGCACGCGTTCGAAGCCGCCTCCGGCGGACGGCTGCACTTCGCCGACGGACGCGGCGCCACGTATGGCCTGCTGGTCGGCGCGGACGGCGCGCAGTCCCGGGTCCGCCCGCTGCTCACCGACGTGCGCCCGGTGCACAACGGTCAGAACAGCGTCGAGATCGGCATCCCCGACATCGACCGCACGCATCCCGAGCTCGCCGCGATGGTCGGGCGCGGCAACTACTGGGTGCTCGGCGACGGACTCTCACTGGCGGCGCAGCGCAACGGCGACGGCCGCGTCCGCATCGGCATCAACTTCTACAACACCGGCGAGGACTGGTTCGCCACCAGCGGGATCCCGTTCGACGACCCGGCGGCCGCCCGGGCGCGGCTGATCGAACTGCTCCCCGGCTGGCATCCGCGGATCACCGCGCTGGTCGAGGCCTGCGACGACGTGGTGGTGCCACGGTCGCTCACCGTTCTCCCGGCAGGCCTGACCTGGCCGTCGGCACCGGACGTCACGCTGCTCGGCGACGCCGCGCACCTGATGCCGCCGGTGGGAGAGGGCGCCAACATGGCGTTGCTCGACGGCGCCCAGCTCGCCCTGGCACTGGCCGCGCGTCCGGACGACATCCCCACCGCCGTCAAGGACTACGAACGCGAGATGTTCGAACGCACCAGCGCCGCCGCCCGGATGTCCGCACGGGTGCAGGAAATCCTGATGGCGCCGGACGCCGCCCGGCGCATGCTCGCGTTCTTCCAGCCAGGCTAGTCGTGCGAAAGGTCGACGAACCGGCTGTAGTGCAGCTGGTGGGCGACGGTGATCGTCGCCGTCGGCCCGGCACGGTGCTTCGCGATGATCAGGTCCGCTTCACCCGCGCGCGGATCGTCCCGCTCCCAGGCGTCGGGCCGGTTGACCAGGATGACGAGGTCGGCGTCCTGCTCCAGTGAGCCGGACTCACGAAGGTCGGACAGCATCGGGCGTTTGTCGGTTCGCTGCTCGGGACCACGGTTCAGCTGGCTGATCGCGATCACCGGGACCTCGATCTCCTTCGCCAGCAGCTTCATCTGCCGCGAGAACTCCGAGACTTCCTGCTGCCGTGACTCGACGCGCTTGCCCGAGGTCATCAGCTGGAGGTAGTCGAGGACGACGAGCTTGAGGTCGTTGCGCTGCTTGAGCCGCCGGGCCTTCGCGCGGATCTCCATCATCGTCATGTTCGGCGAGTCGTCGACGAACAACGGCGCCTCGGAGACCTCGCTCATCCGGCGCGCGAGCCGTGTCCAGTCGTCGTCGGACATCTTGCCACCGCGCATATCCGCCAGCCGGATCCGGGCCTCGGCCGAGAGCATGCGCATGACGATCTCGGTCCTGCTCATTTCCAGCGAGAAGATGACGCTGGTCAGGCCGTGCTTGATGGACGCCGAACGGGCGAAATCCAGACCCAGCGTCGATTTACCGACACCGGGACGCGCGGCCACGATGATCATCTGGCCGGGGTGCAGGCCGTTGGTCAGATCGTCGAAGTCGGCGAAGCCGGTCGGGATGCCCTGCGACTGCCCGCCGCGCGACGCGATCGCGTCGATCTCGTCCATCGTCGGCTGGAGCAGTTCTTCCAGTGCGACGTAGTCCTCGCTGGTACGCCGCTCGGTGACGTCGTAGATGGCGGCCTGTGCGCGGTCGACCACCTCGTCGATGTTCGCGCCGTCGGCCGCGGCCGCGCCGTAGCCGTACTGCACGATCCGCGTGCCCGCCTCGACGAGGCGCCGCAGCACCGCCTTCTCGGAGACGATCTCCGCGTAGTACCCGGCGTTCGCCGCCGTCGGCACGGTCGCGATCAGGGTGTGCAGGTACGGGGCACCGCCGACGCGGCCGAGTTCGCCGCGGCGTTCCAGTTCGGCGGAGACGGTGATCGGGTCGGCGGGTTCGCCGCGCCCGTAGAGGTCGAGGACGACGTCGTAGATCGCCTGGTGCGCCGGGCGGTAGAAATCGTCGGGGCCGAGGGCTTCGATGACGTCGGCGACGGCGTCCTTCGACAGCAGCATGCCGCCGAGCACGGACTGCTCGGCGGCGATGTCCTGCGGCGGCTGGCGGTCGTACTCGCCACCACGCGGACCGGGGTCGCTGGGACCCGGGTCGGACTCCGCGTATGTCGGATTGCGGTCGTCGGTCAGCGCCACCGCTGCTGCCACCTCCTCAAGTATCGAACACGCGTTCGATTATGCCAGAACTTCCCCGGTCATTCCGCCTGCGGCCGCCGGCCACCCTTCCGCGGCTCCGGCGTTCCCCGTGTTCACCTTCCGAGCCGGGCGGACACCACGGTGCGTACCCACCCGGCGGGCACGGTAGGCCCCCCGAAAGGACCAGCGCAATTTCGCCTGGGGACCGCCCTGTGGACAACCTGGGGATGACTGCACGCATCCCTTCACAGGTGGCCCATAGCCTGTGTACAACTTGTGGGCAACGTTGGGGTGGCCTGACAAAGCCGCTGGTCAGGGCCTGTGGAGATACTGTGGAGAACTTTCTTCGACTTCGCTCGGCGTGTCGGCCGAAACTCGTCGTTCGGCGTGTCGCACGGCGGCGCACAGGGGTGCCCTGTGGATGAATGCCACGGAGGGTAGAGGGCTGCCCCGCCGGGCTGAACGGCGCCGGATTCAGGATGCGAACAACCTGCCCTGTGCGCTCCGTAACCGTTCCGCGAGAACGTGCTGGTCGGCGGGCGTGAAGGCGATCCTCGACTCGCCACTTCCCGGTACCTCTTCGGTCAGCCACCGGCCCTCGGAGGTATCGATGTAGTTCACCGGCCGTTCGATCCGCTGCCGCCCGCCGCTGCGGCCGCGAGCCGCGACGTACAGGCTGCCGCTCCCCAACCGGCGTAGGGCGAGGATGCGGCGAAGTTCGTCGGCCTCCTGGCTGCCCGCGCTCTGCCGTCCGCTGCGAAGCACCTCGAAGCCGTCATCCTGCGCCGTCGACGACGAACGCGAGGCCTCGAGCTGGCTCTTCGGGACGGCGACCGGCCTGCCGCGACCGGGCGCGAGCTTCGGGATCTGGTCGAGGAACTCGGTCAGCAGCTCTTCCGGCCGGACCGAAGCGAGCGCGACGCCGTCGTGCTCGCTGTGTCGCGCGAGGACGAAGCCTTCGCCGCCGGAACTGCCCGCGAGCAGGGTGAAGCTCAGCGCCTTGCCCTCGAAACCGCCGTCGACCCAGCCGTAGTACTCCAGGTTCGGCCTGGCGATCGCTTCGAGCGTCGCCTTGAACCCGGGGTGCAGGCCCCGCGCGCCGAAAAGGCCCTGGCTCGCCAGTTCCTCGTTGGTCCGCTCGTCCTCGGTCCGCTGTGCGTCGTCGCTGTACCAGGTCGGGGTCTCCGACAGGATCGTGTGCGGCTCGCCGCCTCGGCGGCGGATCAGCGTGATGAGGGTGCCGGTCGTGATCGTGACCTGCTTGTCCAGCACCGGAACTGCCCCCTAGTCGTTCATGTTCGTCGGCCCGGGACGAGACAAGCCGGGCGCGGCCCCAATCTTGGCACGCGCCCGGCCTGCTCGTACGTACTACTCGCCGATCACCGGAGGTGCGGTGAGTTCGTCGGTTCCGAAGATGTCGTTGGGGTCGTCGCCGACGAGGTACTTGGAGCTGCGCTCCTCGTCCTCGGCGCCCTTCCCCTTGGCGCCACCGGCGCCCATTCCCCCCATGCCGCCGCCCATCCCGGCACCCATACCGCCGCGGCCCGCACCGGCCCCACCGGCACCCGCGCCGCCGGGACCCATGCCACCGGCGCCCGCCATACCGCCGGGGACGGCCGCGCCGCTGGCGCTGCCCGGTCCGCCGGGGCCGAATCCGGCGCCGCCGGGGCCGAACCCGCCGTCCGGGCCGAAACCGCCCGCACCGGGGATGTCGGTACCGCCGAAGCCGCCACCGCCTCCGCCGCCACCCGGGCCGAAACCCCCGGCGCCGGGGATCTTCGGCGGAGTGAAACCGGAAGCGTTCGTGCCGTCGTTCCAGGACGGCGGCTTGTAGTCGCTGCCCGGGATGTTCGGGTTGTACTGCCCGCCGGGCAGATTCGCGCCGGGCAGGTTCGATCCGGGCATACCCGGCAGATTCGCGCCCGGCATGTTCGACCCGGGCATACCCGGCATATTCGATCCGGGCAGGTTGGAGCCCGGCATGTTCGACCCGGGGATGCTCGGCATCCCACCGGGCGGCATGCCTCCGGGGGGCACCGAAGAGCCGGGCGGCACGGAAGAGCCGGGCGGCACCGAGGAACCCGGCGGCACGCCGTTGTTCCCGTTCCGGTCGCCCTGGCCGTCGCCGTCCTTGTCCTTGCCGCCGCCACCGTTGACGTCGACGCCCGCGTTCTGCCCCTCCATCTTGTTGTAGGTGGGCAGCTTCTTGCCGTTCTCGCTGCTGGCCTTGAAGTACTCGTTGAACGCGTCGACGTTCGCTTGACCCTTTTGGTTGTAGTCCCGGATCGCGCGGTCGGTGTCGGTGGTCCACGGCGTGATGGAGTTGAGCATGTTGTTCTTCGGCGGATCCTTCGGGACCTGCTGCACCTTCGCCTTCACCGTGGTGAACGCGGTGTTCTGCTCGCCGAGGTACTTGTCGGAGTCCGTCAGCTTCTTGCCGGAGTCCTCCATCCACGTCCGCAGCGGATGCGCGCCGGACTCCTGGGCGGCTTCGGCGCTCTTACCGGTCCAGGCGGCGTCCATCTCCTTCGACAGGTTGTCGATGGTGGTCAGCCTGTCCTGGTAACCGGCCTTCAGGCGCGTCGCGGCGGCCTGGCCCTCGGAGATCGACCCGGTACCGGGACCGGTGACGATCTTCTCCCAGATGTTGTAGCAGTCGATCTTGCGATCGCCGCCCGACGCTTCGAAGTCGCCGGATTTCGTGGTCGCCAGGTTGTAGGCCGAGTACCCGGCAATGATCGGCAGCAGGAACACGGGTCAGCCCTCCTTCAACGTCTCGATCATCGCTTTCCCCACCTTGAGCGCGACGGGGCAGGGATCACTCGCGCCGGGCCCGTTGTCGTACTGCACCAGGATGTTCACGGCCAGCTGGTCGGTCACGCCGACGAAGAGGCCGCATTTGCCGTCCTTGCGGTGGTCGAGCGACGCGGCGTACACCGCCGGATACCCGCTGACCTCCGTCGGCTCGAAGTACTCGTTGTTGGCCTTCGTGTCGTAGACGTCGCTGAGGCCGTTCTTGTTCGCGATCACCGGGCTGATGTCGATCTGGTTCAGCTTGTCGTCGGCGGCGAAGATCGAGCAGCCGGGGCCCGCGCTCGTCGTCCCGGGCTCACCTTCACCGAGTCCGAGCTCGGACCGTTTCGCGGCCGAAAGCGTGGCGCACGCGTCGCTCTCGATCGCCGTGGTCTTCAGCGGGTTCGACACCTTGGGCGCGGAGCCGGACGAGCCGCTCGACGCGCTCGGGGAACCGGCCCCGGTCGTAAAGGACGGCTCCGAAGAGGCCGTGCCGTTCTTGGTGCCCGAGCATCCCGCGACCAGTGCGCCGGCGGCGAGGAGGAGAACGAGGGAACGTCGCATCACACGGCCTTGTGCTTGTTGAGCGAGGACTGCGTTTCGGCCTCGTTCGTGGCGATCTTCTGCTTCGCGGCGGTCAGCTGGTCGATGTAGTTCTTGACGTAGTCCTGCATCTTCTGGTTCTGCTCCAGGAACGCCTTGCCCGACGGGTTGGCCAGCTTCTCCCAGTCGCCGCTCGCGAACTCCTTGCCGGGCGCCTTGACGTTCGCCATCAGGTTCGCGTCGCGGTAGTCCTTCTTGAGCTCGACCTGCAGGTCCGTCCACTTCTTGATGATGCCGTCGATCTTGTCCTTGTCGAAGCTGAACCCGCCACCGCCACCCCCCGACGTGCCCGCCGGCTTGTCCGGGTTCGCCGGAGCGGACACCGTGACCTGCCGCTGCCGGTTCTCTTCGGCGTTGCTGTCGTAAGCCATTGCCCGATCCCCTTTTGAGTCCCCGTGCCTCGACGTCGAGTCTCAATAATGCCCTGATCCCCCGTCAAGCCTCAGACGCGGCCCGGCCGGGTCGGGTTCCGCGCAACGCAAAGGGCGGGACACCTCCGCGAAAGGAGACGTCCCGCCCTTGGGCGAAGCGGTGTTACTTGGCCTTGATCTCGAGCCGCACGTCGACGCGGACGTCGGGGTGCAGGCGAGCGGCGACCGAGTGCTTGCCCACGGTCTTGATGTGGTCCTTCAGCTCGATGACACGCTTGTCGAGCAGCGGGCCACCGGCCGCCTTGATCGCGTCCACGATCTCGGCGGTGGTGATCGAACCGAAGAGCTTCTTCGAGCCCTCGGCCGCCTTGCCGGACAGCTGGACGGCGCCGAGGCCCTCCAGGGTCGCCTTGATCTCCTTGGCGTGGTCGAGGTCGCGGATGCGACGGCTCTCCTGCGCCCGCTTGATCGTGCGCACGTTCTTCTCCGCGCCCTTGGTGGCCACGATCGCGTAGCCGCGGGGGAGGAGGAAGTTCCGCGCGTAGCCGTCCTTGACCTCGACGATGTCGCCGGGTCCACCGAGGTTGGCGACGTCGGTGGTGAGAATGATCTTCGCCATTGACGTGCCTCCTTAGCGTGCGGTCGAGGTGTAGGGCAGCAGCGCCATCTCGCGGGAGTTCTTGACCGCGATGGCGATGTCACGCTGGTGCTGGCTGCAGTTGCCGGTCACCCGGCGGGCACGGATCTTGCCGCGGTCGGAGATGTACTTCCGCAGCAGGTTGGTGTCCTTGTAGTCGATGTTCTCCGGGCGGCCCTTCTTCTCGGCCTTGCAGAACACGCAGACCTTCTTCTTGGGCTTGCGGATGGGTGGCTTGGCCACGGTATTTCTCCTGGATTTCTACGTAGTGGTTGTCTCAAGGTGTCTCGCGGAGCTTTCGCCCGCGGTGGACGACCTGATGCGACTGTCGATCAGAAGGGCGGCTCGTCGGAGAAACCGCCGCCGCCACCGGAACCACCGGCGGGCGGAGCGGAACCCCACGGGTCGTCGGCGGGCGGGCCGGACTGGCCACCGCCGCCGCCTCCACCGAAGCCGCCGCCTCCACCGCCACCGGTGCCACGGCTGACCTTGTTCACCTTGGCGGTGGCGTAGCGCAGCGACGGGCCGATCTCATCGACCTCGAGCTCGACGACAGTGCGCTTCTCGCCTTCCTTGGTCTCGAAAGACCGCTGCTTGAGGCGCCCCTGCACGACGACTCGCGCGCCACGGGTCAGCGACTCGGCGACGTTCTCGGCCGCCTGCCGCCAGATGTTGCAGCGCAGGAAGAGTGCCTCGCCGTCCTTCCACTCACCGGACTGCTTGTCCAGCGTGCGCGGGGTGGACGCGACAGTGAAGTTCGCGACCGCCGCACCGGAAGGGGTGAAGCGAAGCTCCGGGTCGGACGTGAGATTGCCGATCACCGTGATGACGGTGTCTCCAGCCATCGGAAAAGTCCTTCGGCTCAGGCCTTGGCGGCGGCGACGGGCTTGGCCGGCTTGATCTCGCGGCGCATGACCTTGGTGCGGAGCACGGTCTCCTGGAGGGAGAGCTGACGGTCCAGCTCCTTGACCGCTTCCGACGTCGAGTTCAGGTCGAGGAGCGCGTAGATGCCCTCGGCGTGCTTCTTGATCTCGTACGACAGACGGCGGCGGCCCCAGACGTCGACCTTCTCCACGCTTCCGCCGGTAGTGCGGATCACGTTGAGGAAGTTGTCCAGGGTCGGGGCGACCGTACGCTCATCGAGCGTGGGGTCCAGGATGACCATTACCTCGTAATGGCGTGACACAACCACTCACCTCCTATGGGCTCGCGGCCACGGACTGTCCGTGGCAGGAGGGTTTGTCCAGGTAAGAGTACCTGGGGGGTACGACGCTTCCGCGTCCGGCCCGTCGTCAGGCGACGCGGCGCAGGACCCAGGTGCGGACCAGCGCGGCGGTCACGCCGGCGAGCACGAGCACCGCGAGCAGCATCGGCAGCTGGACGTCGCCGGGCAGGCCGTCGGTCGCGAGCGCCTCGGCGTTGCCGGCGTTGCGGACGTCGGGACCCTGACCGTCGGCGCCGGGGACGCCGTACTGCGGGCCGCCCTCGCCCGGGAGCGGGCTGTTGGCCGGGTAACGCACGCCCGGTGCCACCGCGACACCCGGCTGCGCGACCGGGAGGTTGCCGTATTCGCGCGGCGGGGCGTAGCCGGTTCCGTTGCTGCCGCCAGGGAGCAGGTTCGGCGACGACGGGAGCCCGTGGGTGCCGCCGCCACCGGTGCCACCCTGCTGAGGGGCGGTGGTGCCCGGCGTCGGCAGCACGGGTGCGACGTAGTTCGTGGCCACCGTGGTGAGGCCGCAACTGCCGGCGACCTTGTGCTCGATGGAGTTCAGCGTCTTGTTCGGATCGAGACCGAGACCCCAGGACCGGGTCTCCTTGACCGCCTGCTTCACCGCCGCGCCGATGGCCTTGCCGTCGACCGAACCGCCCGCGCCGTTCGGGACGGCGCCGACGGGGATGGTGTTGACCTTGGCGATGTCGTTCGCGGCGACGTCCCAGAGCGCCAGCGTGCCCGCTTCCCGCGCGCCCGCCCGCACCAGTTCCTTGACCGAGGTGCCGGTGATCGCGACGCTGTCGCCCATGCCGCCGTTCACGGTGCCGCTGCACGCGTTCGCCAGCGTGGTCGCCGCCGAGGCGGTGCCGCCGGACAGGAACGCGCCACCGGTGACCATGGCCGCGAGTGCGGAGACGGTCAGCGCCTTGCGGGTGGTCTGCCAGATGGTGGTCTTCCGCACGAGCGCGATCCTCCGGGTCGGTGGGGGCGTGGGGCAGTGCATCAGGTTTTCACCGGAATCGAAAGCACTGCCAAGAGGGACAACGAGGGAGTGAGCAGAAAGATACTAGGCGGTAGGACTAATTCCCAGCGGCCATTCGGCGGAGTACCCAGGTGCGGACCAGGCCCGCGCTGACTCCGGAGAGTGCCAAAACGGCGATCAGCAGCGGAAGTTTCCCGTCCTGGGTGAAGCCGTCGCTCACGTTCGGTAGCGCCTCGGCCTGTCCCGCGTTCTGGACGTCCGGGTTCCCGAGGGCGTTCGAGCCTTCGGCCGCGACGCCGTACTGCGGCGCGTAACCCGGGATCTGACCGCCGTAGCGAAGCCCGGGCGAAGGGCTGAAGAGACCGGCCATCGCGACCGGGATGGAGCTGTAGTCGCGCATCGGGGCGTAACCCGTGCTGACGCCCCAGGGCAGGCCGCCGAAGTTCGGGGTGAAGGTGCCGGACAGCAAGGGGCTGTTCGCCGCCGGGATGCTGGTCGCCGGGCTGCCGCCCTGCGCCGGAGTACCGGGGCCGCCCTGCTGCGGGCCACCGCCGCCGGGCGTGCCGGGGGCGGGTTTTTCGGGGGCGGGCTTCGTGCCCGGGGCGGGCTTGCCGCCGCCGGTCAGTGCCTGGGTGGTGCCCGCGACGGCGCCGTTCAGCGCCTCCGCGGCGGGCTCGCCGATCACCGGGACCGGCGCGACCACGGCGTTCACCACGGTCACCGTCACTTTGCAGACGGTGCCGAGCAGCGCGTTGATCGTGCCCGTGAGCACCCCCGAGACCGTCCCGGCGTGGCCGAGGTCCAGCGGGATGCCGAGCAACGGCGTCTTCCCGAGGATCTTGTCGCCGGGTTTCGCGGTCACCGATCCGCCGCAGGCGGCGGTCTTGACCTCGGCCGCGGCGGCCGTTCCCGGCATGGCCAGGGCAGCCGAACCCGCGAGAATGAAGGCCGAAGCACCCAGGGCTGTCGCCCTCCGTGTCCGTTCGCGCATGCCTTCGACTCCTCCGTCGTCAGGGATCACCTACCCGCATAACGACGCTAAGGGAGACGAGTAACGCCCGCTCACTCGATGGGGCAAGCATTCGAGTGGAAGCGGGCGTCACGGAAAGTGAAATCAGGCAGGTTTGCCGCGCAACCAGGCGCGGACGAGCCCCGCGGCGACGACGGCCAGCGCCAGCACCGCGAGCAGCAGCGGCAGCTTGGCCGGGGCGACCGGCGCCGGGATGGCCTGCGCGTTGCCGGTGTCCTTCTCGTCGACGGTGGGCGGGGGCACCTCGCCCGGGATGATCTCGGTGATCACCGGCGCCTGGACGAAGGTGCCGGGCAGCAGGGCCGCGCCGCCGATCACGCCGGCGATCGAGTCGCCGCCGATGCCGGTGGACGAACCCGGGCCGGTCTCGATCGGGAGTTCACTGCTCGGCCCGCCTGGCTGGCCCGGCTTCGGGGGCTCGGGCCGCGGCGGGTTCGGTCCCGGACCGGGGCCAGGGCCGGGGCCAGGACCGGGGCCGGGACCGGGGCCGGGGCCGGGACCAGGCGGCCGGGGCGTCGGCGGGGTCACGATCGGCGGGGTGTCGACGATGTTCTGCGGAAGGTTCCCGACCGCGTTCACCAGGCCCTGCGCCGTCGGGCAGACACCCTTCGCGGCGAGGTCGCCGACCACGGGGACGTCACCGACACCGAGTCCCTTGACGAGGTCGCCCACCGGCAGCGAAAGCAGGGGGTTCCGGCCCTCGGCGGTCTTGGCCTTCGAATCGAGACCCACGGTCAAGGCTTCCGGCGAGTTGAGCGGCGCGCCCGCGTCGAGAACGAGGCCGTTGCCGGACTTCCCGTTCTGCAGCGTGGCGGCGCAATCGCCGGAAAGGGTCGGATTCGGTTCCGCGGCCATCGCGCTCATCGGGAACGCGAGCCCGGCCGAAACCGAAAGTGCGAAACCCCAAGCCGTGACCCGCCCGGCAGTCTTCCCCATCGAGCTCGTCCTCCGCCCCTCGGACCCAACGCGGTTTTAACGGAACGCGCTCACGCTACCCCACGAGCGTGACCATCCGGTCCGCGCCGGGGAGAAATTCGGCGAGGGTAGGTTGCCACCATGAAAATTGGCGCCCACGTCCGCGACGACGACCCGCTTGCCGCAGTCGCCGAACGCGACGCCGAGGTTCTCCAGTTCTTTCTCTCCGACCCGCAGGGCTGGAAAGCCCCGAAACCGCACCCACACGGCGAAGCGATCAAAGAATCGCCGGTCGAGGTGTACATCCACTCGCCGTACTTGATCAACGTCGCGTCGATGAACAACCGCATCCGGATCCCGTCGCGGAAGAACGTCACGCAGCACGCGAACGGCGCGGCCGAAATCGGCGCGAAGGGGCTCGTCGTGCACGGCGGCCATGTCGGTTCTGCGGAAGACGTCGAAGAAGGTCTCCTCAACTGGCGCAAGCTTTTCGAGCGGGAGCAGGAAAAGGGCGGTTTCGCCGTGCCGATCCTGATCGAGAACACCGCGGGCGGCGACAACGCGATGACCCGCGACCTCGACACGATCGCCCGGTTGTGGGACAAGGTCGGTGAATTCGGCGCGGGATTCTGCTTCGACACCTGCCACGCGTACGCAGCGGGCTGGGAGCTGAGCGAAGCGGTCAAGAAGGTCAAGGCCATCACCGGCCGGATCGATCTGGTGCACCTCAACAACTCCCGCGACGAGTTCGGCTCCACGCGGGACAGGCACGCCAACGTCGTCGGTGGCGACGGCACGATCGATCCCGAGGTGCTGGCGGCCGTCGCGGCCGAGGCCGGTGCTCCGGTGATCGTCGAGACCCCGGCCGACGGCCAGGCCGCCGACATCGCCTACGTCCGGGAACGCGTCGCCTCCGCCTGACCCCAAACCCGCGGTCAGTCGGTGGCGTCGCGTGGGCTACTCAGGTGGGAGGCGGTTCCCTCGCCAGCGGGAGGGCGGCGTGGGCGGACACCGGAAGGCTCGACCTCGACCAGGAAACGCCTGGGACTGGAGGGGAAGCCATGAACAGCAAGGCCAAGGTCGCCGCGATCGCCGTACTCGCCGCCGCGGCGGGGACACTGGGGGCGGCACAGGCGACGGCGGCGCCGGAGCGGCAGGCCGGTCCGGCCGTCGTGGGGTCGGCGGGCGGACCGCTGACGTTCCCCGGCTACGACAACGACCCGGTGCGGTTCGACTTCGCCGCGTTCGGCGAGCCCGGGAAGTCGTCGGGCCGGTTCCACGTGAATCACGTGACGAAGGACGGGAAGCTCGTCGCCGACTTCGACGGCCGGGTCGACTGCGTCTCGCGTGCCGGACGGCTCGCCATCCTGACCGGCGTGATCGAACGCGCCGACATCCCCGGGCTCCCGGTGAACGTCATCGGGCGCCGGGTCGGCTTCTCGGTCCAGGACGAGCCGCGCGGCCACGACAGCATCGGCTGGAGCTGGGCGTATGGCTCGATCGAGCAGGACGTCCTGCCGTGCACCGGCCCGGTCCCGTTCTTCCCGACCAGCACCGGCGGGTACGTCGTGCGCTGAATCGGTTTGACCCTCACGCCACGGGAGGGTTCAGCCTGGTCCACATGAACGAGCATCGGACCGTGTACCGGGCGGAGGACGGCGAGCACGTCGGCTACGTCGTCCCCGCGCCGGAGACACGCTGGCAGGCACTGACCGTTTTCGGCTACCCGCTCGGCGGGCCCGCCGCCTTCGACGACTCCGTCGCGTTGCTGGAGGCCGAGGGGCTCGCCGTCCTCGCCGACCGGTGGTCGGTCAAGCACGGCGACGCCTGGTTCACCTGCCGCCTGGTCGAAACCTCGCCCGAGGCGGTCGTCGTCCAGATCAGCGACTTCGGCGCCGAGGACTTCGGCAGGCACATCAAGCTGGAGCGTCCTGGACCCGAGGTGTTGAAACGCGGTTAGCGTCCGGGGCACCGTCGAGGAATCCGCCCGCCGGGTCGTCGTCCCCGGCGAGGCGGACCAGGTCCTTCCCCGGCTGGTAGATCTCGCGGATCACCAGCGCGCACAAGCCGATCACCGCGAGGTCGCGGACCACGACGGTGCCGAGGAACCAGTCGTCGGGCAGGCCTTTGTTGTCGACGCCGAGGTAGTACATCATCCGCGGCGCCCAGACCAGCGCGTCGATGATCATCCAGCCGAGCAGCAGCCGCCAGCGTGGGATCGCGAGCACCGCCAGCGGCACCAGCCACAGGGAGTACTGCGGGCTCCACACCTTGTTCGTCAGCAGGAACGCGGCCACCACGAGGAAGGCCAGCTGCCCGAGCCGGGGACGGCGCGGCGCGTTCAGCGTGATGTACCCGATGCCGGCGCAAGCGGCGAGGAACAGCACCGCGACGACGACGTTCAGCACGACCGGCGTCTCGCCCGCGGTCAGCTTCCCGTCGAAACCGGTCCAGCCCGACAGCTGGGAGACCACGTTGTAGAGCGAGTCCGGATCCATCGGGCGCAGGGTGTTGAGCCGGAAGAACTCCCACCACCCGGTCGGTGCGGCGAGCGCGAACGGGACGTTGACCACCACGAACGTCGCCACCCCCAGCCCGGCGGTGAGCACCCACTGCTTGAGCTTCCCCGCACGCAGGCACAGGAAGAACAGCGGGATGAGCAGCAGCAGCGGATACAGCTTCGCCGCCGCCCCGAGGCCGAGCAGGAATCCGGCGACTTCGGGCCTTCGCCGGGTCCACGCCAGGATGGCGGTCGCGGTGAAGGCGGTGGCGATCGCGTCGAAGTTCGTGAACGTGTGCACCAGCACCAGCGGCGAGATCGCCACCAGCACGGCGTCCCACGGGCGGCGTTTCAACGATCGGCCGGTCGCCCACACCGTCACCAGCCAGGCGAGCGCGAGCCAGAGCGCCGAGAGGTTGAAGTAGACGGCGACCGGCAGCGCGCCGGGCAGCCAGCCCGATTCCGCCACCGAAAGCCAGGCTTCGGCGAGCTTCGCGTTGATCCACTGGAACAACCCGGTGACGACCGGGTACTCCATGTACCGCGTCGTCTCCTTCGCGGTTCCGGCGTTTTCGGTCCACGAAGTCACGTACGGGAAGGTGTCCGGGTCGTTCAGCCGCTCGGAGCTGAAGAGCGGGATGATGTCCGAGTAGCACATCGCGACGAACGGACGGCCCGCCCGCCAGTCGAGCTGGTTCATCCCGGAGTCGTCGGTGTACTGCTGGATGCAGGACGCCTTGCCGAACCACGAGAGCAGCAGCGCGAGGCAGGCCAGCAGCAGGCCGACGCGCTGCGGCGACCAGAACCAGTGCCGCCCGACGGCGGCGTGCTCGCCGAGCGGCCCGCCGATCGGACGGCTGGCCGCGGCCACGAGCGGTTCGTTCCAGCTCGGGATGACCCGTTCGCCCGGGGTGAGGGAGAGCGGGGCCTCGGGCTCCGGCGGGGTCGTCTGGTCGGACACGTGGCGGATGTTAGCGGTAGCCGGGCGACTCCCAGGTGATTTCGCCCCCGCCGTAGAACCCGGCCAGTACTTCGGCCGCCGCCCCGAACGCGACCACGTCGTCGCCTATCTCGTCGAGATCGACCTGGATTCGTTGCCAGTGCGGCAAAGGCAGCAGTTCCCGCAGCCGTGCGGTGACCGTGTCGCGGTAGCTCTCCGGCGCCGCGCGGACCGAACGGCCGGTCAGCACGACACGTTCGAGGTCGAGGACCTGGACGAGGTCGGCGAGTCCGATCGCGAGCAGGCCGGCGGCCTCCTCGGTGGTCTTCGCCGCGTTGTGCAGTACCTCGACGCAGCCCCGGCGCCCGCACGCGCACCGCGGTCCGTCGTAGGCGAGCGTGGTGTGCCCGAACTCCCCCGCGTTGGTCCGCGGGCCGCGGTACAGCCTGCCGTCGATCAGCAGGCCGACGCCGATACCGGTGCCGACGAGGACGACGGCGGTCGCGGTCGGCCCGCCGTCCGGCCAGTGGTGGGCGAAGGCGGCGGTGTTGGTGTTCTTGTCGAGCCGCACGGACAGCCCGGTGCGCTTCGCGAGCAGGTCGCGCAGGGGGACGTCGTGCCAGCCCGGCATGTTCGTGGCGTCCCGGATGAGCCCTTCGCGGTGGTCGAGCGGGCCGACGGCGCCGACGCCGAGACCGAGGACGCGCTCACGGTCGACGCCGTCGAGCAGTGCTTCGGTCGCGTCGGCGAGGGCGGAAACGGCCTGGCCGGGGGTGAATCCCGGTACCAGCGGCCCGCCGCGTGCCGCGATGATCTTCCCGGTCAGGTCGGTCCGGACCACCCGGAAGGAGTCCCGGTCCAGCTGGGCGCCGAGGGCGTGCCGCGCGTTCGCGCGGATGCGCAGCAGCGTGCGGGGTTTGCCGACCCCGGTCGCGGGCCGGCGCTCCTCGTCCAGCAGGCCGGCGTCGAGCAGTCCGGGGACGATCTTCGAAACGGCCTGCTGCGTGAGCCGGGTGCGTTCGGCGAGCTCGACGCGGCTGAGTCCGCCCGCACGCAGGATATGCGCGAGCAGCAGCGCGCGGTTGTGCTGGCGCAGGCCGCGCAGATTGACCCCGGTCTCCGGCATAGCGGGCATCCTGCCACGGCTGGCCGATTACTCAACACTGTTGTTTAATGAAGGTCATGGCTGACTTGCGAGTGGGGATCTTCGGATACGGCATCGGCGGGCGGGTGTTCCACGCGCCGCTGATCGGCGCGACGCCGGGGCTGACCCCGGCCGCGATCGTCACCTCCGACCCGGGGCGGGTCGATCAGGCGGTCGCCGACCATCCGGACGCGGAGGTGCTGCCGGACGCGGACGCCTTGTTCGCGAAGGCGGACGAACTGGACCTGGTCGTGGTCAGCACCCCGAACCGCACGCATGTGCCGCTCGCGCTCCGGGCGATCGAGGCGGGCCTGCCCGTCGTGGTCGACAAGCCCTTCGCGCCGACGGCCGCCGAAGCGGCGAAGGTCGTCGAGGCCGCGAAGGCCAAGGGCGTCGGCCTGACGGTCTTCCAGAACCGCCGCTTCGACTCGGACTTCCTCACCGTCCGGAAGCTCCTCGACGCCGGACGCCTCGGCGACGTCTTCCGCTTCGAGTCGCGTTACGACCGCTGGGTACCGAAGCCGAAGGACAACTGGCGCGAGTTCGGCGACCCCGCCGAGGCGGGTGGGCTGCTCTACGACCTCGGCGCGCATATCGTCGACCAGGCGCTGCAGCTGTTCGGCGCGGTCGCCGAGGTCTACGCGGAGGTCGACAAACGCCGTCCCGGGGTCTCCGTCGACGACGACGTCTTCGTCGCGCTGCAGCACACGAACGGCGTGCGCTCGCATCTGTGGGCGTCGGCGCTGGCGGGGACCCGGAACCCGCGGTTCCGCGTGCTCGGCGACAAGGCGACGTTCACGAAATACGGCCTCGACGTCCAGGAGCCGCAGATCAAGGACGGGATGCGGCCCGGCGAAGCGGGTTGGGGCGTGGAACCGGAGGCGGACGCCGGAAAGCTCGGGGTGGACGACGGTGTCACCAACGTCGAGACCGTGCCCACCGAGGTCGGCCGCTACGAGGACTTCTACGCGCGGGTGCGCGACGCGTTGCTCGGCAAGGGCGGCTTCCCCGTCGACCCCGCTTCGGCCGTCGAGGCGCTTCGCGTCATCGAGGCCGCTCACCTTTCCGGCGCCGAACGCCGCGTCGTCACCCTCTAACCCGAGACACACGAAGGCCCCCTCGCGTAAGCAAGGGGGCCTTCAGGTACTTCGACGGCTAACCGTTGTTGCCTCTGCCACCACCCCGGCCGGGGCCGTTGCCGTTCTCTTCCTCGTTGTTCCCGCTGGACGTCGGAGGAGTGTTCGAACTCGGCGGCTGCTCTTCCTCGTTGCGCGACGAGGGACCGGTCGACGGGCCGCTCGGCGGCGTGCCGGTCTCGCCCGTGTCCTCGTTGTCGTCCGGCGGGGTCTGCGTAGACGGGATGGTGTTGGTGTCTTCCCCGCCGATCATCTTGACCTTGTCGAAGCGCTCCCCCGGTTTCCCGGCCAGGTACAGGGAGAGGAACTTCTGCCAGATCGGCCCGGCGATCGTCGAACCGAAGATCGGCTTGCCGTTCTTGCCCTTCAGTGCCTTGTCACCGTCGCCGCCGACCCACACCGCGGCCGCGATCGACGGCGTGTAGCCGACCATCCAGGTCTGCGAGTTGGCGTCCTTCGCCCACGCGGGCTCGCCGTTGCGGTAGGTGTGCTGCTGGGTCCCGGTCTTGCCCGCGCACTCGTGTCCGTTGGGGCACTTGAGCTTCGAGAACGGGATGACACCCTTGAGTGATTCGGTGACGTTGCCGGCGATCTGCTTGCTCTTGTCGGAGTCGTCGGAGAACGCGGGGTTCGCCTCATCCGGCGCCGAGTACGCGGTCTCGTCCTGCGAGTTGGTCACCTTGACGACGAAGTGCCTGTCGCGACGCTGACCGTCGCCCGCGAAAGTCGCGTACGCGGCGGCCATGTCCTCCGGGCTGATGACCGTCTGGCCACCGCCGAGCGAGATGTTGTTGTCGCCGGTGAACAGTTCCGCGTTGCCGTCGGGAGCGGGTTTGACGCCCGCCTCCTTGGCGGCCTGTGCCACCGGACCCTGTTTGGTGACCGAGTAGACCATGTCGTAGAACACCGTGTTCGCCGAGCGCTGCATCGCCTCGGACACCGTGCACTGCTGCGAACAGGTACTGCCCGGGCCCGCGTTGCGGATCTTCCGGCCGCCGATCTCGCGGTTGTTCGAGCCGTCGAACGTGGAGTTGAGGCCCTTGCCCAGCTTCAGGTACGCGGTGAGGTCGAACGGCTTCATCGACGAACCGGGGTTCTGCGGCGTGTTCGCCCAGTCCCGGCCCTTGAGGTCCTGGCCGTTCGGGCCCTTCACGATGGACGGGCCACCGTAATACGCCTTCACCCCACCGGTTTTCGGATCGACGGCGACGAGCGCGTTGAGCATGTTCTCGTCGGTCTGGCCCTTCATCCCGTCGGCGACCGCCTGTTCGGCCGCGGCCTGGGCCTTCGGGTCGATGGTCGTGTGGATCTTGTAGCCGCCGGTGTAGTAGACGTTGTCGGTGATGCCGTTCGCGACCAGTTCTTCCTTGACCTTGTCGCGGATGAACGGGTTCACCACGCCTGCCTGCTGCTTGTCGGCCTGCGGGATCGGGGTCGGGAACTGCAGGTTCGCGCGGTCCGCGGCGGAGAGGAACTTGTTCTCCACCATGCGGTTCAGCGCCACGGTCCAGCGATCGTTGGCGACCTTCGGGTTCTCCGACCGGCCCGGCTGCTGGATGAGCCCGGCGAGCAGCGCCGCCTCGGACGCGTTCAGCTCACCGGCGGGCTTCCCGAAGAAGGCCTGCGCGGCCGATTCGATGCCGTAAGCGCCGCGGCCGAAGTAGATGATGTTCAGGTACGCCGAGATGATGTCCTTCTTCTCGTACGTCTGGTTCATCTTGAAGGATTTGGCGAGTTCGGTCCATTTACGGGTGAGCGACGATTCGTCGTCCCCGCTGGCGACCTTGATGTACTGCTGGGAGATGGTCGAGCCACCACCCTTGCCCGCGGTCACCTGGTTGTAGACCGCGCGCAGGATGCCGCCGACGTCGAAACCGGAGTTCGTCTCGAAAGAGGAGTCCTCGGTGGCGATGACGGCCTTCTTGACGATGTCCGGGATCTGCTCCGGCGTCAGGATCTGCCGGTTACCGCCCTTGGGCACGTCCTTGCCCATCTCGGTGTTGTCGGCGTAGTAGTAGGTCACCGCTTGGCCCTGCGTGGCCGCGACGGACTGCGGCGAGGGGACGTCGACGGCGAAGTAGGTGATCACGAACGCGATCCCCGGGATCACCACGAACAGGCAGAACAGTGCGAGCAGCACCCGCCGGACGCGTCTCCACCTGCGCTTCTTGCGTTGCGCCGGGGTGAGGACCGGTTTCCCGCCCTCGTCGGTCTCCTGGGCGTACTGCCCGTCGTCGTAAGGCTCGTCGTACCGCTGCTCCGTGCCGTTGTGCTCGTGATGCGTGATGAGGTCCGGCTCCTGCTGCGGCGCGACCCGCGGCCGCTGCGGACGCGGATGCCGCTGCGGCGGCTGCTGGTTCGGCGCGCCCTGCTGGGGTGACTGCTGCCGTTGCCACGGCGCCTGTCCGGGGTCCTGCGGCCCGGGGCCCGGTCGCTGCCCGTAGCCCGGCGGCGGCCCGCCTGCTGGACGGCGGGGCGGTCCGGCCGGGCGTTGCGGACGACGTGCGGGGTCAGGGTCCTGACCTGGCCATCCGCCGTGGGGATCGTCGTTCACTGTGACGTCCTCCGAACCTTTCCGTGGTGAGCGCGGTCCTGCGGTCGCAGGTCTCCTTCTATATAAGACGTATCGGATTTGTTCCGGTTCATCGGGTGCAACGAAAAAGAAGGTGTGCCGAGCCACCGCCCGGCACACCTTCTTCAGTCGTTCAGCCTGGTCATCCCGTGTCCCCGGGGTTCGGGAACAGCGGGTCGGAAGTCCCCGGCCCTGGTCTGGTCGGCTTAGTGGGTTTGGTCGGCTTCGTAGGCCATCCGCCGGATTCCGTCGGTTCGGTCGGCTCGGTCGGGGTGGTCGGCGTCGAGGTGCTCGGCGGCGGCACCTCGCTCGTCGGCGGAGGCTCGGGCGCCTTCGAAGGCGTCGTCGTCACCACCGTCCGCGCGTCCTTGCCGATGGGCTTGACGCTGTCGAACTTCTCCGACGGCTTGCCGGTCATGTACCGGGACATGAAGTCTTCCCAGATCGGACCGGCGATCGTCTTGCCGTAGATCGGCTTGCCACCCTTGTCGTGCAGCGGCTTGTTGCCGTCGCCGCCGACCCAGACCGCGGTGGAGATGGACGGCGTGTAGCCCACCATCCAGGTCTGGGCGTTGCGTTCGTGGTAGCTCACCGGGTCGGTGTCCTTGAAGTCGTACTGCTGCGTCCCGGTCTTGCCTGCGCAGTCGTGACCCGACGGGCACTTCATCTTCGAGTACGGGATGACCTTCTCGAGCGCGTCGGTGACGTTGCCGGCGATCTGCTTGCTCTTGTCGGCGTCGTCGCTGAACGCGGGCGTGCCCTTGGGGGCGGTCTCGTCGATCTCGACCTCGTCCTGGGCGTTGGTCATCTTGGCGACGAAGTGCTGCTTCTGCCGGACGCCTTCACCGGCGAAGGTGGCGAACCCGGCCGCCATGTCCTCCGCCGTGGTGACCGTGCCACCACCGCCGAGGGCGATGTTGATGTCGGGGCTCAGCTTCGCCTTGCCGCCCTTGTCCACCGTCATGACGCCTGCTTCTCGCGCGGCGTCCGCCACCGGGTCGACCTTCGTGACGTTTCGCACCATGTCGTAGAACACGGTGTTCGCCGAGATCTCCGTCGCCTTCGCGACCGTGCAGACCGGGCCGCAGCTCGAGCTCTCACCCGCGTTGCGGACCGTGCGGCCGTCGAACTTCCGGTAGTTGGTCCCGTCGAAGGTCTCGCCGAGGCCCTTGCCCATCTTCAGGAACGCGGCCAGGTCGAAGGCCTTGAACGACGAACCCGGGTTGTGCGGGATGTCCGCCCAGTCGTTCGCCGGGACCTTCTGCCCCTTGTCGTTCTCGGTCCAGTCCGGACCGCCCCAGTAGGCGACCACGCCGCCGGTCTTGGGATCGACGGCGACCAGCGCGTTGAGGAGGGTCTCGTCGGTCTGGCCCTTCATGCCCTCCGCGACGGATTCCTCGGCCATCTTCTGCGCCTTGGGGTCGATCGTCGTGGTGATCTTGAAGCCGCCCTGGTGCAGCCGGTCCTGGTCGTAACCGCGGGCCTCCAGTTCGTCGATCACGCGGTTGCGGATGTGCAGGCTCAGCGTCCCGGCGTCCTCGGCCTTGGCCTGCGCCTTCGGGATCGGCGTCGGATACTGCGCGGCGGTGCGATCGGCCTGGTCCAGCCACTTGTTCGCCACCAGCTGATCCATCACGAAGTTCCAGCGCTTCTGCGCGTAGTTCTCGTTCTCGGATTTGCTCGGACCCTGGATCAGGCCGGCGAGCAGAGCGGCTTCGGACGCGCTGAGCTCCTTGGCGGGCTTCTTGAAGTAGGCCTGCGCGGCCGCCTCGATGCCGTTCGCGCCGCGTCCGAAATAAATGGTGTTGAGGTACGCGGTGATGATCTCCTCTTTGGACATCTGGTTGTTCATCTTGAAGGATTTGGCCAGCTCGGTCCATTTACGCGTGAGCGTCGGTGCCTCGTTGGCGGTGGCCTTCTTGATGTACTGCTGGGAGATCGTCGAACCGCCACCCTGGCCGCCGGTGACGTTGTTGTAGACCGCGCGCAGGATGCCGCCGATGTCGAAACCGGAGTTCGTCTCGAACGACGAGTCCTCGGCGGCGTACACGGCGTGCTTGACCACTTCCGGGATGTCGCCGGTGCGCAGGATGACCCGGCTGCCGCCCTGGGCCGGCGCGATCTTGCCCATCGGGCTGCCGTCGGCGTACATCAGCGTGATCGGCTGGCTCTGCAGGTTCGCGACGCTTTCCTGGGACGGGACGTCGACGAGGAAGTAGGTGATGACGAAGGCGATCGCCGGGATCACGACGAACAGGCCGAACATCGCGTAGAGCACGCGGCGGACGATCTTCCAGCGGCGCTTCTTGCGCTGCTTCGGCGTCAGGTCCTTTTTCTTCGTGCCGCCGTCTTCGTCCTCGGCGGGCTCTTCGTCGTCCTGCTCCTCACCCTCCGTGGCGAACGCGGCGTCTTCGTGACGATCGTCATAGCGGTCGTCGTACGGGTCGTAGCCGTACGGGTGCTCGGTGCCGTTGTGCGCGTGGTGCGTGATGAGGTCCGGCTCACGCTCGTACGGATCCGGTTCGACCGGACGGACCATCGCGGTCGCGTCGTCGGCGGGCGGACGACGGTCCGCGGGGGGAGGAGGCGGCGGGCGATGACCCGGCTGGGAACGCTGACCGCCCGGACCACCGGGTCCGGCGGGGCGGCCACCGGGCGGCGGGGGGCCCTGCCTGCGCGGGGGCATGCCGTTGGCCTGGCGCGGCGCCGCGGGAGGGCGGGGCGCGTCGTCGTCCGACGGCCACTCCGGGCCGCCTGACGGCGAGACGTTTTCCCCGCCAGGCCACTGCGGATCGGCCTGTCGCGGGGCGGCGGCGCGGGGGACGCCACCCGGGGGTGTCCGGCGCTGGGGGCGGCGCGGAGGCTCCTCGCCCGGCCAGCCGGGTCCGTCGTCTTCGCCCGGCCAGGGGGCACGGCGAGGTGCATCAGGCTCCTGGCCAGGCCAGGAGCGGTTGCGATCGTCGTTCACGAATGGGCCTCCCAGACCGGCGCTTCGGGGCACGCCGCTCTGTGCTCAACTGCGTTTTCGATACCTGTCACTGACCCGCTGTCCTCCGTGGCCGGGTCCGTGGCCGGGTGTTTCCCGGATCCCCCGTACCGAGGACGTAGGACCGCACCAGGTGGTTCCAGTGGCAACTCCGGCAGACCTCGACGTCATAGACGGTGAACTCCGCGAAGATTCCGTCCATCCGCACCAGTTCGTCCGGGGTCTTCGCCGATCCGGCGACGTGCTTGAGCTCCTCGCCGTAGACCCACGAGACCAGGGTCAGTTCTTCCCGGTGGCAGACCGGGCAGTCCTGCTCACCTGGTCGTCCGTGGAATTTGGCGGCCCGCAGGAGGTACGGGCCCGCGTCGCAGACGTCGTATGTGCCGACCCGTCCGGAGTGGACGCCCTTGAGCAGCGCGCGCCGCTGAAAGGCGTAGTCCACTACCTGTCGCTGGTTTCGCACGCCAACAGAGTACGGGCTCTTCCTGTGTGGTCCACGCCCCGTTGTCGGCGGGACGGTGCGTATGCACTCGGACACGCCGACGATTCGATAACTCTCCGATGAATTTCGGCCGGTTCCCGACCCCTCGATCGGGGTTAGTTACACCACTCCGATGTATCGGCGCGATATAGTCGGCCGGTAGGTTGACCGAACCGGTCTCGTTGGCCAACGCGACCGGTGGCGGTTTGTTCCCGGAAGGGGGGCGGTGTGCTCGAGCTCGCGATCTTGGGGCTGCTGCACGAGACCCCCATGCACGGTTACGTGCTGCGCAAACGTTTGCACGAGACGCTCGGGATGTTCCGGACGTTCTCGTACGGCTCGCTGTACCCGACGCTGCGCCGGCTGCTGCGCTCCGGTCACCTCGTCGAGGAGCTCGAAGAGGTGGAAGACCGGGCGTGGGCACGCCGGGGCAAACGCGTGTACAAGCTCACGGCCGAGGGCAAGGAGCGCTTCGCCGAACTACTCGGTGACGCCGGCCCGCAGACGTGGGACGACGAAGGCTTCGGCGTCCACCTGGCGTTCTTTTCGAGGACACCGGCCGACGTCAGGATGCGAATCCTGGAGGGCCGCCGTCGTCGGGTCGAGGAACGCCGCGAAGGACTTCGGACGGCGATGGCGCGGGCCGAGGAGAAGATCGACCGCTACACCCGTGAGCTGCACCGGCTCGGGCTGGAGTCCAGCGAGCGGGAGGTGCGCTGGCTCAACGAGCTGATCGCGCACGAACAGGCCGAACAGCGCGGCCCGGAGACCTGAGGCGCTCTCCGAGCCGCTCAGTACTACCTACAACTGTTGGACGAATGAAGGAGAAACCGGCATGGGCGAGAACCGCCGCGTTCGGGTGGCCATCGTGGGCGTCGGCAACTGTGCGGCCTCGCTGGTCCAGGGCGTTCAGTACTACCGCGACGCGGACCCCAACACCCGCGTGCCCGGTTTGATGCACGTCGTGTTCGGCGAGTACCACGTCCGCGACATCGAGTTCGTCGCCGCGTTCGACGTGGACGCCAAGAAGGTCAGCCGCGATCTCTCGGAGGCGATCTTCGCCAGCGAGAACAACACGGTCAAGATCGCCGATGTGCCGCCGCTGGGCGTCACGGTGCAGCGTGGCCACACCTACGACGGCCTCGGCCGCTTCTACCGCGAGACCATCGAAGAGTCCGACGAGACCCCGGTCGACGTCGTCGCGGCGCTGCGCGATGCCGAGGTCGACGTGCTCGTCTCCTACCTGCCGGTGGGTTCCGAAGACGCCGACAAGTTCTACGCGCAGGCGTGCATCGACGCCGGTGTGGCGTTCGTCAACGCGCTGCCGGTGTTCATCGCCTCCGACCCCGAGTGGGCCGAGAAGTTCCGCGCGGCCGGCGTGCCGATCGTCGGCGACGACATCAAATCCCAGGTCGGCGCCACCATCACGCACCGCGTGCTGGCGAAGCTGTTCGAAGACCGCGGCGTCCAGCTCGACCGGACGATGCAGCTCAACGTGGGCGGGAACATGGACTTCCTGAACATGAAGGAGCTCGAGCGCCTCGAGTCGAAGAAGATCTCGAAGACCCAGTCGGTCACCTCGCAGGTCGACCGCGAACTCGGCAAGGGCAACGTCCACATCGGACCGTCGGACTACGTGCAGTGGCTCGACGACCGCAAGTGGGCCTACGTCCGGCTCGAAGGCCGCGCCTTCGGCGACGTGCCGCTGAACCTGGAGTACAAGCTCGAGGTGTGGGACTCGCCGAACTCGGCGGGCATCATCATCGACGCTGTCCGGGCCGCGAAGATCGCGAAGGACCGCGGCATCGGCGGCCCGATCCTGTCGGCTTCCTCGTACTTCATGAAGTCGCCGCCGGAGCAGTACGACGACGCGAAGGCTCGCGACGAGGTCGAGAAGTTCATCCGCGGCGAGGCGTAAACCCTCCCGCTCAGTGCATGAGGCCCCCTTGCTCGCGCCTCGCGAGCAAGGGGGCCTCATGTACTTCGTAGGTAGGTCTACTCGGCCGTCCGTGAGTACAACGTCTCTACCTGCGGGTATTGCCCGATCACGAACGCTCGCGTTGTTGAGTTCCGCCACGCTCCACCCGTAGTGTGATCAGTCGACTACCAGGAGCAGGGGAGGGCTCATGGCCGGATACGAAGTGATGATCGAGAAGATCAGAGCCACTGGACGGCGGCATCGAGGGTCGCGGACGGGCTTCGGGGAGCGAACTGCTCCGTGACGATCCCGACCGGGGATGCCGGAATACCCGGAGCGCGGTGCGTCGGCAAGCTCGCCGTGGTCAAGAAGGCCTTGCTGGACCGCGAGCAGGCGTATGAGCGGCGCCTCGAAGCGCACGCGGTGAACATGGAGAAGGCCGCCGACCACTACAAAAGCCAGGAAGACGCCGCCACCAGGGATCTATCCATCCCTGTCCAGTCCGCGGGTGGACGGCGGGCGATCTGATGGTCACCTGGGCCGAAGTCACGCGATGGAACCCCGCACCTCTGCAAAACGCCGTCAGCGAGATCAACGCCGCCTACAACAAGGTGGTCGCGTGCTCGGATGATCTGCGCGGCATCACCACGGCGGACGGATGGCATGGCGACGGTGCCACCGCGGCCGCGAACGAGGTGAATCAGGTCATCGACGGCCTGGAGGAATACACCGCCGAGGTCGCGGCCGTCAGGCGTGGCTCCGGTGACACCGGCGATGCCGTCAAAGGGGTCATGAACGGCGTCGAAGAAGCCCGAGCCCTCGCGGACGCGCACCACTTCGGAATCGGCGCCGATGGAGCGGTCATCGACAACGGTCCGCCGCCGGACACACCGGAGGATCAGAGGGAAGCCGTTGCCAGGGAACGGCAGACGATAGCCGCGGAACTGCGAGACCGGGTCGCCGAGGTGCTTAAGAGCGCCACTGACGTCGACGACGATTTCTGCCTCGTGCTCGACCGGATCCTGTCCGGCCACACCATCGACGCGACCGGCAACGACAACGAGAACACTTCGCTGGCTGCGGCCGGAAACGCCGGCGTCGTCATGGGCTCGCTCAGTATCCCGGCGCCGCCGCCCGACGGGGTGACCGCTGCGCAGAACGCCGCTTACTGGGCGACCTTGAGCGATGCGCAACGGAACCGGCTCGCCATGGACAGGCCGGAACTCGTCGGACCGCGAGACGGATTCTCCGTGGTCCAGCGTGACATCGCCAATCGTGAACTGATCGGTCGCGAGCGATCGCGTCTCCAGGCGGAGCGTGACGCGCTTCAGAAGGAGATAGTTGGATTTCCGCGAACCGGCGGTGGCGACGTCAAGCTCAACGACCTGCGCGAGTTCGAGGCGTTGGGCTCCCGGCTGAGGGCGCTTGACGAGAAGCTCAAGGGCATCGACGACCTCGCGGCCAAAATCCAGCAGGACGCGACGACGCCTGAGAACCAGAAGTACTACCTGCTCGGCATCGACGGTCACGATGACGGCAAAGCGATTCTGGCCAAGGGGAATCCGGACACCGCGACACACGTCGCGTCCTATGTCCCCGGCACGACGGCGGACTTGACGACCTTCACCGACGAAGCCAAGCGAGGCGACGCCATGCATCAAGCCGCCGTGCAGGCAGGTGGCAGGTCCACCGCGGTCATCACGTGGCTGGGATACGACGCGCCGGACACGTTGCTGAACGCCGGAAGCGAAAGTTACGCGAACGACGGCAAGCAGGCGTTCGGCAACTTTCAGGATGGTTTGCGCGAGAGTCATGCCGGCACGCCTTCGCACAACACGGCCATCGGGCACAGTTACGGAACCACACTCGTCGGCCACGCCGCACGAGACGGCGGTCTCGCCGTCGACGACATGGTTCTCGTGGCCAGCCCCGGTGTCGGTGTCGACCATGCGCAGCAGCTCGGTATCTCGCCCGACCACGTCTACTCCACGACGGCTGACAAAGACGTCATCAATGTCACCAACTTCCCCCGTCTGCCCGGCGGGGAAGGAATGCCCGGCGATCCTCTCGGCCCGAGTCCGGCCGATCCCGAATTCGGCGGGAGAACATTCGAATCGGATCGCGGAACCGTAAACGGTGGACCTGCCGAGTTGCCGAGCGTGGAGGCCCATGGAGAATATTGGCAGCGTAACAGTCCGTCCCTGCGTGGAATGGGAAGTGTCATAGCGGGTCGACAACCGTGAGTGGGTTTGGAAACCTGATGAGGGATCTTCCGGTCAAAGCTGTTGTCGCGACGATGATCGCAGCCCTGCTGCTCGTGTCCTGTCAAAAGGGCTCTCCCGGAGAAGGAGGAGGGAACATGGAGCCGACGATCAGCCTCGCGGAAGCCGTGCGCAAGGTGGACTCCTATGCCGAGCAGGCAAGGCAGGCGCTGGGGCCTGAAGTCGAATTCGTCAACCCCTACAAGGACTACGACTTTCCCTGTTCCGATGCCGACGGCGGTCCGGCGCGGAATCGCCGGGATGCCCGTGTCGGCTATCAGCTCGGCGGGGTGGCACCCGCGCAGATCCCGGTCTTCTTTCGGGAGATCAGATCTTTTTGGGGCAGGACCGGTTTCGTGATTACCGACGACGACAAAAAAGGCCGGTTCCTTGGTGCGAAGAACAGTGCGGACGGATTCATGATGGGTTTGCAGGCCAACGAATTGAACGAGATATACCTCAACGTTTCTTCGCCTTGCGTTTGGCGCAACGGTACTCCGGAGCCGGGTAGTTAGCCTACTGCTGCGGGTACAAGTGCGGAAGCCCGCAACCAAAGAACAGGATTCGGCACGTCGTCCGGCACGCCGAGTTGGTCGACAAGCGTCGAGTCTTGGTCGCCGTAGGACGCCGGTGGCCGCGGCGGCTACGACGTCTTGGAATTGCCCGTACGTGGCGCGAACCCGGGGCGGCGCTGATGATGCGCTGCGCGCCGTCGTCGACCGGCGCGGTGGGCGCGGCGAACTCGTCGAGCCGGTAGCCGGTGACGGTCGCTCGCAGGTCGGACACGATCGAGGCTGCTGGTTGCCGGTGTGGTTCGCTGTCACCGGTCGATTAGTTCTGTGTCGGCGTGCGCGACACGTCGCGTATCAGCGGCGCTTGCCTAAACCTGGTAGCCCACCGGACACGGTGTGAGGATAGGGGGACCGCTCCGCGGCCCGTGCAGCTCGATCTTTCTCCTGCGCCTGTTGCTGACGTCGGCTCCAGGCCGTTGCGGACTTAGGAAGAGGGTCTAGGGGCATTATTTTCCGGTTGAGGCGCTCTTCGGCAGCGCGGTTGCGTTCCGCCTGCTGTCGGCGGTCTTCCTCCTGCTGTTTCTGCTTCCGCTTTTGACGACGGGACATTCGTCGCCGTTGCCGTTCCTGCTCCGTCATTTCGGGCTCCGCGTCCCTCGAATGTCGGTCTGGTGGTATTCCGAGTCCTGTCCCTTTGGCTTTTAGTGGTGCGCTAATCAGTTGGCCGCGTACCTTCAACGTATTACGAAGCAACTGTCTTTTGTGTGGATTGCGCATCGGCAGAGCCTTGATTTTGGCGATTAGCGCTGCCGTTCTCTCATCGAGATCGTGGCGTTCCACCTGCATGCGATGGGATAGCCCCTGCCCTGCCGCCTGCTGGTCTTCGCTGCGCAGTCGATGCCTGCGGACGGCTCTGTTGAGGTTACGCAGGACCTTGTGCAGGTTAGGCGGCTGGGCGGGCGCGGCGGAATCACTCACCTCCCGCACGGTACGTGAACACACAAAAACGCCCAACCCGATAACGGCGTGAACTTACTGAGATCATCCCATCCGGCCATGGTCAGGCCCATTTGAGTGACCGGCGGCGCCCAAACTGACTACTCATGCCGCTGTGCTAAATGGCTCGTCGGACTCGACTTCACTCTGGGTCGGGCACTCCGAGAAGCGATAGCACGTACCGGCCGGCGTCGACCTATATGCGGCCGTAGCGCGTTCGTAGGCGGTATGAGTGTCGGTGCAGGAAGCGCGGCGGCATCCGTATTTGGCGTAGCGCGCGTTCGTTCCGTGCTTGCGGAGGATGTTGCCGAGCCGGTGCGGTCGCTCGGCGACCTTCGGCGGTACGCCTCGCGACAGCTCCGTCGGCGAGCTGGGTTAGGCGTCGGGCAATGACTTCAACGCTGCCGGAAGCTCGGTGATGCTCGACAGCACCGTGACTTGCTTGAGGACGTCGGGGTCAGGCGGAAAGTGCGGGTTGGGCACGGCGAACACCGTCATGCCCGCCGCTATCGCGGCTTTCAGGCCGTTGGTGGAGTCTTCGACCGCCGCGCACTGTTTCGGATCGACTCCGAGCAAGTCAGCGGCATACAAGTACACATCTGGTGCTGGCTTGCCCTTACCGTCGAGCGTTACTCCGTTGGTGTGTAGTTTCCGGGTTTTGGTGTTCCCGGCGCCGACCTGCTCCGAGGACACCGCCGTCGGCACCGGTAGCCGCGTGATGTCCAGGAATGCCTTGATCAGCAGGGGTGGCGACGAACTCGCGATGGCCACCGGCCAGTGCTTCGCGACCTCGCGCACGACGTCCGGCCCGCCCGGGATGATCGGCGGCTTCTGCGCGTAGCGCCGCGCCATCCGGTCGATCACCACCTGTGCGACGTCCGCGGGGCGGAGCTGGACGCCCAGGTCGTGCGCCAGGTAAGCCGCCCATTCCGGGGTGCTCATCCCCTGCATCGCCCTGGTCGACTCGTCGCGCCAGGTGCCGTGGAACTCGTGGACGACCGCCCGCCGGACCTCGTCCCACATCGTTTCCGAATCCACCAGGACGCCGTCGAGATCGAAGATCACCGCTTCCACACCCCAACCCTAGACGGAGGCGACCTGTGCGGCAGATTACTTAGCCATGCTCAGTAATTTTAGTTAGCATGGCTAAGTGACCACGAAAGCCGTCGACCTCGCGCACCGGCTCCGCCCGCTGGTCTTCCGGCTGTACTACCTCGTCCGCCGGGAGACCCCGCAGGTGCAGCTCACCCTCACCCAGGGATCGGTGCTGTCGGAGCTGCTCAACGGCGGCCCCCGCCGGATGAGCGCGCTCGCCGAGCTGGAACGGGTCCGGATGCCGACGATGACCGACGTCGTCCGCCGCCTGGAGCGGCTCGGCCTGGTCAGCCGACGGAAGGACCCCGCCGACGGCCGGGCCGTCCTCGTCGAGGTCACCGAGCAGGGGCAGCGGTTCCACCGGCGGCTGATCGTCGCCAGGGAGGAGTTCCTCCGCGAACGCCTCATCGAGCTGGACGACGCCGACCGCGCCGCCATCGAGGCCGCACTGCCCGCACTCACCAAATTGCTGCGGCAGGAAATTCAGGAAGACAAGAAGGAGGAACTGATCCGCGATGAGCGCTGAGTCCCATTCGAGCCTGTTGGACGCTCTCAAAGGACAGCCCAAACAGGTATGGATCACCGCGTTCACGGTGCCACTTCTTTGACATACCTAGGGCATGGCCCTACGTCTCCCCCCGAAGTTCCAGCTTCCCACAAGCCTCATTGACCGCCTGCTGAGCTTGCCGAAGAACGGTGAGCCCTCGTTCATGTACGCCCGCATCTCGATGGATCGCGTAGGCGCGGGGCTCGGCATCGTCCGTCAGCTCGAAGACCAGTGCGACATGTACGAGCGCCTCGGGATGTCGCTCGCCGGCGTGTACGCGGACAACGACATTTCGGCTTACTCCGGCAAGCCGCGGCCGGACTATCTCGCTATGCTCGACGACCTGTGCGCCGGCCGTTCGAGATCGGTCACGGCATGGCACACGGACAGACTTCACCGACAGCCGCTCGAGCTCGAGAAGTACATCGAGGTGTGCGAGCCCAACGGCATCACGACCCTGACTGTGAAGGCTGGCCACCTCGACTTGTCGACGCCGTCCGGCCGGATGGTTGCGCGTCAACTCGGCGCCGTGGCTCGGTTCGAGTCCGAGCACAAGTCGGACCGCATCACCGCGAAGAAGCTGGAGAAGGCGAACGCGGGACAGTGGCAGGGCGGGACCCGGCCGTTCGGATTTGAGCCTGACGGCGAATCCGTGCGCTACGAGGAAGCCGCCGAGATCATCAAGGGCACCGACGCTGTGCTCGCCGGCGGAAGCGTGCGAGGCGTGGCCCTGGACATGATGGCCCGCGGAGTGCTGACCGCAACGGGCAACACCCATTGGGATTCGACCGTGGTTCGCAACATCCTCTTGCGCCCCCGGAATGCCGGTCTCAGCGTCTACAAGGGCGAAATCGTGGGCAAGGCCGTATGGCCGGAGATCGTGCCCGAGGAGAACTGGCGCGCACTGCGGTTCGTGCTTCTCGATCCGGAGCGCCGGACCAACGGCGGCAACAACCACGTGAAGTGGTTCGGGTCCGGCTTATTCCGTTGTGTGACCTGCGGACAGGCCCGGTTACGCGTATGTCCGATCGGCAAGGCTGGCCACCCCTCCTACCGGTGCGCGGTGCCCAAGGCCAAGGGCGAAACCCATGTCGTCCGCCGAGCTGCGACGCTCGACAACTTCGTCGAGCGCCTGATCGTCGCCCGCCTTTCCCGACCAGATGCCGCCGACCTGCTCATGGTTCGCGGCCAGGCGACCGACACGGCCCAACTCCACACGGAGGCCACCGCGCAGCGTCAGCGGCTCGAGGAACTCTCCGAGATGTTCGCCGAAGGCGCGATCACCGCGGCGCAGTTACGGAAGGGGTCGGCGAAGGTGCGCGAGCGGCTCGCCGTGCTCGAGAACGAGATCATTTCGGCGGTGCAGGTTGACCCGCTGGCAGGGCTGGCCGGCGCGCCCGATGCGGCGCGAATCTGGTTCGGCGAGCAGCCCGACCGTAGCGACGGTCTCGACCTGGGTCGACGTCGCGCGGTTTGCGAAACGCTCGCCACCGTGACGATTCTCAAGACCACGCGCGGTCGCAAGGCGGGCGGCGGGTACTTCGATCCGAAGTCGGTCCGGATCGACTGGAGCGACCGCGCCGCGGGGTGACACCCGCCATGTGACGGTTGGTCTATGGAGACCAGCCGGCAGGCACCATCAGCGGACGGCGCCGCTCTCGACGAGCACATCGAACAGCTTGTCGCGGCGGCGCCTCCGCTCAATTCCGAGCAACGCGACCGGCTCGCCGTTCTCTTGCACCCATCCCGGTCGGCTAGCTCACACTGCGGCGCCGAAGGTTCGCCGTAGCATCTACGCACGTGGCCACGGAACCCAATGGGCAAGAGCTGACGCGCTGGAAGATTCATGGTGAACGACTCGTCGACGACACGCGTCGCGACCGCGTGAGCATCGCCTCGGTCGAGCTGCCCGACGGCGTGAAGTTCGAGCAATGGGTGTTCCGTATCCGCCCCGCTGCGATGATGGCCGTACTTGACGATCAAGATCGGGTGCTCATGCTGTGGCGGCACCGGTTCATCATCGACCGGTGGGTATGGGAGCTGCCCGGCGGCTACGTCAACCCGGACGAAGACCCTGCGGTGACCGCCGCGCGCGAGGTCGAGGAAGAGACCGGCTGGCGTCCGCTCGACGTCGAGCCGCTCGGTTCGCTGCAACCCATCATCGGCAGTGCGGACGCCGAGAACCGGCTGTACGTGGCTCGACGGTCCGAGTACATCGGCGAGCCCGCGGATATCAACGAGGCCGAGCGGGTCGCGTGGATTCCGCTCGACACGGTCCGGGACCGGATCTTGAAGGGCGAGATTGTCGGTGCAGCATCGCAGGTCGCGCTACTGCACATCCTCGCCTTCTACCGCTGAGCCCTACGCCGGCGTGGGAACGCCAACGGCGCTCATCTGCGCGTAGACGGAGCGCACTCGGCCGTCGGTCCGGTGGGGAGCAAGGCGCCGGCCAACGTCGGCGAGGTAGGCGCCGCCCCTGATCGACCGAACGTTCTCGCTCATCCGCACTGCCTTTGCCGCCTCGGCGCACGCTTCCTCAACGCGGCCTTGGTCAGCCAGGATCGACGAGAGAAGTGCGGTGTTGAACAACCGGCCGCGGTCGTACCCGTCGCTCATGGTGAGCGACCGACGGGCGAACTGCTCAGCTTCCGCGAGGTGGCCTAGGTCGCGGAAGGTGTGCGCGAACTTGGCCGACAAGTAGGCGTTGTCGAAGTAGCTCAGCCAAGCCGGCCCGGAGCCAGGCACGAACCGCTCGAAAGCCCGTTCGGCCTCACCGAGCGCCGCGAAGCACGCCCCGGTGTTGCCCTTGAGCGCCTGGCCGTGAGCCTCCAGCACAGCCGCCTCGGCTTGCAGTGCGACCAGGCCGGAACGCTTCGCCGTTCGCCTGGCCGCGAGCGCCATGTCGACCGCGACGTCGCGGGACCGGTTGAACGCCGCGTGGTGCGACATGGCGGCGAGCATCTCTGCCTCGAGCGCATCGTCGCCGGCGTCCTGCGACAGCTTCAACGCGTCGCGCAAGTGCCGTTGCCCGTCCGCTGCGTTACCGACGTCGTAAGCACTCCACCCTGCGACCTGGTGTAGCTCAGCGGCGGCGGCGAACAGTTCGTTTCGAGCGGCTGTTGTCCTGCTGGTGTCGTTCAGCATCGGCGTCACGCTCGAGGTCAAGTAGCTGGTGATCGTGGTCGTTCCGCGACTGTGTCCGCCACCGAATCGGTTGTCGAGCTGGCGGAACGTCTCCGTCATGTGACGGACGATCTCGGCGTCGGTGCTTCTGGGCTTTGCCGATCCAGCCGCGGCCGCCGGGGGCGAGCCGAGCAGGGACGCGCCAATTGCTGTGATGCCTACGCTTGCGGTCTTGAAGAACTGTCGCCGTTGCACGTCATCGAGGCTAACCGCGACTGTCGGCTCGGCCGATTCTTCGGGCGTATGGGAAACGCTGAACCAGAGCAGCGAGCGCGGCACGTGCAGAGCCGTTGCCCAACGCTCGAGCTTCTCGAGATCGCTTGGACGCCTGGCGTCGGGAGCCTCGAGGCGGCTCACCTGCGCTTGCGTGAGGCCGAGCCACAGGCCGAGCGCGGCTTGGGAGACGTGGGGCTTGTGTTCTTGGCGGTAGGCCGCGAAGAACCAGCCGAAGTGACGCGCCTTCAGCGCGGTGCGGATGCTGTCGGCTTCCCAGAACGGTTCAGGGTGGGGCTGCGCTACGTGGGAGATCAGCCGACGAGTGCAGGAGCCGCAGTAGTCGCTTACGCGGTCGCGAGCCAGTCGTGCGCTGCACGCTTCACACGTTCGCGCTGCTCTCCGCACCGTGGTCACCCCTCGTTCATCGTCCAACGCGCAGTGTATGTGACGCGGCACGCTATGTCACAGATCCCATACGGGGCATGTATGGAATCCGGCGTTAAGGCGCTGTACCTGCCGGATCTCATGCGCCGTTGTCGTTTTCTGCAAACCATCTACGGCGGACGCTCAGTGCATGTACGAGGTAGCTCACGGTAACAACGCCACGTCGCGCTACGTTGCGGCTCCCATTGACTGGGGTGTCGCGTGAGCGTCGGTGAGGTCGCCGTGCGTGCGGTGATCGGTGGCGTAACTGTCGCCGCGGCGGTGGCGGCCGTGGTCCCGTACCTCCGACAGGTCCGCCGAGACCGTGCTCGCTTCTTTGACGAGACGAACGCGGCCGAACCGCGCAACGGTCGAAAGCCGGAAGGTGTGTCCGGTGACCCCCTCGAGTTCGTGGCGGGTGCGGGGAGTATGCCCCCCGGCCCTCCGTACCTGCCACGTTCCAACGCTGCGGCAGCCAGGCGAAAAGTCGCGGCCACGGGTGAGGTCTTCGCGAACGCGGGAGCGTCTATCCCGGCACGGGACAAGGTGACCGTTTGGCGTGAACTCACCGCCGCGAGTCGGCCCTTACGAGTTGCTTATTGGTGGGCGACGATCTTCGGGAAACTTCTTGTGTTCGCTCTTCTATTTTTCGCGGCTTCTATTTTCGCCATCCTCGGCGACTATTCGAGGGTTGTTGTGGTGGTGACCCTGTCGGCTAGTGCGATTCTCGTCGGACTTCCGGCGGTCAAGCTGCACCGTATTGCGTGGCAGGCACTCAACCTGTCGGCCGGCGTGTACGTAGTTGCACTCAAGGGAGAGAAACGTGTGGACGAGTGAAGATGCACTAAAAGAGCTAGTCTCCCGCGAATTTCGGCCCATGCAACTTGCCGGTTCGCCCGGGCAGCCGAAAATGATGTTGTTCTCGCGGGGCTGGAAAGAGCCTTTCATGGATGAGGTCATCGTCAAAGGCGAGGACGATGCGATCGCGTGTAGGCGACGGCTTGTGGACGGCGTTGACTTGCTCGATCGAAAAGAGTGCGTCTGGTACAGGGATGGATCGGTGGTCGAAGTTGTCGACGAACTGATCTTTCATCTTCCGCACCCTGCTCACCCTAAAGCTCCAAAGTTGGTTATACCGACTCCGGGCACGCTTTGGCTTCCGCCCGGTGCTCGAACCGAAGTTAATTCGTAACGACCATCAATTTATGACTGTGGGGTGTTCCATGTCTTCCGTGACTATCGTTGGTGTGGTCGTCACCTTCGCGCTCGTGGTGTGCGTCCTGGCGTTCCTCAGATGTTTTGCTTTTGCGTCCAGTTCGGGGCGACATGCACTCGGTTTTCCGCGCGAAGATCAAGTGTGTCCAGTCGAAGAGTGCGAGCTAGGCGACGTCATCTGTGTTTCGGTCGAACCGAATATAGTCGATGAGTACGGCATCGGATTGAGTGTCGATGACGATTTTCCCTCCGACTTCATCGGCGCGAGGCCGTATCTCGACGAGTATTGGAAAGAGTCGGGATGCCATCCCGCCGAACAGACCGTCGAATTCGCGGCCGTCACATGGGTCGATGAAGACGGCGAATACCAGAGCGTGAGCGGACAGCTTGAGCTAGTCGCATGACCTACACGCGGGGCAAGAGCGGGCGGTCACCACCCACGCGAGAATGCCGGGAACCAACGTGCGAGAAGGGCCGAACGTGTCACAACCGATCATGATGCTTGACCACCCCGGATGGCTTCGCGGGGACGACGGACGCGCTCGGCGCGTGCTCCGGTCGGCCGGCTCAGTGTGGTCGGTGATCTGCACACCCGCACCTGACGGCGGGCACCTGGTCGACGTCGACCGGCTCGTCGGCGACCCCGACGTCGCGCCGGTCGTCGACACGGTCGATCCGCGGACCTTGGTAGGTGACGCGGCGGTGTGCGACCCGTTGCGGGCCGACGGCCCGGTCGCGCGCTTTCGGACCCTGGACGTCTGGGAAGCGCTCGGCACGGTAGTTATCCGCCAGGTCATCAAGGCCGCGACGGCGCGCGAGAACTACCGCCGGTTCTGCGAGACCTACGGCGAGCGGTACGACACCGCGGCCGGTCCGGCATGGTTGTTCCCCTCGCCCGAGACGGTCCTCGCGATGTCTGACGACGAGTTCGTCACGCTGCGCATGAAGTTCTTCCGCCACGGGTTGCGCTCGGCCGCCGAGGCGAGCCTCAAGTCGGCCAACGAGTGGGCCGGCATGACAAGCGAGCAGCTCGTCGCCGCTGTGCAGGGCGTGCGTCGGATCGGCCCTTGGACGGCCGGCGCCACCGTCGCCGACGTCACCAACGACTACAGCCTCTATCCGTTCGCCGACCTCGCGGTGCGCACCTGGGCGGGCAAGCTCGCCCCTTCGGTCAACTGGCCGAAACCCGAACCTGAGTTCGGGCGGGTGTGGCAAGCGATGGCCGGCGCGCAGTTGTCCGAGTGGACGCTGCTCACCCTCGCTTGGGGAGTTCGACATGCAACCGGAGTTGCTCTCTGACCTGATCGCCGGCGCCGACCTGACGCGCGAAATCGACGCCCTGTTCGTCAACGCGCCGTTGCGCGACTACGACGAGCGCCCACGGGTGAACGACTTCACGTTGCCCGTGCTCGGCATGGCCTACATCGCTACCTACGCGGCCGCGAAGGGCTTCAACGTCGGCGTGCTCGACGCCGAGGCGCACGGGCTCGGCGTCGAGCAGACCGCCCGCCTGGTGAACGCGGCCGCGCCGCGTTGGGTCGGGTTCAACCTACTGGCCCCGACCTACGAAATCAGCGCACGGATTGCCGAGCGCCTCGACCGCGACATCATGCTCATGCTCGGCGGCCACCAGGCGAAAGCCATGCCGGCCGAGATCCTGCTCGACCAGCGGATGAGCCAGTGCGAAGCCCTTGTGATCGGCGAGGGCGAGACCCGGGTCGCCGTCCTGCTCGACGACCACCGACGACGGACCGAGCTGCCCGGGGTGATGTGGCTCGACCCGATCATGCACACCCCGGTCACGGGCGGCATGGGCCTCAAGAACGGCCACCACTTGGCGCCGGACATCAACGGGTTGCCGTTCGTCGACCGCGGCTACCTCGCGCAGGACCCGCACCACGACGCCGGCCGGCTCGAGGCGAACATGGTCGGCGCTCGCGGCTGCCCCTACGACTGCTCGTTCTGCGGCGCCGCGGTCTCGGCGAATCCGGACATCACCATCCGGACCCGCGAGCCGCACAACATCCTCAACGAAATGGACCAGCTCCGCGGCACCGGCGTGGACGCCTTCCGGTTCGTCGACGACCTGTTCCTCGGCGTACCTCGCGTCATCAAGACGATGATGACCGCGTTCACCGCCGACCACGTCGGCGACTGGGCGCAGTGGGACGCCACCGGCCGAATCAACGTGTTGCACCGCACGAGCGATGACATGCTCGACACCCTCGCCGCAAACGGCCTGCGCGAGGTAGCGCTCGGCGTCGAGTCCGGCAACGCGCGGATGCTCGAGCGGATCGACAAGCGCATCACCCCGGACATGGCGCGCACTGTGGTGCGGCGGCTCGTCGAGCGCGGGATCAACGTCAAGGGCTATTTCATCCTGGGGTTTCCGACCGAGACCTGTGCCGAGATCGACGACACCGTGCGGCTCGTTCACGACCTGTGGGACATCACCGACAAGCATCCGGGCCGGTTCCGGGCCTCGGCGTTCGAGTACCGCCCGTACCCCGGTACGCCCGACTGGGCCGAGCTGATGAAGTCCGACGACTATACGGCCGAGGCGCTGCTCAACTACAGCGCCGTTGACCTCACCGCGGACGGGGTCGACGAGTCGATGCGCGAGCGCGACGAGTTCAATTTCTCCGTCAACATCCAGTTGAGCGAGGCGCCCATCGACTACATCCGGCGCAACCTCGTCACGGTCTCCCGCGCGCAGTTCGACCGGAAGGCGGCCGCGTGAGGCGATGGAACCGCGGGGCGTTCGTCACCATCGACGGCCCGGCCGGCGTCGGCAAGACCACGACCACCCGCCTGCTACGCGAGTACCTCGGCAGGCGCGGGTTCACGGTGCACGCCACGACGCAGCCGTCGCACGGCGTGCTCGGTGAAACCGCCCGGCGCAACACCGACACCTACCGCGGGCACACGCTCGCATGTTTGGTCGCCGCCGATCGGTATCACCACCTCGAGCAGGAGGTGCGGCCGCACCTCGCCGCGGGGGCAATCGTCGTCTGCGACCGCTACGTCGCCTCGTCCTACGTGCTGCAATGCATGGACGGCGTCCCGCTGCCCTTCGTCGAGGCAATCAACTCGGCGGCCGACGTGCCCGACCTCGCCGTCATCTTGCAGGCGCCACCGGACGTGACGGCGGCGCGGGTCGCCGCCCGCGGCGCGCACGACCGGTTCCACACCGGCGAGGACAGCAGCCGCCGGGAAAGCGAGCTGTACGAAAAGGCCGCGGAACGGCTCGCACGGTGGCGGTATCCCGTCCTCGCCGTCGACACCGCCGGAGCCTCACCGACGAAGGTCGCTACCTATCTCACGGACCGAATCGCCGAGCTGGTGGAGGGTCCCGCCGCCGAAGTGGCGACGGCGTAGCCTGCCTGCGAGCCCGCCGGCGCGGGCGGGCTCGCAGGTTCAGCACCCGCCACCCGTGAGGATCTTCACCGGATGCCCAACGGCCAACACACCATCATTGACGTGCATGTTCTGCTCGTCCGCGGCGATGAACTTTTGCTCATCCAGCGCCGCGGAACGTACGGCGGCGGGATGTGGCACCTTCCCTCCGGCAAGCTCGACGCCGACGAGTCGCTGCCCGCTGGCGCGGCGCGCGAGGGCGGCGAAGAGGTCGGCGTGCTCGTCGACCCGGCCGACCTGCGGCACGTACACACGTTGCACGTCGCCGGGTCCGGACCCGTGCCGCGGCTGGGCGTGTTCTTCGAGGCCCGGCGCTGGTCCGGCGAGCCGTACAACCGGGAGCCCGACAAGTGCTCGGCCGTCGAGTGGTTTCCGCTCGACAACCTGCCCGACGACGTGATCCCGTATCCGCTCGCCGGTATCCGCGCCTACCTCGTCGGTGTCCCGTTCGGCTTGCTCGGCTGGGCCGACCAGCCGCGGCCTGTGCTCGCCTGACCGGCTGTTCAGCGCAGCGAGCCCCAGAACTTCTGATTTGCCCTGGTCCACGCGGCATCGTTCAGGTTGAGCGTCAACGGCAACGGGGCGACCTGCCCGGAGCGGTACACGCTGTACGGGGTCTCGTTGAGCAGCGCAGACGCGCCGGCGCCGGTCGCCGGCGTGGTCGAGGCGAGCCTCGGCGCGGTCCCGCTGCCGGTGGTGAGCCCGGCGAACGCGACTGCGTCGCCGCGATTCACTGCGAGGGCGCCGAAGTTGACCACCTTCATGCCGGCGGTGGCGATCCAGCTCAGCCCGGTCACAGTGGATTTCCGATCGAGGCTGGACACGTTCGGTCCGACGTAGACGCCGAAGTCAAACCCGGTGAGTCCAGTGTGCGCGGCGTAGACGCAGAATTTCGCCACGGTGGCGGCGAGCGTGCGCGACGCGATGGTCGCCCACACGGTGAGGTAGCCGGGCGAGAGGGTTTCGCCCCAGATGGCATCGGCGCGCCGGAGCGTCGAGACCTGGTCGCCGTAGAGCGTGGTGTCGGTGGCTTGCGCTTCGGCGGTGGGGAGTTGCCCCATCGTGGCGACGTCGCCCCCGTCGAGCGGGATCGGTCCGCGGTATTCGAGTGCGCCGGCCACTACCCGACCACCACCACGCGGTAGGCGCCGGCGCCGCCGAAGGACAAGGCGACGTTGTCGGCGTCGGTGAGGTCCACTCCGGTGAGCACGAGTGCCGGTGTGGTGGTGCTGATGTCGTAGACCGAGACGTCGACGAACTGATTTCCGAGCCCGTGCCGGATGGTGACCGGGCCGGCCGCGGTCGGTGTGACGTCGGCGATGACCTTGCGGGCGACGACGGCCGTGTCGACGGCGACGGCATCGGCGGTGACCACGATGCCGGGGCCGGCCCCGACGGCGATCGTGTCCGCACCAACGGCGAGCAGACCGGCGCCGGCGAGGGTGAAGCCGTCCGACCCGGTGCCGTAGACGGCCCACGTCTGCCCGGTCACTCCGGGCGAGACGCTGCCGTTGGTGGTGAGCAGGTAGAGCCGGTCGCCGTTGGTGGCGCCTTCCTCGACGGCAACGACGGCGCCGCCGCGCAGGTCGCCGGGGCTGTCGGCGTCCGCGGTGCGCGCCCACGCGCCCGCCTTGGCGAGGTAGATGCCGTTCTCGACCGGGTCGGCCTGCGCCTTGACGAGCACCCGGTCATCGGCGTTCGGGGTGACACCGTCGACGGCGGCGAGCCCGGTGCGGGTGATGGGGCCGGTGGTGGCCAGCCGCACGGCGGCTTTGAACGAGACGCCGGCGGCCGCGGCGGCTACGGCGTCTTGGAGTTGCCCGTACGTGGCGAGGTCGCCGGCGGCCGAGCCCGGGGCGGCGTTGGTGATGCGCTGGGCGCCGGCGTTGACGGGCGCGGCGGGGGCGGCGAACTCGTCGAGCCGGTAGCCGGTGACGGTCGCGCGCAGGTCGGACACGGTCGAGGCCGGCTGGTTGCCGGTGTGGTTGGCGCGTGCGGTCGGGTCGATCCAGTTGCCGGCGGCGTCGCGGATCTTCAACCGGCCGTTGTGGTAGATGACCTGCGCCTCGGCGCCGGCGGGCAGGCTGGCGACCTTGTGGGCGACCAGGTTGCGGGCTTCGTTGAGCCCGTGGTCGGTGTGGGTGCCGAACTTCAAGTCGGCCATGTTCGGGGCTCTCCTAGCTCAGGTAGGCCACGCCGGAGCACGGCGCGGAAAACTCGATGCGGACGTGTCCGGCGGCCGGGTAGGTGACCACGCCGAGCAGCGGCTCGCCGGTGGACTCGATGACGTGCACGCCGGCGGGGGTGAACGAGAGCGGATGGAAGATGTTCCAGACCGCGGCCGCGATGGTCTGCTCGTGGCGGTGGCCGAACTCGAGGACGTCGCCCGGGTCACCGGGCGGGGCGGTGTCGACGGGTGCGCCGATGGCGAGCCAGTCGAGCGCGACCGGCGGGCCGGCCTCGGGCTCAAGGGCTGTCACGGGTCACCCCCCGAGACACGCGCACGGAGCCCTCGACGATCCGAGCGACACGGCCGGCGGGGTCGACGAGCAGCACGTCGAAGACGCCGGCGAGCCACGGCCAGGCGCGCGAGGTCGCCGCGGTCACGGTGAGCGTGACCCGCGAGTCCGCGGTGCTGGCGTTGCCGGCCGCGGTCGACCACTCGTGCAGCACGTCGCCGGCGTCAATGCGCTCGCGGACCTGCGCGCGCACGGTCCACCCGGAAAGGTCGAGCGGCCGGCCACCAGAGGTGACCGGCCACGCTCGACCCCACTCGGCGCCCTTCTCGATCACGACGTCGTCGTGCAGGGCGGGCACGGGTTACTCCTGGTCGTAGGTGGGCGGACGGGTCGAGCCGAGCAGGAACCGCGCGAGCCAGCTCGGCACCCGCGGCTCGAGCCAGCGCAACGCGGCGTAGACGGCGCCGAGCACGATCGGCACGGCGGCGGTCTGGCCGAGTCCGTTCGCCGGCTCGGTGAGCCAGCCGGGGAGGCCGAGCGCGACGAGGTAGGCGACGCCGGCGGACCACAGTGCGGGTACGACGGTGCGCACCCACGACGTGACGCGGTCCGATCGCAGCCACGCGGCGAGCCGCTCGCCGAGCTGGCGCTGCGGGGTGCCCGGCTCGCCGGGGGCAGGGGTGGGCATGGTCATTCGTTCCTTTCGCGGGGGTAGGGAGTCGAGCCGCTCATAGAGGCGGACGAAGGTGCGGGCGGCAACGCTGGCGAACCAGCCGAGCAGCACAGCGGCGTAGAACGCGCCGGCCGGTGTCGAGGTCACGGCAGCGTGAGCCAGGCGCCCGCGTTGATCTTGTTCGGGTTGGCGATGCCGTTGCGCGCGGCGATGGCGGCGACGGTGGTGCCGTACTGCTTGGCGATGCCCGAGAGGGTGTCGCCGGGCCGGATCTGGATACGGCGGCCGCCGGACGGGGCGCCGCCGGAGAGCTTGAGCACCTGGCCGGCGTAGATGCGGTCGGGGTCGGCGATGCCGTTCGCCTGGACCAGCGCGGCGACGGTCGTGCCGAAGCGGGCGGCGATGCCCGAGAGGGTGTCGCCCGACTTCACGATGTACGTGCCGGCGGCTGGCGACGCCGGGGGCGCGGGCGGGGCCGGGGGCGCCGGGGTGCCGGCGGGGTTGGTGCCCAGCAGCGCGGCGAGCTGCTCGCGGGTGCCGCGGTAGGCGTTGCTGTCGACCGGGGTGTGTCCGGCGACGGTGGCCGAGCTGGTGAACTGCAAGACCTCGACGCCGACGCCGCCGTAGCCGTCCCAGTAGTTCGCGGGCACGCGCTGGTAAATCTGGGAGGCGTAGCCGCCGTTCATGTCCGGGTACCGGCTCGACCACAGCGGCGGCAGGCCGACGAGGGACGGCGAGCCGAGGGTGTCTCGCCAGTACCAGCGCGGGACGTAGGCGAGCGGGACGGTGTAGCCGGCGCCGCGCAGGCGGCCGACGATGTCGCGGGTGAGCGCGAGGTTTCCGCCGTCCTTCTCGACGTCCGGGAGCACGGGCACGTCGCGCGGGACGGTGCGGGTGATGGTGTCGACCTGTGCCGCGGCCGAGGCGTTGCCGCGCTGGTAGTGGTAGGCGGCGACGAGCAGGCCGGCGCCGCGGGCCTCGCCGAGGTTGCGGCCGAACTGCGGGTCGACCCATCCGGCGCCGTCGGTGGCCTTGAGAAACGCGAAGTCGAATCCCTCGGCGCGGGTGCGGCGCAGGTCGAACCCGCCGCCCTGGTGGTGGCTGATGTCGATTCCGTAGAGCATGAGTACCTCTCGAAGGGTTATGTATCAACGGTTCTTGCGGTTGATGGGCGGCTCGGCAGGCTCGGCGACGGCGTTCTCGACGCGGTCGATTGCGTCGCGCAGGCTCGCGCCGGAGTTGGGTCGCAGTTCGTGCTCGACGCGCTCGACGCGCTCGACCAGGCCGCGCACGTCGTCGCGGGTGGCTGCGCCGTCGGTTTCGATGGCGGCAATGCGTTCGATCACGCCAGGGCGGGCCGGTGCGCCGTTGCGTTCGGGTTCGCCGAACCAGTCGTCGGCGAAGTGGCCGAGTCGACGTAGGCCGCGTGCGGCGTTGCGGACTGCTGTCCACACGCGACGGATGATCAGATAGGCGGCCACGGCGACACCCGCCGTCCCGGCGATGTCGAGCGCCGTCAGGTCGGCGAGGTTCACGGGGGCGGTTTCCTTGCTGTGTTAGGGCATGACGAGATGGCCGCGTGTCGCGGCAGACGAGCGGGCGGGGTTAGAGGAAGTAGCAGCCGAGGACTTGACAGGCCACGACGCCGGAACCGGTCGCCGAGGCGGTCACCTCGACCTTGACCCAATCGCGGCCGACGAACTCGGCGACGCTGTAGCGGCCTTGCCGGGCGATGACGGCGCCGGCGTTGACGTTCCACGCGCCGACTTCGGTTCCGTCGAGCTTGAGTCGGTAGGTGACGTTCGGTTGGTCCACGGCCCAGCCCCAGACGCCCTCGATGCTCATCCACGCGTGCGAGACCGACGCGCGGCCTTCCCACAAGGTGGTTTCGCCGGTGAGTCGTTGGGTGGAAATGCTCCAGTAGCCGGTTTCGCCGATGTCGGGGTCGGATGAAAAGGTGTGTGGGATGAACTGCGCGTAGAGCGGAACGGGCAGCCACGGCCGGGCGAGGCCGACGCCGGTTTCGGCGCTGTCGGAGACGATGATGCGGCCCGAGGAGTCGGTCATCGCCCAGTAGTCGCGGCCGTACTGCGACGCGCCCGCGGTGTACATGAGGGTTGCGCCGCCTTCCCGACGGAGCACAAACCGTTGTTTGCCTTCGGAATCCGGGCCGACATAGAGGATTTCGACGCCGTCGGAGTCGGTCATCTTGATGTAGCTGTCGTCGGCGAGGGTCAAGCCGCCGCGGGTGATGATCGCGGAGGACAAGCCGACTTTTTTGCGGACGGCGGCTAGTTCGCGTTCCAGGGCGATGACGCGGTCGATGATGTTGGAAGGCTGGTTGACCTGCATTAGGCGGCGTCCTCAATGAGCGGGCTCATGGTGATGGTGACGGTTTCGGCGGCTTCGCTCGGCGCGTACTGCGCGTCGACAATCCGCATGGCGGTGTCCAGGCCGCGGCGGACGAACTCGTCGCGGATGACGACACGGACGTCGTCGCCGGTGTCCCACTCCCCCACGTAGGGCGCGGTGTTCCCGCGGACGGTCAGGGTGGGCAGGGCGACGGGCAGCCGGGCGACGAGTTGGTCGGCGTCGGCGTGGCCTTGCAGCGTGTCGGCGTCGGAAACGCTGGTGTAGCCCTGTTCGGACTCGAGCAACGGCCAGTGCTGCGCGTACTTGTCGACGTCCTCGGCGACGGCGATCGGGGTTCCTTCGGCCATGCCGTCGCCGCTGGCGAACGTGCGGGTAGCCATGCGGGTCGCGTCCGAGGGCCACGTGTAGTTGACGATGTTGCCGCCGGTCTCCCACACGTGCGCAGTCCCGGTCTGGCCGAGCCGCGGCGTGCCTACGCGCACGACGCGCCGGATGCGGCCGCCGGTGCCGGGGGTGACGCCGAACATGATGTCGGGGCCGTTGATCACCGCGGCGAGCTGGCGCAGGGCTTCGCCGACCGAGGACAGCTCGTGTCCGGTGTAGGTGCGGTCGCGGTAGATGAACGAGCGCGAGTCGTCGAACTCGATGCCGATATCGCCGCCGGCGTGCGTCTGCGCGAGCTGCACCAGGCCGCGGGCGAGGTCGTTTTGCTCGATGTCGTTCGCCGTCATCTTCAAGCCGGCGACGTGGTCCAGCGGGAGCGGTGCGGCCGGCAGGACCGGGAGCACCTTGCGGTGATCAAAGTAACTCCACCAGTCGGCGCCGGCCACCTCGACCTTGTGTGAGCTGCTGTCGTACCTGCGGGTCCAGATGATCCCGCCCCACATCGGCCGGTCGTCGCGCATCACGTAGAGCGCGCGGCGGGCCGGCATGGTCAGCTCGTACGGGTCGCGGCGCGTGCTCGACGGGTGCCGGGTGAGATCCCAGGTGCCGGAGAACTTCCCGGAGTCGTTCAACGGCTTGTTGTACTTGACGCCGGTGAGCGGTAGCTCGTCGAGCACACGGCCGCTGCGCAGATCGGCGACCAAGTAGGCGTAGGTGGGCAGCCGCATCACGGACCCCGCCACACCGCGGTAAAGCCGCTGATCAGGTCGCCGGTCGCTTCCTTGGTGACCGCGCTCGGCGCGCCCGAGTAGCCGTAGCACCGGACTTGCGCGCCCTTGTCGAGCCACCTCGACGTGTTGGCCGAGATGTTGTTGCCACCGCCGGCAACGCTGTCCTTGGCGAACAGGTTGCCCGAGGACGAGCCGCCGATCATGGCGTACTTGTCAGTGTTGACGATGGTGTACCGCAGGTTCAGCGAGAGATCCCACCACCCGGGTTCGCCGATGGTGAAGACCCCGCCGGCGAGCGTGATGCCGACCGGGGGCCGGTTGACCTGCGGGAAGGTGAGCAAGGTCGGTGAATTCGAGGTCGGCTGGTTGGTGGTGATGGTCCAATCGCCGCCCGGCGTCGCGCCGCTCATGAGTGCGGCGTACAGCCACTTCTCACCGTTCCAGCGGTAGAGCCCGCCGGTGCTGGCGAGCACGACGAGTTGCCCCGGGTACGGGTCGGTGATGTCGGCGAGCGCGGCCGCGGTCACCTGCCCGCGCACCCGCCATGCGGCACCGTCGTAAACCTCGGTCCACCCCTTGTCGAGCCTGTAGACCTCCTGGCCGGCGTAGGCGGCGACCGCGTTGCGCTGGGTGAGGCTGCCCACGGGCAGCAGGCCGCCGAGGGCGACTGTCCACCCGGGCGGTAGCGGGTCGATCATGGCGTCGGTGATCTTGTCCGCGCCGGCGGTGACCCGGACCCGGGCGAGGGTGAACCAGTCGCGCGAGCCGTCGACGACGGGATCGCTCGGCGTCGCCGAGGCTGTCCCGCGCACGAGCCGAACCTCGAACTTCGTCGCGGTGTCGAGGTAGAACTCGTCGGACTGCTGCGCGATCACGAGGTCGTGACGATCGTTGGCCGGGTCGGCAGGGACGGCGAGCACGTCGAGGGTCTTCGGGCTGTCCAGCGACACCAGGTACGACCCGATGCCGCGCGAGGCGCGGATGCTGCCTTGGAACGGCTCGACCACGATCGAGCCGCTTGCCGTGCCGGCTGCGTGCACGCGGCCCGGGGTACCGGGGCCGGGCCGAATACCGTCGCGCGCGGTGACCCCGCTCGGCCCCGGGATGAGCAGCGCGGACACGGCGAGTCGGGCATCTTCGGTGGTGATCAGTGGCGCGGTGTCGGAACCGACGGCCCACGAAGTCCTTTCAGGCATGGGAAACCTCCGTCTCACATCGCGGTGTTGTGCACGGTCACCGACAGGCGCGAGTCGGAACTCGTTGCGGCAGAAGCGAAAACGGCCTGTACTGCGCGGCCGGGCGGGAAGCTGAACCACCCGCGGGTGAACAGGCGGTCGGAGGCCGAGACGTTGCTGCCGACGAACAACACGGTTCGGGCGAGCGTGTCGACCTCGACGACTTGGCCGGCCGGAATGATCCAGTCCGGATCGAACTCGAGCGCCTGCCCGGTGTCGCGCCGGGTGATCGAGGGACCGCGGACCGGTCCGGCGATGCGCCAGACCGGCCACGCCTCGGCCGTGCCGGTGTTGGTCCAGGTGATGACTCCGCCGCGGGCGGCCGCACCGAACGGCATCGGGAACCGCACCGGGAAGCCGAGCCCGCCGGAGCCGACCGCGCCGAGGGTGGTCGAAGCGGTGTAGCCGGGCAGCTCGAGTAACCGGGGATCGGTGGCGACCCACTGGACCGCGCCGGCGACGTAGCCGGCGTCGTAGGCGAGCCCGGTCGGCACCGACCGGCGCGTGCACCGGGCGAGCGCCTGCCAGGTCCGGCCGGCGAGCCGGATCACGAGCGGTTCCTCGTCGGGATTCTCGCCCGGAGTGGTGGCCGCGCGCAGCAGCTCGACGGCGGCCGTGAACTGCTCGCGCGTGGCGCGCCGCGCCGAGATCACGAACGAGTAGGAGATCGTGCGCGACTGGGCGAGCAACTGCCCCGGGAACGCGCCGTGTTGTCCGGGCCGGTCGACGTCGCCGCCGCGCATCTGCGGCAGGTCGAGCCAGCCCTCGAGGGCGCGCCACCCGTACGCCGTGCCGGCGCCGAGCAGGGTGCCGCGCCACTCGAGTTGCCCATCGCGGGTGATCAGGTCTCCGGCAGCCACTACCCACCCCCGCGGCTCAGCCAGTCCAGCTCGCCGGCGATGTCGGCCGGCGACTGGGCCGGCGTCGCGTGGAACTGGTCAATGTGCACCGTGGGCCGGCTCGCGGTTGCCGCGTAGGCGCCGCCCGCCCCACCGGTGCCGGCGTTCGGCGTGCCGGCGAACGCGAGCGCCGGCGTGGTCAAACCGGCTGCCATCGTGTCCGACACGCGGGTCGCGAGATCGGACGCCGAGCGCAACGCGACGCCGGCCGCCTTGTCGATACCGCCGGCCAAACCGGGCGGAATCCACCGGCCGATGCCGGCGAACACAGTCGACGGAGAATTGATCCCGAGAATGTCTTTCGCCCATCCCGGGAGCAAGTTCCCGAAGAAGCCGAGCACCTTGTTTTTGAGCCAGCTCGCCGCATTTTGAATCCCATTCCACAAACCGGCCAGCAAATCGCGTCCGGCGTTCAGGAGTAACGAGCCGAAATTGCCGAGCCCGTCGAGCACGCGCCCCGGCAAGCCGCGTAGCCAGTTGACCAGCTCGGCCGCCTTGCCTATCGCGGCCCGCGTCAGATCTCCGAACCAGGCCGCCACTTTCCCCGGTAGGGAGCCGAGCCACCCGACCGCGTCAAGGACCCAGTTCACCGCGGTACGGACGCCGGCAACAATGGTGTCCCAATGCTTGATGATCAGGCCGGGAAGCGACCAGTTAAGAAACAGATTGACGATAAAGTCGACCGCGCCGGATATGAAATTTCCGATCCAATCGAGCGCGGCGCCAATCGCGTTCTTGATCGTGTCCCAATTCGAGATGATCAACACGGCGAGTAGCGCGACGGCCGTTGCGATCAAAATAAACGGGTTGGTCATCATAGCGACACGCAAAGCGTTAAAAATCGTTGTCGCCGTGCGGAACGCGGTAGAGAGTCCACCGACAAGCGTCGTGAGCGGACCGGCGGCCGCGGCGACGGTGGCAAATCCGATCGCCAGGGGGCCGAGCCACGTCATGTTGTCGGACAGGAATCCAGCCAGCAGCGCCAGAAGCGGGCCGGCGACCTGGAGCGCCGTGGCGAGAACGGTGCCGATCTGGCTCGCGAGCGTGGCCAGACCGGGAGCCAGGGCGACGACGGCGGGCTCGAGCGACGTCACGGCCGAGGCCAGTCCGCCGGCCAAGCTCTGCGCGACCGCGGCGACCACCGGGGCCAGGGCGGCGAGCACGCTGCCCAGTGGCGCGACGGCGGGTGCCAGGGACGCGAGCGCGGCGCCGAGCTGCGGGCCGAGGGTGGCTATCGCCGGGCCGACGTCGGAGACCAGAACGCGCCCGATCTCGGCGAACACCGGAGCCAGTCCGCGGCCGGCCGCGGCGATGCCGCCGAAAACCTGCTGTAGCAGGGTGGCGCCCTGCGCAGAGTTCAGGAACTCCCGCACGGCGCCGGTGGCCTGCACGAGCACGTCGAGGGTCGACGTGCCGTTCGTCGACATCGCCGAGAAGACGGCCGAGATGATGCCGCCGACGTTGCCGGCGAGCTGCCCGAGCTGCTGTAGCGCGTTGAGCCCGTTGCGCATCCACGCCTCGAGCTGCCCGGACTCCCGGGCCGCGGAGATGAACGCGGCGAACCGCTCGGCGGCCGAGCCGGCGCCGGTGGTCAGGTCGGCGAACACGGTCGAGCCGACGGTCGCCACGTCGCGGAAGACCTGCGCGAGTGGCTGCGTGACCTCGGCCAGGTTCGACACCGCGGTCGAGCTGTTGTCGAAGATCGTCGCCACGTCGCGCCCGGTCTGCGCTTCGCGCAGGAACGCGGCCAGACCGGCGGCGCCGACGCCGAAACTCGAGGCCACGTCGGTCATACCGCGCTTGAGAATCGGGAGGTACTGCGCGCCGAGCTGGCGCACCACCGACCCCATCTCGGAGAAAAGCTCTTGCTGTACCGAGCGCTTGACCGCGTCCCACGCCGGCGCCAAGTCGCGCACGGCCTTCGCCGTGTCGCGCGCGGCCGGGGCGAGTTTCGCGGTGGCCTCGGCGAACTTCGCCGGGTCGTCGATCGCCTTCAAGGCGTCGCCGAACCCGGACAACCCGACCTTGAGCGAGGCCAGCGCGGCACCGCCGGCGACCGCGGCACCGGGCAGGATCAGCAGCGCGCCCGATGCGGTGACGATGCCGCCGCCGAGCGCGCCGAGTGCGCCTCCGGCGAGGTTGGCCGCGCCGGCGAGCGCGCCGACCCGGAGTGCGCTCGCGCCCGCGGAGAGCGCCATGTCGCGGGCAGACCTGCCCGCGCGCATGAGCGCGTTGTCGTAGACGTCGGTGTCTTTCGCCGCGGCGGCGAACCGGGCGCGGGCCTGCGCGAGCTTGCCGGCGACGCCCTTGTCGTCGATGCGCAGATACCCGACAAGCTCGCCGATGGTGAGCGCCACGCGACCACCCCCGCCCGCTGCTCGTCAGGGGCGGGGGCGGTCAGCCTCCGGGTACAGCGCGCGACGGAGCCGGCTCGCGTCGGTGGAGAACAGGCCGGCGATGCGGATGCGCAGCCAGCGCCACGAGCGGGCGCGCAGCAGGCCGGGCGCCTCGAGGTCGAGCCCGTAGACCTCGTGCAGGTCTAGCTCGACGAGCGACCAGCGCGCGAAGATGTCCGACCAGCGCGGGCCGTCGCCGGCGCCGCCTTCCGTGTCCGGGTCGTACCACTCCCGGATGCCCGTTGCGGGGTCGATCGGGCCGCCGCGCGACGGCTCGCCCGATTCCCCGCCGAGGCTTCCGGGCGGCCACCGGCGTTCCAGTACGCCTCGGCGGCCTCCGGGCTCTGCGTGTGGTGCAGAAACGCGGTCATGCCGGCGACCTTGAACCGCGGCCACGCGACCCCGTCGGCGAGCATCTCGTCGTAGGCCGTGCCGAGCGACTTGCGGTACATGTCGATTTCCTGCGCGTCCGACAGCAGCTCGCCGCCCGGTTCCGGCACCGACAGCTCGCCGGCGTCGGGGTTGTCCTCGTGCGCCTTGACCGCGGCCGCCACGCCGAACATCCAGTCGTGAAGCCGCTGCAACCGCAGACCGGTCTCGGCATCGACCGGCGGTACCGCGTAGACCTTGCCGCCGATGGGCAGCTCGAGCCCGCCGTCGAGCAGCTCGTCGAGATCCCGATACGCCATCACTTGCCCCCGCTCGTCGCCGCCGTGGTGCCGCCGGCCGGCGGCGTGGTCACCGGGTTGGCGATCTCGAGCGGCTCGCCCTGGCCCAGCAACGTGAAGTTGAACGGCTCGAGGTCGGTCGTCTCGCCGCCCTTGGTGAACTCGGACACCTGCGCGTAGCCCTCGGACGCGTCCGGCGAACCGTCCCGACGGAACCACCGCACATGCACGTCGGCCGAGAAACCGACCTTGCGCGCAGCCTTGCGGATGAACTCCTGTCCGGGATCGGGGGTGTAGGCGGTCGCCGCGGTGTCGCGCTTGCGCTTTCCCTCGGCCTCGACCTTCCATTTCCGCTGCGTGATGACGTCCGCGCCCCACCCGGGCGCGTCGTTGGTCGAGTCGTCCTCGGTGTTGTCGTCGGTGCTCTCGGAGAAGTTCGACAGGCCGCGAACCGGCGTCCACTGCGGAGCAGTGGCGCCGCTCGCGGCCGTGTCGACCTCGAGCGCCCAATCGCTGGCGAGCATGGAACGTAGGGCCATTGCGGCGCCTCCTATTGGCGGTAGCGGGTCGGGTGGTGTGCCCGAATCCGGTAGGTGTCGGTGTGCACGTAGCGGCCGTTCTGGTCGGTGCCGCTGGGGTTCGAGGTCTCGCGAGTGACCAGGTGGACGCCGAGGCCGAGTTGCTGCTCGCCGGCGCCGGCGAGCGCGTCGAACGCGGCGTCGACGAGGTCGAACAGGTCGCGCGGGTCCTGGCCGGCGGAGCGGAAGCGGATGCGCAGGCCGTACTCGGCGTCGGCGTCGGTGTCGTGGGCGAGCGGGTAGAGCAGCAGGGCGAGTGCGCGCGGCGGGTCAGCGGGCAGGCCGCCGAACACGATGCCGGTTTCGGCGGCCGCGTAGCCGGCGTCGGGCCGGTAGGTTCCGACGCCGGCCGCGGCGAGGTGTCGCGCGATGAGGTCGCCCAGCTCGACGACGAATCTCATGAGCGGGTGGCCTTCCGGATCTGCGCGGCGATGATCTGCCGGGCGACGTCGACCTCGTCGTCGAGCGCGGTCTCGAGGTACTTCGCTTCGCCGTCTTCGTGGTGCCAGGTGGTCTCTTCGTGCTGGCGCACGGCGTACTCGGTGTCGAACGAGACGGCGCCGGTGAGCCCGTCGGTGGTTGCCGTGCCGGTGTTGCGGAGCGCGCCGGTGTCCTTGGGCGCCCGGTTCACGGCGACGCTGCGGACGTGCTCGGCGGCGAGCTTGACGCCCTTCTCGGCGCCGCGGGTGAAGTCCTCGAGGATGTGATCGCCTTGCCAGTGAAACTCGGTCTTGAGCCGCACGGCGGGTACCTCCCTTACGTGAGGGTGATCTCGAGGTGCGCGGGCGCGCTGGGATGGTCGAAGGTGCTCGCGGTGATCACAGTCGCCGTGCGCTCGGCCGGCGTGCCGGGCCACACGGTGACCTCGGAGCCGGCCGGTACCACGGGGCCGGGCCTGGTGATCACGGTCGTTTCGCTGATGGTCTCGGCGCCATCGGTCGCGCGGACCAGGCGCCGCCGGTCCTCGACGTAGGCGCGGCGGACGGTGAACGGCCGGCCGAAGGTCGGCCCGTAGGCGCCGGTGCCGGCGTAGGGCTTGACGGTCACGGTGTGCGGAAGCAGGAACGCGGGCATGGTCAGCGCCACCGGGCGACCTCCTGCTCGACCGGGCCGTCGCCGAGCAAGCCGGCCGCGGTGAGTATCTGCATGGCCTCGGACGAAAGCCGCGCAGCCTGCGCGCCGCTCGGTGTGCCGGCGGCCGCGGTGCTCGCCCGGGTGAGGTTCACGGACCCGATGCCGGCGGAGGTGAACCGGGCGGCCGCGCCGGAGTCGTCGCCGGTGTCTTCCCACCACGCGACGGTTGCGCACGTGGCGTCGCGTACCGCGGCCCGCACGTCCGAGTCGGCCGGGTAGCCGGCCGGGTCGGTGAGGTAGACCGCGGTGACGAGCAACCAGTCGACGAGCTGTGACGCGCGGGCGAGCTGCCGGGCGATGCCGTCGGGCGGGGTGGTGATGTCGAGCCAGTTCGCGTAGTCCTCGGCGGTCGCGTACGCGCGTGCCACGGCGCCCCCTCTCGTTGGTGGAAGCCACGGTCGGCGCCCGGTCGGGGGCACGGGCGCCGGCCGCGGCGGTTACTTCGCCGGTGTGCGACGGCTGGTGCGCTTCGTCCCCTCCGGCTCGTCCGCCGGGTTCTCGGCCGGTGTCTCGTCGACGGGCGCGGTACTGCCCGGCGGGTCGTCGACGACCGGCTCGACGGGCTCGACGTCGTCCTCGACCGGGGTCACGGTGTAGCCGTGCCGCTGGAAGTAGGCGAGGGCGTTCTCGTCGTCGGTCGCGCCGCGGCCGGCGGTGAACCGGACGCCGCCGACGGTGCCGGTGTAGTCGGTGACGGGGGTTTCGATGGTGTGTCGTGGCATCACTGCACCTTGATGTTGCGGAAGACGGCGGCGGACTTGGTGGCCTTGAGCGCGACGGCGACCGGGCCGAGCTCCACCTCGCCCTTTTTGACGGCGCCGGCGACGGTGAAGTCGGGCAGCCAGCTCTCGACGAGCTGCGTGCCGACGGTCGCGACACCGTGGAAGCCGTCGAGCCCCACGCGGTAGGCGTACAGGTCGGTGAGCCCGGTTGCCGCGGTGCCGCCGACGGTCCGGCCGAGAATCGGCACGATCGGGTTGTTGGTGCCGGCCTTGGCGCCGGCGTCGACGAGCAGTACCCCGCCGTAGGTCTCGCGGACTACCGGCCGGCCGTTGACGCCGATCAGTCCCTCGACCGGGTCGCGGGTGTACATGCTCGCGCGGCGCGCGGCCGCCCGGACCCGGGCGAGCGACTTCGAGTTACCGATGACCACCGACGGCGCGCCGTCGAGCAGCGAGAGGAACTCGTCGATGGCGTCGAGCGCCTTGTGCTCGGCGCGCGCGTTGGTGTCGAAGTCGGTCCAGTCGGTGACCTGGCCGGCGCGGAACTCCGTGGTGGAGCCCACGAGCGCCTTGTCGAGCCCGTCGAATCCGTTGGTCTCGACAGCGGTGTCGCCGTTGATCACCGCGTCCTGAAACCGGGTGTTCGCGGCCTTGATCTTCTGCGACATGTTCAGCGACACCGCGGCGGACGCGGCCGGGCCGACCTTCGCGATAACCCGGTCGACCTCGAACGCCCCGCCGAGCACGGCCAAGTTGACCGAGAACGGGGCGGTGGTGACGTTCTGCGGCGCGTACTCGGAGTTGAGCGCGCGGAAATCCGCGGTCGGCTGCGTGATCAGCCGGCGGTACCCATAGGTGAGGGTCGCGCCCCCGCCGGAGGGATTGACGACGTCGTCGAAGATCAGCGAATCGAGGATCGCCGACTCTTTCCGAAACTCGTCGATCACGGCCGGGTCGTAGTCGGTCTGTGCGTTGTTCTTGGCCTCGGCCAAGGTCACGGGCATGGAACTCTCCTAGATGCTCAGTTGCCGTAGTGGCGGGAAATGGCGTCCGTGAGCGACTTCGCGGCGGGCTTCTCGCCGGACCCGCCGGCGTGCTGCCCGCTGCTGCGCGGCGGCACCTGGCCGGCGGCGCGCAACTTCGGGTTGTCGGTCACGGCCTTGGTGATCGCGGCGCCGACCTTGTCGGCGAAGTCGGCCGCGGTGGGGTCGAGCTGCTCGACCGCCGAGACGAACGCGCGCGAGTCGACCAGCGCGGCCGGGTCGGCGCCGAGCGGACCGGCGGACTTGAACACGGCCAGCTCGACCGCGGCGGCGCGGGCGCGCTGCTGCTCGGCGGTGACCTGCTCGGCGAGCTTGGCCGGGTCCGCCTTGTCGTCGTCGCCGGCAACCAGGCCGAGGGCCTTGCCGATGTCCTGCGCGAGCTGCTGCCGCGCCTCGTCGGCCGCTTTCGTCTTCGCGTTCGTGCGGTCTGCGGCGTTCTCGGTGCGCAGCTCGCGCACCATCTTCGCCAGCGTTGCCGGGTCCAGGGCGGCGAGATCGTCCGCGGCCGCGCCCTGCTCAGTCGGTGCCGGCGCCGGTGCGCTCGGCTGACCGGTGGTCGGCGGCTGCTCCCCGGTCGCGGGGGTGCCGGTGGTGCCCGGCTCGCGGGGCGTGCCGGTCGGTTCGCCGGCGCCGGCCGGGGTGATGGGTGCGGACACGGTTGCCTCCTGGGCGGTCGTGGGATGGGGAACCTCGGCGCCTGGCCGAGAAACGGAGTGTCCGCGTTGTTGACATTCGGACCGTGAGGTCTCTAGAGTGTCAACAACGCGGACATGAGAGAGGGGAACGCAATGGACGCACTTTTCGAGGTCGAGCCGCTGCTCGAGGCCGAAGCGCTGCGCAGGCACATCGCCGACCAGGTGCCGGGACAAGTCGACATCTGGGAGGTGTGCGCGGAGGTCGCCGCCGAGCGCGCAGCCGTCGAGCCGACGCCGTTCGCGTGGCCGGAACCCATCGGCCCGTTGTCGTTCTACGCGCGCGACGAGCTGTTCGGCGGGACGGTGCTGGTGTGAACGACGAGCAGGAGACCGCGCCGGCCGTCGAGAAGTACCTCGGCGCGGCCTCGATCGCCGAGCGGCTCGGCGTGAGCCGCTCGGCCGTCAACAAGTGGCGCGACCGGTACCCGTGGGGCTCGGCACATCCGTTCCCACCGCCGGACACCGAAACCGACGGCGTCCCGGGATGGCACCCGAGTCGCCTGCAAGAGATCCGCGAATGGCGCGACGGCTTGCCGGGCAGCGGCAACCGACTCGGCCTAGACAAGCAACTTAGTGCGAGGATTCCCGAAGCTGTGAACGACCTCGAGACCGCAAAGGAAGTCGCGAGGTTGGCCCAGCTCACGAAGTACCGTCGGCCCGGTGAGACGTTCAAATTCGGCTACGTCCGGACTAACCCGCGTTCGTCGACGGTGGTGCACGACGGGTACGTCGCACAGCTCGAAGACTTCGGGTGCGAAGTGGTCCGCGGTGAACGTGTCGCGGGCGACGAGCTAACCGAGGGTTTTCACGACCTGGTCGCGATCTTGCAGCCGGGCGACGTGCTGGTCATTCCTCGGGCGTACCAGCTCAGCCGCGTACGCGACGTCGCTCTCAAGGCCGTTTCCTACGTCGAGTCGGTTGGTGCCCGGGTCGAATTTCTCTACGGCGTCGGCCCGTCGGGGACGGCCTAACCTGCCGCGGTCGACGAGTGTTCGCGCGCGTACGCGGCTTGTCCGTCCTGGTAGCCCTGGCGCCATACGCGCGCGAGCGCGAGCGGTCCGCGCTCGGCGGTCGTTCGACGGGCACGCTCGGCCGGCGTGCGCGGGCCGAGCCACTCGGGCACGTGGGCCGGTGTGTACGGGTTCGGCGTCGGTGGCGCGAGCCCATAGCCGGCCGCGTAGCCCTGGTCGCGGGCGGCGCGGACCTGCTCGGCGGTTATTGCAGCCACGACTCACCCCCGGTGCGGAACCGTTCGCCGTTACCGCCGCCGAGCTGCTCGGCGACGAATTGGTCGAACGTGACCCTACCGTTTTCGTCCCACCACTGCTTTAGCTCGTCGGATGCCCAGCGGCGGGCATAGGTCTCGTTCTGGCGCCACAGGTTCCGCGGGTCGAGCCCTGTGCGCTGGCCTTCCGAAGTGAGTAGGAACCCGTTGGTTGCGGCCTCGGCGGCGAAGTAGTCGCGTTCGAGACGGTCGGTGTAGGCGGCGCGGGCGAGTTCGTCGAACCCGCGGCCGCGGTAGCCCTCGCGCCGAAGCCGGGCGATGGCGTCCTCGCGACGCATCTTCTCGACGTCCTTCTCGAACACCTCGGCGTACGCCTGTTCGTAGTCGAGGCCGGTCTCGACGAGCCGGTCGACCTCGGCCCACTTCTCGGCGTCCGGGTCGTCAGCGACCGCGTCGGCGTACTGCTGGTCGGCTTCGCGCCGCTCCAGCTCGGTGATTACTGCCTCGACGGCATCCTCGTCGTCGCCGACTTCGGCGAGCCGGTCGGAGAGCTGCTCGTCAGACAGCTCTCGTAGGTCCACCGGCGCGGCCGGCGGCGCGGTCCGCCGTTCGATCTCGTCGCGTACGGCTTGGTGCGTCCGGCTGACCTGACCGGGTTTGCCGAGCAGTTCGGCGCGCTCGGCGAACACCCGGTCGGCGACGGCGAGTTCGTCGTCGCTCAGCTCGGCCGGCTTACGCCGCTGCGCGGCAAGCGCGTCGGCGTCGGCGTTGTCAGCCGCGGTCTTCTCCGCGGCGAGCCGCTCGGCCTCGCGACGGCGGGCCTGCTCGGCGGCGATGGCGTCGAGCCGGTTCTGCTCGGCGCTGCCCTCGGTGACCTGGTCGGCGAGCTGGTCGTGCCGGCGCTCGGCTGCCCGGAGGTCGCCGTGTCCGAGGTTGACTTGTTCGCGGTAGCGCTTGCGGTTGAGCCCGGTCCGCTTCACGTGCTCGCGGATCTCGGCTTGCGTCTCGCGCACCCGACGCTCTGCGGCCTGGCGCTCGTCGTCGGTGAGCGCGGCCGCGGCCTTGCGCTTGTTCCGACGTACCTTGCGCTCGAGCGCGCGCAGGTCTTCGCGGTCCTGCTCGGCCTTTGCGTCGTGCTTGCGGATCTCGTCGAGCTTGGTCACCCCGGGCAGGTACGGCACGAACTGGTGCCGACAGTTCGGGTGCATGAGCCCCTCGAGCCGCGCCTGCTCGACGGTGGCGGCGACGTCGACGGTGACCGTCTCGTCGGTGAGGGTGTGCTCGACCTGGCGCTCACCGGCCGGACTGGACAGCGCCAGCACTCGCCCTTCCCAGCGGGTACAGAGCCGGCAGGCGTGGCGCGAGCGGGTGATTGTGACCAGCTCGACGCCGGCGGAGGCCATGCGGGCGAGGTGTCCGTCGTTCCACGCGCGCCCGGTCGCGGTCCGCACGGCCATCTCGACGTAGCTCGCGAGGTTCCAGTCGCGGCCGGCGCGGTCAACGAACCCGGTCACGCCTTGGGCGGCGAGCCGGTCCCACGCGGCACGCTGCGCCGAGTGGATCGTGCCGGTACCGAGCAACTGATCAGGCGCCGCGGCGGCTACCGCCGTTTGATAGGCGTCCTGTTGCCAGCGCAGGACGCGCAGTGGCAGCGCCTCGAGTCGGCTGGTGAGGTCGGCGGCGAGGATGGCGGCCGCCTGCATTCCGGGCACTACGCCGGCGAGCTGCTCGAGCTGCTCGGACGACAGCGCGCCGAGTTCGGCGAGCTGCGCGAGTCCTTGCTCGGCGCCGGCCTGCCACGCGGCGAACACGGAATCGGCGGCCGCCTGGCCTGCCTGCCCGGTGACCTGCGTAGCGATCCGCTCGGCGGCGAGCCGAAGCTCACGCGCCGCGGCGGCCTTCTGCGCGGCCCACTCGGGCACGTCCTGACCAGCCCGGACCCGGCGGGCGATGTCGCCGAGCAACCGCGCCTCGGCCTGCGTGTACAGAGCGAGGATGTCCGCGGCGAGCTGCTCGACGACGTTGGCAGCGTCAACTTCGAGTGGGGGCTTCCACGGCATCGACAGCCCCCAATTCGTCAGACGCGCCGAGCTGGGACCCGTGACTATCGTGTAATGAACCAAGCGGTAACAGTGTGCAACCGAGTAGCGATCTTCAGGCGTCGGGCCGCGACTGAGAGGGGTCAGAGATGCTTCCGTCACTCGAGCGGTCCGACTTCGACCCCAGTCAGCTAGTCCTGCCCTGGTCGGACACGGCTCATCCCGCTAGCTGGGACGAGATGGAGAAACTTTTCGGTCACTCGCCGCATCGACGTTCGATGCTGCTGCTCGCTCGCTCCCGGTTAGAGCGACTAGCTGCCGAGGGCATACCGCTACTCGCTGTCTGGATCAACGGGTCGTTTGTCACTGGCAGTGACAAGCCCAATGATCTGGACGCGCTTGTCCTGATCGATGCTCCGGCCTGGAAGTCCTGCTGGCCGCTGTTCGGTGGGCCGGGCGGAGCTGGTGCTCGAATTCACACCTTGGAGTGCGAAGAGCGGTACGAACCGGGTGGCACGAAACTCGATCACCTGACCGATTTCAAGTACCTCATGTACTTCCCACCTGATACCGCAGGTCACGCGGTTACGGCGGAGGACCTCGACGTCTGGCATGAAAACTGGTCGCGCTTGCGGCTCCCCTCGCCAAAGCAGGGTGAAGAAGGGAGACTGGTAGAGGACGCGAAGGGCTTTGTGGAAGTGAGGTGGTCCTCGTGAGCACGCCTGAGCCCTTGCATCGTCGCAGGTCGCCCCGCCGCACGGGTGCGGTAGTTGACTGGTCAAACGATCTTGATCGGTACAGGCATCTCGTCGAGCGCGTGCACACCGATGATCTTCGCCGTCCCTTGATGACGGCTCACCTAAATGACTTAGCCGAGCGTGTCAACGGTCCTACCTCCGTGTTGGATCTTCATCTCGATGGGCCAGGCGTCGAAGGGCATACAACTAACGCCGGATCACTCGCAGCCTTTCTCAAAGCTCTAGACGAGGTTGTCAAAAATGTCGCGAAAAGCACTGGTCGCCTAGCGCGATTTAGTAGCTCGCTGCGTGTTACTCCCACATTGGGGAGCGTGCGACTCATTGTCGCTGCTCCGGACGTTGGAGCTGAGTCCGGCGCCCTTCCGACAAAGCGGCCTGAGCCTGTCGAAGAGATAGCGCTTAGGCGACTTGTTGTTCTAATGAACCTTGCACAAGAAAATGACGAGCCCACATCGGCAGTGTTAGATGCGGCTTTGCATGACCTGTCTTCCTCTGCCCGTGACGCACTCGCGAAATTTGCGAAGGTTACACGCGAGTCCACTTATGAGCTCTATGGTCATTGGGCAGACGCTTCGCGTGGTACCAGTGAAGTCCGACTCTCGATGCCAGCAGCTAGCAGGCTTGAGCATGCCGCAGGCGATACTGTTAGTGCCGTTGCGGAACGGACAATCGTCGGCACTGTTGACGGATGGGAGTGGTCCTCCAGTACCGTGCGGTTCGCGCCTCAAGTCGGCCGCGCATTTCGGGCCAGTGTTCCGGAGCATTTGGCACCTATGGTTGCCCGGCTAGTGTCGTCGCCCGACCTTGAATATTTGGGCCACTTCAAGGTGGTAACTATGTTCAAGCGCGGCAGTAATCAACCTGGCCGGAGTGGTTACTCGTTAGAGAGAATTCAGACTTCTGCGAAGCGCAATTTAACGGAGTAATATACCGTTAGTTTGCGTCGATGTTTCTTCAGAACCGTTGAACTTGGCCGGATCGGGCACCGTCCGGCCAGACTCCGTGAGGATGGCGGCGACCTCGGCGTCGACCTGGTCGTCCTCCCAGTCAGGGTGAACCATTCGCACCCGTACATCGGTCGAGGCGGCCTCAGCCGCGGCGAACGCCTGTACCGTGCGCGCGAGCGCTTCGGGGTCGGGTTGCGTCCGATCGGGAAACTCGACCTTCGGCAGCTCGGACACAGTCGCCGTGCCGCCGAACGCGTACCGGTCGACCTCGACCAGCGCAGCGGAGACGTGTGCGAGTCCCGATGCCCAGTACCGCGCCTTCTTGTCGCGGGTGCGGTTCGACAGCTTCTCGCGGGCGGTGACCTCGGTCGCGGTGATCGAGGCGTCGCCGTCGTCATCGCCGAGCGTCGCCAACGAATAGCCGGCGGCGCGGAGCGCGGTACGGGTGATGTCCTCGGCGGTGTCGCGGTGCTCGGCTACCCGGATGGCGAATTGGTGCGCGGAGACGGTGAGGGTGTCCGAGCCGCCGCGCGACAGCGCGTTCAACTCGGTGTAGACCTCGCGGTCTTCGTCGAAGCTCGCGCCGCGGCCGGCGCCGTTGTCCTGCAAGTACCCGGTGGGCACCAGTAGTCGGGCCTTGGCGATCCGGACGTCACGCATCCAACTCGTGTAGACCTCGTCGAGCGCGTCGAACATCGGCTCTACGCCGTCGAAGTCGGAGCGGCCCAGCGGCGCGAGTTCTGGCGTGCCGCGCCACACCCGGTTAGGGCGGACGTTGGGCACGTAGGCCGCGGCGAGCCGGTCGGTGCCGGTAGCGATGCTGCCCTCGGCGTCGACGAGCGGCGCCGCCCACTTCGTCGCCGGTGACTCGGCAAGCGGCACGACGCGACCGAGTTCGGTGTCGGTGCCGACGTGCAGCTCGTGCACGATCCGGCCCGGTTCGTAGCGCTCGAGATGGCGCCACACGGCCGGCCCGTCGACGCGCACGCGCGTGTAGAAGGTGACCGCGGACAGGTCGCCCCAGCGCCATTCGGGCACCGCGGCGTCGGCGTGGACGGCGTCGAGCATGGCGTGCTCGGCCACGTCGGCATCCCAGACCACACGCAGGTAGGCGCCGCCGAGCGCCGAGGCGATCTCGGCCGCCTCGAGCAACCGCGAGTGCATCGCTGGCGAGTTGAGCGCGAGGTCGAGCCGGGCCTGCGCCGCGGTGTCGTCGACGACGATGCGGGGCGGTTCGGAGAACAGAAGATCAGCCGACGCGGTCGCGATGTCCGCGGCGAGCGGCACATGCAACCGCTGTCGGGTCTGCCCCACTGGGACCGGCCGGCCCCAGAAGAACCGGGCGAGCCCGCCCACCAGGCCGCCGCGGTAAGTCGAGGGCCGGAGCCGAGGTGTAACAGCGCGCCGCCGTTCACCGGTGTAGACCTCGACGAGCCGCTCGGGATCACCGGTGTACCAGGCATCCCATTCGCGCATACGCGCGTGCGCGTCGTCGAACGGCGGGGGAGGCCAGGAAGACGGCATGACGCACCCCCTTTCACCGAAGCAGGGAGAAACGTGGGATTCATCAAGCAGGCCAAGGCGGACACCATCGCCAAGGAGGCGCAAGACGCGTTCGCGGCGGGTCGGTATTTCTTCGCCGCACGGCTGAACTGGCCGGCGACGCACCACTTTTTGTCTGGCGAGGTCGCCGACTGGTCGATGCAAATCGAGGCAATCGAGCGTGCCGGGTGGGTCTTGTCCGAGTGGGCGGTCGGACAAGACAAGCAGGGCAAGCCGGAGGCGTACCCGGTGTTCAAGCGGCGGCGAGAGCAGGCCGCCAGAGCGCCTCGGTAGTCGTCACGGCATAGCGGCCGCCGTCGAGCGAGTGATCAGCGATCTTGATCGGCTTGTCCTCGCCGGCGGCGGTCGCTTTGTCGTCCCACGAGTAGCCGGGTACCTCGGCGATGAAGCCGCGGCACCGGTCGGCGACCCGTAGCCGGTCCTCGGCGAGCAGGCTCGACACGGTCCGGATGCCGTAGGCGACGTCGTTGTCGGCTGCTTGGGTGAGCACGCCGTCGGACTGGAGTTGCACCCGGAACGATGCGGCGGCGGGGTCGACGACGACGAACTCGGGCCGGCCCTGCTGGCGGGGGTGGTGGTCGAGGTCGAGCCACTCGCGAAGGCCGGCGGCGAGCTGGGAGTCGGTGAGCCGGGTCCGTGCGTGCGCGGGGTCGTGGCGCCACTCGTCGACCAAGTAGAGCCGGTCGTCGGTGCCGAGGCCGAGCAGTAGCGCCGCGGTTGCGTTCGTGGTGCCGTAGTCGACACCGGCGGCGAGCAGGCGCCGTAGGTCGGGCAGGTCGGCCCACGGCACGACGTGCCGGTCGGGGTCCCACATGTCGAACACGGCGCCCTCGGCGGCGACCCACTCGCCGAGGATGAACCGGCGGAACCACAAGCCGGTGTACTCGCGGCGGATGCTCGCGCGGTACTCGGCGGACAACGAGGGGTTGTCGTCGAGGGTGAACGCGAACGAACGCCAGTCGGGCAGCTCGGCGAGCCGGTCGAGGTAGTCGTGTTTCAGCCAGTGCGCGGGGTTGTCCGGGTTGGTGGTGCCGAACAGTTGCGCGCCCGGAACGGACATCCGGCCTAGTAGTTGCTTGAAGAACTCGCGGGCAACGACGGTGACCTCGTCGACGTACGCGCCGGCGCAGGTGAGCCCTCGTAGCACCTTCTCGGCCTTGCTGTCAGAGGCGCCGAGCACGAACACTTGCCGGCCGAGAATCCAGCCGGACGGCGCGCCGGCCGTGTAGCGGACGTGGTCGGCGACCGCGCCGAACAGGGTCGGGTCTTGCAGTGGCGCGAACACGTTGCGCGCGACCGAGTCACGGGTACGCCCGACAACGACGAGTTGCCCGCCGCGGGGTGCGTGTGCGACGTAGATCAACCAGCGCAACAGGCTCGCGATGGTCTTGCCCGACCGGATAGCGCCCGACCAGATGTTCACCCGGGCACGCGACTCGCGCATCGACTCGACTTGCGCCGGCGAGAGCGGCAGGTCGAGCGCGTGCTCAGCCATTCGCCGGCCCGGTCGCGATGCCGAGCGCGACGGCGAGCCCGCCGAGCATCGACCGAGCGCCCTCGGCGCCGGTGTCGGCGTCGACCTGCTCGAGCTTGGCCGCGGCGCCGAGATGCGTCGACATCGCCGAGGCGAGCGCCTTCTCGTCCGGTGCCGGTACGTGGTCGAGCACCTTGGACTCAATGCCGTTGATCGTGGTCGCGGTGAACGTGTAGCGGTCGGCCTCGAGGCGGCCGAGGATGCGCTCGGCGCGGCCGTAGAGCCGGCCGACGATGTCGGTACGGCGGGCGCGGTTGTCGACCTGGCGGGCGTGCGTCGCGGCGGCAGTGGCCGAGCGGTCGAAGGACAGGCCGAGCGCGCGGGCGATGCCGGTCACCGTGGACGGCGAGCGGTTGATCTCCCGGGCGATGTCGTTGCGGGTCTTGCCTTCGGCGTGCAGCTCGCGGACGCGTTCCCGGTCGGCGTCGGTGATCAGATTGCGCGGCAAGGTGGTCACCTCGCCTCGGGCAGCAGACAGCCCCGGACCGAGGGGGGAGGGTAGTCCGGGGCTGTCGGATCGTGGTGCGGGTACAGCTCACCCGCTGCTAATCGCCAGTTTAAGCACAACCGGCCGGTTCGCGGGTTACACGCGTTCGCGCAGGGGTGACGAGCGCAAGGTCGATGACGTCGCCGACGCGGTACCGTGGCCGGCCGTGTTCGTCGGGCTCGCGCTTGGCGAGCTTGCCGGCGCGTGCCCACGTGCGCAGCGTGTTCGCCGACAGTTCGCGGCCGAGCAGTTTCGGCAACGCGCGGGCGATCTCCGCCGCGGTCGCCTCGACGTCCCGGGCGGCGTCGAGCAACGTCTCGCGCCGGGCGTCGACGTCGTGGCGCATCCCGCACCCGCGGCACGCGACGACGGCCCGCTCGGGTCGGGCGTAGAGGTCGGCCGAGCAATCCGGGCACGGCCCGCAGTACACGCGCGCCGGCGGGAGGTCGACGGCCCGGCGAACCTGCTCGACGGCGTCGCCGATCTCGTCGACCAGCTCGCCGCCGGCCGGGTGGTACTCGACCCATGAGGGGTGACGGCGCAACCACGCGGCCATCTCGGGCACGGTGTCGTCGAGGTCGAGCGGTTCCAACTCGGCGACGGTGAGCGGCGACCCGTCCGGCGCGGTCTCTCCGGTCGGTACGAGCTGGCGTAAGCCGTGCGTCTCCCACAAGTCCCGCACCCACGTCGAGAGCACGTTGTGCACGACGTCGCGAACCTCGGCGGCGCCGACGTTGAACGGCAACCCGGTCTCGGCCGGCCGCGAGCCGACCCGCGGCGGCCCGGTGTTCGCCAGCCGGGCGACGGTGTCCTCGAGGTAGTCGACCAGCTCGGCAACGTCGACCAGGTCGGACCGGAGCCGGCCGAGGCACGACGGGCACACCGTGCCGCCGGTGGTGGCGTTGGCGCAGAACGGGGCGGCGCACGTGTCGATCATGCACTCGAGCCTTGAGCCGACCGTGTCACCGACCGGTTGCGGTGGCTACGCGGCGTCGACCGCCCGGTCGACGAGTACCCACCCGACGGCGGCGCACGGCGCGCACTCGGTGCCGTCGACCGAGCCGGCGCCGCGGCACGTGCGGCACACGGCGTCGAACCATTCGTCGCCCTCGACTGAGCGGTGCGGTGCGGCGGCGCCGAGTCCGCCGTGCGCCTTCGCGAGCAGGCACACGCGACCGGGCTTGTGCGGGTGTTCGTGGCGACAGTTCACCGGGTCACCGGCGATGAGCGTGCTTCGGGCGAATGCGCGTGCGCTCAACGAACCTTCCTTCGTGTCGAGTCGGGACAGCCTACGACCGGTGCCGTTCATGCGGCCGCGCCGAGCGGCTCGTCGAGTTCGGCCTCGGCAGGGACGGGGAGACCGGGCAGCGCTAGCACGTACTGACCGGCGCCGGCCCACGTGCGACCACACCGCACAGGCTCGGCGAGCACGTACGCGCGCGGCACCGTGCCGCGCCGGCGAGCCCGGAGCCGGGCACGGCGCTCGCGTTCGTACTCGGCGTGCGCCGCGGTGCACGCCGAGCAGCGGCACCGGTGTTTCGCGTACCGGGCGTTCGTGCCGTGCGCCGGCCGAACCGTCGGCGCGGGGTGTCCGTCCTGCTCGGCGACCGCGGCCCGCTCGTCGGCGTCGAGACCTCCCCAGATCCCCCACGCCTCCCCGGAGGCGAGCGCGTCGGCGAGGCACAGCTCGCGTACCGGGCACTCGGCGCACACGGCGCGGCACTGGTCGACCTGCTCGTCGGCCGGGTCGATGAAATCGAGGTCGAGGCGCCCGCGGCACGCTGCGCGCTCGCGCCACGACGGCCGGCGCGTCACTGCGGCGCCTTGTCGACCAGCAGCGGCGCGGCGAGCACGGCCTCGGCGAGCCGACGAAGCCGGTAGGGCAGCAACCCCGTACCCGGTTGCCGCGCGAGCCCATCGAGCGCGATGCCGAGCCGGTGGCCGAGGTCGCCCTCGACAACGGCCGGCGCGCGCTCGCCGGCCTGGCGCAGCAACGCGGCGAACTGGTCGAGCGCCGAAGAGTCGACCGGCGCGGATGCGGGGCGAGCCGGACCAGAGGCGCCCGCCGAGCCGGCGTCAACGCGCGCGTGCGCGCGGAGGCGCCGGCGACCGGTCGCCGCGGTGGTCTCGTCGTGGTTGTTCATCGGTTCCCCCTGAGATTCAGCGCGTGGACGCGAGCGCGTCGGCGAGCCGGGCGTCGTGCGCGGGCTGCTTGGTGAGTGGCTTGCCACCGGGACCGGTGCACGGTGCGCCCGGTCGTGCTTTGCACCAGGTGCACGGCACGGCGAGGTAGGCGCGGCGTGCCTCGACTTCGGCCTCGGCGTACTCGGGATCGACGCCGCGGGTGATGGCGAGTGCGGCGGTGACCCGGGCGACCCCGTCGCGGATGGCTCGCAGGTTCGGCGGGCGCTCGATGGCGCGGGCTCGCAACTGCGCGTTGTGCGCGCGCTCGGCGGCGTCGCGACGGATCGTTCGCCAGTACTCGACGATGTCGGCAGGCATGACGGTCTCGCCGTTGTGCCGGTAGTGCGCGCGCACGGCGGCGCCGGCGACGTCTGCCGGGACGTCGTCGAGGATGCCGGCCCACATCGTGAGCACGTCCGGATCGGGTTGCGGCACCTTCGGGTCGACGGCCGAGGCGGCGCCGAGCAGGGTCGCGACTTCGGCCCGGTTCACGCGCGCACCTCGTCGGCGAGCTGCTCGGCGTCGACGGGCGCGGGCTCGGCGGCGAGCGCGAGCCACCCGCGGACCTTCTCGCCTCGAGCACTGCGGACCGGTGGACGCGCGGCCGGCTGCTCGGCGAGCTGAGCGGCCTTGACCGCGTCGTCGTACAGGTGCGGCAACAGACCAGGACGAGCACCGGCCCGGCGGTTCCACTCGTCGAGCGCGGCACGCAGCGGGACCAGCGCGCCACCGTCGCGCAAAATGCCGTCGGCCTGCTTGGCGAGGGCACGAATCGTCGTCGGTCGGTAGGCGGCGCCGGTCTGGTCACGCCATGCCGTGACCAGGCGGTACGCGTCGGGACGTGACGCGGTGGCAGCGAGTTCGGCCGCGGTGGTCGTGCCTCGCGTACGTGCGCGCCCGCGCGCAGGGCTACTACCCCCGGTAGGGGGTAGTAGTTCTCCCTCTCCCTCTACCTCTGGCATCGCGTTGCTACCCGTTTGCTGTGGCTCGTGCGTGGCGTCGGCTATGGCATTTGCTATCGGCTCGGCTACCCGTTTGCCTCCGGGTTCGGTCTCGTCGACCTGGTCCTCGACGGCGTCTCGCCGCTTGGCCCATCGCTTGGCGGCGCCCTTGCTGCCGGCCTCGCGGCGAGCGTCGCGCAGGGCCTTCGCTTCGCCGGCGGAACGCTGGTGCTCGAGGTAGTCGTGCACGATGACGTGCCCGCGGCGCGGCTGCGGACAGTCCGGGCAGTCGTGCCCGGGGCGGTGCCAGAGACCGACCTCGACGAGCCGGTCGGCGAGCCGCTTGTGCACGCCAGCGAGCCGGACGACAGCGGCCGGCGGGATCTCCCCGTCGGTGAGGTGTTGGCCGGCGTAACAGAGCCCGGTGACGTACAACCAGCCGGCGGCCGGGTCGTCGATCTCGACGAGCTTCGGGTGCAACGGCAGGTCGACGGAGAGCCGGATGTACTCGCGCCGGTCCTGTGCGCGAGCGTTCATCGCGCCCCCGCTGCGGCTTCGTACTCCTCGGCGATCATGAAGTAATCCACGTCGAGCAGCGCGGCGACCTGGTCGAGGGTGTCGCCCCGTCGGCGAGCGATCCGGACGACCTCGAACACCTCGCGCTGGTGCAGCTCGTCGTACGTGCGTCGGCCGTTGAGCGCGGCCTCGACGGCGAGCGCGTCGAGCTTCCGCACCGGCGCGGCCGCGATTCGGCCGCTCGGAAATTCGATGATCACGGGTCCCCCTGGGATGGTGCAGTGGCGGACGCGGGCGCGCTTCACCGCGCCCGCCACTGGTCGGTGACGTGCTGAAATGGTTGTTTCGCTAGATCGGTGCCGGAACGCTAAACCGAGAACGGCGCCGTTTCTGTACTAGAAGTACAAATCCGGATTGTTCACTCGTCCGGGTTCCCGTTGGCAGGGCGAGCGATCCACACGCGGTTTCGGCTCGCGCGGCGGCTTCTCCGGCGGCTGCGGTACTCGCCGCACGGCACGATCAGCCGACGTGCGGCCCACGTGCCGAGCACGGACGGAAGGATGTTCGGCGAGTGCGGCTCGACGTCCTTGGGAACGGCCCTGCGGACGTCCTCGGCGGTGAACGGCCGGCCCTCGCGGACCAACTCGGCGAGCGCAGCCTCGGCGGCGGCCCGGTAGTCGCGGTTCACCGCGACCGCGGCGGCGAGGTTGGCCTCTTGGCCGGCGTGCCGGTCGGCGAATCCTAGGGCGAGTTGGTCGGCCACGGTTTGGACCCCTCCCACGGACGCGACCGGATCTCGCGCGCCCACTCGGCCAGATCGGCGAGTAGCTCGCGGTGTCCGGACATGTCGTAAACCCGCTGCCCCGGCGTTCGCCCGGCGACCACCGGGCACGTCGGGCACTCCGGGCAGCACGGCGAGCAGTCGGTCGAGTCACAGCAACCGGCGCCGAGGTGCTCGGCGCAGCAGATGACAACGCGGCCAGTTGGCACAAGGGCGGACGCGGTCACGCGGTCACCTCCCGCAGGGCCGAGCGCAGCATCGAGAGGTGTTGCTCGGCGCGCACGGCGCGCGCCTGCCACCCGTCGGACGCGGCGAGTCGCTGCCGGATCTCGCCGAGGGTGAGCCCGTCGAGCGGGTCGACCTCGACCTCGGCGGCTGGCGTGGTCCGGTGCTTGTTCAGGTGCGGCCGGATCGAGTGCATGTTGTCCGAGGTGTAGTCGCAGTGCACGCACCCGTACGTCGTCGAGCCGTCGGAGAGCAGCAGCGTCCGCGTCTGTCGCCAGAGCACCGGCGCGCCACCCTTCGCGCGCATCGGCGCCTCAGTCGGCTCGTCGGCGATCACCTCGAGCCCCTTCGCGCTTGTCGCGGTCATCGCTCACCGTCCGCGGTGTCCGCCGGCGCGGCCGGCCAGTCGTCGACGACTTCGGCGTCGACGACGTCCTCGGCGGTGGGCAGGGTGACCGGCGCGGCCGGCGGCGCCTCGGATGGCGGCCCCTCGGGCTGCCAGACCCGCTCGGCGCTGGTCGGCACCCACTTCGCGAGCTGGTGCGCGGCCGACTTGAGCCACATCGCCTTGGGGTTCCACTGCCACGGCGAGAACGGCGAGTCGGCGCCCTCGGCCTTGGACAGAATCACGGCGATGTCCTCGGCGGAGAGCACCGAGACGTTGCTCGTCGCCCCGTCGCGCATCTTCGCGTAGGCGTAGGCGAGCACCAGGTCGCCGCGGTCGGCGCGCCAGTTGATCTCGTGCACCGGCCGGTCGTGCTCGCCCGGGTTGTAAGCGAACGTGTCGTGTTCGCGCACCACCTCGACCTTGACCGACGACACCGCGCCGGCCCGGTACATGAGTTCCACCTCGCCCTGATACCCGGTGATGCCGAGCACCTCGGGACCGCGCTTGGTCTTGCGCGGCACTAGGTAGTACTGCTCGGTACCCGGCTCGAGCCCCTTGCGCGCCGCGTCGAGCAGGGCGACGAGCAACGACGTCGGGTTCTTCTCCGCGGCGTTCGCAAGCTGCGGACTCCGGCGCAAGGCGCCGGTAGCGATGCGCAGCCAGGTCTCGGGCTTGATGTGGCTGGGAAGCACGGTCGCGAAGTCCGTGCGGTACTTGCGCACGAGCGCGGCCGGGGAGTTGTCCCGCTGCTGCGCGACGGCCGAGGTGACGGTCTGGGTGGTCATGCTGCGGCGCTCACCTTCTGCGGTGTCGAACGGATGGGGGACGGGCGCAGCGACGGCGGCGAGTCGCCGGTGCCCGGTACGCGGATGGCGATCGACTCGCCGGCGACCACGGCGCGCCGGCCGGAGCCGAGCGCGTCGAGCACCTCGGCGGCCGCCCGCCGCTTGGCGTCCTCGGCGGCCTTGTGCTCGGCGACCGCGGCCCGGTACCGCTCGGCCAGCGTCGGGGCGATCTCGACCTCGACGTCGTCAATGAGCGGGTGCAGCGCACGCACCGTGCGATAGGTCGCCGTGTGCTCGTCGATGTCCGGGCGTTCGTCGCGCTCGAGCGTGTCGAGGAACTCGCGTGCGGCGTCGCGGAGCACGGAGACCTCCGCGATGTTCCAGTCGACGACGTACTCGCGGTAGTCCGACCCGGAGATCAACACGGCGATGTGCGCGCGGGACAGGCCGAGCGTGTCGAGCTGCCACAGGGCTTGTGTCCGGTAGTAGATCGGCACCTCGTCGGTACCCGGCTCGCCCCACTCGTCGGCGTTGTGCGCGGTCTTGACCTCGAGCAATGCGCGCGCGGTCAGGCTGGACAACAGCCGGTCGGGTGTTGCCACCTGCCACCGACGCGCCCGACTGGCCCAAGTGCCGGACCGGCGCACGCGGTACTCGGGGTGTGCCGCGGCGAACGCGCGGGCGATCGGGTCCTCGAGCCAGCGACCCCACCGCATGACGTCGTTGTCATCGGCCGGCCTGGTGTTGCCCTTCTTCTTGTGCCAGAGAGAAAACCGGCTCTCCCACGGCGAGAGGCCGAGCACGGCGGCCACCTCGGACCCGCCGAGCGCCGAGGCGCGCGCAGCGAGCCACTCGGCCGAGCCTGGCTCGAACGTGCCCACGCGAACAGCGGCGGCGCTCATCCGGCCACCCCCGCGCACTCGGGCGTCAAGGCGACATCCCCGCCGGTGACCTCGAAAACCGTGTCGAACGTGATGCCGAGGCCGTTGATGGTTGCGGCGATGAACTCGTTTCCGGGCCACTGCTCACCGTCAAGCACCCGCCCGACGGTGGACTGACTCACGCCGAGGCACTTCGCGAGCGCGTACCGCGATCGCAACCCTTTCGCAGTGGCAATCTTGCTCAACGCATCCGGTCGGATACGTACGTGCGATGTCACTAAACGTTCCCCTCCTGCTTCCGCGTGTAGAAGATCGCGAACCCCCTAGGAAGATCGACCATACGGGCAGGTGGAAGCGAGTTTCAACGCTTCCGTGTACGCAAGTAACGAAATCGGCGACCATCGGCGGGTGTTGCTACTTCCGTGCGCGGAAGTAGGATTCCACTCATGGCTGACGGGCAGTGGTGGGCGTACTTACAAGCGCAACTCGAACAACGCGGATGGAAACCAGCACACCTCGCACGCGCCGCCGGCGTCTCGGAGAGCCGCATATCGGATTGGCGGAACCGCGGCTCACCGCCCACGATCCCGAACGCACGAGCCGTTGCGGAAGCGCTCGGCGAGCCACTCGTGCCGCTGCTCGTCGGCGCCGGCTTGCTCGCGCCGGCCGAGGCCCGGCAGAGTCTCGCGGCGTACTCGGTGCGCGAGCTGCTCGACGAGATCGACGTACGATTTAGGGAGGTCACAACCCTTGTTCCCGATCTTGGCGTGAAACATCCCACGTCTGGCGGGGGTAACCCTCTCCAGCTCGTCGCCGACAGCCCAAGTACGGAACCGATGAGAGTTCAACAAGAGCGCGAGTGGCTCAGCGAGGCCGAACGGCCCGACGAACCCGGCCCGGACACCGGCGCCTGACTTCCCACCGCCCGCGTGTTGGGGAGGAACACGCATGGAATGGGGCCGCGCCTACGACCCGTACCGACACGCCGAGGCACTCGGCGCCGAGGTGATCGTGTCGCCTGCTGTCGCCGGGTGGGGTGACTACCGCGGCGGCCGGATTCGGGTTCACCCGATCTTGAATCAGGCCGAAGCACGGTGCACCGTCGCGCACGAAATCGTCCACCACGAGCGACGCGACGACGTCCTCGGCTACTGCGGCGTGGCGTGGCTCGACACCCGGCTCGAGCGTCGAGTGCACGCAATCGCGGCTCGCCGGCTGATCATCGTTCCCGAGCTTATCGACGCCGTCCTCTGGTCCGACGATGCCGGCGAGATCGCCGAACAACTTGTCGTTGACGCACGGACACTCTACGTGAGGATGGTCGATCTCTCCGTGTTCGAGTATCGCGAGATCAGCAAGAAGACTCGGGGCGGAACGGCCCGGACACTGTCTGACCTGCGGCGATACTCCTCTCGGCAACTGCGGGGCCGGCCTCGTAGCTAGGCGGATCGAGGGGTGGTCCGTTAGTCCATATGAGTGTCTTTTCCTTATATCCGTGTTCGCCGCGGTCATCGCGTTCATGGGGATCGGGCTGGTCGACCCGATCCTGTTGTCGATCGCCGAGGGCCTGCACGCGACGCCGTCCGAAGTGACGCTGCTGTTCTCCAGTTACCTCGGCGTCCAGGCCGTCGCCATGCTGGTGACCGGCGCGATGAGTGCCCGGTTCGGGGCCAAGCGGACCGTGGTCGTCGGGCTGACGCTGGTCGTCGTCGCCACCGCGTTGTGCGCCGCGTCCGGGTCGATCGAACAGCTCATCGGGCTGCGCGCGGTCTGGGGGCTGGGCAACGCCTTCTTCATCGCCACCGCGCTATCGGTCATCGTCGGCGCCGCGACCGGCGGCCAGGCGGGCGCGATCCTGCTCTACGAGGCCGCGCTCGGCGTCGGTCTCGCGGTCGGTCCGCTGCTCGGCGCCCTGCTGGGCAGCATCTCGTGGCGTGGCCCGTTCGTCGGCACCTCGCTGCTGATGCTGTGCGGACTCGTGCTGTGCTCGATCTTCCTGACCGGTGACGCCAAGGAGAAGCGGCCGAAAGTCCGGTTGCTCGACCCGTTCCGCGCGCTGAAGCATGGTGGGCTGCTGCGTACGTCGATCGGTTCCGCGCTCTACACCGCCGCGTTCTTCGTGGTGCTGGCCTGGTCGCCGTTCGTGCTGGAGTGGAGCGCCGTCGCCGTCGGCCTGATCTTCTGCGGCTGGGGCCTTTCGGTCGCCGTCGCAGGTGTGGTCCTGGCGCCGAAGCTCGCCGCGAAACTCGGTGAGCGGCACGCGACCGTGGTCGCCGTCTTCGGTTACGCCGTCCTGCTGCTGATCATGGCGATCCCGAGCAAGCCGGTGCTGGTGGTCGGCATCATCCTGTCGGGGCTGGTCTCCGGTCTGCTGAACACGCTCTTCACCGGGACGGCCATGTCCATCAGCGACGCCCCGCGTCCGGTCGCGAGTGCCGGGTACAACTTCTGCCGCTGGCTCGGCGGCGCGGTCGCGGCGACCGTCGTCGGTCACCTCGCCGAGTGGTTCGGCGCCAAGCAGACGCCGTTCGTGGTCGCCGCGATCCTGTGCGTGCTGGCGGGTGCGCTGCTGACGATCCGCGAGAAGACCGCGGACCCGCACACGATTCCGGTCGGAGCGGTCCTCGTGGGCGAAGAGATGTAAAGGAAACAAAAGGTGAACACCGGACCAATGAGGGGTTTCCTCTCGTTGGTCCGGTGCCCTAGCGTCGACCTCCCGAACTGCCTGACCGGAGGTCCGCGTGAAGTTCCTTCCGTTGCTGACCGGCCACTCGCCGAGCCGGGCGTCAGTGACCTGTACCTATCGCTGTGGCGACGCGTGCTTCCACGACGCGCCGAACACCTCGGACAACCCCACCTTCGCCGACGTGCTCGGCGCGGTGAGCCGGCGCGGGGCGCTGAAGGCGAGCGCCGTCGTCGCACTGGCCGCCGGCGCGCCGCTCGCTCTCGCGGCGCCCGTGTCCGCCGCACCCGCCGGACGGCCGAAACCACCCCCCGGCACCGATTACGAGCGCGTCCAGCCGAACACACTCGACGCGGTCGTGGTGCCCGAGGGCTACCGGCAGGGCATCGTGATCCGCTGGGGTGACGCCGTGCTGCCCGGCGCGCCGGAATTCGACTTCGACCACCAGACCGCGGCCGCGCAGGCGAAGCAGTTCGGCTACAACTGCGACTTCGCGGCGCTGCTGCCCCTCGACCACTGGGGACTCTCTTCGCTGCTGGTCACGAACCACGAGTACACCTCGGAAGAGTTCATGTTCCGTGGCTACGACCGGAACAACCCGACCGAGGAACAGGTCAAGATCGCCTGGGCCGCGCACGGGCTGACCGTCGTCCAGGTGTCGCGCGGACGCGACACCGGGCATCTGCGGCCGAGGATGTCCCGCTACAACCGGCGGATCACCCTGCACACGCCGTTCAAGGTGACCGGCCCGGCGGCGGGCAGCGAACTGCTCAAGACCGCCGCCGACCCCACCGGCACGGTCGTGCTCGGCACGATGAACAACTGCGCCGGCGGTGTCACGCCGTGGGGCACGATCCTGTCCGGCGAGGAGAACATCAACCAGTACTTCGGCAACGCGGACACGGTCACCGATCCCGTGAAGCGCAAGCGGCTCGCGCGCTACGGCATCAACGGCACCGCGACCACCCGGAAATGGGAGCGGTTCGACGCGCGCTGGGACCTCGCCAGGGAGCCGCATGAGGCCAACCGCTTCGGCTGGGTGATCGAACTCGACCCGAACGATCCGGACAGCACCCCCGTCAAGCACACGCATCTGGGCCGGTTCAAGCACGAGACGGCGAACATCCGCGTCGCCGAGGACGGCCGCGTGGTCGCCTACTCCGGGGACGACGAGCGCTTCGAGTACATCTACAAGTTCATCTCCCATGGCCGGATGAAGCCGGGCGACAGCGCTCACGCCCGGCGGCACAACATGACCCTGCTCGACGACGGCACGCTCTACGTCGGCCGGTTCACCGGCGACAGCCCGGCCGCCGAGATCGACGGCACCGGGAAATTGCCCAGCGACGGCGAATTCGACGGCAGTGGCGAGTGGATCCCGCTGGCGTCGGGCAAGAAGTCCTTTGTGGACGGAATGACCGCCGAGGAGGTGTACGTGTTCACCCGCGAGGCGGCCGACCGGGTGGGCGCCACCAAGATGGACCGCCCGGAGGATATCCAGGCCCATCCGCGCACCGGCCGGATCTACTGCGCGCTGAGCAACAACGTCGATCGCGGCAAGCCGGGCAAGGAGGGCGCCACCGAGCCCAACCCGCGGCTGAACAACAAACACGGCCAGGTGCTGGAGTTCGAGGAGCATCGCGGGGACGCGCTCGCGCTGAGGTTCAGCTGGCGGCTGTTCCTGGTGTGCGGTGACCCGGCCTCGCCGGACACCTACTTCGCCGGGTTCCCCAAGGAGCAGGTCTCGCCGATCTCCAGCCCGGACAACGTGGCCTTCGACAAGCACGGCAACCTGTGGATCTCCACCGATTCGGCGGGTGCGCTGGGCATCAACGACGGTCTGTACTCGGTGCCGTTGGAGGGCCGCAACCGCGGCGAGCTGAAGCTGTTCCTCACCGTGCCCCGGGGTGCGGAGACCTGCGGTCCGATCGTCGAAGAGAAGATCGTCACGGTCTGTGTTCAGCATCCGGGCGAGGTGGACGGGGCGAATGCCGACAAACCGGCCTCCCATTGGCCGGACGGCGGCGAAAGCCAGCCTCGGCCGTCCGTCGTGGCCGTGTGGAAACCCGGCAGGCACGGCCTGTCCGACATCGGTTCGTAGTCGGTAAACAGCGTTCTAGCTGTACTTTCGTCGATGGCGCGCGGCCGGTCCCGGCAGCGCGCCGTCGTTCGTTCGCGTGCTGTTCATCTGCTGGTCGGGTCTGGATCGTTTTGGTCGCTTAACGTCACGGCGTTCCCCTGACTGGATTACGTGAACCCACCGCGAACCATGGAGGCCCTGTGCCCTTCGAGCCTCAGCGGCTCCTGCCGTTGATCACCTCCCACCCGGGCGGCCGCTCCGCGGTCACCTGCGAGTACCGCTGCGGCAACGCGTGCGCCCACCCCGAGCCCAACACCTCGGACAACGAGTACTTCGGCGACGTCGTCAAGAACATGCTTTCGCGCCGTGGCGCACTGAAGGCGGGTGCCGTGATGGCCGCCGCCGCGGGCGGGTTCGCCGCGCTGTCCGGTACGGCCGCCGCCGAGCCCGCCGACGTCGCCGCCGCGGGGCACGGCAAGCCGGGCCGCCCCGGCCGTCCGGTCCCCGGCACCGACTTCGAAGCGGTGCCGCCGAACAAGGTCGACGCGGTCACCATCCCCGAGGGTTACGACCAGCGTGTCGTCATACGCTGGGGTGACGCCGTCGAATTCGGCGCCCCGAAGTTCGACTTCGCCAAGCAGACCGCGGCCGCGCAGGCCAAGCAGTTCGGCTACAACAACGACTTCGTCGGCCTGATCCCGCAGGACCCGCTGGGCATCCGCAACCTGCTGGTGGTGAACCACGAGTACACCACCGAGGTCCACATGTTCCCGGCCGACCAGTACGACCCGGCCAACCCGACGGAGGAACAGGTCAAGATCGCCTGGGCCGCGCACGGCCTTTCGGTCGTCCAGACCTTCCGCGACCCCATCGGCGGCGCGTTGCGCGCGGTGCCGAGCCCGTTCAACCGCCGCATCACGCTGAACACCACCTTCGAGGTACGCGGACCGGCCGCCGGATCGAAGTTCCTCAAGACCTCCGCGGACCCGACCGGCCGCAAGGTCTTCGGCACGCAGAACAACTGCGCCGGTGGCGTGACCCCTTGGGGCACCGTGCTTTCCGGTGAGGAGAACGTCAACCAGTACTTCGCCAACGCGGCGAGCGTCACCGACCCGGCCGCGGCCGCGCGCCTCAAGCGTTACGGCTTCTCCGGTGCCGCCACCACGCGCAAGTGGGAGCGGTTCGACAAGCGCTGGGACCTCGCGCAGGAGCCGAACGAGGCCAACCGGTTCGGCTGGGTCGTCGAGATCGACCCGAACGACCCGAACTCGACGCCGGTCAAGCACACCGCGCTCGGCCGGTTCAAGCACGAGGCCGCGAACATCAAGATCACCAAGGACGGTCGCGTCGCCGTCTACTCGGGTGACGACGAGCGCTTCGAGTACATCTACAAGTTCGTCTCCAAGGGCAAGTACAAGCCGGGCAAGAGCGCCTATGCGCGGCGCCACAACTCCGCACTGCTCGACGACGGCACCCTGTACGTCGCCAGGTTCACCGGCGACAGCCCCGGAGAGATCGACGGCACCGGCAAGCTCCCCCAGGACGGCGAGTTCGACGGCGTCGGCGAGTGGATCCCGCTGGTTTCCGGCAACAAGTCCTTTGTGGACGGGTTCACTGCCGAAGAGGTCTATGTCTTCACGCGCCAGGCGGCGGACAAGGTCCAGCCGACCAAGATGGACCGCCCCGAGGACATCGAGCCCAACCCGGTCAACGGCCGGATCTACGCCGCGCTGACGAACAACAGCGACCGCGGCGCGGCGGGCAAGGCGGGCGTCGACGAGCCGAACCCGCGCGTCAACAACCGCAACGGGCACGTCCTGGAATGGGACGAGGACCGCGGCGACTCGGCGGCCACGAAGTTCCAATGGCGGCTGCTGCTGGTCTGCGGCGACCCGAAGGCGGCCGACACCTACTTCGGCGGCTTCCCGAAGGACCAGGTCAGCCCGATCTCCTGCCCGGACAACGTCGCGTTCGACCGGCACGGGAACCTGTGGATCTCCACCGACGGCAACGCGCTCGGCTCCAACGACGGCCTGTTCTCGGTGCCGGTCGACGGTCCGGAACGCGGACACGTCAAGCAGTTCCTCTCGGTGCCGGTCGGCGCGGAGACCTGCGGTCCGGTGGTGACCGACCACCTCGTGCTCGTCGCCGTGCAGCATCCGGGTGAGAACGCGGCCAGCTCCGCGAACCCGACGTCGCACTGGCCCGACGGTGGCACGGCGCAGCCGCGGCCGTCGATCGTGTCGGTGTGGAAGAAGGGCCGCTGGGGCCAGGTCGGCCGCATCGGCATCAAATAGGGGAGGCGGGGTGCCGCCGCCGTGGGAAGACGGCGGCGGCACCGGCGATCACTCTCGGTTCTGCCTGATCGGGGCGATCGTCGACACGGTTCAGCGATTACGGAACCGACAGCGGGTAACTAGCTTCAGCCCTGTGAAAAGGGCACTGGTGTTGATGGCGGCAGGCGCGCTGGCACTGAGCGCGGGGATCGTTCCCGCACTGGCGCAGGCCCCGGACGTGCCGTCCGGCTGTACCGGTGGCGCCGCGCCGAACCCGGGTGTGGAGCAGGGCAGCCCGCCCACCGGGTACACGTTCAACCCGGCCGCCCCGGTACCGCCGAAGGGCAAACAGCCCCGGCTGTCCACCGACGGCGGCTACCAGCACGACGGCGGCAAGTACGCCCTGGTCGCGACACCCGACAAGATGGTCAGCACCGCCTACGCGCCGATGAAATTCGTGGCGGGCGGCGTCTACACCCTCACCGACTGGACCGGTACGAACGGCGACAACCTCAGGCGCGCGGACGCCGTCCAGGAGACCGGAACGCGGTTCGAGCACGCCGTCGAGACCGACAGCGCACTGGCCCGCCAGGACTTCCCGCCGTCGACCGCCCCGCCGACGGCGACCGCGGTGGAATTCTTCGCCGCCACCGATCGCGACTGGGTCATGTGGGACTGCGTCCACCCGCGGGTCGCGTCGTTCGCGGTGAAGGCGGAGGTGCGGGATCCGGCAAGCGGAACCTGGGGAGCCACGGCCACACTGGTGGCGGGCACCACCGCGAACTTCCGGTTCACGGTGACCAACGACGGCACCGCGACGCTGACCGACGTCAAGGTCCACGACCCGTACTGCAACGTGAAGCCCGCGCCGATCGCGAGTCTCGACGCCGGCAAGTCCGCGACGCTCACCTGCGACCACGCGAACGTCACCGAAGCCGACAACGACCGAGTCGGCACCGTGACCGTCTCCAGCGGCACGCTGCCCAAGAAGACCGCGACGACGACCATCAAGGTCACCCCGCCACCCGCGATCGACGAAATCGGCGAGTTCGTCTGGAACGACCTCGACCGGAACGGCCTGCAGGACGCCGGTGAGCCGGGTGTCGCGGGTGTGAAGGTGACGTTGAAGGACGCCTCGGGCACCACGCTGGGCACCCTCGCCACGGACACCGGCGGCAAGTACCGCTTCGGCAAGCTCAAGGACGGCATCTACCAGATCTGTTTCGACATCGGTGCCGTTCCGCCCTTCGGCTACACGGCGAAGGACGCGGGCGACGACGCGAAGGACTCCGACGCCGACCCGGCGACCGGCTGCACCGCGACCACCGCGGTCGGCCCCCGGAAACGCCAGGACCTGACGCTCGCCGCGGGCCTCGTCGAGCCCCAGGGCAGGCTCGGCGACTTCGTCTGGCTGGACAGGGACAAGGACGGACTCCAGAGCCGTGACGAGATCGGCGTCCCGGACGTGAGGGTGACGCTGAAGGACGCCGCGGGGGTGGCGGTGGGTTCGACGGTGACCGGGCCGGACGGCAGGTACGTCTTCGACCGGCGCCGGGGCTCGTATCAGGTCTGTTTCGACGTCGGCACCCGTCAGCCGACCCGATCCGGCGCCGCGCGGTTCAACGGCACGGATTCGGCGGTGGATCCGGCGACCGGGTGCACGCCGGTGACCGAACTGGGCGCGGCGGAGGATCTGACCAGGGATGCCGGGCTGATCGAGCCGTGAATTGTCGGTGGGTGCCGCTAGCGTCGCTCACCGTGACCTCCCACCTCGATGCCACCCGCGCGTCCTACGACACCGTCGCCGAGGACTACGCGGTGCTGGTCGCGCCGCTCTTCGACCAGGACCCGGTCGGCCGCTCGATGCTGGCCGCGTTCGCCGGACTGGTGCGCGGCCCGGTCGCCGACGTCGGCTGCGGGCCGGGGCATGTCACCGCCCATCTGGCCTCACTCGGGCTGTCGATCTCGGGTGTCGACTTGTCGCCGAAAATGGTCGAAATCGCCCGTCGTCGGTATCCGGACCTGCGGTTCGACGTCGGCTCGATGACCGCTTTGGACCTCCCGGACGGCGAACTGGGCGGCCTGGTCGCCTGGTGGTCGATCTTCCACCTGCCGCCGGCCGAACTTCCGGGGGTGTTCACGGAGTTCCGCAGGACGCTCGTACCCGGCGGACAGCTGCTGATCGGGTTCCACGTCGGTGACGAGCGCCTCACCCCGGAGAAGTCGTACGGTCATCCGGTCACCTACGACGCCTACTTGCTGCGACCGGACACGGTGGCAGGCCTGCTCGTCCAGGCGGGCTTCGAGGTCGAGGCGCGGCTGACCTTGGAAGGGAGGAAGCGACCACAAGCCTGCTTGCTCGCCAAAGCGGTTTGACGCGCGGGGCACGGACCTGGTCTCCTGCGCACGCAACCGAGTCGGGCGGGGCCATGGCGCAAACGAGTACGACCACGGGTGAGAACACCCCCGCGTGGCCTTCGCGTACCTGGTTCCGGCGGCCGTCCACCTGGACGTGGTTCGGTTTCGGCCTGGTGCTGGTGGTCTACGCCGACCTCGCGTGGCGTCGTCGCTGGATGAGCGACGACGGGTTGATCGTGCTGCGGACGGTCCGGCAGATCCTCGCGGGCAACGGCCCGGTGTTCAACATCGGCGAGCGGGTCGAGAGCAACACCAGTCCTTTGTGGACTTTTGTGTTGAGCGTCCTCGGCCTGATACCGGGGGTGCCGCTGGAGTGGATCTCCGTGGTCACCGGGCTGGTCTTCTCGGTCGCCGGTCTGTTCCTCGGGCTGGACGGTGCCCGGCGGCTCTACCAGCCGCTGGCGTTCCCCGGGCTCGCACCCGCCGGGGCGCTGGTGATCTGCGCGCTGCCGCCGTTCCGCGACTTCGCGACGTCCGGGCTGGAAACCGGTCTGATCACCCTGTGGCTGGGCGGCACCTGGTGGCTACTCGTACGACGTACGTCCACAATGGACGGAGTCCGCAGCTGGCCGGTCGCGCTGGTCGCCGGGCTGGGACCGTTGGTGCGGCCGGATCTCGCGCTCTTCAGCTGCGTCACGTTGTCGGCGTTATTGGTGCTTTTGCGGTCAGGATGGCGTCGCGCGCTCGGCCTGCTGGCCGTCGCGGCCGTGCTCCCGTTGGTGTACCAGGTGTTCCGGATGGGCTACTACGGCCTGCTGACGCCGAACACGGCACTGGTCAAGGAGGCGTCGGAGGCGAACTGGGCCCGTGGTTGGGCGTACGTGGTCGATTTCGTCCAGCCGTACTGGCTGTGGCTTCCGGTGCTGATGCTCGTCGCCGCGTCCACCACCCTCGTGTCCACTGTGGACAAAACCTTCGTGGTGCTCGCCGCGGTTCCGCTCGTCGGCGCGGTGCTGCTCGCGCTGTACGTGGTGCGGGTCGGCGGGGACTTCATGCATGGACGCATGCTGCTTCCGGCGCTGTTCTGCCTCCTGTTGCCCGTGCTGGCCGTGCCCGTGACCAGGGTGACCACGGTGTTTCTGCTGGTCGTCGGGAGCTGGGCGTTCGCGGCCGCCGGGTCACTGCGCCCTCCGTACTCGACGTCGCCGAAAGCCGTCGGCATCACCGACGAACGGTCGTTCTGGTCGCGATCGACCGGGCACGAACATCCGATCATGGCCGAGGACTACGCCGACTACCCGTCGATGCCCGCGACGCTGGCCGCCATCCGCGCCGTGCGAGACCCGGCCGTGCTGATCCAGGACTACTCGACCAGACGCTGGTACGCGTACCCGACGGATCGGCCGTACGTGACCGTCGCCGCCGACAGCATGGGGGCACTCGGCCTGCTGATCCCGCTCGACATACGGCTGCGCGACGGTTACGGCCTCGCGAACCCGTTCGCCGCGCATTCGACGTCGCTCCCCGACGGCCGGACCGGGCACCAGAAATGGCTGCCGCCGGTATGGGAACTGGCGAATTCCGCGCGGCTCCCGATCGACCCCGGCGGCCCGGTCGACCCCGAGGACGTCGCCGCCGCGCGGCTGGCGCTCAGCTGCCCGGAAATCGTGGCGATCGACGTGTCGGTGCGGGCTCCGCTGACCGCGGGCCGGTTCGTGGACAATCTCATCGGGTCGTTCGGCCGGGGTTCCGTGCGGTTTCCGCGAGTGGCACCGGTACCGGCCCTCTGCGAATGACCAGGCCGTGTCCTGCTGAGTCTGTTCGTCGCGCCCAGGCGGCCCGTCGAACGGGCTCACCGGACACGGCCTAGCGTGGCGGCCATGGCTGATCTTCCCCTCGCTCTCGTCACCGGTGCCACCCGCGGCATCGGCGCCGCTGTCGCCCGCGCGCTCGCCCCCACCCACCGCCTGCTGCTCGGCGGCCGTGACGCCGCCGCACTCGGTGAACTCGCCGGCACGCTGCCCGACGCGCGGCCGTGGCCGGTCGACCTGACCGACGCCGCCGCACTCGAAGCGGCGACCACCGAACTCGGCGAACTGGACGTGCTGGTGCATTCGGCCGGGGTCGCGCGGCTCGGCACGATCGAGGACACGACCGACGCCGACTGGCGGGCGAACTTCGAGGTCAACGTGCTCGCGGTCGTCACACTCACCCGTCAGCTGCTGCCCGCGCTGCGTGCCGCGAAAGGTCATGTCGTCGTGATCAACTCCGGTGCCGGGCAAAGTGCGCGTCCGGGCTGGGCCCCGTATGCCGCGAGCAAGTTCGCGGTCCGCGCCTTCGCCGACGCGTTGCGGGAGGAAGAAGCCACGCTGCGCGTGACGTCGATCTACCCTGGCCGCACCGACACCGAGATGCAGCAGGCGATCATCGCCGGGGAGGGCCGCGCGTACGAACCGGAACGCTTCTTGCGCCCCGCATCCGTCGCCGCGGCCGTGCTCGGTGCCGTCACCGCCACCGGCGACGCCCACCCGACCGAAGTGACCCTGCGACCGCGCGGCCTGGTCTAACTCGCGGACTCACGTCTCATGTCCTGAAGGCCCCCTTTGAGACGGTGAGCGTCTCGAAGGGGGCCTTCAAGACACGCGCCCCGTCGCGAAAGCCACTTTCGAGACATCTGACGTCCCCAAAGTGGCTTTCGCGACACCTCGCCCCGCGAGTTGTCCACACCCACTCACCGTTGTGGACAACTCGGCCCCCACCAGCGCTTTCCCCCGATTCCGGCCAGGGGGTCCCGATAGACTGGCCTCGGGGCCGCCCCCTGGGACGGGTGGGGGGCTGGGTAGGTGACTCAAGAGCGCAGCCGTGCCGAGATTTCGGCGACTTCGGTCTGGACTTCCGTGCGGTCGACGCGCAGGGATTCGGCGTCGCCGACGACCTGTTCGCCCGCGACCCACACGTCGCGGACGCGGCGGGAGCCGGCGGCCCAGACGAGGTTCGAGAGCAGTTGCTCGTCGGGGACGTCGATGCCCGCGGCGAAGGCGGGGTCGTCGAGGTCGACGTGCACCAGGTCGGCCCACCGGCCGGTCTCGAGTACGCCGATGTCGGTGCGGCCCAGCGCGTCGGCGCCGCCGCGGGTGGCGAGCAGGAACGCGTCGGCGGCGGTCAGCACGGTGGAGTCGCCGGTGGCGAGGCGCGCGAACATCGCCGAGAGCTGCAGTTCCTCCCACAGGTCGATGTCGTCGTTCGACGCCGGGCCGTCCGTGCCCAGGCCGACAGCGACCCCGGCTTTGCGAAGGTCCGTCACTCGCGCGATGCCCGAAGCGAGCTTCGCGTTCGAGCCCGGGCAGTGCGCCATGCCGACGCCGCGGGCGGCGAAGAGGGCGATGTCCTCGTCGGAGAGGTGGATGGCGTGCGCGGCCAGCGTCCGGCCTCGCAGCATCCCGACCTTCTCCAGCAGCGCGGGCACCGAGCCGTGCTCGTCGCGCTGCTTGACGTCTTCCAGCGCCGCTTCGGCCACGTGGATCTGCACCAGCGCGCCACGTTCGGCCGCCGACTCGGCGGTCACGCGCAGCGCGTCGGCGTTCAGCGTGTACGCCGAGTGCGGCCCGTAGCCGACCTCGATCCGGTCACCGGGGCCGAACCGCAGGCCATCGGTGTCGATCCAGCGTTCGATGCCCTTGAGCATCGCGCGCCAGTCCATCCCCGGCAGTTCCATGATCGGCGGGCCCAGCACCACCCGGCCGCCGGTGGTGAGCACCGCGTCGGCGAGCTGTTCGCCTTCGAAGTACATCTCCGCGCTGGTCGTGACCCCGTGCCGCAGCATCTCGACCGAGCCCAGCAGCATGCCGGTCCGGATGTCGGCGGGCTTCAGCTTCGCCTCGGTCGGCCAGATGATCTCGTGCAGCCAGCGCAGCAGCGGCAGGTCGCCGCCCATCCCGCGCAGCAGCGTCATCGGGCTGTGCGCGTGCGCGTTGATCAGACCGGGCAGGAGGAGGCCGCTCAACCGGGTCACGGGAGCGGACGTTCCGGGTGCCGAGGAGGCGGGCCCGACATGGGAGATACGCCCTGCCTCGTCCACGTCGACCACGGCGTCACGCAGCAACGAGCAAGCGGGGTCGGCGGGGAGAACGACAGGAGCGTGGAAACGGCGTTGCATGAAGGGAGCTTACTTTCAGTCCACCACGCCGCTGCGCCACGCCCAAGCGGCGATCTCCACCCGGTTCCGCGCACCGACCTTGCCCTGCACGGACGCCAAATGCGTCTTCACCGTCGAAAGCGACAGGAACAGCTCGGCACCGATCTCGGTGTTCGTCAGCCCCTTCGCGGCCGCCTTGACCACGTCCAGCTCACGTGCCGTCAACGGCTCCGAAGGCGGGCTGACGTCGCGTTTCACGCTCCCGCCGTCGAAATGCTTCAACAGCCGGACGGTGATCTGCGGCGAGACCAGCGCGTCCCCGCGCGCGGCCGCGCGTACCGCTTCGATCAGCAGCGCGGGCCCGGCGTCCTTCAGCAGGAAGCCGCTCGCACCGTTCCGCAGCGCGGTGTGCACGTACTCGTCCAGGTCGAACGTCGTGACCACGACCACCTTCAGCGGATCGGCGACGTCCGGGCCCGCCAGTTGCTTGGTGACCTCCAGCCCGTCGATCCCGGGCATGCGGATGTCCAGCAGGCAGACGTCCGGCCGCAGTTCCCGCGCCTTCGCGACCGCCGAGACGCCGTCCGCCACGTCGGCGACCACCTCGATGTCCTCGTGACTTTCCAGGATCATCCGGAAGCCGATCCGCACCATGTCCTGGTCGTCGGCGATCAGTACCCGGATCACTCTTCTCCTTCAAGTGGTAGCCACGCTTCGACACGCCAGCCGCCACCCGGCGCGCGTCCGGCGGAGAGCCGGCCGTGCAGCAGGGCGACGCGTTCACGCATTCCGATCAGACCGTAGCCGCCCGACCCGCCGGCCGGACGGCGCTCCTGCCCGCGTCCGTCGTCGGTCACCTGGATGTGCAGTTCCGCGTCGGTCACCTCGGCGATGACCAGCGCCTCCTTCGCGCCGGAGGCGTGCTTGCCGATGTTCGTCAGCGACTCCTGTACCAGCCTCAACGCCGACCGCCCGACCTCGTGCGGCACGTTCGGCGGGAGATCGAGCCTCGTCGACGTCTTCACCCCGTGGTTCGACCGTTCGACCAGCGTCCGCAGGTCGGCGGCGAGATCGGTGGTGGCCTGTTCGCTGAACTCGCTGCTCCCGGCCGGGGCGTCCCCGCGCATACTCCGCACGAGCCGCCGCATCGCCGCGAGCGCCTCCACCCCGGCGTCCTCGATCCGGCCCATCGCCTCGACCGCGACCTGCGGGTTCTTCTCGCCCATCAGCTTCGCCGCCTGTGCCTGCACGACGATCCCGGTCACGTGGTGGGCGACGACGTCGTGCAGCTCCCGCGCGAGCGCCATCCGCTCCGACGTCTGCGCGTCGGAGATCGCCGACTGGATGACCTGGGTCCGTTCGGAGTCACGCGAACGCAGTGCCAGGCCGACGGCCACCGAGATACCGAGCAGCAGGAGCGCGGCGACGACGAGCGTCGCGATCATGTCCGGGTCTTTCATCAGCCTCGGGCCGGGCCGGACGGCGTTGACCACCGCCGCCACCGCGACCACCCCGGCCAGCCCCGCGATCCGCGGTATCGCCCGGCTGAGCCCGGCCGAGCGGACCAGCGTGACGACCACGCCCATCCCCGCGGCCACCTGGGTGCCGGGTACCCCACCCGGCATCACGTAGTCGTACCCGAGCCGGAGGAACGGCGTCACCATCGCCGAAAGCAGCATGACGGCGGCGAGCCCGATCATGGCGTCGCCGGGGCGGCGGGGAGCGGTGATCGCGATCACCGCGGCGATGATGGAACAGACCAGCACCGGGAAACCGTGTGCCGAGCTGGCGTAGGCGGAGCCGAACTCCAGGATCAGCGTCAACGCGAGCAGGCCGATGAGCGGCCACTGCCCCATCACCAGCTTGTTGATCTTCTGCAGCCGTTCGTAGCGGCGTGGATGCGCTTCCCGGTCGCGGCCGGGGATCGCGAAGGCCAGCGTGCCGACGAGCAGGACGCCGCCGAACAGCATCGCCTGCGCCATGGTGCCGTTCGACGTGGAGCCGTAGGAGTACCGGCCGGACACGGCCGCCAGCGTGGCGATCACCAGTCCGGCGCAGACGGCGAACGCGACACCGGCCCTGGCCCGTCGCGCCGCGTAGTACAGGACCTCCACACCCGCCACCACCTCGGTGATGGACAGGTGGGCGAGCACACTCGAATAGCTCGGGACGCCGAAATACCGGATGACCAGGGTGTAGGACACCAGCACGGCCGAGGCGGCGACGGCGGCGACAGCGGCGCGTTTCTGCGCCAAGAACGCGCAGAACACCATCCCGAAGATGCCGGGGAACAGCAGGAGGTCGATGCCTTTCGGGCCCGCCTGGTCGAACGCCGCGTCGGTGATGAAGAACAGGTCGAAGAGGAGCGCGGCCAGCAGCACGACCGCGGGCATGCCGAGACGGCGCACCAGCGAACTCGCGCGAGCGTAGAAGGTGTTTTGGGGCGGACCTGCTGTCACACCGTGACGGTAGAGGATCCACCGTCGTCCGCACCTTGGCCGACCGGCCCGACCCGCATCGGCCGATCGGCCGATGCGCCCGCGATCAGCACTGGCCGTCTGCCCGAAGTGGACACAGGTGGTTCACCGCGAAGCTCTTCCCCGAAGCGCAACACGAGCGACAAGGGAGACTCGCGGTGGTAGATCCACAGTGGACAGGGCAGCCGGTGCTTTCGGGCCGCGGGCTGGTGAAGCGGTACGGCACGCAGTACGCGCTGGCCGGGATCGACATCGACATCCAGGCGGGTGACGCGGTCGCCATCGTCGGGCCGTCCGGTTCGGGCAAGACCTCCCTGCTGCACGTGCTCGCGGGGATCCTCCGCGCCGACTCCGGGCAGATCTTCCTGGCCGGGCAGCGGGTCGACCAGCTCACCGAGCGCAAGCGCAGCGAACTGCGGCGCACCGAGTTCGGCTTCGTGTTCCAGTCGGGGATGCTCGTCGCCGAACTGAGCGCCGAGGAGAACGTCGCGCTGCCGTCGCTGCTGAGTGGCAAGGGGCGCAAGGAGTCCATCGAGGCCGGCCGCGAATGGCTGGCGAAGCTCGGTCTCGAAGGCAAGGAGAAGCGCCGCCCCGGCGAGCTCTCCGGCGGTGAGGCGCAGCGTGTCGCGATCGCACGGGCGCTGACGCACCGGCCCAAGGTGATCTTCGCCGACGAGCCGACGGGCGCGCTCGACACCCGCACCGGCCGCGCCACCATGGACGCGCTGCTCGTGGCGGCCGCGGACAGCGGCGCCGCGGTGATCGTGGTGACGCACGACCGCGAACTCGCCGAAGCCATGCCGAGGACGGTCTCCATCCGCGACGGCCTGATCGCGACGAGGCTGGCCGCCTGATGAACAGCTTCCAGCTGGCCATGCGGGTGCTCCGGGTCGACCGCCGGACCCGCACGTCGGCCATGCTCACCGCGGTCGGGGTCGCCGTCGCGACCAGCCTGGTGCTCCTGCTGGCCTCCCTCCCGGGTGCCACGCAGGCCCGCTCGCAGCGGGCGATCTGGCAGGACATCTACAGCTACAGCTACAGCTCGGCTTCGGATTCGGGCGACGCGGCCAAGCCTTCGGGTCCGCTGCTGATGGCGGCGAACAAGGACTTCACCGGCGACCGCGAGATCATCCGCGTCGACATCGCCCAGACCGGCACCTCGCCGATGCTCAGCCTGCCACCGGGTATCCCGAAGCTGCCGGCTCCCGGCGAGGCGATCGTTTCGCCCGCGCTCGGGAAGCTGATCCAGTCGACGCCGCAGGCCCAGCTCGGGGACCGGTTCGGCAAACTCGTCGACTCGCTCGGACCCGAATCCCTGATGTATCCGGAACAGCTGGTCGCCGTCATCGGCCACACGCCGGAATCGATGCCGACTTCGGCGAAGGCCGCGGACGGCTTCCCCAACAAACAGGCCCAACCCGACCCGATGCTCGAACTGCTCGCCTGGGTCGGCGTCATCGTCCTGCTCGTGCCGAGCCTGGTGCTCGTCGCGTCTTCGGCCCGGCTCACCGCCGCCCGGCGTGAACTGCGGATGGCCGCACTGCGGCTGGCAGGTGCGACGCCTGGTCAGGTGACGAAGATCGTCGCCGCCGAGACGGCGTTGTCCGCGGTCGTCGGCGCGTTGCTCGGCATCCTCGTCGCACCCGCTTTGCAAGGCCTCTCGACCTTCGTGCCGTGGGCCGGTGGCACCTGGCAGGCCTCGGACTTCGGTCTCTCCGCGGGCTCGACCATCGCGGTCGCGGTGGGGATCCCGCTGCTGGTGGTCTTCGCCGGCGTGCTCGGCATCCGCCGGGTGCTGAAGACGCCGCTGTTCGCGGCCTCGGCGCACGCTCGCAAGCCGCTGCACTGGTGGCGTCTGCTCGCGGTGCCGGTGGCCGGTGGCTTCTTCCTGTTCGCGGTCAGCCAGGACGACGCCAGCCTGGGAATGGTGATGTTCGGCCTGTTCCTGCTGGTCGGGTCGGCCGCGATCATCGGGCCGTGGGTCACCTCGGCGGTGGGCGGCACGTTCGTCCGCGGCTGGCGCAAACCCGCCTCCCTGCTGGCCGGACGCAGACTCCGCGACGACCCGAAGGGCGCATACCGCGCCACCGCGGGTGTGGTGCTCGCCGTCTTCACCGGCTCGATGGCGCTGACGCTGCTGCCCTCGTTCGAGTCGATGGCGGGCGGCGGGCGGACCTTCAAGGACGAGGTCCTCTACGCCGACACCGACGCGACCCACGCGCGGCAGATGGTCGACCAGACCAACGCCTCGCTCGCGAAGCAGGGGGTGACCGAAAAGGCCATCGCCGTCGGGCAGGTCTACCTGGCCACCGGCGAGATGCGGGCCGACGGCAGCCAGTCGCTCAACCGGGCCTTCGTGATGACCTGCGAAGACGCCTCGAAGCTGCTTCGCGTGAACATCGGCGGCTCCTGCCAGCCCGGTCCCGCGCTCTACAGCACGTACTCGATCGACCCGGCGAAGTACCGCGTCACACCGGACTGGAACCAGGCCGGCGAGCAGCTCGGAAGCGTTCCGGTGCGTACGTTCGCCGAGCCGGGGAAGGACACCTACAGCACGCTCGTCATCGACCCGGCCCTGCTGCCCGCCGGTGTCGAACCGAAGAACCTGGACGTGGTCGTGCCGACCACCCCGGCGAACGCCGAGGTGGTGCGGACGGCGCTGGTGGGAGCCGCGCCGGGGCAGGAGGTCGGCAGCCGCGCCCTGCACATGATCAGCCAGCAGCAGGAACTGGCGGATCTGCGCCGCGTCACCGTGATCGGCCTGATCGCCGCCGGTGTGCTCGCCGGCTGCAGTGCGGCCGTGGCGACCGCGGGCTCGGTGATGGACCGCCGTCGCACCTTCGGGGCGCTCATCGCGGCCGGGACACCGGTCCGGGTGCTGGCGAGGGCGCTGCGGATGGAGGCGGCCCTGCCCGCGATGGTGGCCACCATCGGCGCGGGTGTGGTCGGGATCCTCGTCGCGATGGGGCTCTACAGCATGGTCGAGAAGAATCCGGTCGCACTGAGCCCGTGGCTGCTGGCGCCCGTGGTGCTGGGCATCGGGGTGGCGTTGCTCGGGGCGTCCGTCTCGACCCCGGCGCTCAAGCGGGTCCAGTCGGAGCCGCTGGCGGACGAATAAGAAGGTTCGCCCGAATGGCGTCATGACGCCGGGGCGGACAGGTCTCGTGGGTGGAGTCGGAGTACCACTCACGAGCCGGGTGCCCCGGTCGTCCCCTCTGTCGGGGGAGGGATGAACGGGCGCCGGGGATGCGCAGGGGGCATCCCGAGGTGCGAGGGTGTGCAGAAGGGCCGGTCGGGACGGGGGACGTCCTGACCGGCCCTTTCAGGCGTTTCCGGCCGTTCAGACCCGCTCGAAGATCAGGTCGTGCGAGATCCGGCCTTCGACGTCGGCGCGGTTTTCGAACTTGGTGACCGGACGCCACTCCGGACGCGGTGCCCAGCCGCCGGGCTCGTCGGCGTGGCGGTTGCGCAGAAGCGGCTCGGCCGAGCAGACCTCCAGCATCTGCTCCGCGTAGTTCTCCCAGTCGGTCGCCAGGTGGAACGTCCCGCCCGACGCGAGCCGCGAAGCGACCAGCGAGACGAACGCGGGCTGCACGATCCGCCGCTTGTGGTGCCGCTTCTTGGGCCACGGGTCCGGGAAGAACAGCCGCACCCCGGACAAGGTGCCCGGCAAGACGTGCTCGGTGAGCAGCACGACGGCGTCCCCGTGCATCAGCCGCAGGTTCTCCACGCCGAGCTTCTCCGCGCGCAGCATCAACTGGCCGAGGCCCGGCTCGTAGACCTCCACCGCCAGGTAGTTGAGTTCCGGCGCGGCGGCCGCGAGCCGGGACGTGGTCTCGCCCATCCCCGAGCCGATCTCGACCAGCACCGGGGCGGGCCTGGCGAACCAGTCGTCGAAATCCACCGGGCCCTCGGGCAGATCGCCGACCGTGCGGCCGAGCGACGGCCAGAGTTCTTCCCACGCTCGCTGCTGCCCGACGGTCATCCGGCCGCCGCGTTTGACATAACTGACCACGCTGCGCATCCGTGGCTGGTCCTCGTTCTCCACCCGCCCATTAAACGCAGGTGTCAGCGGACCGCTTCGAACTCCCCCAGCCGAGACCGCAGACCGGCGAATCCGGCGACCGCGATCGGCGTCGGCGTCGTGCTGGAATGCGCGGGCAGGAGGTCGATCCAGCCGTCGTGACGGCTGGTGTTCAGCACCGTGGTCGGGATGGAATGCCCGGACGCTCCGCGTTCGGATGGCATGAACTCCCAGTAGCCGGATTCGCCGTCCGCGGCCCACGGGACGAATTCCCAACCGGGACGCCTGCCGAGCAGACCGGCGATGCGATCTTCGATGCGGAAACCGAGCTCCCGCGATTCGAGCCTGCCGTCCACGACGGCGCGAAGCCACCACGGTGCGGGGATTTCGCCGTGCATTCCACTGGACGCGCGGTACAACGCGACCACGAGATCTTCGGGTGCGCGGTGCACCCAGGCGCGGCGGATGTCGGATGGCCGGGTCGCGGACGCCACCGTGCGGGGCAGTTCGATCGCCTGTGACCATTCGAGGTCGAGCATGGGCTCGAGCCGGGGCTGGGTACTTTCCGTGCGGGCTTTCGGGATCATGCGTTCTACTCCCTGACCGGAATCCACCGTCAAGGATCACCTCCGGGGCCGAGAGCCGAAATAGGCTCATCCCGAGCATCGCCCGGTCAGGAACAGTATGTCCGCTTCCTGTGAGAGAAACCACAGCCCCTTAACGTGGACTTAACTCCTTTGGTGGCGGTAATAGCTCACGCGTCCCGTCGGTGGGTGATCATCAGCCCAGCCGTATAGACAATCACACAGATAGCAGCGAAATAAGCCAAATAGCCCCACGGTCCCAACGGCGGCTCCAGTTTCAGCATGGAAACCGTCAGATCCGGTCCGGAAAATTGATTCGCCGCGAAGAACGGCATCCACTGGTAGATGTCGTCGCCCACTCGCGGAATCAGCATGACGAGACCCTCGATCAACTGCGTCCAGACCAACGCGAACCCGAGTGCGAACGCGGGGCTGCGGAACAGCAGGCCGAGCCCGACGCCCAGCAGCCCGGTCAGCAGGAAGGTCGCGCCCTGGCCCGCCACCGCGCGCCAGTCGGCGCCCGAGCTCAACCCCAGGTCGGCGGCCGGTTTGATCAGATAGGCGACGCCCCACGAGCCGAAGCCCACCAACAGCCCGATCAGGCCGGAGAACACCCCGACGACAGCACCCTTCGCCAGCAAGACCGGTATCCGCGACGGCACCGCCTGGAAGGTGAGCTTCATCGTGCCCCAGTTGAACTCGGTCGCCGCCGCCAGGATGGCGAGGATCAGCACCACGGTGCGGCCGAGCGCGCTGGCGATCTGCGTCGAGGAGACGCTCGTCTGCCCCTTCAACGGAACGAAACCGAAGAACAACGCGGTGTAGGCGAGGGCGACCACGACCGCGATTCCGGCGCACCACCAGGGTGCACGCGTGCTCAGCAGCTTGATCCGCTCCGCACGGATCATGTTCGCCGCGGTCATCGGACGACCTCCGGGACTCCGCCGGTGCCGTATTCGACGGCTTCGGCGGTGAGTTGCATGTAGGCGTTTTCGAGTGACCCGGTGAGCGGGCTCAGCTCGTGCAGGGTCGCGCCCGCGGTGAAGGCGAGTTCGCCGATGGCGTCGCTGTCCATTTCGGACACGATGAGCACGCCGTCCTCCTCGCGGAACTCGGCGCCCTTCTCGGTCAGCGCGGTACGGAGCTCGGGCAGATGCGGGCTGCGGACCCGCACGCCGAGGCTCTTCGCGCGGCCGATGAAGTCTTCCATCGTGCCCTGGTAGATCAGTTTCCCCCGGCCGATCACCACGAGGTCCTGCGCGGTCTGTGCCATCTCCGGCAGCAGGTGGCTGGACACGAACACGGTGCGGCCCTCGGCGGCGAGCGCGTGCATCAGCTGCCGGATCCACACGATGCCCTCGGGGTCGAGCCCGTTGACCGGCTCGTCGAACAGCAGCACCTTCGGGTCGCCGAGCAACGCCGTCGCGATCCCGAGGCGCTGCGACATCCCGAGCGAGAACTGCCCGGCCCGTTTGCCCGCGACCGAGTCCAGGCCGACCAGCCGCAGAACCTCGTCGACGCGTTCATCGGACAGGCCGTTGGTCGCGGCGACCCACCGCAGGTGCTCGCGGGCCGGCCTGCCGGGGTGCCGCCAGGTGGCGTCGAGCATCGCGCCGACCGTCCGAAGTGGATCATGCAGCTGGCGGTAGGGCTTGCCGTCGATGAGCACCGAGCCCGAAGTCGGGTTGTCGAGGCCGAGCATCATCCGCATCGTGGTGGATTTACCGGCCCCGTTCGGACCGAGGAATCCGGTCACGCGGCCCGTTTCCGCCGTGAAGGAAAGGTCGTCGACGGCGATCTTGTCGCCGTACCGTTTCGTCAGTCTGGTGGCCTCGAGCATCGGCCCTCCCTTCGGTGGATTTCGACATTACCCAACGTGATGCTCCGCGGCCCGACGGGAAAGGACCGGGCTGCCCCCCGATAAGGCGGCCCGGTCCTTGTTCCCCTTTTTTCTCCCCGTCCGGACTGCCCGCTCCCCCGAGCCGGGCGTCCGGCTTCTCCCCTGTGGAAGTCCTTACGCGTCGCGCTTGTTCGCGACGACCAGCGAGATGATCAGCGTCACCAGTGCGAAACCGGCGAAGTAGGCCAGTGCCCATGCCGGGCTCAGCACCGCGTCCGACGGCGGCGGGCCGTCCATCTGCCCGCTGCGCGAGCCGCTGATGAACTTGTCGGCGACGTTGAACGGCATCCACTTGTGGATGTCCTGACCGATCTTCGGGATGAGCTGGACCAGCCCCTCCACCGCCAGGTTGTAGATCAGCAGCAGCGAGATCGCGCCGGCGCTGTGCCGGATCAGGATGCCGACGGCGACCGCGACCACCGAGGCCAGGGCGAACACGACGCCGACACCGGCGATGTTGATCCACTCCGCGGTGGTGTTCAGCGAGAGGTCTTCCGGCCGCATGACCGAGGCGAGGCCCCAGGCGCCGAAGGCGGCGATCTCACCGATCACGAGCGACAGGATGGCGACGACGCCGGTCTTCGCCAGCAGCGCGGCGGTGCGGTTCGGCACGGCCTGGAAGGTGGTGCGGATGGTGCCGAAGCGGTATTCGGTGGTGACCGACAGCGCGGCCAGCACCATGATCACGGCCATGCCGAACTTGTAGCCGAACTGGGTCAGGCTGACGTCGGTGAGTTCACCCGTCGGTGCGGCACCGGCGATGATGGCGGCGAAACCGATCACGACGGTGAGCGTGATCAGCGCGCACCACCATGGTGAGCGGGTGGTGAACAGCTTGATGCGTTCCACGGCGAGCAGAGTCATGAGTTTTCTTTCCTGAGCAAGAGTGACGGCTACGGGGCGGCGGCGACCACTTCGGCGGCTTCGGCTTCGAGACCGGTGTGGTACTCGACCGAATCGCCGGTGATCTGCATGAAGGCCTGCTCCAGGGAGCCGGTCTGCGGGCTGAGCTCGTGCAGCACGATCTGGTTGGCCGCGGCGATCTCGCCGATCTTGTCACTGTCCAAACCGGACACGACGATCGCGTTTCCGTCGTCGGCGACCTGTGCGCTCGCCCGTGTCAGCGCGGTGCGCAGCGCGGGCAGTTGCGGCGAGCGGACCTTGACCGTGTTCTCGGCGGCCCGCGAAACGAAGTCTTCGGTGGAGGACTGGGAGATCAGCTGTCCCTTGCCGATCACGACCAGCTGGCTCGCGGTGAGCGCCATCTCCGAGAGCAGGTGCGAGGAAACCAGCACCGTGCGGCCTTCGTCGGCCAGCCGGTGCATGAACTTGCGGATCCAGAGGATGCCCTCGGGGTCGAGGCCGTTGACCGGCTCGTCGAAGAGGAGGACTCCCGGGTCGCCCAGCAAGGCCGCCGCGATCCCCAGTCGCTGCGACATGCCGAGGGAGAAACCTCCTGCGCGCTTTCCGGCGACGCTGGTGAGCCCGACGATCTCGAGCACCTCGTCGACCCGGCCCGCCGGGATCTTGTTGGATTTCGCCATCCACTGCAGATGCGCCCGCGCGGACCGGTTGGGGTGCACCCACTTGGCGTCCAGCAGCGCGCCCACCGTCCGCAGCGGATCCTTCAGCTCGCGGTAGAGCTTGCCCCCGATGCGTACCTGGCCCGAGGTCGGGTTGTCCAGGCCGAGGATCATCCGCATGGTCGTCGACTTGCCCGCGCCGTTGGGCCCGAGGAAACCGGTGACCTCTCCTCCCGCGACGGAGAAGGAAAGGTTGTTCACCGCCAGTGTCTTGCCGTACCGCTTGGTGAGGCCCACTGCCTCGATCATGTCTGCTCCCCTCGGCGACTGCGAAGACAATCGTCGTCCATGTGGGTGGTCGAGCGCGTCATCCTGAGGTGCCAACCCGGTACCCGACCTGAGACGTAGCTTGCCGTCTTCCGGCGGCGTACGCGATCGGTGATACCCCTGAGAGTGACCCTGAATTGCCGGGGTTAATGAACCATGGTTCAATAACCGCATGGCGAGGCCTCGCACCATCACCGACGAACGACTGCTGAAGGCGGCGGAAACCGCCATCGGCATGGTCGGCCCGGGTTTCACGCTCGCCCAGGTGGCGGCGGAGGCCGGGGTCGCGGTCGGCACCGTCGCCCAGCGGTTCGGCTCCAAAAAGGGCCTGTTGCAGGCGTTGAGCAAGCTGAACACGCAGTACGTCGTAGGGAGGATGCGGGCTTGCGGAGAGCTGCCCGACCCCGTCGAGGGACTGCGGGCGGCGGTCGTCGTGATCTACGAGGGCTTGGGGACGGCGGAGACCGCGGCGAACCACCTCGGGCAGTTGGGAGTGGACATCGGTGATCCGGACCTCCGCGCCCTGCTGGGTGCGCATTTCACCGCCGTGGAAGCGGAACTGCGGCGGCTGACGCGGGTCGCGGCGCGTGACCTGCCGGGTGCGCCGGGGGTCGTCCGTGCGGCGCGAGTGCTGCTGGGGGTGGCGAACGGGGCCGCGCTGGATTGGTCGATCCGGCCGAAGGGCAGGTTCGTCGACCGGATGGGGCAAGACGTGGACGCGGTACTGACCGCGTGGAAAGGGGTGTCCTGAATGGAACAGAAGGTAGCCGTCGTCACGGGGGCGACGCGGGGATGCGGCCGGGCGATCGCGGTGGAGCTGGGCAGGCTCGGCTGGACGGTGTTCGTCACCGGCCGTACGACGCGTGACCGGCAGTCGCCGATGAAGCGGTCGGAGACGATCGAGGACACCGCGGAGCTCGTCGACGCGGCGGGCGGCCGGGGGATCCCGGTCCGGACCGATTTCACCGAGGTGTCCGATGTGGACGCTCTGCGGGCACGGATCGAGTCCGAAGTGGACGGCCGGATCGACCTGCTGGTCGACGACGTCTGGGGCGGCGACCCGTTCGCGGACTTCGAGGGGGCTTACTGGGACTCCAGCCTCGACGACGCGCTCACGCTGGTGCACAACGCGATCGACACGCATCTGATCGCGTTGCACCGGCTGCTGCCGCTGGTCGTCCGGCAGGAGGGCGGACTCGTCATCGAGGTCACCGACGGCGACCACGACGAGTACGTCGGCGCGGGAATCCCGTATTTCCTCGCGAAATGCGGGATCCGCGCGATCGGCAGGGCACTCGGTGCCGAACTCAAGAAGTACGGCTGCGTCGGTATGACCGTCACACCGGGTTTCCTGCGGTCGGAGGCGATGCTCGACTACTTCGGGGTCACCGAGGAGACCTGGCGTGACGCGGTGGGCAAGGCCGCCCCGGTCGACTTCGCCATCTCGGAGACCCCGGCACTGCTCGGGCGGGGCGTCGCGGAACTGGCGACCGACCCGAAGGTCTCGCGGTTCGCCGGCAAGACACTGGCGTCGTGGACGCTGATGAACGAATACGGCCTGACCGACGTCGACGGCTCGCGCCCCGACTTCGGCAAGTGGATGGCCGAAGTCAGGGACGCGGGCAAGGATCCGGCGACGGCGGACCCGGCTCCGTTCCGCTGAGTTACTTGCGGCCCGCCAGCACGTCGAGGTAGTGCTGGTTGACCATGACGCCGAGGACGTTGCCGAACGGGTCGACCACCGCCGCGGTCACGAAACCGGGGCCGCGCGTGGTGATCGGCTCGTACTCCTTCGCACCCTTTTCGAGCAGCTTCGCGAAGGCGTCCTCGATGTTGTCGACGGCCCAGTTCGCGATCGCGCCACCCGGGCCGGGCTGGGCCTGCGACGGCCGGTAGTCGCCGCGGACCAGACCGAACTCGTGCTGGTAGTCGCCGATCCGGTACTCGACGTAGACGGGCTTCTCGTCGGGACCGTCGCGGACGAAGTACGGCTCGATGCCGAAGAGGTCCGAGTACCACTCGATCGCGGCGGTCATGTCGTCGGCGTAGAAGGTGGTGGTGGTGAGTCCTCGCAGCATTTCCGTCTCCTCGGGTGGGTGGCTCCGAAAACAAGCATCCACCCCGAAGTGCTCACCTGATGAGCACTTTCCCGAGGAGTTCTCAGGAGACCCCGGGCCGGGCCAGTCCGGTCTCGTAGGCGAGGACGACGGCCTGCACCCGGTCGCGCAGATCCAGTTTGGACAGGATCCGCCCGACGTGGGTCTTCACCGTCGCCTCGGACAGGAAGAGTGTCTCGGCGATCTCCAGATTCGAGAGGCCCTTCGCGATCAGCACGAGCACCTCGCGCTCGCGTTCGGTGAGGACGTCGAGTTCGGCCGCGTCCCGCATCGGCTTCCCGCCGCCGCCGACGAACCGGTCGAGCAGCCGCCGGGTCACCGACGGCGAGACCACGGCGTCGCCCGAAGCGACCGCCCGCAGCGCCGACACCAGGTGATCCGGCTGCGTGTCCTTCAACAGGAAGCCGCTCGCCCCGCCCTGCAACGCCGAATAGACGTACTCGTCCAGATCGAACGTCGTCATGACGAGCACCCGTGCCGTCCCGGCCTCGACGATCCGTTTCGTCGCCTCGACCCCGTCCAGCACCGGCATCCGGACGTCCATCAGCACGACGTCCGGCCGCAGCTCCTCCGCCATGCGGATGGCCTGCGCGCCGTCCCCCGCCTCGCCGACGACATCGATGTCGGCCTGCGCGCCCAGGACCATCCGGAACCCGACGCGCATCAATTCCTGGTCGTCGACGACCACTACTCGGATCACGTCGCCAACCTAACGGGAAGCCTCGCGTGCACTTGCCATCCTCCACCGGGTGCGGGGCCGACCTCCAGCGTGCCGCCGAAGACGTTGGCCCGTTCCCTCATTCCGATCAAGCCGTTCCCGCCGGGGACCGAGAGTCTCCTCGGCCCGGACGGCGCGGTATGTGGTGCCGTTTTGGCGACGGCGGGTACCAGCTGGCGCGCGTGCCCGGCGCCGTCGTCGGAGACCAGGACGTCGATCACGTCGGCCTCCCGGCGCACCAATACCTCCGCCTGCGCGCCGTGCCCGGCGTGTTTCAGCGTGTTCGTCAGCGACTCCTGCACGATTCGGTAGACGCCGAGCGACACACCGGCGGGCAGCCCGATCAGGGCTTCCGAGCCGATCGCCAACGTCACCGGCACCCCGGCCTGCCGGATCCGGTCCGCGAGGTCGGTCAGCGCGCTGGCGTCCGGCTGCGGCACGCGCGGCTCGTCGTCGCCGTCGCTGCGGAGCACGTCCAGCAGCCGCCGCAGTTCGGCGAGCGCGCCGCGGCCGGTCTCCGAAATCGTCTGCAAGGCCCGTTTCGCCATCTCGGGATTCCCGTCGACCGCGTAGGACGCGCCGTCGGCCTGCACGACCATGACGCTCACCGCGTGCGCGACGACGTCGTGCAGCTCACGGGCGATCCGTCCGCGTTCCTCGGCGACGGCGATCTTGGTCGCCTGGTCCCGTTCCGTTTCGAGTAGATGCAACCTGGCTTCCACCTCCACGTGGTAGGCGCGCCTCGCGCCGGCGAACTCGCCGAGTGTCCAGCACAGTGCGGCGGAGAAGATGCCGATGATCGCCAGCACCCAGATGTCCTCCGGCGGATCGACCCACATCTGGGCGGCCGAGGTGACGAAGGCCGCCAGCAGATACAGCAGCCCCTGCTTGCGGCCGACGTAGACGAGCACCGAGTAGATGCTGATCATCATCGCCAGCCCGCTGGCCGCGCCCAGTCCGAGCGCCTCGTGCGGGATGCCGATGAGCAGCAGCAAGTACGCCGACCACAGGGTCGCCTTCCGCCGGAAGACCAGCGGTACGACCATGGCGATGTCCAGCGGCACGACGACGTACCACGGGCTCATCGGGATCTCCGGCGTCTCGACCGCGGCCACGAAGAACAGCAGATCGGTCAGCAGCAGGACGACGGCGATGAAACTGTCCCCGGCCATGGGGTGAGCACGCATCCAGAGGCTTAACCGTCGCACTTGGCAACACTATGTCGGCCCGGGGCGGTCGCGCGTCGGTCGCCGGTACCACCTTCGGTGAGACCCGAGGATGAGTGGCATGGCACGATTCGTCTCGGCAAGCTCGACGACTGGGAGGGGACAGGCGCCGTGACCTCAGCGACGGAGCAGGGGCGGCTCGCCGGCCCGCTGTCGATGTCGGTGGCGAACCTCTGTCATCGCCTGCAGCCGCAGGTGTCCGCCCGGACCGCCGCCGGTTTCGCCGAGGTGCTGCGCCGGCTCGGCGGGCCGTTGCAGGTGGCCGTCGCCGGCCGGATCAAATCCGGGAAGTCCACTCTGGTCAACGCCCTGATCGGGCGCCGGGTCGCGCCGACCGACGTCGGCGAGTGCACCCGGCTGGTGACCAGGTTCCAGTACGGCACCGTCGACCGCGTCGAGATCGTCTTCAACGACGGCCGCAAACAGGTGCTGCCGTTCGCCGCCGACGGGATGATCCCGGCCGAACTGGGCATCGACATCGAGCAGGTCTCGCATATCGAGGCCTACCTCACCAACGCGGTCCTGCAGGGCATGACCGTGATCGACACCCCGGGGCTCGGCTCGCTCGACGCCGCGTCGGTGTCGCGGACCGAGCAGCTCCTGGGCGCGGCGAAGCACCGTAAGCCCGACGATGGCGAAGAGGACGAAGAGGGCTCCGACGAGCTCGACGACACTTCGCGCAACGCCGTCGCGGGTGCCGAGGCCGTGTTGTACGTCGTCACGCAGGGCGTGCGCGCCGACGATCAGCAGGCATTGGCCGCGTTCACCGCCGCGACCGCGAGCCGCGAGGCCGGACCGGTCAACGCGATCGCGGTACTCAACAAGGCGGACACCATCGCACCCGAGTCGGTCGAGGGCTCGGGCGGAGACGTATGGAAGGCCGCGACGCTCCTTTCGGAGAAGCAGGCCTCGACCCTGAAGCCCCGCGTCGCGGACGTGCTGCCGGTGATCGGGCTGATCGCGGAGTCGGCCGAGTCCGGCGGATTCACCTCCGGTGACGCCGAGGCACTGCGCAAGCTGTCCGAGATGGACGACGACATCCTCGAGACCATGCTGATCTCGGCGGACATCTTCACCAGCTGGGAGTGCGACGTCGCGGCCGGGACCAGGCTGCGGCTGCTGGAGAAGCTGGATCTGTTCGGTGTCCGGTACGCCGTGGAGGCGATCCGCGCGGAACCCGAGATCACCGCGGGCGCGATGCGGCGCAAGCTGCTCGACGCCTCCGGCCTCGAAGCCGTCCGCCAGCGGCTGAGCATCGTCTTCGCCGCCCGCGCCGACGGCATCAAGGCTGCCGCCGCGCTGGCGTCGGTCACCGCACTCGCCCACGCCTCCGGCGACCCCGCCGAACGGCAGCGTGTCCACGACGCGATCGAGGTCCTGCTCGCCAAGCCGGAGGCGCATCAGCTCCGGCTGCTCGAAGCGCTCACGCTGGTCGCGTCCGGCGCCGTCGACATGCCCGAGGACCTGTCCGAGGAGGTCCTGCGGGTCGGCAGCAACGCCGACATCGGCGCCCAGCTGGGCAAACCGGGTGCCTCCCGGGCCGACCTCGCCGCGCACGCGCTGGAACGCGCCGGCTGGTGGCGCTCCTTCGCGTCCTTCGGCGCGACGCCCGCCCAAAGCCGCGTCGCACACGTCGTGCACCGGGCGTACTTCCTCATCTGGCAGCAAATCCGGGACTGACCCCTTCTCGCCCCACCCGCGTTTAGTCCTCTAGTGGCGGTACATGCACGCGCAACCACCGCAACCAGAGGACCAAACGCGGCGTGTCCCGCGCCCCGGATTTGATAAACCGAGCGCTCGGTCTAATAATGACGGCATGGAAACGATCGTCGACGAGCCTCAGTGGCTGCGCACGGCTTCTTGGGTCGGCTGCCCGCTGGCAGGCGCCGCGCTCGGCTGGTTCCTCCAGTCGATCTCCGGCTGGGTGGTCTCGCTGAGCTGGGTCCCCTTCTCGGGCCCCTTCGAGCTGGTCTCGAACATCCCCCAGCCCTGGGGCGCTGTCGGCGGGATCGGCGCCGGGCTCGTCCTCGGCCTCCTGTTCGCCGCGGTCTGGGCGCACGAACGCCTGATCGTCAAGGTGACGCCCCTCCGCGTCACGCTCACCGTCAAGGGCCGCACCCGCGCCTACGAGGCCAAGCTCCAGGCCGTCTTCCTCGACGGCAAGGAACTCGTCCTGCTCGCCGCCGACGGCCGGGAACTGGCAAGGGAGAAAGGGGACGTCGACCGCAAAGCCATCGCCGAGGCCTTCCTCGAACACGGTTACCCTTGGCACGACGAGCCCCCGGCGGTGACATGAGAACGGTCGACCCGGCCAAGCACGAGGCGAAACGCCGCGTGATCCTCGACGCCGCCACGCTGTGTTTCGCGGAGAAGGGGTTCGAGAAGACCACGACGGCGGAGATCTGCCGCGCGGCGGGGATCAGCACCGGCAGCCTGTTCCACTACTTCCCGAACAAACGCGCGGTGTTCGTCGGCATCTTCGAGCAGGACGGCGACGAGACCGCGGCCCTGATCGCGGCGGCGGAGGAGATCGGGGATCCGTGGGAGGCCATCCTCCACGTCGTCGGCTACGTGTCCGAGCAGGTTCTGAACCCCATCGCGGCCAAGCTCATCCTGGAGGTCGCCGCGCACTGTGCCCGCGACACCGAACTGGCCGAACTCGTCCAGGGCAACGACCGTGCCCTGCGCGACGCCCTGCTCGGTCTCGTGACGCGGGCGGTGGAAGCGGGCCGCGTCGACCCCGGGATCGAGCCGAAGACGGCCGCCAGCTGGCTCGTGGCGTTGCTCGACGCACCGCTGTCCCGGGTGATTCTCGAACCGGACCTCGATCCGGCTGCGGAACTCGCGGTGATGAAGGTGCTCCTCGCCAGATTCCTTCGTCCCGTTCTGCCGATTTCGCCCCCGGCCGTCGGAGAAGTGTCCGACACTGGTGAAATCTCTCCGGGCTGATCGGGAAGCCTGGGGACACCACAAACGGGGGTCGATGCGGGTGGGAGCCTGGCTGCGCAAGAAGGCTGTCGCGGAAGAGAACCCGGACGATGTGCCGACCGGCCAGATCTCGGCCGTGAGCATCGCGCGGATCATCGCCGAAGCCGACGGGGAGACTTCGCCGTCCGACGGAACCGAAGCCGTCGAAGCCGCGTCGAATACCGATGTGGAGTCCACGACCACGGGTCCGGCCGACCTCGAACAGGCTCTCGCCGACAGGCAAGCGCTGATCCAGCTCTGTCTGTACGCCCTGGATCGCGCCCGCAGCGGCGGCGTGGTCGAGCGGCTCGAGCACGGTCTCGCCGGCATCGGCGTCCGCGCCCTGCGCCCGGACGGCGAGCGGTTCGACCCCGCCGTGCACGAGGCGGGCGGCGCGGTCGCGACCGAGGATCCGGCACTCGAAGGGCTTGTCGCGGAGACCGAGGTCGTCGGCTTCGCCGATCACGACCGGGTCCTGCGCGCGCCGATCGTCATCGTCTACGCGAAGAAGGCCCAGTGACCGCACCCAGTCTGCCCGCGGTGGTGAAGAGCACGCGCGAGCAGCTGCTCACCGTCGTCCGCGAAGCCGACCCGCAGGCCGCGAAATGGGTCGAGGACGTCCAGAGGGCGCGCCCGAAGAAGCCGTCGGTCGTGGTGGTCGGCGAGACCAACCGCGGCAAGAGCTCGCTCGTGAACGCGCTCCTCTCCATGCCGGGACTGTCCCCAGTGGACGCCGACGTCGCCACGGCGACGTACCTCGTCTTCGAACACGCCGCGCAATGGTCCGCGCAGGCCTGTTACCCGGGCCAGCTGGCGCCGGTGCCGATCAACCTCAACGAACTGATCCACTGGGTCTCGGCGGCGCACGAGCTGCCTGCCGGCCAGATCCCGCCGCGTTACGTCGAGGTCGCCGGTCCGGTCCCGCTGCTCGAACGCGTGTCCCTTGTGGACACGCCGGGTGTCGGCGGGCTCGATTCGCTGCACGGCGAGCTGGCGAAGGAGGCCGCGGCGGGTGCCACCGCGCTGCTGTTCGTCGTGGACGCCTCCGCGCCCTTCACCGCCCAGGAGCTGCAGTTCCTGCAGAACATGGGTGAGCGCGTCGAGACCGTGTTGTTCGCCCTGACCAAGGTCGACCAGTTCCGCGGCTGGCGCGAGGTCCTCGAAGCCGACCGGCAGCTGCTCGCCGAGTACGCGCCCCGGTTCGCCGACGCGGTGTTCCACCCGGTGTCCGCCCGCATGTTCGAGACGGCGGCCAAGGCACCGAACGAGCAGATGGCCATGATGCTGCGTGAGAAGGCGGGTATCGCCGCGCTGCAGGGCGCGCTGCAGGAGATGCTGGTCGGCCGCTCGGCGATGCTGGGCGAGGCCAACACGCTGCGTGCGCTGTCGAGCGCGCTCGCCGAACTCAAGGCGAAGCTGCAGGCGGAAAGCCGTGCGCTGTCCGCCGGCGAGGCCGAGGCGGAACAACTGCGCCGGCGCCGCGACGACCTGAGCACCGAACGCCGCTCGTCGACCCGCGGCTGGCAGTTGAAACTGCGTGCCGAGATCCAGCGGACCCGGGTCGAGGTCGGGCATGAGACCAGCAGGCAGATACGCGACGCGCAGACGCATTTCCGCCAGCGGATCGACGGCGCGAAACGGGACGACCTCGCCGCGCTGCCGCAACAGGTGGACATCGCGCTGCAGACGACGTCGCAGCGTATTTCGATGCTGCTTTCGCAACGGCTGAACCAGGTCACCAACGTCGCGCTTTCGGAGCTTTTCTCGGCCGAGGAACTCGACATCATCCGCGGCCAGTTCGCCAGGGCGGGCGGTCCGCCGGTCGTGCTGCGCCCGCCGGACAAGAAACCGCCGACGGCCGAGGACAAACTGCTCATTTTCATGGGCGTTTCCGGCGGTCTCGGTGCCGGGAAGGTCGCGGCGCTGCCGCTGGCGGGCGTCGCGATCCTGAACCCGGTGATCCTGCCGGCCACGATCATCATCGGCCTCGGCGCAGGCTGGTGGATGGCGCGGACGCGCAAGCACGCGTCCGACAAGCAGCATATGAAGCAATGGCTGGTCGAGGCGATCGCGGACGCGCGGTCCACTCTGGACCAGCTCGTCGCGGAGCAGCTGATCGAGGCCGAACAGCAGCTTTCGATGGCGCTCGACGAGGCACTCGGCCGCCGTATCGACGCGATCGAGGCGGAGCTGAAGGAAGTCGACAAGACGATCAAGATGGGCGCGCAGGAGCGGGCCAAGAAGATCTCGGTCGTCGCGAAGCGCCTGAAGGACGTCTCCGACGGCCGCGACCGTGCCGAGACGCTCCTGGGTCGCATTCGATCGCTGCGAGACGCCTGACTCCGCGTCCAGTCCTCTGGTTGCGGTAGCCAAGCGTTTAATCACCGCAACCGGAGGACTGGTTGCCCGCTCCGGGCGGCTCGGCGGGGCGGTGCTGTTGTGGACCGGAACCGAACGGGCCTACGGTGAGTCATAGGCTTGGACACACCAGCAGGTCAACGAGGGGGTTATCCCATGTGGGTCGACGAGAGCGGCGGCACGGACACCGAGGCGGGCGCGTCCGCGGACGCGGTCACCGTCCACGTTGACGGCGAGGAGTACCAGGCCGAGCTCAACTACGACCTCGACAAGGACGGCGTGAACGACGCCGCCGTCATCCAGCACGAGGACGGCACCGGTCAAGCGTTCGTCGACACCGACGGCGACGGCGAGGCCGACCAGTACGCGGTACTCGACGAGAACGGCAAGGTCGTCCAGGAGGCCGTCTACGACGAGGCCTCCGGTGCCTGGGTCGAGGCCGGTGGACACGGCGGCGACGACGGCAGCGACGCGGGCACCAGCGGCACCATGCACGCCGACATGCCCAGCGGCGACGTCGAGGTCGGCGCGCCGACGATCGATACCGACGGTGACGGCACTCCCGATACCGCCGTCGTCCAGACGGAGGACGGCCGCACGATCGCGTTCACCGACAAGGACGGTGACGGCAACGCCGACATCGCGGTCGAGACGGACGCTTCGGGCAACTCGAAGACCTACGAGCACACCGGCCCCGGGCAGTGGACCGAGACCGGCAGCGGCGTGGTCAACGAGGACATCGGCTCCGCTTTCGCGAGCACTCCGGCCGCCGTCGGCGACCCGGCGGGCGACGCGGCGTGGGGTGGCGCGGGCACGCAAATACTCGAAGGAGTGGCGAAGATCGATTCCGCCACCGGGCAGTGGATCAGCCCCAACTAAGGACCAAAATGGACTAAACCAATAGAAGAGTGGTCCAGTCCATTCTTTTAGGCCGTTTCGTGTAATCTCGGTCACAGAACAGCCCGGTGCGAGACCTCGTACCGGGCTTTCTCGTGTCCGATTCCCCGTCCGCGACCCCGGCTCGTGTGCCGTCGATCACCGGAAGAATTTCTGCGGATGGCCCATTCCGGTGATACTGAATCGATTCCCTTATCGTTCTTGTGAGAGAACCGACAGGTCAGCTCTCGGTTACCTGCCGGTCATCCGGCTACTCTCGGGGAATCCCAAAACCTGCACACCGGTCTTCCCGCCGGTGTGCGAAGCCATTCGGTCGCCGGCACTGGAGCCCGCATCGGAACAGCGTCGTTCCCGATGTGGGCTCCTGCCGTCGGAAGTCAGGAGAAGAGATGACCGCAGTCGCCATCCCTGGACTGGAAAAAGCGCCGACGACGCACAGCGGCGTGCTGTCCTGGGTCCGGGAGGTCGCCGAACTGACCACTCCGGACCGCGTGGTGTGGGTCGACGGGTCCGACGAAGAGGCCGCCCGGATCAACGCCGAACTGGTCTCCGCCGGCACGTTCGTGCAGCTCGACGCCAAGCCCAACTCGTACTGGGCCGCCTCCGACCCGAATGACGTCGCCCGGGTCGAGGAGCGCACCTTCATCTGTTCGGACGACGAAGAGGACGCGGGTCCCACCAACAACTGGATGGACCCGGCCGAGATGAAGGCCACGATGACCGAGCTGTACCGCGGGTGCATGCGCGGTCGCACGATGTACGTGATCCCCTTCTGCATGGGCCCCCTCGGAGCCGAGGACCCCAAGCTCGGCATCGAGATCACCGACTTCGCCTACGTCGTCGCCTCCATGCGCGTGATGACCCGCGCCGGCCAGGCCGCGCTGGACAAGTTCGTCACCGAGGACGGCACCGAACGCGAGTTCGTCCCGGCGCTGCACTCCGTCGGCGCGCCGCTGGAACCCGGCCAGCAGGACGTCTCCTGGCCGTGCAACACCACCAAGTACATCTCGCACTTCCCCGAGAGCCGTGAGATCTGGAGCTACGGCTCGGGCTACGGCGGCAACTCGCTGCTGGGCAAGAAGTGCTACTCGCTGCGCATCGGTTCGGTCATCGCCCGTGACGAGGGCTGGCTGGCCGAGCACATGCTGATCCTCAAGCTGATCTCGCCCGAGGACAAGGTCCACTACGTCGCGGCGGCGTTCCCGAGCGCCTGCGGCAAGACCAACCTCGCCATGCTGCAGCCGACCATCCCCGGCTGGCGTGCCGAGACCCTCGGCGACGACATCGCGTGGATGCGGTTCGGCGAGGACGGCCGCCTGTACGCGGTGAACCCGGAGTTCGGCTTCTTCGGCGTCGCGCCGGGTACCGACTGGCACACCAACCCCAACGCGATGCGCACCATCGAAAAGGGCAACACGGTCTACACGAACGTCGCGCTCACCGACGACGGCGACATCTGGTGGGAGGGCATGGGCGACAAGCCCGAGCACGCCACCTCGTGGAAGCAGCAGGACTGGACGCCGGAGTCGGAAGAGAAGGCCGCGCACCCGAACTCGCGGTACTGCACGCCGATGTCGCAGTGCCCGATCCTCGCGCCCGAGTGGGACGACCCGAAGGGCGTGCCGATCTCGGCGATCCTGTTCGGCGGCCGCCGCAAGACCACGGTCCCGCTGGTGAACGAGGCCCGCGACTGGCGGCACGGTGTGTTCATGGGTGCCACCATGTCCTCGGAGACCACCGCGGCCGCCGCCGGCGCGGTCGGCAACGTGCGCCGCGACCCGATGGCCATGCTGCCGTTCCTCGGCTACCACGCCGGTGACTACTTCAAGCACTGGCTGGACCTCGGCAAGAACGCCGACGCGGACAAGCTGCCGAAGATCTTCTACGTCAACTGGTTCCGTCGTGGCGACGACGGCCGCTTCCTGTGGCCGGGATTCGGCGAGAACTCGCGGATCCTGAAGTGGGTCGTCGACCGCGTCGAGGGCAAGGGCAACGCGAACGAGACCCCGGTCGGCTTCGTGCCGAACGCCGAGGACCTCGACACCGACGGTCTCGAGGAGCCGCTGGCCGACATCCAGGCCGCGCTGGACGTCTCCGCCGACGAGTGGCGTCAGGAACTGCCGCTGATCGAAGAGTGGTTCGAGAAGATCGGCGACAAGGTCCCGTCGTCGCTGCGTGACGAGCTGGACGCGCTGAAGCAGCGCCTCGGCTGATCACCCGAACGACGCGAAGGCCTCATCCTCACGGTCATTCCTGAGGATGAGGCCTTCTTCTTTCCCCCTTGGGTACCGTGGCCGCATGGTCAAATTCGGCGTGAACATGATCGTCCCGGAGACCCGTGCGGCATGGGTCGAAAAGTGCCGCAAGGCCGAGGATCTCGGATTCGACGTCATCGGCGCGGCCGACCATATCGGCATGGCCCCGCCGTTCCCCGCGCTCGTGCTCGCCGCCGAGGTGACGAGCCGTCCGAGGCTCAACACCTTCGTCATCAACACGGCTTTCTACAACCCGGTACTGCTCGCCCGCGACGTCACGGGCACGGATCAGTTCACCGAAGGCAGGCTGGAACTCGGCCTCGGCGCCGGATACGTGAAGGCCGAATTCGAAGCGGCGGGGATGGAGTTCCCCAAGGCGGGCAAACGGGTCGACCACCTCGAGCACACCATCAAAGAGCTCAAACGGCTTTATGCCGACGAAGCCCACAAACCGGAAACCGTGCAGAAACCGGGCCCGCCGCTGCTGATCGCCGGCCGTGGTGACCGGTTGCTCACCCTCGCGGCCGAACACGCCGACATCATCGGGTTCACCGGCACGGCCGCCGTTCCCGACGGCGGGGCACTCGTCCCCGCGGACGCGGCGGGAATCGAAGAGCGGGTGAACTTCGTCCGGGAAAAGCTGAACGGCCGCGAGGCCGAATTCAATATCCTCCCGCATTTCGTCGGTGTGGTCGAAGACCGGCGGGCGGGGCTGGAGAACTTGCGCGATCTGGTGAAGGGCGTGCTCACCGTCGAGCAGCTCGCCGAATTGCCGACGGCCCTCATCGGTACGCACGAACAGATCGCCGAACAGGTGCTCGCCCATCGCGAGCGGTTCGGATTCACCTATTTCACCGTTCTGGAGCAGAACATGGACTCCTTCGCGCCGGTGCTCGAGTTGTTGCGTGGCCGATGATCGACGTACGCGGGCTCGGTGTGCAGGCCGGGGAGCACTGGTTGTTCGACGGCCTCGATTTCGAGGTCGACGCGGGTGAATGCGCGGTGATCGTCGGCCCGAACGGGGTCGGGAAATCGACCCTGCTGAGGTGCCTGTACGGAACACAGACGCCGCAGCGAGGGCGCGTCGTCGTCGCGGGCGGCAAACCCGACGAGCGCGATTTCTCCTTCCGGCGCAAGGTTTCCGTGCTGTTCGACGATTCCGACTTCTTCGCCGAACTGAGCCCGCTCCAGCATCTCGAACTGCTGGAGGGCTCGTTCGGCGCGGACCTCGGCGACCACGGCGCCCTGCTCGCCGACGCGGGCCTTTCCGAACGCGCCAAGGTCACCGCGGGCAAGTTCTCCGCCGGGCAGCGCCGTCGGCTGCTGCTCCTCGGCGCGACGGCGCGGCCGCACGACGTGCTGCTGCTCGACGAGCCGGAGCGGGCGCTCGACGCCGCCGGGAAGGAATGGCTGACGTCGTTGATCGCGCGTTCGACCAAGGCGGGTGCGGCGGTCGTCGTGGCCACCCACCATCCCCCGCTGCTCGAAGCGGCCGACTCGACCCTCGAGTTGTGGTGAGCACCAAGGCCCCGACGCACGTTCCAGGACGGCAGCGATTCGGCGGGCTGCTCAACGGGGACTACCAGACCTTCTTGGCGTTGTTCGGTTTCGGTGCGCTGTTCACCGCGTTCGAAAACCTGCCGAAGCTCCGGAATTTCCTTTTTGGACAGTCTCTTGTGGACTTCTCCGCCGTCTTCGGGCTGCTGATCGTGCTGTGCGCGATCTTCTGGCGCGGCCTGCTGCGCCGCGGTTTCGTCTGGGCCGAACCGGCGACGCTGACGTGGATGGACTTCGCCAGCGTCGACAGGCGCCGCGTCGTCGTGAAGCGGATGTGGACGCTGTGGGCGGGGCTGGTCCTGGTGGTCGGGTACACCGGCGCGCTGGCCACGGCGATCGGCGGCGGCTCGAAGGACGTCTGGATCGCGATGTCCGCGCTGACCGCCTCCGGGGCGACCCTGGCCGCGGTCACCGCGCGGCGGACGGCGATCCGCGGGGAAACGGCCGGTCCGGTCGTCCTCGCGCTGGCCGGGCTGGCGGTGGCCGCCGCCGGGCTGGGCGCGATCGCGGTCGACGTGCTGGCGGCCGCCGTGTTCGTCGTCGCGGTGGCGGTGGCCTTCGGCGGCGAACCGATGTCCGGCGTCGGCCGCCGGGAACTCGTCGACGGCTGGAACGCGCGGCTCCTGCGGGCGATGGCCGCGGTGTTCCTCGACCCGATGCTGATGATCCCGGAGTCGAAGCCGGTGCCATGGCTGTCCCTGCGGCGCCCGACGGCGTTGCGGCTCGCCTGGGCAGGCGTCCTGGGACGGTTGCGCTACGCGGCCGCGGGCATGGTGATCGCGTGCCTGGTCGGTGTCACCCAGCTGGCGTTCCCGGCCATCCCGGCGGGTCCGCTGTTCGCGCTCGGCGCGTACGCGGCGATCGTGCCGTTCGTCGGCGGACTGGGCGAGCTGTGGCGCAATCCCGGCCGCAGACGGTGGCTCGCGGCGTCCGACTGGGAGTTACGGCTGGTCAACGGTCTGGTGGTCGGCGTCCTCGGCCTCGCGTGGGGCCTGCTGCTCTGCGTGGTGACCTTGGTGCTCGGGGTGACGACTGCCTGGCCGATATGGCTCGCGATCCCGCTCGCCGTCGTCGCCGCACTGCGGACGGCGACCCGGCCGCCGATGAACTACGACGTCAGCGGCGGGGCGGCGGGGATCCAGGTGCTGCGCGGCGTCGACGTGCTGGTGGTTGGTTCGGTCCTGCTCGTCGTGCTGGCCTGAGGTCACCCGTTCCCGCGTTCGGATCATTCGAATACTCCGAACGCGGGTTACCCTCGACGCGACGAAAGGAGCACGAGTGGGCGGCGGGCACGCACCGGGAAAGGGACGGCGGGCGACCAGCGAGTTCCCCGCGGGGTGGACCGGCGAGCAGATCATCGCGGTGATCAAGGACGTCGCGAACGATCCGAGCGAACCCCGCCTCAGACAGCACAACGGCCGCTGGCGGTGCACGGGCGAACGGTACGGCGTGCATCTGATCGTGCTGGTCGAGGACAACGGCAGCGTCAAGACGGGGTATCCGGTGGCGGGCCCCGGCGTGGTCCGCAATCCCGACGCCGCGGCCGATCCGGCCAACCCGACCGTCGCCGACCTCGCCGCCGGCCGCATCAGCTTCTTCGGCGACAGCCTGCTCGACCAGCTGGCCGACCGCCTCGCGCCGGACGTGCTGTCGTTCTACCGGACCCTGCACTGGTCGGGTGAATGGGAGGAGCTGGCGGACGTCCTCGTCGCGCACGCGGTGCACGAGAACCTGCGGCTCGGCGTCGACGAGTTCGCCACCCTGGAAAGCCTGCTGAACAGCTTCGACCTGCCGATCGACGGCTTCCTCTACCTGAACGACAGGACACACACGCTGGCCACGCTGCGTCCTTAACTCGCTTCGGCGACCTCTACGGCACCGTTCTCCGCCACGGCCCGCAGTGTCTCCAGCGGCAGCCCGACGGCGTCCGCGATGGCCGTCACCGTGAAGAAGGCGGGCGTCGGGATCCGGCCGGTCTCGATCTTCCGGAGTGTCTCCACCGAGATCCCGGCCTCCGCGGCGACCTCGACCATGCTCCGCGACGCCGACGCGCGGGCGTCCCGGAGCGCCAGCCCCAGCCGCTCGCCGCGTTCGCGTTCCTCGTTCGTCAACGGCACTCGCACCATGGACCCAATACTAATACCGGTCGCAAGACTTCGCGGACCGGGACAGCGTCGGCCGCGGCGAGTTACCCACAACCTGTGGACAACTCTGTGCACAGGTTGTGGGTAACTCCACGAAAGGGCCCCGCCGAGCCGGAGCTCGACGGGGCCACAATCCCTGGGGCTTCAGCCGCCCGCGGGCACCGGAAGTGGGATTCCGGGGACGCTCTGGTCGTTCGGCACCTTGCCGTCGACGAGGTAGTCCTCCACGAGCTTGTCCACACCCGCGTTACCGCCGGCGTAGATGCCGTGGTCGCCTTCACCGGTCACCGTGATCATCCGCGAGTTGGCGAACGCGCGGTGCGCACGGGTCGCGCCTTCGATCGGGGTCGCCGGGTCGTGCACCGACTGGACGATCAGCACCGGCGGCACGCCGCGGCCGTCGAGCTTCGGCAGGTCGACCGGCTTGTTCTTCCAGAAGATGCACGGCTGGATCAGCCAGCCCGCGCCGAGCAGCGGCAGATCCTTGTCGATCAGCCTCTGCGACTGACGGATGACGCTCTGCCGGTTACCGGTCCACGGGCCCTCGTTGCAGGGGATGGACCAGAAGCTGGCGTTGTAGGCGTCGCCGTCGGACGGGACGAACAGCGGCTGCGGACCGATGACGCCGTCGGCGTCCACGGTCTCCGCCTTGACCTTCTGCGCGGCCGCGGCCTTCTGCTGCTGGGTGCCGGTGCCCTCGGTCAGCGTCTTCAGGTTGACCAGGTAGTCGGCCAGCGCCGTGAAGTTGCGCTTCGAGTAGAGGTACGACGCGATGGTCGAGTCGAGGGCGTTGGCCGAAACCGGGACGCCGTCCACCTCGACCGGGTTCTGCGTCAGCGCGTAACGGACCTTCTCGTAGGTCTGGCGCGCGGCTTCACCGTTCTTGCCGAAGCCGTAGACCTTGTCGTACTTGCCGAGCCACGGCAGGAAGTCCTGACGCCAGCGGCGCTCGAAGCCGAGCGGCTGTCCGTCGAACGAGTTCTGCCAGGTGGTGGTGAACTCGGTCGAGGAGTCGAGCAGGAAGCGGCCGGTCCGGGTGGGGAACTGCTGCGCGTAGTGCGCCCCCAGCCAGGTGCCCGCCGAGTAGCCGACCCAGTTGATCTTGTCGCGGCCCAGCAGGACGCGCAGCAGGTCGATGTCGCGGACGGTCTGGGCGGTGTTGATCAGCGGGCCCAGCTCGCCGGACTTCACCTGGCAGGAGTCCGCCGCGTACTTGGTGGCGTCCAGGATCAGGTTGAGGTTCGCCCGGCTGCGGTCGCGCGGGTCGAGGTCCGAACCGGTGCCGATCGCGTTACCGCAGGTGATGTTGGTGCTCTTGCCGGTGCCGCGCGGGTCGAGACCGATGATCTCCTGGTTCGCGCGCAGCTTCGTCTGGTTGCGCAGACGGGCCGGGAAGTTGCGGCCCGGAGCGCCGGGGCCACCCGGGTTGGTGATCACGCTGGCGGTCGCGGTACCACTGGTGGCGGCGAGGCGGCTGACGGCGATCGTCAGGTCGATGGCCTCGTTCGCCTTGTACCAGTTGCGCGGTGCGCGGTAGGTCGCGCACTCGATGTTCTCGGCACCCGGAGGCGGCGCGGTCGGCAGCTCACTGGCGGTGCACTTGTGCCAGTCCAGCTTCTGGCTCGAGTACTTCGCCGGAATGTTGGTGGAGTTCAGAGGCTGCTGTTTGGCCGCCTCCGGTCCTGCGAAAGCAGGAGTGAACCCGGCCAGCATGGTGCCGGCGACAGCCGGGATCACCACCGCATAGCGGAGTTTCTTCATCCGATGCCCCTTTGGTCTTGCGTTGCGAAGGTTCCTTTTCGCGACTCCGGCTATTGATATCCGGCGCGGAGCGGGACGGCAACCGCCCTTCGTCGGATCGGTGGCGTCGATCAAATCGATATCGGGCACGCGTGACCCGGGCGGGCGGGAGGTTCTAGGGTCATCGGGACCATCCGCCGGTTACGGGAATGTTAGGTGAGGTCCGATGGCGTCAGGTAAGGCAGACGGGAAGGTGAGGGGCTTCCAGTTCAGCCCGTGGAACCTCCTGCTGGTCATCCCGTTGCTGGTGCTGATCACGTCCTTGTTCAACTCCGACGGTCCCCGGCTGTTCGGGATGCCGTTCTTCTACTGGTTCCAATTCGTCTTCGTGGCCGTGGGTGTCCTGTGCACCTGGATCGTCTTCGTGATGACCAAGGACAAGCCGACCAGTGACCGTCCCGACCGGCTGTCCGTGGACGAACTCGACGAAGGGGACGTCAAGTGAGCAACATCCAGTGGCCGGAGCTGATCATCTTCACGGTCCTCTTCGCCGTGGTCACCGTGCTCGGCTTCGTCGCTTCGCGCTGGAAGGCGGGCAACACCCTCGACCATCTGGACGAATGGGGCCTCGGCGGCCGCAAGTTCGGCTCGTGGATCACCTGGTTCCTGCTCGGCGGTGACCTCTACACGGCTTACACCTTCGTCGCCGTCCCCGCGCTGATGTTCAGCGCCGGCGCAATGGGCATGTTCGCGCTGCCGTACACGATCATCGTCTACCCGATCGTCCTGATGCCCGCGCTGCGCATGTGGTCGGTCTCGCGCGTCCGCGGTTACGTCACGCCCGCCGACTTCGTCCGCGGCCGGTTCGGATCGCCGACGCTGGCGCTGCTGATCGCCATCACCGGGATCATCGCCACGATGCCGTACATCGCGCTGCAGCTCGTCGGCCTCGAAGCGGTGCTGCGGACCATGGGCATCAACGGCTCCGGCATCGTCGGGCACCTGCCGCTGCTGGTCGCCTTCATCATACTGGCGGTCTACACCTACCAGTCCGGCCTCCGCGCGCCCGCGCTGATCGCGTTCGTCAAGGACATCCTGATCTACCTCGTGATCATCGTGGCGATCATCTACCTGCCCTCGAAGCTCGGCGGCTGGTCGGCGATCTTCGACTCTGCTCAGGCGAAGTTCGACAAGACGCCGTCGAAGGCGGACGGCATCCTGCTCACCACCAACAACCAGTTGCAGTACGCCACGCTGGCACTCGGTTCGGCGCTCGCCCTGTTCCTGTACCCGCATTCGCTCACCAGCGTGCTCGCCTCGCGCGGCCGCGGCGTGATCAAGCGGAACATGGTCGCGCTCCCGGCGTACTCACTGGTCCTGGGCCTGCTGGCGCTGCTCGGTTACGTGGCGATCAGCGCCTCGGTCTCCCCGATCACCAACAACGCCACCGGCAAACCCGACACGAACACCGTCGTCCCGGTGCTGTTCGACTCGCAGTTCTCCTCGTGGTTCGCGGGTATCGCGTTCGCCGCGATCGGCATCGGCGCCCTGGTGCCCGCGGCGATCATGTCGATCGCGGCGGCCAATCTGTGGACCCGCAACATCTACAAGGAGTACATCAAGAAGGACGCGACTCCGGGTCAAGAGGCGAAGCAGGCCAAGCTCGCTTCGCTGATCGTGAAATTCGGCGCGGTGGCGTTCATCCTGTTCATCGACCCGCAGTTCTCGATCGACCTGCAGCTCATCGGCGGGGTGCTGATCCTGCAGACGCTGCCGGCGGTGGCGATTTCGTTGTACACGCGCTGGTTCCACCGCTGGGGCCTGATCGCGGGCTGGGTCGTCGGCATCGGCTGGGGCCTGATCATGCTGTACGGCATCCCGAACGCGGCCACCGGCAAGGCGCACTTCGGGGGCTCCGCGCTGGCACTGGACAAGCTGTCGGTCTTCGGCTGGCATCCGTTCAGCGGCTCGCAGCTGCAGATCTACGTCGGCTTCGTGGCGCTGGTCGCGAACCTGCTGGTCGCGGTGATCTTCACGGTGATCGCGCGGCAGATGAAGGTCTTCAACGGCACGGACGACACCGAGGCCGAGGACTACCACGCCGACGAGCACGACAAGGATCTCCGCGAAATCGGAGTCCACTAGGTCGTCGAAGGGGCCGTGTCCTGCCGGGACGCGGCCCCTTTCGCCTGTCGCAGCGTGGCGGCGCGTGAGACGAGATAGAGCACGAGACCGTTCAGCAGATGCCAGGCGAAGTGCGTCCCGACGGGGAAGTTCCCGCAGACGGTGTGGTCGGCCGTGCGGAACGAGAGGGACACTGCGAACACGCCCGCGGCGAGGGCGAACCGGCGGCGATGTTCACCTTTGAGAATGATCGCGAAGACCACGAGCCCGATCAGGGCCGAGAGGTACAGACCGCCGCCCAGCGACGCGACGATCGCGGTGAACGCGAGGAACACCGGGATGCCGAGCCACGAGACCTTACGGCTGGCGCCGTAGAACAGACGCGGGAACACGGCGGCGTAGTACAGGACGAACACCAGGATGAAGCCGGTGTCGGCGGCCGCCGCCCAGCGCGTGGCGAGCAGGTGGAAGGCCGTGCTGCCGAGGAACACGAGTCCGATGAGGACCCCGAGCACGCGGCCCTTCGGCTGCCGCCAGACGGCGATCGCGGCGATCAGGAACGCGAGGTTGCTGAGACTGTTCAGCGGCTCGCCCCAGGGGCCGGGGGCGAGCCGTTCACAGTAGCCGTCGACGTACGCGATCCAGTTCACCCCTCCAGATAACCCTGTCCGCGTGAACTTCGGGTAGCGCAGGCGGCCGGACGGCGCGTGAGAAACCGGCGCCGCGGGTCCGAACAGGGCAGCGCGGGCGCCCGCCGAGGACGGCGGGCAGCAGGGTGTACTCCAGCAGTTCGGCTTCGACGGCTTCGAGTTCGGCGATCGCGGCCGCGACACTGTCCACCATGGACAGTGCGATCGCCCGGTTCAGCCGTGCCACCGGCGACGCGCGCAGCGCCGGCGGGTCGTCGTACAGGCCGACGATCCGGCGCCGATCGGGTGGCGAAGCCGTGCTGTGGCACAGCGCGATCGCCGCTTCGACGTGGTACGCCGACATCTCCGGCCCGGCGCACGCCCGCGTCCCTTCGGGGAGCATCGCGTGGTCCCGGCGCGTGGGTCCTGCTCTTCCAGCAGGAGCGGGTCGCCGTCCTGGCCGACCCGCGTGGGCAGTCTGCTCGCCCGCACCCTCGGCAGGTCGGTTTTCGGTTCGGCCAGCAGCAGCCTGCCCAGCCGGATCGCCTCGCCGCACAGCTCCCGCGGACCGCCACTTCACCGGTCGTCGCGTCGTAGCCTTCGTTGAACAGCAGGTAGAGCACGGCCAGCACACTGTCCACTCTGGACTCCAGGGCGTCCGGGCCCGGCAGGCTGAGTGGTTTCCCGGACTCCCGCAGCCACTTCTATTGAGAGGTAAGTCAACCGTGGCGCGATGGCAGTCTCCGACATCGCCACCGGCCGCTCACGACCATGACATGTTTGCCTTACCCCTCGATATGTAGTGGGGCATGGCGTCCTCTGGGGGATCGATGGTTCCTGGACGAACGAGCGCGCCGCGAATCGACACCTCACAGCTCCAGCCGCCAGGTCTGCCCGGTCAGTTCGTAACCGAAGCCCGGGATCGTCTCCTCGCTCACGAGCCGGAAGCCGGCCTTCCGGTAGACCGCCCTCGCCGCGTCCAGCAGTGAGACCGTCCAGAGTTCCATCGCCGCGTAGCCGGAGGCCCTGGCGAACTCGACGCATTCGGTGACCAGGCGTTTCCCGACGCCCCGTCCGCGCGCGGCCGGTTCGAGGAGCAGCATCCGCAGCTTCGCGGTGGTCCCGTCTTCGGCGGGCATGCAGAAGATGCTGCCGACGCGCTTCCCGTCGAGTTCGGCGATCCAGCCCGCCTGGCGGGGTTCGCCGCGTTTCTCGACGTAGTCCGCGACGACGCGGGCGACCAGGGCTTCGAAGCGTTCGTCCCAGCCGTATTCGCGGGAGTAGAGGGCGCCGTGGCGGTGGACCACCCAGCCGAAGTCGCCGGGCCGGGGCGGGCGCAGGACCAGCGTGGGATCGGGCGCGCGCTCACCGACCAGCGTGGTGATCGTGTCCATCGCGCCGAGCAGCCGTTGCTGTTCGTCGTCGCCGAAGCGGCCGAGCAGCGAGCCGATCCGCTCCACCGAGCGTTCGTCGAGGACGGCGAAGGCCTTCCGCCCGAGGTCGGTGAGCCGGATGACCCGGCGGCGGGCGTCCTCGTCGTCGCGTTCGCGGGTGAGGAGGCCGCGGCCTTCGAGCCTGGCGAGCAGTCTGCTCGCGTATCCGGCGTCGAGGTCGAGGCGTTTGCGCAGGTCCGTGACCTGGGTGGGGTCCCGCTGCGCGAGTTCGAAGATGACCCTGGTCTCGCTCAGCGAGTACTCGGCGTCGGCCGGGCCTTCGTCCAGGACGCCGATCACGCCGGTGTACAGGCGGTTGAACGCCCGGACGGTGGCCACACGGTCCGCAGTGTCAGTCATTTGACCACTTCAACAGATTCGTTGACGAAGTCAAATTCTCGACCGGGTCCGGACAGAGGGAAACCCCGTGATGCTGCCAGGTCGGGGGTCCGCCAGCATCACGGGGTCGTAGTGGGTATCGACGCTGCTCTCCGCGGCGTTACATTCCCAGTACTATGTGTCGTAGGTCACTCGAATGGGCGACACCTACAACGGTTGTTGTCGGATCAGCGCATGTGTGTGTGGTGCGCCTGCGAGATAGCGATGAGCTCCTGACGAACGGTCGCGGTGGCCGCGGTGTCGATCGCCCGGTTCAGGGCCCGGCGAGTGCGAGCCTCGGCGCGACGGGCACGGAGCTTGGCGGCGATGTTGTTCATCGGTTTAAGTCATCCCCTTGAGTCTTGGTGGCTGTGTCTCTAGTATGCACCTTTTTCACGAGGACGCCAACGATTATCCGGTGACCTGGCACACCTGCCGATGAATCATCGGCAACGGGAGGTTAAAACCGGAGAGATTTGGTGTCGCCGATCACTTCTTGGTAACGCTCCGGGCTCCTGGCGTTCATCGGAGGGGCCGGGAGAAGCCGCCACGAAGCCCGACGGTAGAGGTCTCTACCGATATCTAGTGATCGTGCTAGAAAAGGCCAGAGAGGGTTAGTCCCGGCCGAGCAGGTAGTGGCCGAAGTGCGGGACGGTGAACGCGATATGCCCGCGCTCGGCCGAGTACACCAGGCCCTTCTTCATCAGGCTGTCCCGCGCCGGTGACAGCGACGAAGGCTTCCGCCCCAAATAGACGGCCACATCGGCGGTGCCGGCGGCCTCGTCGCGGCCCTGTGTCAGCTCGGCCATCGCGATCAGGTACTCGCGTTCGGCAGGCGTCGCGCGCTCGTAGCGCGAGCCGAAGAAGCCGACGGCCAGCTCCGATTCGGCTTCCGGAGCGGCGACCTGGACGTCCTCCACGGTGATCGGATCCGCCGGCGCGGCGTCCCACGCGGCCTTGCCGTAGGCCTGGATGAAGTACGGGTAGCCGCCGGACGCGTCGAACAACGCGTCCAGTGCCTCCGGTTCGATACCCGCGTCTTCGCGTTCGATGGGTGCCATCACCGCGAGGTCGGCGTCTTCGCGCTCAAGCCGGTCGATGCGCGCGTAGCGGAAGAGACGCTCCGAGTACGACTTCGACGCCGAGAGGACGGCGGGCACATGCGGCAGCCCCGCGCCGACCACGACCAGTGGTGAACCGGACTGCGAGAGTTCGTGGCAGGCGGCGCAGAGCGCGGAGACGTCTTCGGGCAGCAGATCCTGGATCTCGTCGATCAGCAGTGCGACGCCGGTGCCGACGTCCGCGGCCAGTTCCGCGACCTCGGTGAACAGTTCGACCAGGTCGATCTCGATGTCGCCCGAATCGGCGCGGCCCTGCGCGGCGGGCACGTCGATGCCGGGTTGCCAGCGGTCGCGGAGCTTCGCGTCCGGTTTGTTGGCGCGCAGCGCGAAAGCTTTGAGCACGCCGAGCACCTGCTCCACCCGGTCCGGCGCGCGGTGGCGTACGGCGAGGTCGCGGATGGCACGGTGCAACGCGGCCGAGAGCGGCCGCCGGAGTTCGGTGTCGGGGCGGGCTTCGATCTTGCCCGCGCCCCAGCCGTGTTTGATCGCCATGGACCGCAGCTCGCCCAGCAGCACGGTCTTCCCCACGCCACGCAGGCCGGTCAGCATCAGGCTGCGTTCCGGTCTGCCGCGTGCGACCCGTTCGAGGACGACCTCGAAGGCCTGGAGCTCACGCATGCGACCGGCCAGCTCGGGCGGCCGTTGACCGGCGCCCGGCGCGAAGGGGTTGCGGATGGGATCCACTCTCACAAGCTATCGGCGTTTCTAGCGTCAGGCCGATATTCCGCCATAGAGGGGTAGGCGTGTCGTGCCGGGTTACTCCGAGTGGACGGGTCTGCAGCCCCGTCCCCTTGTCTTAATCACTCAGCACGCGCTCGGCGTAGATCCTCATCGCGTCACGGATGTACTCCGCGGTACCGGCGCCGTATTTCTCGTCGTACTTCCCGTAGCGCGGGTCATCGACGTACAGCTGCCCGAGACCGATGAAGTAGCTCTTCGAGACAGCCCGCACCGACGGCTGAAGCCAGTCGTGGAGCCGCCGCGTGTTCGCCTGGGTGGCATCGCTGTCCACCGGGACGCCTTCGTCGTGCAGGCGGTCGAAAAGGAACGCGATGTCGAGCTGTTCCTGACGGAACGCCTTCTTCTGCTCGTCGCTCAGCGACTTCCACCACCGGTCACCCTGCTTGTACGTCTCGGCGCCCCAGCGTTCGGTGACCTCCTTCTCGTACTTCGTGTGGTCGAAGCCGTTGAACATCTCCTCTGCCATCAGGTCCTCTCCTCCTTCCGTCTTCCTCAAGGTCGTCTTGACCGATTCGATCTGCCGTCCGAGACGGTCCCGCTCCTGTTCGAGCCAGCCCAGGTGCGCGACCAGGGCTGTCGCGGTGTCCTGCTCCCCTTCGAGCACCTCACCGATCGCGGGCAGGCTCAGCCCGAGTTCGCGAAGCAACAGGATCCGTTGCAACCGCATCAACCCGTTCTGGTCGTAGTGGCGGTATCCGTTGCTCCCCACCCGGCTCGGCCGGAGCAGCCCGATGTCGTCGTAATGACGCAGCGTGCGGCTCGTCGTCCCGGCCGCGCGGGAGAGATCCTGGATCGACCACTCCTTCTCGTTCGGCATGTCCACGAAGGTAGGGGTTGACGTCGCGTCAAAGTCAATCGAAGTTCATCCGCCGGTGGCATGGTTCACCCATGAAGACCTTCGCGCTGGTCATGGCCGCCGCGCTGACCCTGGGGACGGCCGGCGTCGCCGACGCGCACCCGCGTCGCGCTTTCGACATACAGGCACACCGCGGCGGGCTCGGACTCACGGTCGAGAGCACGCTCGCGTCGTTCGCCAAGGGGATGGAGCTCGGCGTCACGACACTCGAACTCGACATCCAGATCACCAAGGACGGCCGTGAGGTGATCACCCACGACCGCAAGACGACGGCGGCGAAATGCCGCGACACCGCGCCCGCGACACCGGGCGACCCGGCGTACCCGTACGTCGGGAAGTACGTGAAGGATCTGACGTTCGCGCAGGTCCGGACGCTGGACTGCGGTTCGATCCGGCAGCCGAACTTCCCTGGCCAGACGCTCTCCCCCGGTGCCAAGATGCCGACGCTCGCCGAGTTGTTCCAACTCGCCCGCGACCATCGTGCGTGGGGCGTCAAGTTCAACATCGAGACGAAGGTCGAGGCGGCCGCCCCGCAGGAGACGGCGCCGCGCGAACAGTTCGTCCACCGGGTGGTACGCGAGATCCTGCTCTCCGGTTTCGCGCCCGACGTCACCGTCCAGAGCTTCGACTGGGGCGCGTTGATGCTGCTGCGCAAGGTCGCGCCCTGGATCCCGACCGTCGCGCTGACCCAGCCGGAGTTCCTCCAGGTCGGGCAGCCGGGCAAGTCGCCGTGGCTCGGCGGGCTCGACATCGACGACTTCGGTGGCAGCCCGATCCGCGCGGTCGAGTCGTTCGGCGCGAGCGCGCTCTCACCGGTTCACGGCAACCCGCAGGGCGGCAAGGTCGGCGACCCGGACTACCGGCCGTTCACGACGAAGGCGCTGGTCGACGAGGCACACCGGGCGGGACTCAAGGTCGTGCCCTGGACGATCGACGACCCGGCCACCATGCACAAGCTCATCGACGACGGCGTGGACGGCGTCATCACCGACTACCCGGACAGGCTGCGGCAGGTCGCGGTGGACCGCGGCTTCAAGCTGCCGAGGGCGTATCCGGCTCGCTAACGGAATCTAACGCCGTCTAGTGCCACAGAAATATTTCAAGATACTCCGTTAGCGCGGTTCGGCGGCCCGGCGGACGGGAAGTCTGGGGATAGATTTGGTTTCCTCGGGTTCGGATCAAGAAAGGCTACGACCGTGATTCTCCGCCGCGTCGCACGTCCGCTCCTCGCCGCGATCTTCATCTCCGGCGGGATCGGCGCGCTGAAGGACACCCAGGGTCATGCGAAAGCCGCGGAGCCGTTCCTCACCGGGTCCTTCGACAAGCTGGAAGGCGTGGTGCCGGAAGCGGTGCCGCGTGATCCCGCCACCCTCGTCCGGATCGACGCGGCGGTGAAGATCGGCGCGGGCGTCGCGCTCGCCGTCGGCAAGGCGCCGCGGTTGGCGTCGTTGCTGCTGCTCGGCAGCCTGGTCCCGACCACGCTGGCCACGCACCGGTTCTGGGAGGTCAAGGAACCGGCCGAACGCCAGCAACAGCAGATCCAGTTCATCAAGAACGCGGGACTCGCCGGTGGCCTGCTGCTGGCCGCCGCCGACACCGCGGGCAAGCCCTCGCTCGGCTGGCGCGCCCGCCGGGCCGCGACCAAGACGGAGAAGCGCGCCGAGAAGCTCGCGAAGCGCGCCGAGAAGGCCATCACCAAGTAGCCCGACCCGCGTTCAGTCCTCTACTTGCGATCGCAAGTAAAGGACTAAACGCATGCGCTCACTCGGCCAGGGCCTCGATGTCTTCCATCTCGACCACCGTGCGGACCTCGACCTCGATCTCGCTGAACAGCGCCGCGTACGTCTCCGCGAACGCGACGGCCTCTGCCAGATCCTTCGCGTTGATCAGCGCGAAGCCACCGATGACCTCCTTGGCCTCGGTGAACGGGCCGTCGGTCGCGGTGATCTTGCCGCCGCGCACCTTGCGGACCCGCGCGCCCCGCTCCGACGGGTGCACCCCCTCCGCCGAGATCAGGATGCCCTTCTTGAACGAGTCCTCGACGAAAGCGCCCATCTGCTCGATGAACTCCTTGCTCGGGTTCCAGGCTTCCGGGGCGCTCTCGTCCAGCCGGTGCATCATCAGGAAACGCATCGTTGCTCCTCAGTGTCGTGACGGGCCCTTGTCTACCCCGCCCTCACCAGCGCGTCGACCGGATCGACGGCCGTTCGACATTTTCGCCACGAACTTTTTCTAGCGACTCGCGACCTTCTTGTACTGGGCCGTCGCCAGCGGCGCGAAGATCGCGATGATGGCGACGCAGCACAGGATCGCGTACAGCGACGCGTTCTCGGCGGGCCAGCCCGTCGGGGGCGCGCCGAAGCGGTTCCCGAACAGGTCACGGGCCGAGTTGATCACCGCGGTGAACGGGTTCCAGTCGGCGATCGTCTTCAGCACGCCGGGCAGCTTGTCCGCCGGGACGAATGCGGTCGAGATGAAACTCAGCGGGAACATCCACATCAGCCCGGCGCTCTGCGCGACCTCGACACTGCGCGCGACGAGCCCGATCCACGCGCCGACCCACGACAGCGCCCAAGCGAACATCAGCATCACCAGGTAGCCGAGCACCGCGTCGAGGAAACTGCCGCGGATCCGCCAGCCGACCAGCAGCCCGCACAGCGACATGACGACCAGCGCCACGACGCTGATCACCAGATCCGACGTCGTCCGGCCGAAGATCACCGCGAGGCGGGAGATCGGCAGCGAACGGAACCGGTCGATGATGCCCTTCTGCAGGTCGTTCGCGAAGCCGATCACGGTGAACGCCGAGTTGAACGCGACCGTCTGCGCGAAGATGCCGGCGATCAGGAACTCGCGATAGGCGAGCCCGCCCGCCTCGCCGCCGATCGCGTCGCCGAAGACGTACGCGAACAGCAGCACGAACATGATCGGCTGCAGCGTCGCCGCCATCAGCCAGTCCGGGTTGCGCTGGACGTTCTTCAGGTTCCGCCAGGTGATCACGCCACCGTCGGAAAACGCCTTCGCGACCGCGCTCACTTCGCGTCCCCCTCATCCGTGGCGTGCCCTGTCAGCGACAGGAAGACGTCGTCGAGCGTCGGCCGGTGCAGCGCGACGTCCAGGACGGCGACACCCTGCGCGTCCAGCCGCCGCAGTGCCTCGATCAGTGCTTTCGGCCCGCCCTCGACCAGGACGTCGACCTTGCGGGTGTGCTCGTCGACCGACGGCGTGCCCGAGCCGACCTCCGTGAGCACCCTCGTGGCCGCGGCGAGGTCGGCGGCGTCGGCGATGACCAGTTCCAGCCGCTCGCCGCCGATCTCCTGCTTGAGTTCGTCGGCCGTGCCGCGCGCGATGACCTTCCCCTTGTCGATCACCACGATCGAGTCGGCGAGCTGGTCGGCCTCCTCCAGGTACTGCGTGGTCAGCAGGACCGTGGTGCCGTCGGCGACCAGTTCCTTGATGACCTCCCAGGTGTCGATCCGGCCGCGCGGGTCGAGCCCGGTGGTCGGTTCGTCGAGGATCACCACGGTCGGCTCGGCGACCAGTGCCCCCGCGAGGTCGAGCCGTCGCCGCATCCCGCCGGAGTACGTCTTGGCTGGCCTGTCGGCCGCGTCCTCCAGCCGGAACCGCGCGAGCAGCTCACGTGCCCTGCCCTTCGCCGCGGCCTTCTTGCTCCCGTACAGCCTGCCGACCATGTACAGGTTCTCGAACCCGGTGAGGTTCTCGTCCACCGCGGCGTACTGCCCGGACAGCCCGATCGACCGCCGGACCGCGTCGGGCTGGGCGAGCACGTCGTGCCCGGCCACCTCGGCTTCGCCGGAATCCGGGCGAAGCAGCGTGGTCAGGATGCGGACCGTCGTCGTCTTGCCGGCGCCGTTCGGCCCCAGCAGGCCCAGCACCTTGCCCGTCGGGATCGACAGATCGACCCCGTCGAGTGCCCGTGTGGACCCGTAGGTCTTGACCAGCGCTTTCGCCTGAACTGCGAACATGCGGACAAACTAGACCCCGGTGCCGACAAAGGCACCGCGGTTTTCCCTGATCCGCTCCGGGCGAACGGACTACTTCTCGAGGATCGCGGTGACGCCCTGGCCGCCCGCCGCGCAGATCGAGATGAGCCCGCGGCCGGAACCCTTCTCGTTCAGCAGCTTCGCGAGGGTGGCGACGATACGGCCGCCGGTCGCCGCGAACGGATGCCCGGCAGCCAGCGACGAACCGTTGACGTTCAGTTTCGCCCGATCGACGGAGCCGAGCGGTGCGTCGAGGCCCAGCTTCTCCTTGGCGAAGCCCGGGTCCTCCCATGCCTTGAGGGTGGCGAGCACCTGCGACGCGAAGGCCTCGTGGATCTCGTAGAAGTCGAAGTCCTGCAAGGTGAGTCCGGCGCGCGTGAGCATCTGCGGGACGGCGTACGCGGGCGCCATCAGCAGGCCTTCGTCACCGTGGACGTAGTCGACGGCGGCGGTCTGCGAGAACGTCAGGTACGCGAGCACAGGCAGCTTGTGCGCCTTCGCCCACTGCTCGGTCGCGAGCAGGACCGTCGAAGCGCCGTCGGACAGCGGCGTCGAGTTGCCCGCGGTCATCGTGCCGCCGGGGCCACCGAAGGCGGGCTTCAGCTTCGCGAGCTTCTCGACACTGGAGTCCGGTCGCAGGTTCTGGTCGCGGGCGAGCTTGAGGAACGGCGTCACCAGGTCGTCGAAGAAGCCCTTGTCGTAGGCGGCGCCGAGACGCTGGTGGCTGGTGGCGGCGAGTTCGTCCTGCGCCTCGCGCGTGATCTCCCAGACCTTCGCGGTCAGCGCGGCGTGCTCGCCCATGGAGAGGCCGGTGCGCGGCTCGGAGTTGCGCGGGATCTCGGGGACGATGTGGCCGGGGCGCAGCTTGGCGGCCAGCTTGAGACGGTCCGGGAGTGTCTTCGCGGCGTTGAGCTGCACGAGGATCTGACGCAGGTCGTCGTTGACGGCCAGCGGCGCGTCCGATGTGGTGTCGACGCCACCCGCGATGGCCGAGTCGATCTGCCCGAGGGCGATCTTGTTGGCGACGTTGATGATCGCCTGCAGGCCGGTGCCGCAGGCCATCTGCACGTCGGAGGCCGGGGTGGCGGGGCTGAGCTTGCTGCCGAGGACGCTCTCGCGCGCGAGGTTGAAGTCGCGGGCGTGCTTGAGCACCGCGCCGGCGGCGACCTCGCCGATCACCTCGTCCTGCAAGGAGAAGCGGCTGACCAGGCCGTCGAGGGCCGCCGTGAACATGTCCTGGTTCGACGCCTTCGAGTACGGGCCGTTCGAGCGGGCGAAGGGAATCCGGTTGCCGCCGATGATCGCGACCTTGCGCACGGGTGCCGTCCTTTTCGTGGCCATATTTCCACTCCTCCGTAGGCTCTCTCACACTGTAACCTACTAGTGAGTAGGTTAAACTGCGACGTGATGCAAACGGCACGGGAGGCACGTAATGGCTGACAGGTACCAGCAGTTCACGAAATCCCCGGTGGGGAAATTCGTGGTGCCGAAGCTCGGCCTGCCGAACCCCGCCACGCTTCGCCGGTACAAGCCCGGCCAGCCCGCCCTCGAGGGTCCCGCACTTCTCGGCGCCGCGCCGGGCGGGCGGCTCGAAAAGGTGATCGAGGCGCAGCTGCACCGTGCGGGTATCGAGGTCGTCTCCGCGGCGGCGGACAAGCACGCCGCGCTCGTCTTCGACGCGACAGGCGTGAAGGACCCGAAGCAGCTTCGCGAGGTCTACTCCTTCTTCCACCCCGTGATCCGCAGCGTCGGCCCGTCGGGCCGCGTCGTCGTCCTCGGGACGCCGCCGGAGCTGGCCCGAGGACACGAGCGGATCGCACAACGCGCACTCGAAGGCTTCGTCCGTTCCGTCGGTAAGGAACTGAAGCGCGGCGCGACCGCTCAGCTCGTGTACGTCGCCGAAGGTGCCGAAGAGGCCACCGAGTCCACGCTGCGGTTCCTGCTGTCGGCGAAATCCGCCTTCGTCGACGCCCAGGTCATCCGCGTCGGCACCGAGACCAAGACCGCCTCGGCCCCGGCCGACTGGGCGAAGCCGCTCGAAGGCAAGGTCGCGCTGGTCACCGGCGCGTCCCGGGGCATCGGCGCCGCGATCGCCGAGGTGCTGGGCCGCGACGGCGCGCACGTCGTCGCTCTCGACATCCCCGCGCAGGGCGCGGACCTGTCCAAGGTGGCCAACAAGGTCGGCGGCTCGGCGCTCCAGCTGGACATCACCGCCGCCGACGCCCCCGCGAAACTGGCCGAGTATCTGAGCACGCGCCACGACGGCGTCGACATCGTCGTCCACAACGCGGGCATCACGCGGGACAAGACGCTGGGCAACATGACCGAAGGCGGCTGGGACTCGGTCATCGCGGTCAACCTCGCGTCGCAGCTCGCGGTGAACGAGAAGCTCCTGTCCGACAAGGTGCTCAAGGAGAACGGCCGGATCATCGGCGTCTCGTCGATCGCCGGGATCGCGGGCAACGTCGGCCAGACGAACTACGCCACCAGCAAGGCGGGCGTCATCGGCATGGTGAACGTCGGCGCGCCGACGCTGGCCGAGTACGGCGGCACCATCAACGCCGTCGCACCCGGGTTCATCGAGACGAAGATGACCGCCGCGGTGCCGCTGTTCATCCGCGAGGCCGGACGGCGGCTGTCCAGCCTCGGCCAGGGCGGGTTGCCGGTCGACGTCGCCGAGACGATCGCCTGGTACGCGAACCCGGCTTCGGCCGCGGTCAACGGCAACGTGGTCCGCGTCTGCGGCCAGGCACTGCTGGGGGCGTGACCATGGCGGTCAAGGAACTTCGCGAGACGCCGAGCCTGTCTTCGCTGTACCCCAAGGCGTTGCTCGGGTCGCTGCGCAAGACCGGCGGGAACACGCTGCCGGGTACCGAGTTCGTCCGCGAGGGCGTGGTCGTCGACCCGGCACACCTCGCCGCGTACAACCAGGTGTGCGGCTTCCGGCTGGACGACGTCCTGCCCGCGACGTACCCGCACATCCTGGCGTTCCCGCTGCAGATGGCGCTGATGACCGAACGCGATTTCCCGTTCCCGCTGCTGGGCATGGTGCACGTCGCGAACCGGATCACCCGGCACCGGCCGCTGCGGCTCGACGAGTCGTTCACCCTGCGCGTGCGCGCCGAGGACCTGCGCCCGCACGAAAAGGGCAAGCAGTTCGACGTGATCAGCGAACTACTCGTCGATGACAGTCCTGTGTGGACGGACGTCAGCACGTATCTCCGCCGCGGTGGCGGCAGTGGCGAAAAGACGGCACGCGGCCAGCTCTCGCAGCCGTCGCCCACCGCGATCTGGCACGTGCCCGCCGACATCGGCCGCCGCTACGCCGAGGTTTCCGGCGACCGCAACCCGATCCACCTGCACCCGATCACGGCGAAGGCGTTCGGGTTCCCGGCCGCGATCGCACACGGCATGTGGACGAAGGCGCACGCGCTCGCGGCGTTCGAGGGCAGGCTTCCGGACGCGTTCACCGTCGACGTCAAGTTCAAGCAGCCGGTCCTGTTGCCGGCGAAGGCGGCGTTCACCACTTGGCGTGAAGGCGAGGGATGGGCCTTCGAGCTCTGGAACGCGCGCAAGCCGAAGCCGCACCTGGAGGGGTCAGTCGTCGCTCTCTGACGGCTTCCAGACGTTGCCCTCGACGAGGTCGTTGAATCCGAGCCAGACGAGGTTCATCAGCCACGAGGCGAGGACGCCGTCGGAGACATCGGGGTGGTCGAGCGCCCAGTCGGCCAGCGACTCGGCCGCCCCGACCAGCGCGGCGGACAGCCCGGCGCCGGAGAACTCGGCCTGCTCGCCGAGACCTTTGCGGGTGCCGGCGGACACGACCAGCGCGGCGACCAGTTCGATCGCGCGGGTGCGCATGTCGGTGATCTCCGCGGCGAAGGCGCCGCCGACGGTCATCGCCTGGCGGTGCAGCACCGTCCAGGACTCGCGGTACTCGGCGACGAAGCGGTAGAACGCGCGGAGCCCGTGCCAAAGCTGCATGTCCGGCGGCAGGTCGGGCTTGATCCCGTCCTGCACCGCTTCGAGCAGCCGGGTCGCCTCGCGGCGGATGCAGGCGCCGAACAGATCTTCCTTGGACCCGAGGTAGGTGTAGATCATCGGCTTGGACACGCCGGCGACCTCGGAGATCTCGTCCATCGACGCGGAGTGGTAGCCGTAACGCGAGAACACCGAGACCGCGGCGTCCAGGATCTGGCGTTCCCGCACCGCTCTCGGCAGCCGTTTGGCGCGTTCGGCGGGACGCGGCACTTCCTCGGACACTCAAGACCTCCCTTTTCTCCGGGGAGACGCTACCGGGCTGCCCCGGGCCCAGGTGATTTCGGCACGCTTGCCCGGCTACCTACTCGCGGGTAGCCTTACGCTCGGGTAGGCGAGGGTGGAGGAAAAAATGACCGAGATCGTGGGGCTGACCGGCCGCGCGCTGGTCGACGCGCTGGAACGGATCGAGCCGGACTCGGCCGAAGCGCACTCTCTCGACGTCAACGAGGTCGCGGGGGTCGTCGATCCGAAAGGCCTCGGCAAGGACGACGTCCGGCGGCTGCTGGCCGCGCTGGGACGGCTCGCCGAGTCCGCGCCCGCGTTCGACCTCCGCAAGGTCGACCCGGCCCGGTTCGCGAACCTCGTCGCCCGCGCCTCGCGTGCGCAGCTGGAGAGCGTCGTCGCCGAACGGCCGCTCCGGGAGCGCGTGCTCCGCGAGATCTTCGACCGCATGGGCGCCCACATCCGGCAGGACCGGGCGAGGACACTGCACGCGGTGGTCCACTGGCGGCTGTCCGGCGGCACCGGCGAGGGCGGCTACGACCGCTACGAGACGGTGATTTCGCACGGCGAATGCACGGTCAGCCGCGAAGCGAAGGAGAAGCCGAAGGTGACGATCACGATCGCGCCCGTCGATTTCTTCCGGCTCATCACCCACCAGGCCACGCCCGCTGTGCTATTCGTCACCGGAAAGATCAAAGTAAAAGGTGATCTGGCCTTCGCGGCGGGCCTGATCGGTTTCTTCGACCTTCCGAAGCCGTCCTGAGCCCGGCCGAGCAGATACACTTCCGTGCCGTGCCCCGAAATTCGAGGAACAAGCGCTGGCGGGACAAAGTCCCCCTTTCGCGCCCGCTGCGGCCGCATCACACGCGCACTCGCGGCGAGCACGTCGTCAACGCCTTCGCGGAAAAGCTCGAACTCACCAAACTGACCCCGGAACAGTTCGTCCAGGTGCTGGAAACCCTGCACATGCTCGGGGAAACCGGCGCGGGCATCGAGTTGAGCTCGCTGGAGACCGAGGTGCTCGTCGACGTCGTGCAGCGCGCGTCGCGGGAGCAGCTCAAGGGGATCGCCGACCATCCGGAACTGCGTTCGGCGTTCCTCGACGAGATTTTCCGCAGAATGTCGGACCATTTCGTCCCCGAACGCGCCCGCCACGTCGATTTCGTCGTCGCGTGGCGATTCACCGACGGTGACGGGGAAGACGGATTCGACCGCTTTCAAACGGTCATCGAAGACGGTGTCTGTGTTTCCAGCACCGATCTCGCGCGTACTCCGGACACCACCATCACGCTGTCCGTCGACGACTTCATCCGGATGGCCACCGGCAACGCGACCGTGGCGGCGATGTTCGTGACCGGCAAGGTGAAGGTCAAGGGCGAATACGCGCCGGCCGTGCGGTTCAGCGGGTATTTCGACATCCCGAAGCCGAGCGGCACCTAGCCCCCTGGCTCGTCGAGGGTTCGCTGAGGTGTGCGGCGATAACGGACGTTGGGGCTGCGCGGATTTCGTTCCGTCGCTTCGATCAGTCCTTGCCGGAGCAGAGTGCTGAGCCAGCGTGTGACCGTTCGGTCATGGAGTCCGGTAACGGCGACCAGGTCGGCGCGTGTCGATTCACCATCACCCAGCGCGGCAAGGATCTCTTCGCGGCGATCTGCGCGGTGTTTCACGGGGGTCGGGCTTTCGGCCGAAGGGGGAACTGCATCCTCGGCGAGGGTGTACTGCGCGTAGCGTCGACCCCCGCCCGGGACCAGCAGGCCCCTCGCGACCAGATCGCCGAGTTCTTCGGTGGCCACCCGGGAGTCGAGGTCGTTGGCGTTTCGGTATGCCTGGTTGTTGAGTGTCTCCCCATGAAACAGCATGGCGAGGCCATGACATTGGCTGTCTGTGAGACCGTGCTCGTTGAGTGAACCGATCCATCGAACCGCGTCGTTTCCCATCAACGTATGGTTCGGAAAAGTCGCGGTGAAAGTGGAGATATCGTCGGCGAATCGCGGTGGGCTGAGCTTGGCATCGCGCATCGCGGCCAGCATCGTCGGGATTCCGGAGCCACGGTTTTCGCAGACCGGACGGTCCGACCCCGGTACTGGGGAATCTTCAAGGATCTTCAGCAAGGTTGCGTTACGAGCCGAAGAGGTGCCCTCCACGCCCAGGTTCTCTTCGCGAACCGACCCGAACAACCCACCCGCGTTACGGACGACCAGGCGGTCGGGGTACATCTCGACCTGCACCTGTGTGCCCAGCGAAGGGCCTGAATAGTCGCGGTGGACGAGCGCGTTCACGACTGCTTCGCGTAATGCGGCTTCAGGGTATTCATCTGCCTCGGCACGGCCCGATCCACGCACGGTGGACCGGCGTTTCATGTTGCGACGAAGAGCCAAGAGTGCTTCGTCCAGCATGATCGGAATCGGACCCTCGGCTGCGACGTTGTCGATGAACCGTGTCCCGTTTCGGGGATCCGGCCCCGATTTCGTCGGATAGTGGACAAAGGTCAGCATGAGCTGAGGAAAGAATTCTTGAGGGTATTCTCCCAGTGCCAGCAGTCCCGCCAGGGAAAGTTCATCGCCGACGAGGACCTTCGCCCGTCGAAGCGCGGCGGTGGCGTCCAAGTCCGCGAACGCTCTGCCGCGGTGCCTGCGGAGCCGACTCAAGAAAGTCTCGACGAGCTGTTTGTCGAGGTTTGCGATGGACGTGCCGGATACTGGTTGCTCGTCTTCCCGAGGCTGACCCCGGTTCGCCACCATCAGCTGTACTTCGTATGGACTCAGCTTGCGATCTCCATCGGCGACCCTGACGAAGCTGCCGTGCGTCATGCCGGTGCCGCGGTTGAAGGCGGGTTTGCTGCCTGGCGGAAGTTCAGGAATCTCCGCGACCACCAGATCCGCGTCCTCGAAACGGTGAGTTTTGATGAGCGGGCGTAGCGGTGGCTCCACGTTCTCCGAGCACATCGCGGCCAGATCGGCTTCCATCTTCGCTGGGTCGCGAACCCCGGTCGCTTCGAACCCGTTGGCCTCATCGAGGCCGAGGATCAGAACGCCGCCGCTGGTATTGGCGAACGCCGAAATTGTCTCGCGGACACTCCTCGGCAGCTTGTTCTCGGCTCGTTTGGCCTCGACAAAAGCATGGTCGCCCCCGAGCGCGCGCAGGTTCGCGATGATCTCGGCGAGTTCGTCGTAGAGCATGTGGCCGTCCCAGCTTAGACACTAGCTTAGACACTAGCTTAGACACTGTGCCTAGTGTCTAAGCTAGTGTCTAACCCTCGACGACGCGGCCTTCGATCACCGGCGGCTGCTTCTCGGCGGTCTCGGTGGGCGGCCTGTCCATGACGAGCTCGCTGTCCACCACCATCACCGGCCCCCTGGTGCGGTTGGCGAACTTGACCGCCCGGCGAGCCATGCGCTTCTGCCAGGCCTTGCGCGCGACGCCCCGGGTCGGCGGCAGGATGAGCAGCAGGCCGAAGACGTCGCTGACGAAACCGGGCAGGAGGATCAGCAGGCCGCCGAGGGCGATCAGCATCCCGTCGGTGAGTTCCTTCTCGGCGTCGGCGGGCCTGCCCAGGCGCGCGGACTCGGCGAAGGCCCGGAAAGCACGGCCGCCTTCGCGGCGGGCGAGCCAGGATCCGATGAACGCACCGGCGAAGAGCAGGGCGATCGTGCCCAGCACGCCAACGGCCGAGCCCACCGCCCACACGGCGGCGATCTCGGCGACGACATAGAGCAAGAACGCGACAGCCATACCTGGACAACGTACGGCTTGCCCGTTTTGCTCCCCACCCCCCGATACGGTGGTCGATCACTCTGGTGAACGTCACGCAGTGGGAACCGAACTGCCGGACAGCCACGTCTTTCACCGCGATCAGGCCCAGGTGAGTACGCCACCCGTCCTCTGGCGCGGCTACCAGACGACGGGCGGCACGCCCAGGGCCTGGTCAGCTGACGGCCTCGTCCAGATACGCCGCGGCCTGCAAGGTGAAGAGGTCGGCGTAACCGGCCTTGGCCGCCATCAGTTCGTCGTGCGTGCCGTATTCGGCGACCTTTCCGTGTTCCAGCAACAGAATCCGCTCCGCCTGGCGGACAGTGGAGAACCGGTGCGAGATGTACAGCGTCGTGCGTCCCTCCGAAAGCTCGCGCAGCCGCGAGAAGAGGTCGTGCTCGGCCTGGGCATCCAGCGCGGACGTCGGTTCGTCGAGGATCAGGATCGGCGCCTCCCGCAGGAACGCCCTGGCCAGCGCGATCTTCTGCCACTCACCACCGGAAAGGCTGACACCCTGGTCGAACCAGCGGCCGAGCGGGCTGTCGTACCCGCTGGGCAGACGCTCGATCCGCTCGTCGGCACCGGCCCGCTTCGCCGATTCCTCGATGCGCTCACGGTCGACGAGGTGGGTCAGGTCGCCGAGCCCGATGTTCTCGGACGCGGTGCCCTGGTAGGTCACGTAGTCCTGGAACATCGCGCTGATCCGCTTCCGCAGTTCGATCGGGTCGTACTCGCGGATGTCGACGTCGTCGAGCAGGATCCGCCCGCCCGTCGGGTCGTACAGCCGGCACAGCAGTTTGAACAGCGTCGACTTCCCCGCCCCGTTGCGGCCGACGACGGCGACGGTCTCACCCGGCCGGATCTCGAAGCTCACGCCGTCGAGCGCGGGTTCGGGTGCCCCGGGATAGGTGAACGACACTTCCTCGAATTCGATATGTCCCTCCACAGTGGACGGGACAGGGCGCGGCTCCGGTGGCGCGACGATCTCCGGTTTCGTGCCGAGGAAACGATACAGCGTGTCGAGATACAGATTGTTCTCGTACATTCCGGAAAACGCGGTGAACAGGCCCTGGACCGACGTCTGCACCGAGGCCGCGGCGGCCGTGTACAGCGCCAGATCGCCGAGGGTGAGTCTGCCGCCGACGGCCTCCAGCGCGATGTACAGCGCGATCGCGGAGCCGGCGGCGGTACTCAGCAGGCCCCACGACGTCGCGCTGACGCTGCGCTTGCGGGTGAGTTTCCGCTGACGGTCGTAGAAGACCTGGCCGAGCCGCTGGAACCGGTCGACGAAGTACGGGCCGAGACCGAAGAGCTTGGTCTCCTTGGCATACGTGTCCGTGGTGACCAAGGAGTTCAGATAGTCCATCCGTCGTTTCAGCGGCGACATCATCAGCGTCAGCCAGAACGCGCGGGCACCGTACTTCGACTGCGAGATGAACGCGGGGATCGGTGCCACGAGGGCGACGAGCGCCAGCAGCGGGCTGACCGACACGAGCAGCGCGATCATGCTGCCGAAGGTGATCGCCGTCCGGACCAAACCCAGCGCCGAGTTCATCATCGACAACGGCCTGGTCGGCGCCTCCTGCGCGGCCTGGCGCAGCATGTCGTAGGACGTGGAGCCCTCGAAGTACGACAGGTGCAGCTTGCTCGCGTGGTCCATCACCTGGTGGCGGATGGTCAGCGTCATCCGTTCCTGCAACAGGGATTGGCCGTAGGTGGTCAGCGCCTGCGAGAGCGCGGTGAGCACGAGGACGCCGAACTGGAACAGCGCGACACCGACGATCGCGCTCTTGGTGCCGTGACCCTGGATCGCCGCGACCACCGAGTCGATCAGAAGTTTCGCGATGTACGCGGTCGCCGTGGGCAGCAGACCGGACAGCAGGGTCACCACGGTGATCGTGATGGTCAGGAACGGGCTCGCCTGCCAGGTCAGCTTCGCGACCTTCGGCAAACCGCGGACCGTGCCGGAGATGTTGACCCACATGCGGTCGAGCCGGGACTTCAGGTCTTTCGGGACGGCTTCGGGTTCGGGCTCCGGGATGTCGACCGGACCGGTGAGCCCGCTGTCGGGCACCGTCGACGGCGGACGGCGGCGCCTGCCGCCGCGGGCCAGCAGCATCTCCATGCCGCCCCCGCCGGGCGGCCCGATCACGCGGCCCCCAAGGCGCCGTTGAGGAAGACGTCGACGAGTTCCATCGTGGTGGGTTCGTCGCCGTTCTCCTCGAACCGCATCCGACCGCTGAACAGCAACGACAGGAAGAGCGCCGCCAACTGCGCCGACGGCAGTCGAAGCCGCTTCTGCTCCGGTTCGAACAACTCGGCCATGGCGTCACGCATCACGCCCATCGACTCCCGCCGCCGGTCCCGGCGGCCGTCGGGACCGTGGCGGTGCTCGGGCCGCTTGCCGGAGCCGTGCATCGCGGCCATCAGCGCGCCCATCCGCTGAAGGTGGGCGCCGAGCGCGTCGGCCGCCTCGACGAGCCTGTCTTCGAGGGGCTGTTCGAGGTCGATCACCGCGATGGCGTCGAGCACCTGGTCGGGCTTCAGCGCTTCGGCGAAGCAGGTGGCGAAGAGTTCGTCCTTGTCCTTGAACACGCGGAAGACCGTGCCCTCGCCGATGCCGGCGGCGCGCGCGATCTGGCTGGTGGTGACTCCGGCGCCGTGCTCCACCATCAGGGGCAGCACGGACTGGACGATCATCCGGCGCCTCTCGTCGGCGCTCATCCCCGGCGCTCTCCGCCGGGCGGTGGTATCTGTCATGCTTCCAGTGTGCGGAGTGAGCGCTCACTCCGTCAAGCGCTTAAGCCTGAGTCCGTGAAGGCCTCCTTCCCTACCTTGAGAGTAGGGAAGGAGGCCTTCACGGACTTGGGGTCAGTAGGTGATCGCGACGGCGGGGTCGGCCAAGAGGGCACCGACGTCGGCCAGGAACTCCGAACCCTGCTGCCCGTCGACCACGCGGTGGTCGAAGCTCAGCGAAAGCTGGAGCACCTTGCGCACCTTGATCTCGCCGTCGACCACCCACGGGGTGTCCTTGATCGCGCCGAGGCACAGGATCGCGGACTCGCCGGGGTTGATGATCGGCGTACCGGTGTCGACGCCGAAGACGCCGACGTTGGTGATGGTGATCGTGCCGCCGAGCATCGCCGCCGGGGTCGTCTTGCCCTCGCGGGCGACGTCCGTCAGTTCGGTGAGCGCGATCGCGAGTTCCTTGAGGGACATCGAGTCCGCGTCACGGACCTTGGGCACGACGAGTCCGCGCGGGGTGGCCGCGGCGATCCCGAGGTGCACGTAGTCCTTGTAGACGATCTCCTGCGCGGCCTCGTCCCACACCGCGTTGACGTCCGGAGTGCGCTTCGCCGCCATGCAGACGGCCTTCGCCGCGAAGGTCAGCGGAGTGACCTTGACCCCGGCGAACTCGCGCGACTTCTTCAGCTTCTCCCGGAATTCCATCATCGGCGTGACGTCGATGGTGAGGAACTCCGTGACGTGCGGGGCGGTGTAGGCGCTCTGCACCATCGCGGCCGCGGTGGCCTTGCGGACACCCTTGATCGGCACCCGGCGCTCCCGGGTCGCCGGGTCGTAGCCACTGTCCACAACGGACTGGACCGGGGCGGCCGGGGCCGAACCGTTGGCGGCGGCGTGCACGTCGTCACGGGTGATCACGCCGCCATCGGCGGTGCCGGTGAGCGCGTGCAGGTCGACGCCGAGGTCCTTCGCGAGTTTGCGCACCGGCGGCTTCGCCAGCGGTACGTATCCGCCCTTCGGCGTCGCGACAGGCGCGGGTGCCGGAGGGGTCACCGCCACCGGAGCGGCGGCCGGGGCTGCCGGGGCAGCAGCGCCCTTCCGTGCCCGGCGCTGCGTGACGACGGCCTTGGAGCCGTAGCCGACCAGCGGCTTCATCTCCTCCTCGGCCGGTTCCTCGGCGGAGGCAGCGGCGGCGGGTGCCGGGGTGGCGGCCGGTGCGGCCTTGCCGCCGGGGTCGACGTCGATGGTGAGGATCGGCGCGCCGACCTCCACCGTCTGACCCGGTTCGACGAGGAGTTCGGTGACCACACCCGCCCACGGGATGGGCAGTTCGACGGCGGCCTTCGCGGTCTCGATCTCGACCACGATCTGGTTCACCGTCACGGTGTCACCCGGTTTGACCTGCCAGGCGATGATGTCGGCCTCGGTCAGCCCCTCCGCCGTGTCGGCGAGGGGGAACTGTTTGTATTCGGGCATTTCGGGAAAGTCCCCCTTACCAGGCGAGTGAGCGGTCGACGGTGTGCAGCACCCGGTCCAGATCGGGGAGGTAGTGCTCCTCGAGTTTGGCAGGCGGGTACGGCGTGTCGAAACCGGTCACCCGGAGCACGGGGGCTTCGAGCGAGTAGAAGCATTCCTGCTGCACCCGCGCGGCGATCTCCGAGGTCAGCGACGTCTCCGACGGCGCCTCGCTCAAAGCGATGAGCCGTCCGGTCTTGCGCACCGACTCGAAGACGGGAGCCAGGTCCAGCGGTGACAGCGTCCGCAGGTCGATGACCTCGAGGGACTTGCCCTCGTCCTCGGCGGCGGTGGCCGCGTCGAGCGCGACCTTCACCGACGGGCCGTACGCGACGACGGTCGCCGTGGTGCCTTCGCGGACGACGCGGGACTTGAACAGCGGGTCCGGCGTGCCTTCGGTGTCGACCTCGGCCTTCATCGCGCCCGAGTGGTACAGCTTCTTGGGCTCGAAGAACAGGATCGGGTCGTCGGACTTGATGGCCTGCTGGATCATGAAATAGGCGTCGACGGCGTTCGAGCACGAGACGACCTTGAGGCCGGGGACGTGCGAGAACAGCGATTCCGGCGACTCCGAGTGGTGCTCGACCGCGCCGATGCCGCCACCGAACGGCACCCGGATCACGATGGGCATCTTGACCTTGCCCTGCGTCCGGTAGTGCAGCTTCGCCACCTGGCTCACGATTTGGTCGAAGCCGGGGAAGATGAAGCCCTCGAACTGGATTTCGCACACCGGGCGGAAACCGCGGACGGCCAGGCCGACAGCGGTGCCGATAATGCCCGACTCGGCCAGCGGCGTGTCCAGCACGCGCTGCTCGCCGAAGTCCTTCTGCAGGCCGTCGGTGATACGGAAGACGCCGCCGAGCTTGCCGACGTCCTCACCCATGATCAGGACCTTGGGGTCGGATTCCATGGCGCGCCGGAGGCCGAGGTTGATCGCCTTGCCGATGGTGAGTTTCTGGAGGTCGCTCATCTCAGTGCTCACCCGCCCCGACGAAACCGTCCATGTAGGACAGGAACTCTTCGCGCTGCGCGTCCAGCATGGGCGTGGACTCCGCGTAGACGTTGGAGAAGATCCGCTCGGGCGGCGGTTCGGGCATGTTGAAGCAGTATTCGCGCAGTTCGGCGGCGAAAGCGTCCGAATCGGCCTGTACCTGGTCGAAGAACGCCTGGTCGGCGCCGCCACCGCGGGCGAGGTACGCCCGGACGCGCTCGATCGGGTCCTTCAGCTTCCACTCCTCCAGCTCGTCGGAGAGCCGGTAGCGGGAGGGGTCGTCGGTGGTGGTGTGCGCGTCCATCCGGTAGGTGAACGCCTCGATCAGCACCGGGCCGTTGCCGTGGCGGCATTCCTCCAGCGCCCAGCGGGAGACCGCGAGGCAGGCGAGGACGTCGTTGCCGTCCACGCGGATGCCGGGGAAGCCGTAACCGCGGGCGCGCTGGTAGAGCGGCAGCCGCGACTGGCGTTCGGTGGGCTCGGAGATCGCCCACTGGTTGTTCTGGCAGAAGAACACGAGCGGCGCGTCGTAGACCGCGGCCCACACGAAGCCTTCGTGGACGTCGCCCTGCGAAGTGGCTCCGTCACCGAAGTAGCAGATGGTGGCTTCGCCGTCGTCGTCGCCGACCTTGCCCTCGAACTTCTGGCCCATCGCGTAACCGGCGGCGTTGAGCACCTGGTTGCCGATGACGATGGTGTACGGGTGGAAGCCGTGGGCCTGGTAGTCCCAGCCGCTGTGGTCGGTGCAGCGGAAGATGCCCAGCAGATCCTTCATGTCGACGCCGCGGGCGTACGCGACGCCGTGTTCGCGGTAGCTGGGGAACGCCATGTCCCCCTGCTTCAGCGCACGGCCCGAGCCGATCTGCGCGGCCTCCTGGCCGAGCAGCGGGACCCAGATGCCGAGCTGGCCCTGGCGCTGCATCGCGTTGGCCTCGCGGTCCGCGCGGCGGACCAGGACCATGTCGCGGTACAGGCCCTTGAGGGCTTCGGAGTCGATGTCGTCGACGTAGCGATCGAATCGCGGCGAGGAGACCCGTTCGCCTTCGGGGGTGAGCAGCTGAGTCAGCTCAGCCCCACCTTCACTCGTAGCTCGCAAACCGGCGATCACCTGTTCGGGGGACGGTTGCGCCGCTACCGCGGCGGGACCGTCTCCAGGCTCCGGGTGCGTCCAGTGTTCGGACGGCATGCGCTGTTCTCCTTGGTGTCGGCGCCTCTGGCGGCCACTTGTGGCGGCCACAGGGACTGCGCCGGCGGGGACCAGCGCATCGGATCTGAAGCGCTGGGTCACCATCGGCGTTGACGGTTCGTGCGCACATCCTGGCATGCCGGACGCCGTTTTGGTCAGGGTCGGATGCTGATTTGTTGCTGAGAAAGGGTGCCTGATCAGGGAAAATGCTAGGAAGCCCGAGTGTGGGGCCGCCGAAAGTAGGGGATTCACTCGCGGGTCGACCAGCGGACCGTTGGGCCGGACGGGCGTGCGGACCTCCTTGATCGATGACGATCCGTGCCCGCCGTTGTGACCCATCACACCCTCGCGAACCCGTGGCAGGATGGCGGACGTGGAGCAGAAATCCGTACGCGAAACCGTGGTTTCCAACTGGACGCACGACGTCCTTCCCAGTTTGTCCGGTCTGGTGGCGATCCCCGCGTTGTCGCCGGCCTTCGACTCCGAATGGGCGGCGAACGGCCATCTGGCCGGCGCCGTCGAACACGTCCGCGCCTGGATCGCCGCCCGGGAGATCCCCGGCGCGACGCTCGAGGTCGTGGAACTCGAAGGCCGCAGCCCGCTGCTCGTCGTCGACATCCCGGCGACGTCCGAAGCGGCCGACAAGGGCACCGTGCTGATGTACGGGCACCTCGACAAGCAGCCCCCGGTCGGCGGCTGGTCCGAGGGGCTCGACCCGTGGACGCCGGTGATCCGCGACGGGCGGCTGTACGGCCGCGGCGCGGTCGACGACGGCTACTCCGGCTACGCGGCGACCACCGCCATCGAGGCCGTGCGCGCCGCCGGTGGCGAGCACTCCCGCGCGGTCGTGCTGCTCGAAACCGGCGAGGAGTCCGGCAGCCCGGACCTCCCCGCGTACGTCGAGCACCTGAAGGAGAAGCTCGGCGCCGTCTCACTGGTCGTCTGCCTCGACGCGGGCGGCACCGACTACAAGCGGCTCTGGCTGACCACCAGCCTGCGCGGCATGCTGCACGTCAATGTCACCGTGAAGGTGCTCGAATCCGCGCAGCACTCCGGTATGGCCAGCGGCATCGTGGCCAGCTCGTTCCGCGTGCTGCGCGCGCTGATCGACCGGATCGAGAACGTCGAGACCGGTGAGATCAAGCTCGCCGAACTCAGCGTCGACATCCCGGAGAACCGGGTCGACGAGGCACGCGGCGTCGTCGAAATCGCACCCGGCGCGGCGAAGACGCTCTTCCCGGTGGTCGGCCGTCCGGTGTCGGACGACGACCTCGAACTGCTGCTCAACAACTCGTGGCGGCCGACGCTGTCGGTGATCGGCGCGGAGGGCTTCCCGCTCCCGGCCGACGCGGGCAACGTGCTGCGCGACAGCACCACGCTCACGCTGAGTTTCCGGCTCCCGCCGACGGCCGACGCGCAGGCCGCGATGGAGGCCGTCCGCCGCGTGCTCACCACCGACGTGCCTTACGACGCTTCGGTCGAGCTGAGCGACTTCCAGGCCGAGAACGGCTGGAACGCGCCCGACAGCGCGCCGTGGCTCGACGAGGTCCTGCACCACGTGAGCGGCGAGGTCTTCGGCGCGCCGCACAAGAGCTACGGCATGGGCGGGTCGATCCCGTTCATGGGCCTGCTCGGCGAGAAGTACCCGGAGGCGCAGTTCGTGGTCACCGGCGCCTGCGGCCCGGACTCGAACATCCACGTGCCGGACGAGTGGCTGAACATCGACTTCGCACAGCGGGTCACCGAAGCGGTCGCGCACATCCTGGACGCGCACGCCCGGAGCTGATTTCCTCGCTCACGCTGCGATGAAAGGCCCCCTCAGCGCAAAATTTGCGATGAGGGGGCCTTTCAACGCACGTGCGGGAGAATCATGTTCGAAGGTTTCAAGCTCGAAAAGGTCGACACCGGCGAAGTGACCCTCAGGGTCCGTCACGGCGGCTCAGGCCCGCCGGTGGTGCTTCTCCACGGACATCCGCGCACCCACACCACCTGGTACGACGTCGCGCCGAGACTCTCGGACGCGTTCACCGTCGTCTGCCCAGATCTTCCCGGCTACGGCCAGTCCTCGAAACCCGAGAGCACCGAAGACCACTCCGCACACTCGAAACGCGCCATGGCCCGGCACATCGTCGCGCTCATGCGGCAACTCGGGCACGAACGGTTCGCCGTCGCCGGCCACGATCGCGGCAGTTACGTCGCGCATCGGCTGGCGATGGACCACCCCGAAGCGGTCACCAGGCTGGTCATCCTCGACGGCGTCCCGATCGGCGAAGCGCTCGCCCGCACCGACGCGAACTTCGCGCGGAAATGGTGGCACTGGTTCTTCTTCGGCCAGCTCGCGAAGCCTGCCGAGCGCGTGATCAACGCCGACCCCGACGCCTGGTACGGCGGCGACCCGGCGAAGATGGGCGCCGAGAACCACGCCGACTTCCTGCGCGCGATCCACGATCCCGAGACCGTCCACGCGATGCTGGAGGACTACCGCGCCGGCCTCGGCCCCGACCGCGAAGCCGACGACGCCGACAAAGCGGCCGGGCGGAAACTGACGTGTCCCTTGCTCATGCTCTGGTCCAGCCGCGACGACATGGCCGAACTCTACGGCGACCCGATCGAGGTCTGGCGCGAGTGGGCCGAGGACGTCCGCGGGTTCGCCGTCGAGTCGGGGCACCACATGGCCGAGGACAACCCGGCCGACCTCGCCGCGGCGTTGCGGGAATTCCTGGGCTAGGGCTCCTGTTCGGCGCGGCTCACGTCAGCCGGGTCAGCTGCACCGAGACGTCCAAAGTGGACTGACCGCCGCCGGTGAAGATGCCCTTGAGCGGCGCGACGTCGGCGTAGTCCCGCCCGTACGCGACCCAGACGTGCCGCGTCCCGACCGGGATCGCGTTCGTCGGGTCGTAGGCCCACCACCCGCCCGTCCAGACGTCGATCCAGGGTGCTGGGCGAACAGGTCCGGGAACACACGCGCCATCGTGCGGCGGTTCTCCATCACGTACGACACGCCGGACGGGTTGCGGAGGTTGTCCTCCAGCACCCGGAACGTACCTTCCTCGTCGCGCACCAGGTCCACACCGGACACGTGGAGCCGGACGCCGTTGGGCGGGTTGATCCCGAACGCCTCACGCTGGAAATGCTCACAAGAAGTGATCAGCCGACGCGGCAGAACGCCTTCACGCAGGATCTGCCGATCGCCGTAGATGTCGGCGAGAAAGGCTTCGAGCGCGCGGACCCGCTGCGCCACACCGCGTTCGAGTTTGCTCCATTCGGCGGAAGTGATCACGCGCGGAACCAGGTCGAGCGGGAACGGGCGTTCCTGCCCGGACAGCGAGAACGTGATGCCCTGATCCACCATTGCCCGGTCGATCGCCGCCGAGCGGGACGACAGGTCCGTCGAGGTCAGCGCGGAGATCGACTCGTACAGCGCCCGGTACGGCTGGCGGACCGTGCCGTCCGCGGTGAACATCTCGTCGTACGCGCCGGCGTGCGGCCGCACCGGCGAGAGATAGCCGTCGAACTGCGCACCGGGTTGCGCCGCCCGCCTCGCCGAGGTCGTCGCGCGAGGGCGGCGGCTCGCCGGTGGAAGGCGCGGCGCCGAGTTGTTGTTCATGGTCGCCATTCTCACCCACGTACTGCTGGTGTGCGAGCCCCTTACTGAGGAGCCGTTACCATCTGTACGCCGCGAGCAGGTCAGCGGTGCCTTTGGTGAACAGATAAGACGTGTCGGTGACGGTTGGGACTCGGAGGCTGATTGCGCTGAGGTATGCGGCAGGGCGGCTGAAGAAGGACGTTGTGGTTCCCGAACGTGCGGTCCGCTCCACCCCGAAAGATGCTTCCTGGATCAACCAGATCGAGACCTTGTTCAGGATCATCGCACGGCACTCCATCTACTGAAGCACCTTCGGTAGCTGAGGGCACAGGTCAAAGCGGATTCGCGGCTGTACCACCACTGGCGGCACCAACCCGACGTTGTTCGTCAGGAGTGCCATCGCCGACGAGATCCTTGCCAGGTCCGGCTCGCTCAGACCAACAGCAAGAAGATGGTATGCAACAATGAGAAGTAAAGACGCTAGAACCACAAGCGCCAGGCAGGGCCGCCCAGAATCATCTCGAATTCCGGGCGGCCGCACGTCTCTCCCAGGGATCAGCGGTCCTCGTAAGAGAACTGCCACGAACCAAAACCGATGTTGTAGAAGCACTGCGCCACGATTCGGTAGTATCGAGCGTAGTTGCTTTGGGACTTCTTGCAGTCAGCTTCGGACGGGTATCCGGACGCGACGTGGAGGCCTTCCACGCTGGTCGGCGAATAGGTCGCGCTGCTCATCGACTCGGAAGCGTGGGCCGTAGTCCCGGCCAGCATGGCAAAGCCGGCTGCGGCGCCAACCACGGCGGCGCTCAGTCTGGTAACCCTTGCAGATCGGTTGCGAATCATTGTTCCCCTCTTTTGTATTTCGATCGTATGGCTCGTGAAACCGAACGATAGGCCTGAAATCCCAGCGTTTTAGAATTCTTGATCGGCCTGCTTCCCATAAAAGCACAAGTGAATCGCGCCGACATCTGCCAGGCGAGTGTGATCTGAGTCATGTCTCTAGGGGTTGACGCCGATCGTCTCTCGGTGGCCGCCATTGCCATGGCTGCTGGTTCAGGGTTCTGGCGGCAAGAGCCCTGGCGGGCATTTGCGCCGCCGCGGGCGGAGGCGGGGGGGCGCCGTGCGGGTTGTGACAGAACGGTGCTTCGTTACTCGGCCGATCAGTGGCAGGATGCGAAAATTCGATTGGCAACTGTTACTAGGAGTGACACCGTGGCGCGTCGACCCATACGCAGAGCGCTCGCCGTGCTTCCCGTCCTGGCTTTGGCCGTGACCACGGCCGGCTGCGCGGAGAAGGTTAACACCGGTTCGAACACCGAGGCCGGAGGACAGATCACCCTGGTGGAGGCGGGCAAGTTGACCACTTGCACGCACCTTCCATACGCGCCGTTCCAGTTCACGCAGGGCGACAAGACGGTCGGCTTCGATGTGGAACTGGTTGATCTGCTCCTCCCCCTGGTTGGCGCGACAGAACAGAAGATCTTCGACACGCCGTTCGAAGGCATCAAATCGGGTGAGTCGTTGAACATCGGCAAGTGCGACGTGGCTGCGGCTGCGATGTCGATCACGCCGGAACGGCAGGCCGTAATGGATTTCTCCGCGCCTTACTTCAACGCCAAGCAGGCGTTGCTGGTGAAGAAGGGCTCCGGGCTGGACAGCCTCGAGAAGCTGCGCGGCAAGAAGCTGGGTGTACAGCAGGCCACCACAGGCGAGACGTATGCCAACGAGAACAAGGCCAAGTTCGGCTATGAGGTAGTGCAGTTCGAGGACCTCGCGCTGGAGCAGACGGCGGTGAAGACCGGGCAGGTTCAAGCCGGGATCAATGACGACGTCGTGTTGCTGGACTACCTCAAGGCGAATCCTGATGTCGAAGTCACTGCCACCTTCGACACCGGCGACAATTACGGCGTTGCCGTCAAGAAGGGTAACGGCGCAATGCTGGCCAAGTTGAACGAGGCGTTGGCGAAGGCGAAGTCGGACGGCACTTACGATCGCATCTACGAGAAGTGGTTCGGCAAGAAGCCGAAATCCTAATCAGTCGTCTTGGGGGCGGCCACTTCGGTGGCCGCCCCCTTGTAGCATGTCAGCCACTCGACTGGAGAAACCCACATCATGACCATTTCCAAGCGCAAACGGCGCCAGCGCATCCAGTTGGCCCAGTATGCGCTGCTGGTAATCGTCGTTACCGGGCTCGCCCTGGTGGCCGATTGGTCCACAATCAATCGCGCGTTCCTGAACATGGGCGCGGCATCGACGCAGTTCCCCGGCATCATCACCACTTCGCTAAAGAACACCATCATCTACACCACACTCGGCTTCGCGGTCGGCCTGGGTCTCGGCCTTGTGCTAGCACTGATGAAGCTGTCGTCGGTCCCACCTTATCGATGGATCGCCACAATCTATATTGAATTCTTCCGCGGAATTCCGGCGTTGCTCGTGTTCATCGCACTAGGGTTCGGTGTGCCGCTGGCCTTCGGGCTCGTGTTCGACATCTACTCGACCGCGGCGTTGGCGCTGGGGTCGGTCGGTGCGGCATACATGGCCGAGACGATCAGGGCGGGGATCCAGGCGGTTCCTCCCGGACAGGTCGAGGCGGCACGATCACTGGGTATGAGTGAAGGTCGCGCGATGGTCACCATTGTCATTCCGCAGGCGTTCCGCATCATCCTGCCTCCGCTGACCAACGAGTTGATCCTGCTCACCAAGGACTCGTCGCTGATCTACCTGCTCGGTGTGGCCCGGGACGAGTACGAGCTGACCAAATGGGGCAGGGAAGGTCTCAACGCCACCGGGTCAATGACTCCGATTCTGCTGGCCGGCCTGTGCTACCTGATCATCACCCTCCCACTCGGCTACCTGTCCAGGTACTTGGAACGACGGGCGGGCAGGAAATCCGATCGCGGCCTGGAGGTCGAGGCGTGAATACTGTTGTCGAGGTTTCGGGACTGCACAAGGCCTTCGGCGAACTCGATGTGCTCAAGGGCATCGACCTGCGGGTCGAGCGGGGCCAGGTCGTCTGCATCATCGGCCCGTCCGGTTCGGGCAAGTCGACGTTGTTGCGCTGCGTCAACCTTCTCGAGGAACCGCAGCAAGGCAAGATCGTGGTCAATGGCAGTGAGATCACTGACCCGGACGTCGACATCGACGGCGCCCGCACGAAAATCGGCATGGTCTTCCAGTCGTTCAACCTCTTCTCGCACCTGAGCGTGCTCGAGAACCTCACTGTCGCGCAGCGCAAGGTGCTCAAACGCGGCAAGGAAGAGTCGGAGCGCATCGCGCGGGAGAACCTCGTGAAGGTCGGCCTGGCGGAGAAGGAGACTTCGCTGCCGACGCAGCTGTCCGGTGGACAGCAGCAGCGCGTCGCGATCGCCAGGGCCCTTTCGATGGACCCGGACGTCATGCTGTTCGACGAGCCGACGTCGGCGCTCGACCCCGAACTGGTCGGCGATGTCCTCGCGGTCATGCGGCAGCTGGCGCAGGAGGGCATGACGATGCTCGTCGTCACCCACGAGATGCAGTTCGCCCGTGAGGTGGCCGACATCGTGCTGTTCATGGACGGCGGCGTCGTCGTCGAACAGGGTGCGCCGGACCAGGTCATCGGCGACCCGCAGGAGGAACGGACCAAGGCGTTCCTGTCGCGGGTGCTGAACCCGAACCACCAGGACTAGCGGCCCCGGAGCTGCGACTCCAGCTGGACCACCTTCGCGGTCACTTCGTGCGGCCCGGCGCCCATGAGGCTCACCCAGCCCTTGGCGTCGGCGCCGAACACGACGCGGCCCTGCTCGGTGTCCATCCAGCCAGGTGGTTTCTCGACGCGTTTCCGGTGGCCGCCGCCGTCCCGGATGGCGACGTACAGCCTGCCGAAGAAGGTGTGCGGCGACCGGATCCACTGGAGGACCTTCTTGGCGTCGCGGATGCTGGGGCTGCTGCCGGTGAGCAGTTCACCCTGCATGAGGACGTGCAGATCGGCCTCCGAGCAGTTCAACGACGGCGTGCGGGCGCCGGGTGCCTCGGGAAGCAGTCCGGTGAAATCCTGCGCGAGTGTGTCCGGCCGGGTCGGCGTCAGGTAGACGACCTTGTCGACCAGGACGACCGTGAGCGCTTCCCGGCCGCTGCCCGCCGCGCGAACGGTCCGCTCGCGGCCCTCGGACTTCACCCACGAGTAGTACTCGACCGCGGGCCGCTGCAGGAAGCGCAGTGTGTCGAGGAACTCGTCTTCGATCCGGCCCTGCCTGAGCAGCCCCTGTCTGTCCAATTCGGACTGAGCGGTGGCCTTGAGCGCACGGCGTTCCTCGGGCAGGTACCACTGCGCGCCGCGGACGAGCGTCGGGTGGATGTCGCCCAGGTTGTGCTGGTCCAGAAGGGTTTCGTACGTCTGGAGCGTCAGTTCGACAGGCTTCTGGAGCACGGTTACGCGCCGATCACCGGCGGAACCGGCTTGTCCCCGTCGTAGCCGCCGAAGAGGGAGTCGCCGTCCTCTTCCTGCAGCGTGATCTTGCGCTGGTGCTCCTCGTCCTCGCCACCCTTGCCGCCTTTACCCGCTCCTCCGCCCATGCCGCCGCCCATCCCGGACGCGCCGGGCTTGCCCGCGCCACCGGCCGGCGTTCCCGCGGGTGCGCGCATCGCGCCCTCACCGGGCATCCCCGCGCCGACCCCGCGACCGGGCCCCATGTTCCCCGGCCTCGATCCACCCGGCCCGAACCCGCCTGAACCGGGCCCGAAACCGCCGCTGAATCCACCCGATCCCGGTCCGAAGCCGCCGCCACCCGGTCCGGGACCACTGCCGGGACCGAAGTTCGGCGGCCCGGAGTCCGGCGGCCGGAAGTCACCCGGCCGCATCCTCGGACCGCCCCGGACCGACGACAGATCGGTCCCGTCGTTCGGCCGCCTGGGCGGCTGGGGGGTCTGCGGCATGCGCGGTGGCTGCGAGATCTGGGGCGGCCTCGGCGCCTGATACCCCTCGGCCCCCGGCGGCGCGCTGTACGAACTCGGCCCGCCGGTGTACCCGCCGGGTCCACCATGGCGTCCCGAGTCGCCCCCGGAAGGCCCGCCGGTGAACCCGCTGACCTTGGTCTGCCCCGGATCCACGGGATCCGGCGTGATCGGCCCCGTCGACACGTTCGGATCATGCGCGGCCGGATAGGCGGGCGCGAGTGTCTGCTGGCGGGGCTGCGTGCTCTGGTAGTACGGCTCGTAGACCTCGACGTTGTGCTTGGTGTCCGCGTCGAACTTCGCGGCCGCGATCTCGTCGTCACTGGCGCCGATGGACACGATGTCCTCCGGCCCGCTGTCCCCCGCGCGCTCCTTCTCCACCGGGCGGACGTTGCCGCGCGTGTAGTGGAAGGACCCGTTCTGGTCGTACATCGACTGGCGGGCGCGGTTCATGTTCTCGCCGGCGATCTTGGAGGTCGCGATGAGCGGCGCGAGACCCGCCGCCCCGCTCTCGGCGGCCTTGCCCTTCCAGAAGGAGCTCAGCGCGGTTTGGCTGTTGCCGAGAGCCGTGCTGAGTTCCTCGTGGATCACCATCAGTTTGTGTGACGACACCTGTGCCCTGTCGAGGGTTTCCGTCGTCGCGGGGTTGGCGTTGAGTTTGGTGAAGATCTCCCAACCGCTGTAGGTCATCGCCTACGCCCCCTTGAGATTCTTGATCGCGGCGGCCGCGACCTTCGCCGCCAATCCGCAGGGATCCGAAAAGGACGGGTGTTCGCTGGAGAGCCGCGGGATGACGTTGTAGACGAGATCGTTGCGAACACCCACGGCGAGAGTGCAGTTTCCCTTGCCTTCACCACCGTTGGCGTAGACGACGGCGGGATAGCCGTCGACCGGATCCGCCGGCTTGAAGGTGGTGAGGCTTCCTGCGGCCTTTTGTGCGTACAGGGCGCTCAGACCGTCTTTGTTTCCAGTGACGAGGCCTGCGTTGATGGTGTTCGGGCTCAGCTCGAGGACCCAGGTGCACCCCTTGCCCGCTGTCATGTCCTCGGACCGGGACCGCTTGACCTTCCCGGCGACGGTTTCCAACGCGGTGGTGGGAATCGCGCCGCACGGGTCTGACTCCGCCGCCGCGGTGTTCGTGATCGGATCGGTTACGTCAGGGGCCCCGGCGGAAGGAAGCCCGGCCGAGGAAGGCGCGGTGGTCGGAGTGGGATTACCGGCCTTCTCGTTGCCGCACCCGCCGAGCACTGCGACCGAGGCCAGGGTGGCGATGATCATGAACGTGGCCGTAACTCGCATCAGGCGGTCTTTCCAATCTTGCGGAGGGCGTCGAGGGCCGCCTGGTCTTGCTCTTGGTAGGCGGTGCGGATCTTCTTCAAAGTGTCGAGGTAGGCCAAGGTGTAATCGCGTGCGTCTTGCAGGAAGGCTTGGTACGCCGCTCCTGATTTGTTCGCCGCGGCCGCGTAGCCCTCACTGCCCACCTCTTGGCCAGGGGGCTGAATCAGCGTCAGCCAAGTGGCATGGTCCTGCGCCCGGCTGAAGTCGTTCTCGAGGCTGTCTTCCAGGGACTTGATCACCTGGTCCATCGCCGCGGGGTCGAACTCCCAGCCGCTGTTCCCCGAGGCGGCCGCGAAGTCGGCTTTGGCCTGCCCGCTGCCCAGCTCGCTGTAGTTCGGCGGCGGTCCCGGCGGTGGTGCCGCGGCGGCGCCCGGGATTATCCCCGAGCCCGGCGGCGGTGCCTGCTGCTGCGTGGTGTTCAGCTGGTTGTAGATCCCCTGAGGGCCGCTTCCCGGTCCTGTCATGTCGTGCCTCCCCGCACGGGCCGCGTTCGGGCGCGACCTACCCGTAGTTCACCTTTGACTCCAACCGGTGACGATAGCAGCAGGTAAACCGCCGATCAGCCCCTTCGTGAAAGATCACCGCCAAATGTGGGCAAGTCGATGCGATATGTCCTGAACAGCCCTTTCGCCTGGTCCGGCACCCCGGCGGTCGTTCTGCCGTGGTGATTCGATGACAGGTTCCGGTCTACTGCCCTGGGGCCACTTGCGGATCCAGGGCTTGATCGGCTTCGCTGGTGGCCGGGGCACGACGGGGGAGGGAAGCGACACGATGCCGGGTTTTCGGCGCAACAACGGGCCGCGCGATCCGGGGGAGGGCGAGGCGAACCGGGTGATTCCGAACGATTCGGTCCTTCCGCCGCTCGACCCGTTCGACCCGAATCCGGACAAGCGGTACGAGGTGCCGGCGTCCGAGCTGATGAAACCGGGTACGACCGGGTTGCTCCGCTGGCGCCGACAGGCGACCAACGCGCCGATCGTGCAGGTCGAGGACGCCTACATCACCGGGACGCTCGATCTGCGTGCCGCCGACATCAAGTATCTGTTCCGCTTCGAGCGCTGCCGTTTCGAGCATCCGCCGGACGTCCGCGAGGCGCATCTGCTCGGGCTCGTGTTCCGCAAGTGCTGGCTGCCCGGGCTCAAGGCGCGCAACCTCCGCACCCGCAACGACGTCCGTCTGATCCGCAGTGTGGTGCACGTCGACGGCGAGCACGAGATCGAGGAGACCACGGTCCAGCGCGGCGACGATCGCGAGCGCGGGATGCCGAACGCGGCGGTCAACCTCACCGACGCGGTCATCGAGGGTTCGGTCGTGCTGACCCGCACGGTGATCTCCCATCCGCGCGGCAAGGCGATCCAGGCCGACCGCGTCAACATCGTCGGCGCGTTGCTGGCGTATCGGCTGGTGGCCAACGGAGAAGTCCGCATCCCGGGTATGCGGGCGGGCGGTAACGTCAACTTCTCCGGAGCGACGCTGAACAACCGGGACGGCTTCGCCCTCAACGGCAACGGGATCCACATCGGCGGCAGCCTGCTCTGCGAGGTCGACAACTACGGGCCCGCGTCGCAGCGGAAACGCTTCTCCGCCAACGGGATCATGTTCCTGCCGAGTGCCACTGTGGACAGTGACATCATTTTGCGCGAGGCCAAGCTCACCGTGAACCAGTCCGGGCCGATCGTGGTCGACGCGTGGAAGTCGAACGATCCGTACATCGATCCGCGGCCGGCGCTGGTCGCGGATCGGTTGTCCGTCAACGGGAACCTCGAACTCAGCGATGGGATGCAGGCGACCGGGACGCTGCGGATGGTCAACGCGCGGATCGGTGGTTCGCTGCGGCTGGCGGGCGCCGAGGTCAAGGTCGTCCGCGGGCAGAGCACGCCGTACTACGACCGCGCGATCCATCTCGACGGGACCACGATCGGCGGCGACATCGAGGCGACGAGCCTGCGTGTGCCGTCGGGGCAGCTTCGCATGGCCGACATCACCGTCGGCGGCAACGTGCTGGCCTGGAACTCGATGTTCCTGCACCCGCGCCGGGACGTCTTCTCCGCGCGCCGCGCGAAGATCGCGGGCAACTTCCAGCTCACCGACGCCACCGTCCAGGGAACGTTGCGGCTGCAGGGTGCCGAGGTCGGCGGCAGCGTGAACCTGTTCGGTACCAGCCTGACCGAGCCCGGCGCGCGCACGAACACCAGTTACTCGCTGGACGTCCGTACCGCGCGGATCGGCCGTGACCTCGTGCTCACCGAGGACAAGGAACGCCCGTTCGTCGCGCAGGGCGGGGTCAACCTCGACGGCGCGCAGGTCGCGCGGCGGGTCGATTTCCGCGGCGCGCGGCTCGGTTCGCTGCCTCAGCACGGGATCGCGCTCGACGGCAGCGACGTCTCGGCCGACGAATTCCTGCTCACCCCGGCCACTCCGCCGGACGGCCGGATCGTGTTGCGGCGCGCGCATTGCGGGACGCTGGGCGACAACGAGGCGTTCTGGGCGGCGACGGCGGGGATCGAGCTGGAGGATTTCCGCTACGACGCGCTGCGAGAGGACATCGCCCTCGACGACGACCGCGCGATCGACTATCGGATCGTGTTGCTGCGCAAGGCGATGGACGGCTACCGGCCGGGGCCCTACGACCAGTTGGCCGCGACGCTGCGCGCGTCCGGTAACGAAGAGCACGCCTCCACGGTGCTGCTGAAGAAGCAGCAGTTCCGGTACGAGGCGCTCGCGAAGGGCTTCAAGTTCTTCGGTCCCGGTGTGCACGTCTGGAGCTGGTTGCAACGGTCGATGGTCGGCTACGGCTTCCGGCCGGTGCGCGCGCTCGGCTGGCTGCTGACGCTGCTCGTGCTCGGGAGCCTGTGGTTCGGGCTCGGGGTCGACGATTGCGTCGGTAATCCCAAGCTCACCGTGAGCGGGCCGCGTTGCCTGGTCAACCAGGACGACACCGGGCTGCAGTGGAATCCGGTGCTGTACACGGTCGACCTGCTGGTCCCGATCGTCGACTTCGGCAACAAGTCGCGCTGGTACATGCACGGGATGGACAACTGGGTCGCGGCCGGGTTCACCGCTTCGGGCTGGGTGCTGGCGACGACCGTCGCGGCGGGTATCAGTCGCATGCTCCGGAGGGACAACTAGAGGTATTTCACATACCCTCAGTACGGAGGTATGTGATGACCGAACCCAGCGCCACCGGCAAGATCGCGATCGCCGCCCCGCCCGAGAAGGTGTACGCCCTGGTCAGTGACCCGGGCGCGCTCGCGGGGATGGCCGAGGAGTACGAGGGACACCGCTGGCTCGGCGAGGCGGCGGGCGCGGCTGTCGGCGCGAAGTTCCGCGGCCGCAACCGACGCGGGATCCGCCGCTGGAGCACTCTCTCGACGATCACGGACGCCGACGAGGGCAAGCGGTTCGCGTTCGAGGTGACCACCGTCGCCGGACTGCCCGTCGCGCGCTGGCAGTACGACATCGAGGCGTCGGGTGAGGGCTGTGTCGCCGTGGAGAGCACGTGGGACCGGCGGCCTGGCTGGCTCCGCGGCCCGACGTCGCTGTTCACCGGCGTCTGGAAGCGGGACGACGCCAACCGGGCGAACATCGCCGCGACGCTGGCCCGGCTGAAGGCCGCCGCCGAATCCTGACCCTCACCCCCGACGTGACCGGGCGGCCAGTGAGCTGACCAGGTCGAGCAGCTCGGCGTGATGCAACGCGGCCGGGTCGCGCGCCACGGACTGGAGATGGCCGTCGATCTCCAGCGCCACCAAGCCGTGCATCCGGCCCCACACCCGCAGCGCGAGCGCGGCCGCGGCCGGGGACACGTCCGGGAGGTCTTCCCGGATCTTCGCGACGTACTCGGGATTCAGGTCCGACCAGACGCCCTCCTCCGGCCTCTCGTCCCGCCCTATCGCGGCTACCAGCGAGGTCAGTCGGCGGCATACGCGATGGTCGGTCCGGTCCACCGGGCCCGCCTCGGGCGGCCGGTAGCCGGGGACGGGGCGCCCGTAGAACAGCCGGAAGTCCTCGGGGTGGGCCAGTGCCCATTCCCGCAAGCCCTGTCCCCACGCCACCAGCCTGCCGCCAGGGTCGGTGGCGGGCACGGCGCCGGTGGCGGTTTCCAGCGCCTCGGCGAGCGACGCGCCGATTCCGCTGATCAGTGCCGTGATCAAGTCGTCCTTGGTGGGGAAGTAGCTGTAGATGGCACGGGCGGTCATCCCCATCTCACGGGCGATGCCGCGCAACGTGATCGCACCTGGTCCCGCGTCGGCCATCTGTCGCCGCGCGATCGTCGTGATCTCACGGATGGTCTCCGCGCGCTGCCGGTCCCGGCGACGCGGGGGCACTTCGTCGCTCTCACTCACCTTCGCAGGATACAGTGTGTCATTACTACACACTGTGTCCGGAGGTCACATGCCCGCATACGTCGTCGTCGATGTCGGAGTGGTCGAGGAAGAGGCGGGCTGGGCTTATGCCCCGCTGGCCCAGCGGTCGATCCTCGATCACGGAGGCCGCTACCTCGTCGCGGGCCCCACGCCCGAACCGGTGGAAGGCACTTGGGACTCGCAGCGCCTTCTGCTCATCGAGTTCCCCGACATGGATCGGGCCCGGCAGTGGTACGACTCCCCCGAGTACCGGCGTGCCCGGCGGATACGGGAGGGCAAAGCCCAGGTGCGGATGCTGTTCGCCGAGGGCTCGCCACCCGAGGGCTTCGCCCCACGCGGCGAGCGGTAGGCCTAGTCCACGAACCGCGACCAGAACTCGACCTGCCGCGGCCCGCCCGCCGGTGGCGTGCCCAGCGGCTGGTCGCAGAAGTCGTGCCGCAGGTATCCACGCAGGTCATAGCCGTAGTAGACGATGTCGGTCTGATAAACCGAAAGCACCGGATACCCCGTGCTCCCGGCGATTCCCGGCAGATAGCGATGCCCGCACACGGGTACGAGCTGCGGAACACGCGCGAGCTGCTCACGTGCCCGGGCGAGGGCATCGGCGAGGTCGATCGGCCGCAGGCCCCACTCCGGTGACCAGAAACCGTTGTGCTCGATGTCGTAGAGCACCCCGTCGACCGGCCAATCCAGCCGTTTTCGCAGCTGTTCGGGGTTGCCGCAGCGCCAGTCCGGCCAGCGGTCGCCGATCGGGACCCCGGCGGCCAGGAAGGTGCGGTGGTCGGCGGCGAACCGGAAGCCGAAGCGTGCTTCGACTTCGTCGAGCTCGGCCTCGCTCAACCCGGGGCGCACGGGTTCGGCCAAGCTCGCCTGGAGGTCATGTGCCTCCTCGAGGGTGAAGGCGGGCTCAACAGTGGACATGTGTTCGAGCCTAAGTCGCGCAACGCGGAGGCGCCTTCTCTTTTAACGCGGCGCCCTCATCACCCACACGAGGCTCCTCCCCCGGGGTGAGCTCGCCCTCTCAACGCCTGGACGTCGGAACAGACCGGCTCCCGGTGTAGTTCACTCATGTCGTGACTTCTCCACGAACGCAGTCCCGCGTGCGGGCGCCCGAGCTCGCCGGTGACGTGTGGCTGAACACCGGCGGTGAGCGGCTCACGCTCGCCGGGCTGCGCGGCCGCGTCGTGCTGCTGGACTTCTGGACCAGCGGCTGCGTGAACTGCCTGCACGTGCTGGACGAGCTGCGCCCGCTGGAGGCCGAGTTCGCCGACGTCCTGGTGACCATCGGCGTGCATTCGCCCAAGTTCCTCCACGAGGGGGAGGCGGCCGCGATCGAGGCGGCGGTGCGGCGGTACGAGGTGCACCACCCGGTGCTCAACGACCCGCGGATGACCACCTGGTCGCAGTACGCGGTCAAGGCGTGGCCGACCCTGGTCGTCGTGGATCCCGAGGGGTACGTCGTCCACGTCGCCGCCGGTGAGGGGCACGCCGAGGCGCTGCGCCGGGTGATCGCCGACCTCGTCGCGACACACGAGGCCAAGGGCACGCTCCGCCGCGGCGGCAGCCCGTACGTCCCGGCCGAGGAACAACGTGCCGAGCTGCGCTTCCCGAGCAAGGCCGTCACCACCGCGGAAGGCCGCATCCTGGTCGCCGACACCGGCAACCACTCCATCGTCGAGTTCGCTTCCGACGGCGAGACGATCATCCGCCGGTTCGGCAGCGGCGCCCGCGGCGCGCAGGACGGGCCGTTCGACCTGGCGACCTTCACCGAGCCGTCCGGGATCACGCTGCTGCCGTACGAGGTCGCCGAGCGCGCCGGCTATCACGCCGTCGTCGCCGACACGGCCGGTCACCGGCTGCGTGGCATCGACCTGATCACCGGCGAGGTCTCCACGGTCGCCGGCACCGGCAGCCAGTGGCGTGACGGCGTCGACACCGGCAAGGCGCTCGACATCGACCTCACCAGCCCCTGGGACGTCGCCTGGTGGGGACCGGCGGGCGGGGTCGTGGTCGCCATGGCGGGCAACCACACGCTGAGTGTGTTCGAGCCGGTCTCGGGCACCATCCGCCGCTTCGCCGGTACGACCGTCGAGGGCCTCAAGGACGGCGACGTCCACGAAGCGTTCTTCGCGCAGACGTCCGGTCTCACGCCCCATGGCCAGAAGCTCTGGCTCGCGGACCCCGAGACCTCGGCGCTGCGCTGGATCCAGCCCGACGGCGAGTCGTTCACCGTGCACACCGCGGTCGGCGTCGACCTGTTCTCCTTCGGCCACGTCGACGGCCTGGCGGAGGACGCGCTCCTGCAGCACCCGCTCGGCCTCGCCGTGCTGCCCGGTGACACCCTCGCGATCGCCGACACCTACAACGGCGCGATCCGCCGCTACGACCCGCTCACCCGCCGGGTGACCACGCTCGCGACCGGGCTCGCCGAGCCGTCCGGACTGCTGGTGCACGACGGCGAACTGCTGGTCGTCGAGTCCGCCGGGAACCGGATCGGGCCGGTACCGCTCAGCGAGAAGGTCGTCTCGGGTGACGCGCACGCGGTCCGCCGTCCGCCGACCGTGCTGGCGCCGGGTGAGCTGGAGTTCTCCGTCGTCTTCGCCCCTCCGCCCGGCGAGAAGCTCGACGACCGCTTCGGCCCGTCGACGCGGCTCGAGATCAGCGCGTCGCCGCCGGAGCTGCTCGCCGACGGCGCGGGTGTGGGGACCGACCTGTTCCGCAAGCTCCGCTTCGCCGAGGGCGTCACCGAAGGCGTCTTGCAGGTCGTGGCGCAGGCCGCGAGCTGCGACGACGGAGGCGAGCACCCCGCGTGCCGGATCACCCGGCAGGACTGGGGCGTGCCCGTGCTCTTCGAAGACGGTGGGGAAACCACGCTGAGCCTGGTCATGGCCGGGGACCCGGGTAAGTAAAGTCGTCTTCGTGTCAGATGGGCCGAAACTCGAAATTCAGATGCTTCACGACAGGGTGCTCGTGAGGCTTTCCCCGGAGGAAGGCGAGCGGCGCAGCACCGGCGGCATCGTCATCCCCGCCACCGCTCAGGTGGCGCGGCGCCTCGCTTGGGGTGATGTACTGGGCGTGGGCAACAGTGTGCGGAACGTCAAGACCGGCGATCGCGTGCTGTTCAACCCGGACGACCAGCACGAAGTCGAGATCCAGGGTGAAGGACATCTGGTGATGCGGGAGCGCGACATCCACGCCGTGGCGACCGAGCGGTCCGAACACGGCACGGGGTTGTACCTGTAGCTCGAGCCGCGGGAGGGGTGGTGAGGGTCGGTGCGCGACGATCATGACAAACCGGGCAGCAACCTGTTCACCGACGAACTACTCCCGGCGGCCGGGAACGACGAAGACCTGGTGGACGAGCTCTTCGAGGGCGATCGGGTGGTGCATCCGCCGGCGCCCGGGTCGAAGCTCCGCAAGGGCGTCGGCAAGGCCTTCATGGTCGCGGGGGTGCTCATGGGCCTCTTCGTGCTCGCGTACGCGCTGGACCTGATCACCAGCGCGGGGGACGTCCCTCGCGGTGTCACGGTCGCGGGGATCGACGTCGGCGGTCTCACGCACAAGGAAGCCGAGTCGAAGCTTCGCCGTGAGCTGGAGCCGCGGTTGATCTCACCGGTGCGGGTCCGCGCCGGTGACGTCCGCACGGTGCTGTACCCGACGTCGTCGGGGCTCGGCCTGGACTGGCCGCAGACGCTGGGCCGAGCCGGTCATCAGCCGCTGAGCCCGTACACGCGGTTGATGTCGTTCTTCAGCAGCCGCGAGGTCGGCGTCGTCACCTGGACCGACGCGCCGAAGCTCGAAAAGGCCGTCTCCGATCTCGCCGCCGCGAAGCTGAACCGTCCGCCGGTCGAAGGGAACATCACCTTCCGGCCCGTCGACGGCACTGACGGCGGGGTCCTCCCGGCCGCGGTCGAGCCGAGGGCAGGCCAGTCACTCACCGACGTCAAGGCGTCGGTCACCGCGGTCATCGACGGCTGGCTGGGCGACGACGGCGTCGAGCTGAAGGTGAACGTCGCGCCGGTGAAGGCGACTTCGCCTTCGGTGCACGCGGCGCTGGACAAGATCGTCACCCCGGCGGTGGCGAAACCGCTCGTCATCCGCGGCGAGGGCAAGGACGCGGTGCTGAAACCGGACGTGATCGCGGGTTCGTTCCAGTTCGCCGCCCGCGACGACGGCGCCCTCGAAGTCCGCATCGACCAGGGCAAACTGCGTGCGGTCGCGCAACCACAGCTGAAGGGGACCGAGACCGACGGGGCGGACGCCCAGATCGTCTTCGTCGGGGACAGGCCCGGGGTGCAGCCGTCGAAGGACGCGCGGAAGGTCAACTGGGACCTGACGTTCGCGTCGCTGACCTCGGCGCTCGCGAAGAGCGAAGAGCGTGAGCTGAAGGCCGTCTACGACGCCAGCAGCCCGGCCGTCAGCACCGACGCGGCGACCGTGCTCGGCATCAACGAGGTCATCGGCGAGTTCACCACGTCGGGCCTGGGCGGACCGGCGATGACGAACGTCCAGGCGCTGGCGAACCGCGTCTCCGGCACCATCGTGAAGCCGAACGAGACGTTCAGCCTCGGTGCCCGCTCCGGCGCGAGGACGGCGGACGCGGGCTACGTCCCCGCCCCGGTTAACGAGGACGGCACCGGCCCCGTCGTGGTCGGCGGCGGCGTCTCCCAGCTGGCGACGACGCTCTACAACGCCGCGTACCTGGCGGGTCTCGCCGACGGCGGCCACCTGGAACACGACCACTACCTCGACCGCTACCCGGTCGCGCGCGACGTGAAGGCGATCGACAACGACGGGTCGCCGGTCGAGATGCAGATCGTCAACGACGCGCCGACCGGCATCGCGATCCAGGCGATCCCCGCCAACGGTTCGGTGACCGTGCGGATCTGGGGCACGAAGCGCTTCTCGGTCCAGAGCACGGGTGGCGAGCGGCGCTCCTACGTCGCACAACCGGTCCAGGTCGGTTCGGGTCCCGGCTGCGTGCCGGATCCCGGGGCCGCCGGCTTCGGCTCTTCCGACACCCGCGTGCTCACCGACGTCGTTTCCGGCACCGAGGTCCGCCGGGAGACCCGCAACGCGACGTACTCGCCCCGCACCACGATCATCTGTGCCTGAGTCTCAGCGCAGCACCATGCAGCCGCGGGCCTCGAAGTCCGCCAGCCAGGCTGGTTCCCGGAACTGCTTGTTCCACCGCAGATCCAGTTTGTCCAGTTTGGCCAGCCGGGCGATCGAAGGCGGCAAGGTGGTGAGCAGATTCTCACGCAGGTCCAGCTGCCGCAGCTCGCTCAGCTCCCCGATCGACGACGGCAGGTACGTCAGCCGGTTGCCGCGCAGGTGCAGCTCACGCAACGCGGAGAGCGTCCCCAGTGACTCCGGCAAGGCGGTCAGCCCGTTGTTGTACAGGCGAAATTCGCGCAACGACGCCAGCCCGGACAGGTCGGCGGGCAAGGTGGGAATGCGGTTGTCCGTGCATCCCAGGTATTTCAGGCGCCCGAGCGAACACAGCGCGACGGGGAACTCGGTCAGCCGGTTGTCGCTCAGGTAGAGGTATTCCGTCAGCTCGGGAAGGCCGCCGAGCTCGTCCGGCAGGGCGGTGAACTCGTTGTGCCCCAGGTCCAGCGTGTGCAGCCGACGTAACGCACCGATCGCGGGCGGAAGTGAGGTCAGCCGGTTGGCGGCGAGATTCAGCACCCGGAGCCCGGTCTGCGACCACAGCTCTTCGGGAATGGAGGTCAGCCGGTTGTCGTACAGGTCCAGATGTTCGAGAGACACCGGAAGAGGGAGATCGGGCAGGGAAGTCAGCCCCTGGCCACTGAAATCGAGACGAGTGGTCACAGGGGCTGACGCTAGCGGCTCAGGTCGCCGCCCGGTGCCCGCCGCCCTTGATCTTCGGGTAGACGGCGGCCGCGGCGATGACGCCGATGACGGCCGCGCCGACCTGGAATGCGTGCCGGATCCAGTCGATGCCCGCGGTGTCGCGGACGCCGAACACCCCGGCCAGCCAGTTGCCGACGAAGGCGGCGATGATGCCGACCACGATCGTCAGCCACATCGGGATCTTCTGATCGCCGGAGGCGAGCATCCGGCCGATGACGCCGAGGATCAGGCCCACCACGATCGTGGTGATGATGCCCCAAAGGCCACCCAACATGGTTCCTCCTTCGCTGGAGAATCAGATGCGCTTACCGTGACAGCAAAACCGCCGCGTCGCGCCTCGAGACCCCTTACCGGGTGACACCCCGGCGCCCGTAGAGGTTCGCGACCAGGACGACGCCGATCCCGGCGACGACGATCTGCGTGATGATTTCGAGCCAGTCGAATCCGTCCGTGTCGGCATAGCCGAGGCCACGGGCGATCCAGGTGCCGATGAAGGCGGCGGCGATACCGACGATGATCGTCAGCCAGAGCGGGATGGACTGTTTGCCGGGGGCGAAGAACCTGCCGAGCAGCCCGAGGACGAGGCCGACCACGATCGCGGTGATGATGCCGGTGACAGGCATGGAAAGACTCCTTTGCAGCGGTCTCCGCCGGAAGGCGGACTCGGCACCGGGGTTCCCGCTGAAAACGCCGTGAAACAGGAAAAGCCCTCTCCATCCGTGGAGAGGGCCGTTCCGTTACCCGACAGTGTTTAGAACGCGGCCTCGGGGACCTCCATGAGGCTGTTGTCCGCGGCCTCGACGATCGTGCGGCGCGCGGTCAGCTCCGGCAGGACGTTCTTCGCGAAGAACGACGCCACGGCGATCTTGCCCTCGTAGAAGGGGGTGTCCTTCGCCGAAGCGCCCGCGTCGAGCTTGGCGAGGGCGACCTCGGCGTGCTTGACGAGCTGCCAGCCGATGAGCAGGTCGCCGACCGACATCAGCAGGCTGACCGTGTGCTGGCCGACCTTGTTGATGTTCTGCGGGTCTTCCTGCGACGCGGTCAGGTAGCCGATCAGCGAGCCGAGCATGCCCTGGGTGTCCTCGAGCGCCTGCTTGAGCAGACCGCGCTCGTTCTTGAGCCGCCCGTTGCCGACCTCGGACTCGATGGTCTTCGTGATCTCACCGGCGACGTAGGCCAGCGAAGCGCCCTTGTCGCGGACGATCTTGCGGAAGAAGAAGTCCAGCGACTGGATGGCCGTGGTGCCTTCGTACAGCGAGTCGATCTTCGCGTCACGGATGTACTGCTCGATCGGGTAGTCCTGGAGGAAGCCCGAACCGCCGAAGGTCTGCAGCGACTGCACGAGCTGCTCGGTCGCGCGCTCGGAACCGACACCCTTGACGATCGGAAGCAGCAGGTCGTTGACGCCGTGTGCCACCTTCTGCGAGGTCTCGTCGCCCTCGCCGGTCCACACCTGGTCCTGGAAGGTCGCGGTGTAGAGGTACACCGCGCGCAGGCCCTCGGCGTACGCCTTCTGCAGCATCAGCGAACGGCGGACGTCCGGGTGGTGGGTGATCGTGACGCGCGGCGCGGCCTTGTTCAGCATGTTCGGCAGGTCTGCGCCCTGGACACGCTCCTTGGCGTAGTCGAGCGCGTTGAGGTAACCGGTCGACAGCGTCGCGATGGCCTTGGTGCCGACCATCATGCGGGCGTACTCGATGACCTGGAACATCTGCGCGATGCCGTCGTGCACCTCGCCGAGCAGCCAGCCCTTGGCCGGGGTGCCGTGCTGGCCGAAGGTCAGCTCGCAGGTGGTCGAGGCCTTGATGCCCATCTTGTGCTCGACTCCCGTGACGAAGGCGCCGTTGCGCTCGCCCAGCTCACCGGTCTCGCCGTCGAAGTGGAACTTCGGTACCAGGAACAGCGAAAGGCCCTTGGTACCCGGCTTGGTCTCGATGTCGGCGCCCTCGGGGCGGGCCAGCACGAGGTGCATGATGTTTTCGCTCATGTCGTGCTCACCGGACGTGATGAACCGCTTCACGCCGTCGATGTGCCAGGAGCCGTCCTCCTGCCGGACGGCCTTGGTGCGGCCGGCGCCCACGTCGGAACCGGCGTCGGGCTCGGTGAGCACCATCGTCGCGCCCCACGCGCGGTCGATCATGAGCTGCGCCCAGCGCTTCTGCTCGTCGGTGCCGTTCTTGTCGACGATCCCGGCGAAGTTCGGGCCCGCCATGTACATGAACAGCGGGGCGTTGGCGCCGAGGATCAGCTCGGCCGCTGCCCACTGCACGGTCGGGGGCAGGCCGAAGCCGCCCAGCTCGTTCGGCAGGCCCAGCCGCCACCATTCGCCGTCCATCAGCGCCTGGTAGCTCTTCTTGAACGACTCGGGAAGCTTCACCGAGAAGGTCTTCGGGTCGTACACCGGTGGGTTGCGGTCCGCGTCGGCGTACGAGTCGGCGAGGGGACCGGATGCGAGCTTGTTCAGCTCGGTCAGCACGCCGCGCGCGGTCTCCTCGTCGGATTCCGCGAGGACGCCCTTGCCGAGGCGGTCCTGCACGCCGAGGACCTCGAAGAGATTGAACTCCAGGTCTCGGACGTTGCTCTTGTAGTGGCCCATGTCGTCACTCCAATGTGTTCGGCTCCCCGGCCGGGCACACGTCCCCTACTCGCCGGTAACTTCAGGATATTACCTGTGGGTAACCACGGCAAGCGAATGGCCACTGTTGTGACGTGGAAATCAGCAATATAGGGGTCACGTCAGGGTTCAGTGGGGTGACGGCGCGATGGAGGTGGTGGCCGACGGCGCGTCCGGCGGGTTGTGCGCGTCGTCGGGGTTCGTCACCAGGATGCCCGAACGGAACGCGATGGTCACCGCGTGCGTCCGGTCGCGGGCCGAAAGTTTGCGCAGGATGCTCTTCACGTGGGTCCGCACGGTTTCCACGGACAGGAACAGGATCTTCGCGATCCCGGAGTTCTCCAGGCCCTCGGCGACCAGTTGCAGGACCTGGTACTCGCGCCGGGAAAGCGGCATCAGGCCGCGGGCGGTCGCCGGTTTGGGGGCCTCACCGATCTTGGGGAGCACGGGCTGGCGCTTCGGCCGGGCGGTGAGTGCGGCCAGCGTCGGATCGATGTAGCGGCGGTCACTGTGCGCGCGCCGGATCGCCTCGGTCAGATGGCGGCCGTCGGTCGCCCTCGGCACGATCGCGTGCACCCCGGCCGCGATGGCGGCGGCGAGGTACTGCTGCGTGCGATTGGTGTCCCTGACCAGCGTGATGATGACCAGCGCCGGGTCGCCGCCGCTGAGCAGCCGGGACAGATGGCAGTTCGGGTCGAGTGCCGAGTCCAGCACGATCACGTCCGGTTTGAGCTGCTCGCACAGCTGGATCGCGGCGTGGTGGCTGTTCGCGTGCCCCATCCAGTGCAGGCCGGGCGTGCGGTGGACCAGCGAACTCAGGCCCTCGCAGAAGATCGGGATCGGATCGACGGCGGCCACGCCGAGGCCGCGGCCACCTGGTGACAGTCCGCCAGGCCTGCCGGCCTGCGTTCGGTTCGGCTCGATGCCTCGCATCACGGACCCCTCCGTTTTCCTGCCCCGTCATCTCCGGACGAGAGGACCTGAAGCCCATGCGGTGACCACGGCCCCGGCGTGGTCACCCTCGTCAACCGGTCCCCCCTGCGGGACCGGACGGATATGACACCTCGTAACTATTACGAGTCAGCAGGACGGCTGGCGTGACGCGGTATCCCCCTCATAGATGTATCCCATCGTCGCAGCAAACTCTGCGTATCAGCAGGTTGTGGATCTCTTGCTCGAATGAGCAAGGTGACGGGGGAAACTGTCGAGGTCACTACTCAGAGTGGACCACGGCCCTGAGCCGACCGAACTCGTCACCGAGTGCGGCCGGCGTCCAATGGGCGTTCAGCCCGCTCGGATTCGGCAGTACCCACACCCGGGCGCCGCCGATTTCGCCGTCCTGCGGGCCGACCTTCGCCTTCGGCAGGCCGAACGCGGCCCGAAAGGCTGTGATCCCGACCACTGCCAGCCACCGCGGCCGATACTCGGCGACCCTCGCCGTGAGGAGTCTTCCGCCTTCGCGGAACTCGTCCTTCGTCAGCTCGTCGGCCCGCGCCGTCGTCCGCGCGACGACGTTGGTGATGCCGAGCCCGAGGCCGAGGAGTTCGTCCTGCTCGCTGGGATCGAATTGCCGGGGGGTGAAGCCGCCGCGGTGCAGTGCGGGCCAGAACCTGTTGCCCGGCCTGGCGAAATGCAGGCCGAGGGCGCCGGAGTAGAGGCCGGGGTTGATCCCGCAGAACAGGACGTCCAGCCCCGGCGCGATGACGTCGTCGAGGGTCTTGCCGTACGCGGCGGCCAGCTGGTCCTTGGTCGGTCGAGTCGTCACCTGCCCAGTTTCCGGCATGCGGACGCCGCTGTACCGGCGACCGGACGTGCGCCCCGGCGTGACTCACGACACGATCACCGGCCGCGAGGGGTGGCCAAGTCACCATGACCTGCGTACTGTTTGTGATCTCGCACACAAGGTCGTCTTCGAGGAGGCGTTTTGCAGCTCTCGCTCATCCTCGGCCTCGTCGCGTTGATCTTCACGGTGGCCACGACGCTGGTGGTACTGGAAGACCGGCGGGCCGCGCGGCGCGCGGCCCGGCAACGGCGGGCGAGACTAGCGGACCTGGGCGAGGTCGATCCGCTCGCGGCCCAGAGGCTGAAACTCGACCGTTGAAGGAACGGGCTTCCGGACGAGGCCGAGCAGCAGGGCTCCCGCGATCCAGCCGAGCATCGCGCCGCCGGTGTTGGTGAGCAGGTCGTCGACGTCGAAGATCCGGTAGACGTAGGGCGCGGTGCCGAAGTTCGCGGTCAGCTGGGTGATCTCGATCAGCAGCGACGCGGCGAGGCCGAGCAGCGTGGTGCCGATGAGGCCGCGCTTCCCGAGCGTCCTGGCGAAGAACCCGAGCGGGACGAACAGCAGCACGTTCATGGTGGCCTGCTGGAAGGTCTGGGTGGTGAACCAGTCGGCCGACGGCAGTCCGTGCTTGAGCAGCTCGGTGTGGATGTCGGCGATCCACTGGAACGGGTGCGGCTGCACGGTCTGGCTCGGCCGGGCGACGCCCGGGCCGGGCAGCGGCAGGAAGGTCACCGCGAGGGTCATGGTGGCGTAGAGCAGCACGGCGGCCATGGTCAGGACGGGACGAAGGCGCACCTGGCCGTGCCGGGCGTGCAGGATGATCAGCTGCGGGATCAGCACCGTCGCCCAGAGCGCGAAGAAGGCGATGAAGCCGTACTGCAGGGCGGTGACCTGTGCGTTCGTCATGACCACGACGTTATGGATCTCGAGGGTGCCGCCACTTCGGTCGAAGGGCCGCGGCGGACGGGGCGGGGTCGGCCGAGTGGCCGACCTTGATCTGGGCCGATCGGCGATAACGGCTTTCCGTGCGCCGGTGACCGTGGGAATCTGCCTGGATGCTGCCTGTTCGCCGGTTGACGGCCCGGGACCTCGACGTCTTCCGTGACATCCGCCTGCGTGCCCTGACGGACACCCCCGAGAACTACGGCTCGATCGCCGAAGCCGAACGGGCCCAGTCCGACGAGGAGTGGCTCGCGCGACTCGACGGGGACGCCTGGTTCGCCGCCTTCGACGACGATCGGCCGGTCGGCCTGGTCGCCGGCCGGGCGCGCGACGACGGCTGGATCCTGTATTCGATGTGGGTCGCGCCCGAGGCGCGCGGCCGGGGCCTCGGTGAGAAGCTGGTGCGCGAGCTGCGGTCGGCCGCCGAGGAGGGTGGCGCACGTGAGGTGTGGCTGCACGTCGCGGAGGACAACGACCGGGCGCGGCGGCTGTACCTGCGGCTCGGTTTCGTCCCCACGGGTGAAATGGAGCCGATGCCGAACGATCTCACCCGTCGGCGTGAACGTCTCTACTTACCTGTTACCGCAGGTAGCAGGTAAATAGTCGACCTCGCGGTTGGGACAACGTCGCCTTCGACCGCATCCTCGGCCGTCCGAAGGCCACCGATGAACGACGAGCCGGGGCTGGGCGCGCGAGTGCTGCTGGAGGGCGGCTCACGCGCCAGGTGACGGTTGCTTATCGTCCGCCTTTTTCCCCTGGTGAACGTCAGGTTCGCCAGGCAAACTCCTCCGCCGTGCACCCGATGGGGACTTCGTGGTGCGAATCGGAGGAAAGATGAAGCTCTCTACCCGGCTGACCGTGGTCGCCGGCGCCGCGCTGACCGCGCTGGCCGCCGTCGCCGCACCGGCGTCGGCGGCGCCGAGCACGACCACCGACGTCCGGCTGATCACGTTCAACGACCTGCACGGCAACCTCGAACCGCCGTCCGGATCGAGCGCCCGCGTCACGCTGCCCAACGGAAACACCGTCAACGCCGGTGGTGCCGCGTACCTCGCTGCGCACCTGGAGCGGCTTCGCGGCCAAGTGCGCGACTCCATCGTGCTTTCGGCCGGTGACAGCATCGGCGCGTCGCCGGTGATCTCGGCGTTGTTCCACGACGAGCCGACCGTCGAACTGCTGAACATGCTCGGCGTCGACGCCTCCGTGGTGGGCAACCACGAATTCGACGAAGGCCTCGGGGAACTCCGCCGGATCCAGAACGGCGGCTGCCACCCGACCGACGGCTGCCAGTTCCGGAAGTCCTTCAAGGGAGCGAACTTCCCGTTCCTCGGAGCCAATGTGTACGACAAGAACGGCTTCCCGGCGTTGCTGCCGTTCAGCATCGAGTTCTCCGGCGGCGTCCCGATCGGCATCATCGGTGCCACGCTGAAGGATCTGCCGCAGGTCGTCACCCCGGAGGCGATCAAAGGCCTCAAGTTCGGCGAAGAGGTCCAGGCGATCGACCGCACCGCGGAGCTGCTCGACCTTTTCGGGGTCAAGGCACAGGTCGTGCTGCTGCACCAGGGCGACAACTCCGGCCCCGCCGGACCGGACGAGTGCAAGGTGCAGCCGGGCGCCGCGACCGCCATCGCGCGGCAGGTGACGTCCAAGGTGGACGCGATCTTCACCGGGCACAGCCACCAGCAGTACAACTGCGTGATCAACGATCCGGAAGGCAAGCCCCGCACCATCATCCAGGGCGCGTCGTTCGGCTGCCTGCTCTCGGTCGTCGACCTGAAGATCGACCGCCGCACCCGTGATGTCGTGCGTGGCGAGACCAAGGCGCACAACGAGATCGTCACCCGTGACATCGACCCGGACGAGGACGTGCAGACGCTGATCGACGAGGCCAAGGCCAAGGCCGCGCCGATCGCGAACAAGGCCGTCGGCACCATCACGGCCGACCTGGTCGCCAAGGGTGCGCCCTCCGGCGAGTCGCCGCTCGGCGACGTCATCGCGGACGCCCAGCTCGAGGCCACGCAGTCGAACGGCGCGCAGATCGCCATGACGAACCCGGGTGGCATCCGCACGGACTTCGGCTACGCGTCCTCGCCGAACGGTGAAGGCGACGGTGTCGTGACCTACGGCGAGGCGTTCGCCGTGCAGCCGTTCGCCAACATCATGCAGACGATCACGCTCACCGGGACGAACCTGAAGAACGTGCTCGAACAGCAGTGGCAGGCGAACGGGATCGTGCGGACCCTGCAGATCTCGAAGTCGCTGAAGTACTCGTACTCGGCTTCGGCCGCCCAGGGCTCGCGTATCGCGAACCTGACGCTGAACAGCACGCCGATCGACCCGGCGGCGTCCTACCGCGTTTCGGTGAACAACTTCCTCGTCGCCGGCGGGGATGGCTTCACCGAGTTCACGAAGGGGACCAACCTCTCCGGTGGTCCGGTGGACCTGGACGCGCTGATCGCGTACTTCGGGGCGCACCCGAACATCGCGCCGCCCGCCGCGGACCGGATCACCGTCCTTCCGTAACCCCTTCGTCGTGCTCGAAGGGACTTCGGGGTGGTTTTGTCAGTGACCCGGGGCACAATGTCCGCCATGACGACCTGGGAAGAAGTCGTGGGCCTGGCGGCTCGGCTGCCGGAGGTCGAGGAGTCGACGTCGTACCGCACGCCGTCGCTCAAGGTCGCGGGCAAGAACTTCGCCCGGCTGCGCACCGAGGCCGAGGGCGGGCTGATGCTGTTGTGCGAGCACGCGGAGAAGGAGGCCCTGCTGGCCTCCGGCGACCCCGCGTACTTCACCACCCCGCATTACGACGGCTACGGCGCGATCCTCGTCGACCTGGAGAAAGCCGACAAGGCGCAGCTGCGCGAACTCATCGAAGAGGCCTGGCGGCTCAAAGCACCCGCCAGGCTCACGAAAGGACTGGAGAACTAGCGGAGCTCCCCTTCGAGGAGGCTCATCAGGTACTCGTCGTGCCATTGGCCGTCCGGGCCGCGGAACGACTGGCGATGCCTGCCGTCCACCTGGAAGCCGAGCTTCTTGTACACGTGGAGCGCGGGCTCGTTGCCTGCCACGACCCACAGGGCGATCATGTGCAACCGCATCATGTCGAAGCCGTAGCGGCAGATCGTGCGCATGGCGTCGGTGCCGTATCCGCTGCCCCAGTGGTCCTTCTCGCCGAGGTAGATGTCGATCTCGGCGCGGCCCTGCTCCGGAGTGGCGCCGCGGAGCCCGACGGTGCCGATCAGCGTGCCCACGTTGAGCGTCTCGATCCCGAACAGCACGTGCCCGTAGCTGTTCGGGGCCTTGTCCGCGTAGCGTCGGCGGATCTGGGCGAGGGACTCCGGGTGGTCCGCCGTCAGCCAGCGCATGACCTCCGGGTCGTTGTGCCAGCGCCACACGGCGTCGGCGTCTTCGGGTTCCAAGGGCCGCAGCTTGATCAGCTCGCCGGTCAGCATCCGCGCACTCCGATGATCGTCGGTTTGTCCGGATTATCTCGCGACACCCTCGAGCAGCCAACGCCTTATCCGGATTTCCAGCAGCACCCTGGCGCCGAACGGCTCGATCTCCTCGTCCGCCGCCCAGCCGTCGTACTTCGCCGTCAGCGCCTCGAGAACGTCTTCACGGAACGCTTCGCGATGGACGCGTACGAGGCCTTCAGCGACAACGGGGGCGTCGCCGTCTTCGAGCGCGACGCTGACCCGAGGGTCGTTGTCGACGTTGCGCTCGCGCGTGAGGCGTTCGATAAGCGATTGATCACGTTTCACCTGGTCAGCCTGTCTTGAAGCTAGGGTCCCGGGCGTATGAAGGTCCACCAGTACTGCTGCTTCGCCTTGAAGAGCGAAACGGTGTCCGCCGCGGAGGTCACCGCGCGGCTCGGCATGCGGCCCGACGAGGTCACGGTGCTGGGTTCGAAGTATCCCGAGCACCGGGTGCCGCGTACGCACGCGTGGAAAATCGTGCAGCACGGCACGGATTCCGTCGACGACCAGATCGAGTGCGTGATCGGCAGGCTCGCCCCGGTCCGGCCGGGAATCCGGGCGCTGGCGGATGAAGGCGTGAGCGCCGTACTGCAGGTCGTCCGCTACTTCCATCATCGGGACGGTGGGGAGGAGTTCGGCTGGTACCTCTCGCCTGCCGTGCTCGCTTTCCTCACCGAGGCCGCGGCCGCACTGGACGTCGACGAATACGACCTCAGCGAGTGACCTTCGGCCGAGCCGGTGCGCGGCGGTGACACCCGAGATGGTGGGATGGTGCCCCACAGCCGGACAACCCCGTTGGGAGCCCAGCATGTCGAGCGAGAACTGGCCGCTGCGTCAGGACCCGGAGTCGCCGGTCATCATCTCCCGGTCGCTGGTGGAGGACAGTGCGAACCTCGCGTTCGTCGTGCTGGACGACGACGGCGACTGGTTCATCAGCGACGGCAGCGAGTTCTCCGAAGACATGGAGTCCAACCGTGACGCCTTCGGCTCACTGCCGCTGCGGGACGCGCTGGACCTCATCCCCGAACTCGCCGTGCTCGCCGGCCTCCCGACCGGCATGGCCGCCGACTGGGACCCGGAACGGCGCACCTGGCTGCTGAGCTCGGTCGCCGATTCCGATGACGACGACGAAGACCTCCTGGTGCGCGCCGCCCGCCTCGCCGCGTGGACGCACCCCGGCTCGCCGCTCGAAGAAGTCCAGGTGAGCACCGAACTCGCCGAGATCCCCGCCGACCCCGCCGCACCGGTCCGTGCCGTGCGCCAGGTCGTGCGCGAGGCCGACGGCAGCTGGCTGCTCGTCGGTTTCCAGGTGCCGGAGGACCAGGACTTCGAGGTCGAAGCCCTGGAGATGGAGCACGCCGTCACCCTGTACCCGGACGTCGCCCTGGTGCTGAGCGCCGCGCCGGGCCAGGTCTACGACCGTCCCAGCGCCGACGCCCCGTGGGAACTCGTCGAAGGCTAGAGGCAGCGCAGCCAGACCGCGTGCCGCCAGGACATCCCGTCGGTTCGGACGTCGACGACCCCGAGTTCGACGTGAGTGGCGGCCGTCGTGTCCGTGCCGACGCAGGTCGGCCCTGAGGCGCCGTCGTGCAGGACGTGGTCCAGGCCGCTCCATCGAGCACCGGACAGGATGAAGCCGTCACCTTTCGAGTTGCCATCGGGTGTTTCGGTGAGCCAGATCGTGGTTCCCGCCGAGTCGGGCCATGCCCAACCTTCGACGATGGACGGCCGGACGTCGCGATTCAGCAGCCAGGTCGCCGTGATCGCGACTGCGACAGCGGCGACGGCGGCAGTGACGGTGTGTCTCCCGAGCTTCACGTTTCCCCTCACGTGGACTCGCTTCTTCAGCCGAAGTCGCAGTACATGACGTGCAGCCCGATGCGCCCCCGCGTCGGGTGCTCGAACGCGCCCGGCACCGTCCCGACGATCTCGAACCCGAGCCGTTCGTAGACACGGATCCCGGCCACGTTCGATTCGGCGACCGCGTTGAACTGCATCCCGGCGAAACCCTGTTCCCGCGCCCACTCCAGGACATGCGCGCACAACGCACTGCCGACACCCTTGCCGCGAACGTCCTTGTCCACCATGAAACTCGCCGTCGAGACATGCGCCCCGGGCCCGTCGCGGTTCGGCCCCATCTTGGCCGTGCCGAGCACCCGGCCGTCCTCGACCGCGACCACCGTCCGGCTCGGCGGTGTCGAGATCCAGATTTCGCGGGCGTGGTCCTCGGTCATGGCGGGATCGTAGGTATACGTGTCCGCGGCCCGCACGACTTCGCGCACGATCGGCCACACCTGCGGCCAGTCGTCTTCGGTGCTCTCCCGGATCTCCATGGCCCGCACGCTACAAGCAGGCCAGTGGCCTTGGGGGCCGGATCCTCAAGAGAAACCGTCGCGGCGATTCTGGAACCACCGCCAGGCGAAGCCGGAGCCCGAGAGCAGCCCGGCACCTGCCAAGGCCGTGCCGATCCAGATCCTCGTCGAGCCGGACTCCCGCTCGACCCGGGTCCCCGGCGGCAGCCCCGCCGCGATCCCGTCGATCCTGCCCTGGACCGCACGGTGGTCGAAGACGCTCAAATCGCCGTCCGCCGCCAATTCGGTCAGAAAGTCGCGCACATCATCGTTCTGTACGCGGGAAAACCCGGGGAATTCCACAGAGGACGTCCGAAGGAGTCCAGGGCCCATACAACGCAGCGGCTCGCCCGTGGACGCATTGAGATACTGCCCGGCTGCCCCGCATTCGTCACCCGGCCTGGCGAAGACGACCGTGTACGGCCCAGGGGTGCTGCCCGTGTTCAGGCCGATGATGAGGAAGATCCCGCCGACCAGCACCATCGGGAGTACCAGCGCCCTCGCCAGAACGGTCAGCAAGGTGGCCGCTGTGCTGTCGCTCGACATTCTTCGCACGCACCGGAAGGTAGCGGCGGAGCCGGGGAGGGGTCCCGAAGCCGACCGGCGTTCCGAGTGCACTTGTTGCCTGGATGATCGGGCGAAGCAAAAGCCCCAGGTCCTCAGTGGACATCCACTGACCTGGGGCTTTCGCATGAGAGCGGATGACGGGAATCGAACCCGCGTATTCAGCTTGGGAAGCTGATGTTCTACCATTGAACTACATCCGCAGTGCTCGGCCAGCATACATGGCCCGGATCACCGCTTGCCAAGCCCCCACCTCACCTTGACGTCGCCGTCTCCAAGTGACAACACTTGTTGTCTACGTCGGAGGTGTGCCGGATGGGCGAGAGGCTGCCCGACCCCGAGTTGTTCCGCCAGGGCGGCTTCCGGGTCGCGTCGAGGTTGTTCTTCGAGGGTGACATCAGGGGTGACGAGCGCCAGATCGCCCGGTTGCGGCAGTTCGCGCAGCGGGAGGACCCGGCCGTGGACGTGCTGGTGCCGTTGCTGCGGGGTGGTGGCCGCGAGCTGTTCGAACAGGCGCTGCGGCAAGGGATCGACAGCGTCGAGAAGCCGCCGAAGGAGCTCGAAGCGTTCTTCCGTGACGTCGAGGCGACGCCGTACTGGGTCGATCCGGCTCGGTTGGATCGTGGGGCGCGGGCGATCACGCGGGCCGGGTTGCTCGGGCTGTTCCCGCTCGGCGACGTCTCGTTGATGGGTGGCTACCTCGCTTCGCGCGCGACGAAGTCTCTCGTCGGTACCGGCGAGATCGAGTACAAGGCGGCGCAACGCCTTGTCGAGACGGCGACCTGGTGGATCGACGTGACGACGCCGGGTGCGCTCGCGCCGGGGGCGGAGGGGTACGCCTCGGCGTTGCGGGTGCGGTTGGTGCACGCGCACGTCCGCGCGGCCATGAACCGTCGTGACGACTGGGATTACGCGGCTTGGGACAAGCCGGTCAATCAGGTTCAGACCGCGGGCACGCTACTGCTCTTCTCGCTCGTCTACGTCTTCGGCACGCAACTGCTCGGACTTCGCTACAGCGCCCGCGAGCGCGCCGACATCCTGCATCTTTGGCGGTACATCGGCTGGCTGATGGGGGTCGACGAGGAACTCCTGCCCGCCGGCGAGGACGACGCGTGGCGGCTGTTGTGGCTGCTCGCCGCCACCGAGTTCATTCCCGACGACGATTCCAAGCGGCTCGCCAAGGCGCTGATGAAGTCCCACGCCGGGATCGGCGCCGGACGCGGCGCGGCGGGCAAGGTGCTCGCGCATGTGTCGGTGGCGACGCACGGGTCGATCAGCAGGCTGCTGCTCGGCAAGCGCAACGCCGACTTCCTGGAACTGCCCGACGACCCGGTCGCGCAGGCGGCCGTGGTCGCGGTGGCCGGGGTCAACTTCGCCGCCGAGACCGTCCGGCGGCTGGTGCCCGGGGCGACCGCGCTCCAGGAACGGATCGGGGCGGCCGGGCGGCGGCACTACCTCCGGCAGATCACCAAGGCCTTCCGGCTCGACCCGACCTACGGCAGGCACATGAAGGCCGCTTGACTACGCTGATCGCGTGCTCCTCAGCGACCGTGACCTCCGTAAAGAGCTCGACGCCTGCCGTCTCGGTGTCGACCCGTTCGACCCGACGATGGTCCAGCCGTCGAGCATCGACGTGCGCCTCGACCGCTTCTTCCGCGTGTTCGACAACAGCAAGTACACGCATATCGACCCACAGCTCCAGCAGGACGAGCTGACCTCGCTGGTCGAGAAGGAGGGCGAAGACCCCTTCGTCCTGCATCCCGGGGAGTTCGTGCTGGGGTCGACCTACGAGACCGTCACGCTCGCCGACGACCTCGCCGGCCGCCTGGAGGGCAAGTCCTCCCTCGGCCGCCTCGGTCTGCTCACCCACTCCACCGCGGGCTTCATCGACCCGGGTTTCTCCGGCCACATCACGCTCGAACTGTCCAATGTGGCCAATCTGCCGATCACCCTCTGGCCGGGTATGAAGATCGGCCAGCTCTGCATCTTCCGGCTGTCCAGCGCCGCGGAGTTCCCGTACGGCTCCAACGAGGCAGGCTCGCGCTACCAGGGCCAGCGGGGACCGACGCCGAGCCGCGCGTACAAGAACTTCCACCGCGTCGACACCTGGCGCTAAGCCACCGGGGCCGCCCAGTCGATCCGGTGCTGCCACATGAAGGCGTTCGGATCCTCCTTCGGCGGGTTTCTGAATGCCCGCGTGATGAAGAAGTCCCGGATCACCCGTCCGACGGGTCCGACCGCTTTCGCGTCGCCGTTGCGCTTACCGCGCTCGACGACGGCCTCCACGCGCTCACGCCGAAGCCCTTCGTAGGTGGCCAGCGCCTCCGGGATCGAGGGCACGTCACGCAGGCATCGCGCCAGCGTGACGGCGTCCTCGATGGCCATCGAGGCACCCTGGCCCGCCGCCGGGGAGGTCGCGTGCGCGGCGTCGCCGATGATCACCGTCCGAGCGGTCCGCCAGGTCGGCACGCTCGGGAAGTCGTACGTCGCCCACGGCCGGTAGATCTCCCGCGTCGCGCGCACGATCTCGACCGCCGGGGTGCGGTCCGCCGCCAGGTGCCGGATCAGGTCTTCGCGCCAGGCGTCGCCGGTCATCGTGGCGAGTTCGGCCTGGGACGGGTCATGCTTCCGGGGGACGTTCGCAAACCACCAGACCGCGCCATCCGGATGGACGACGTGCGCGAAGAACAGCCGCTTGCCGAAGGTCATGTGCATGACGCCGGGTTCGTCGTCCAGGTGTAGGCCGTCGGCCAGTCCGCCGGTGTTGAGCAGCGGGACGTAGCGCGGCGACGGCGCCTGGGGATCGATGATCCGCCGCACCCGCGACCACAGCCCGTCCGCTCCGACCAGCAGGTCGCCTTCGGAGGACGAACCGTCCTCGAACGTCGCGAGCACCCCGGCAGGGGTCTCGCGCGCGTCAGCCAAACGTTTGCCATAGCGGACTTCGATGCCGCGTCTGGCCGTTTCGTCGCGCAGGGCGACGTACAGGTCCGAGCGCAGCACGGTTTGGCTCAGCGTCCCGTCCGGCAGCGCGCCGCCGAGCGGGAAATCCCCCACTTCACGGCCGTTCCCCAGGTGCAGCTTGATCCTCGGCGTGTCGAATCCCAGGTCCTTGACCAGACCTTTCAGGCCGAGTGGTGCCAGCGCGTCCAGTCCGTTGACCGCGAGCGTCAGGAACGCGCCGACGCCTTCCGCCGTCCGGTCGTACGCCTCGTGGATCACCGGTTCGTGGCCCGTCTCGTGCAAAGCGATCGCCGTGATCGTGCCCGCGATTCCCCCGCCGGCGACCAGTACCTTCGTCATGTCGTTCACCCCATCGAATCTCTTAGAAACTAATTCGTTCTGTCGAACTAAAGACTCCGCTAGGCTGGTCGTCGTGTCAAGTGAGCGAGCGGAGCTGGTCGAGCGGATCCTCGACGGGTCGCGGGCACTGTCCACCGAGACGGTGATGTTCCATACGGCGATCGCCGAGCAGAGCGGGCTTTCGGCTGTCGAGAGCAAGGTCACCGACTACCTCGCCTGCCTCGGGCCGCAGACGCCGAAGGACCTTTCGAAGCTCTCGGGTCTCGCGCCCGCGTCGATCACAGCGCTCGTCGACAGGCTCGTCGGCAAGGGTGTCGTCGTGCGGAAACCGCATCCGGCCGACAGGCGGAAGGTGCTCATCGAGATCGACGGGGCGAGGATGGCCGGTGCCGCCCCGCTGTGGGATCACCTGGTCGGGTCGGTCCGTGAGGCTTGCGAGAAGTACACGGACGGTGAGCTCGAAACGGTGATCCGGTTCCTGGGCGATGCCGCACTGATCACCCATGAGTCGACAAGTTTGATCACTCAGCGCGACCGCTGAACGGTATTACTACTTTCGGGGGTATTGCCGTAACCAATTCGTGATAGTTTTCGGCCTCGTGTCCCCCCAAAGAGCAAGAAACCGGTTACTTCTTGTCACGCTCAGCTTCCTGCTCGGTGGAGTGATCGCCGGCGCGAGCTACTTGATGGTGACGGACCGGTTCGAGGGCACCGCCTTGAGCAACCTGTCGTTGAGCGTCCCCGACACCAAGGGCCGGTCCGGCGACGCACTCGCGAAGCCGCCCGCCTACTCCGGCCAGACGAGTTCTCCGCTGCCGGGCGATCCCGCCCCCGGTTCGGCCGTCCCGCCGCCCGCCTCTTCGGAAGCGCCGACGTCTTCCTCCGCCCCGCCCAGCTCGTCCTCCGCGGCCGCTGAGCCGCCCGCTCCGACCCCCGAGGCCCCGAAGCCCTCCCCCGGCAAGACCCCGGAGCCGCCGCGCTCCTCGGACAACTCCGCCGCCGCACAGGTCATCGCTTTGGTCAACCAGGAGCGTGCCGGTGCCGGTTGCGCGCCGGTGAGCAACGAGTCGCATCTCGCGGCCGCCGCGCAGGGGCACAGCGACGACATGTCGGAGCGGAACTACTTCTCGCACACCACGCCGGAAGGCACCACGTTCGACCAGCGCATCCGGGCCGCCGGCTACGGCAAGCCCGGCGCCGAGAACATCGCCAAGGGGCAGTCGACCGCCGCCAAGGTGATGGACGCCTGGATGAACTCCGAAGGCCACCGCGCGAACATCCTCAACTGCAAGCTGACGAAGATCGGCGTAGGCCTGAACACCAAGGGCATGTACTGGACCCAGAACTTCGGCTACTGACCCTTCTCCCAGCGTTCGGCGATGTCCCCGTAGCGGGCCAGCACCGCCGCGCGCAGCTCGGGATCGGTGCGCGGGACGGGTTCGATGAACACCTCGGTGACGTCGCCGAACGACCCCGTCAGTTCGGCCGCGAGCCGGACACAGGCGCGTTCGACGTCCGCCGCGCCCAGCGAATCGTCGAAGTCGACGCGGGTGCACACGAGCACCTGATCGGTACCCATCAGCATGGTCTGCAGGTCGACGACGGCCTCGATCTCGGGTGCGCCCACCAGGTGGTCCCGGATCTCGCGCACGAGCTTCGGATCCGCCTGCCTGCCGATCAGCAGGCCGCGGTTGGTGCGCCCGAGCACGTAGGCGACCAGCGCCAGCAGCACGCCGATGGCGATCGACGCCGCGCCGTCCCAGACATGTGATCCGGTGAGCTGGTGCAGGCCGATCCCGGCGAACGCGAGCAGCAGGCCGACGAGTGCCGCGGAGTCCTCGAACAGGACGGTCTTGGGTGCCGGGTCGTCGATCGTCCGCAGGTACACGGAGACCTTCTTGCCGGCTTCGGCGGCGTCGCGGCGCACCTGCCGCACGGCCTGGAGCCATGAGACCGATTCGAGTGCGAAGGCGATCGCGAGGACGACGTAGCCGACGATCGGATCGGTCTGCTCGGTCGCCTCGCCGAACACCGTCGAGAAGCCTTCGTAGAGCGCGAACATCGCTCCGGAGGCGAAGATCGAGACGGCCGCCAGCAACGACCAGAAGTACCGCTCCTTGCCGTAGCCGAAGGGGTGCACGCGGTCGGCGGGCCGGTCCGAGCGTTTCAGCGCGGTCAGCAGGAGGACCTCGGTGATCGTGTCGGCCACCGAATGCGCGGCCTCCGAGAGCATCGCGCCGGAGCCGGTGATGATCCCGGCGATCAGTTTCAGCACCGCGATCGCGAGGTTCACCCCGCCCGCCAGTACTACGGTCAGGGTGCTTTCGCCGCCGGATTCTTCACTCACATCGCGTAGCGTAGTGCGAGTGGGCCGATCTCACAGGCGACGCAAACCCTGCAGTACACGTTCCATCAACGCGAGTGCCGGATGACCGTCGAATTCAGCTTGTGTTTCATGAACGGTAACCAGGCCGAGTTCTGCCATGTCACCCAAAAGGACCTTTGCAACGCCGAGCGGAACACTTAATGAAGCGGCGACTTCGGCGACCGAAGTCGGACGGCGGCACAGTGACCGGACGGAATGGAATTCGACACTGAACCCCGGCGCGTTCCACGGTGCGTCGTTGCGGACCGAGATCATCGCCTCGATCGCGAAGTTCCGCTTCGCTTGCGTGCGTCCGCCCGTGCGGACGTACGGGCGGACGCGCGTGCGTTGCTGCTGCTGGCGCGGCGGCCGCCGGGCGGCCGGGATGCTGGGGATGGTCGCTTCCTGGGCCATCCTGGCGAGCGCCGCGGCCGACTGGAGCCGGGCCCGCTGGCGGGGCGTCGACGAGCCCGGCATCGCGAGGCGGTGTTCCCTGCCCGGACGGAGTTCGTGCCGGTTGCCCATTGATTTCCCCGCCCCTTTTTTCGGACCCGTTGTTGTGCCGCCGAAAGTGACCTCGCAGACGACAACGGCAACGAGGAAACGCCAGCTTATCGTTGCCGTGTACCGCCGAACGGGTATCGGGAGCAAAGGTCGGAGTTCGGATAAAACGCGAGGGGACATTCTCTCGCATTATGTGCGAGAGAATGTCCCCCCCTGGCCTTGAGGTTCTACTTGTCTTCCTCGGGAAGCGGCGTTTCGGTGGCGGACTCGTCCGCCTTCCCGTCGAGTTCAGCATCTGGGACGGCGTCCAGTGACGGCGCTCCCGCCGGGACCAGGTGCGGCTCCGGCTTCCGCTTGACGGCGGTCAGCAGGAGCTGTGCGACGTCGACGATCTCGACCTTCTCGCTCGCCTGTCCGTCGCTCTGGCGCGCGGTGAGGCCGTCGTTCAGCATCACCTTGCAGAACGGGCAGCCGGTCGCGATCTTCGACGGCGCGGTGCCGAGCGCCTCGTCCACGCGTTCGACGTTGATCCGCTTGCCGATCTTCTCTTCCATCCACATCCGCGCGCCGCCGGCACCACAGCACATGGAGCGGTCGCCGTGCCGCGGCATCTCCCGCAGCTGCGCGCCCGAAGCGGTGACGAGCTCGCGCGGAGCGTCGTAGACCTTGTTGTGGCGGCCCAGGTAGCACGGGTCGTGGTAGGTGACGTCCTCGGCGACCGCGGCCACCGGGGTCAGGTGCTTCTCCCGCACCAGGCGGTTGAGCAACTGCGTGTGGTGCACGACGTCGAACTGGCCGCCGAGCTCCGGGTACTCGTTCGCGAGGGTGTTGAAGCAGTGGGCACAGGTGACGACCACCTTGCGCGCCTTGCGTTCGCGGCCCTCGAACACCGAGTTCAGGATCTCGACGTTCTGCTGCGCCAGCATCTGGAACAGGAACTCGTTGCCCGCGCGGCGGGCCGGGTCACCGGTGCAGGACTCCTCCGAGCCGAGCACCGTGTACTTCACGCCCGCGATGTGCAGCAGTTCCGCGACCGCGCGCGTGGTCTTCTTCGCGCGGTCCTCGAAGGCGCCGGCGCAGCCGACCCAGAAGAGGTATTCGGTGTCGCCGAGGTCGCCGTCGAACACCGGCACCTCGAACTCGAGGTCCTCGGTCCAGGCGAGCCGGTCCTTGGCGTTCTGGCCCCACGGGTTGCCCTTGTTCTCCAGGTTCTTGAACATCCCGTTGAGCTCGCTGGGGAACGAGGACTCGATCATCACCTGGTAGCGGCGCATGTCGACGATGTGGTCGACGTGCTCGATGTCCACCGGGCACTGCTCGACGCAGGCGCCGCAGGAAGTGCAGGACCACAGCACCTCGGGGTCGATGACGCCGCCGTCGTCGCCGATGAGGGCCTTCTGCGACTCGGCGATCGCGAGGACGTCGATGCCCGCGTACATCCCGGACGCCGCCCCGTCGCCACCCTCAACGGAGGCGCCTTGCGCCTCTGTGTCGCCCTTGCCGGACAGGCCCACTTCGTCGCCCGCCATGTCGCGCTTGCCGCCAGCGAGCAGGTACGGCGCCTTCGCGTAGGCGTGGTCGCGAAGCTGCGTGATGAGCAGCTTCGGCGAAAGCGGCTTGCCGGTGTTCCACGCGGGGCACTGCGACTGGCAGCGGCCGCATTCGGTGCAGGTGGAGAAGTCCAGCCAGCCCTTCCAGCTGAAGTCCTCGACCTTGCCGACGCCGAAGGTGTCCTCGTCCGGGTCGGCCTCTTCGAGGTCGAGCACCTTGCCGTTGCTCATCATCGGCTTGAGCGCGCCCAGCGCGACACCGCCGTCGGCCTCGCGCTTGAAGTAGATGTTGAAGAAGGCGCTGAACCGGTGCCAGGCGATACCCATGGTCATCGTGCGTGCGATGACGAACAGCCAGATCGTGGCGCTCATCAGCTTGACGAACGCGAACACCGAGACCAGGTTCGGGCTGGCGGGCAGCAGTTCACCGATCGGGTGCGAGACGAACGCGGCCCAGACCGGGGTCTCGTGGACGTTCAGCGCGGACTTCGCGGCGCGGACGCCGAGGATGCCGATGCCCTCGATGAGCACGACGGCTTCGATGAAGTACGCCCATTTGAAGTTCGAGCCCTGGAAGCGGGACTGCCGGTCGGCGCGGCGAGGGTGGTTCTTCTGGCGGATCCCCATCAGGATCAGGATGCCGACGATGGTGCCGACGCCGAGCAGCTCCATGAGCAGCTGGAACAGCGACCAGTCGTCGAGGATGGGCCAGCCCCAGGTCGGGACGAAGACCTCGCCGTACGCCTCGAACAGGGCGAGCGACCCCAGCAGGAAGCCCCACATGACCAGCCAGTGCGCCGGGCCGACGCTCTTGACCTTGTTCATGCGGGTGTGCGCGGCGAATTCCTTGATCAAGGTCTTCATACGCGGCACGAACGGGCCGTTGCGGGTCGAGTCCGGCTGGCCGAGGCGGATCACCCGCACGAAGCGGGCGATGGTCGCGAAGAACATGCCCCAGGCGACGACGCCGAGCAGGACCGAGATCCCGCCGAGCGTCAGCTGTACAGCGCCCATCGTCGGGTGCCTTTCGTCCGAGTGAAGCTGTGGTGGTGGAGGCAGACTAATGCTTCTTACTGATGGGTAACCCACTGACCGCGCCCAAGTCCCACCGATGTGGTGTATGCCTCTCTTTGTTTTAAGACGATCGTCCAGGTAGTTTCCGTGACGTGAGTGCATATCTTCTGCTTGCTTTCGCCATCGCCGCCGAGGTGACCGCCACGGTCTCGCTGAAGGTCTCCGAGGGTTTCAGCAAGCTGGGCCCGTCGATCCTCGTAGTGGCCGGATACGCCTTCGCGTTCGTCGCGCTCGCGTACGTTCTGAAGGCGGGCGTGCCGGTGAGCGTCGCTTACGCGATCTGGGCCGCGGCAGGGGTCGCGCTGGTGGCGGCGGTCGGCATCGTGTTCTTCAAGGAGCCGGTCAACCTCGCCGTGATCGCCGGGCTGGTGCTGGTGATCGGCGGTGTCGTGTTGATCGAGGCAGGGAGCGCGCACTAAGTGAAGATCCAGGTCGACGGCCGGAAGGCCAGGGGCGAGAAGCGGCGCGAGGAGATCATCGCCGCCGCGCTGCGGGTGATCGAACGGGACGGCGTCGCCGGGGTCACCCACCGGACGGTCGCGACCGAGGCGGGCGTGCCGACGGCGTCGACGACGTACCACTTCTCCAGCCTCGACGACCTGCTGATCGCGACGCTCATCTCGTGCGCCCGGGACATGGCGACCGAGGTCTACTGGATGATCGACCGGGCCCGTTCGCGCGGCAGCCGCGGCGCGGAAGAGGTCGCCGGGCTGCTCGCGCAGGCGCTGGGGCCGCGGCGCGGGCGGACGATGGCGGAGTACGAGCTGTACCTGCTGGCCGCCCGCAAACCCGAACTGCGGCCCGCCGCGCGGCGCTGGCTGGACGTGCTCACCTCGATGGTCCGGCACGACGACGAGGTCGCGTTCCGGGTGTTCCTCGCCGGGATCGACGGACTGCTGATCCAGGGCCTGATCGACGACGAGCCGCCGTCCGCGGACGAGCTGCGGCCGGTGGTGGATTACCTGCTGAAACCTCGTTGACCCGACGGGTAGCTTTCGGATCATGAGGACAGTCGGCGCTTACGAACTGGATGACGACCCGGCTCGGGTGGACCTCGCCGTGGTGTGGAAATGCTTGTCCACCAGCGTCTACTGGGGCAAGTGGCGAGACCGCGAACTGATCGAGAAGGTCTTCCGGAACGCGTGGCGCGTCGTGGGCGCGTACGAGGCTTCGACAGGCCGCCTGGTCGGCTTCGCGCGAGCCTTCTCGGACACCATCGGCAGCGCGTACCTGGCCGACGTCTTCGTCGTCGAGGACGCGCGCGGCGCGGGACTCGGCAAGGAACTCGTCCGGGAGATGATCGACAACGGGCCGGGCGCGGAGTTCCGGTGGATGCTGCACACCGCCGACGCGCACGAGCTGTACCGGCCGTTCGGCTTCGGCGATCCGCCGGAGGGGCAGTACATGGAGCGCGGGCGCGCCAACGGGCAGCTGTAGCCAAGTCCGTGAAGGACTCCTTGAGGGACTCAGGGTCCCTCAAGGAGTCCTTCACGGACTGGAAACACGCTTCAGTCCTTGTTCTCGTGCAGGGCGGTGAGCGTCGCCCGGCCGATGGCGTGGCTGAAGAGATTGAAGCCGAGCAGAGCGGGTGTCGCGTCTTCGCCGACTTCGAGCTTCTCGACGTCGACAGCGTGCACCGCGAAGATGTACCGGTGCGGCCCGTGCCCGGGAGGCGGGGCGGCCCCGAGGAACTGCTTCACGCCGCCGTCACCCTTCAGCGTGACGGCGCCCGCCGGAAGACCGGTGCCGTCGGCGTCGCCCGCGTTCGACGCCAGTGCCGTCACCGACACCGGGATGTCGAAGACGGCCCAGTGCCAGAAACCACTGGCGGTCGGCGCGTCCGGGTCGTAGCAGGTCACGGCGAAGCTCTTGGTCTCCGCGGGGAAGCCGTCCCACGACAGCTGGGGGGATCGGTCCTCGCCGCCCGCGCCGAAGATCCCGGACAGGTGGGGTGTCGGCAGGAAGCCGCCTTCTTCGATGTCGGTGCTGCTCACGGTGAAGGCAGGCAGATCGGGCAGCGAGTCGTACGGATCGGGTGCCTGCGGCATGCGTCCTCCTGATCTTGGAACAGCTGACGAAGCCAGGTTAGGACCCCGAGAACCCCGGCGCGGGATCAGGGACGAATCCGGGGGATACCCCTATGTCCATCCCGTCGCGGGCCCCTTAGCGTCGAGACAGACGAAAACCTGCCCTGGAGGGACTAAGACCATGGCGCGCCCACTCCTCGCACTCGGCGGCATCGCCCTGATCGGCGTCGGTGTCCTCACCGGCCTCGGCTGGTGGTGGCCCTCCGACGCGGAGGCGACCTCCGAGCTGACCCAGTCGATCAAGAGCATCCGCGTGGAAAACGACGACGGTGCCGTCAAGATCCGCATGGCCGACGGCCCGGTGAAGGTCCACCAGGAGTTCTCCTACCGCTGGGGCAAACCGGGCGACGCCTATCGCGTGGACGGCGACACCCTGGTGCTCGCCGGCTGCGGGAGCAACTGCGAGGTCGATTACGACGTCGTCGTCCCGGCGGGCGTACCGGTCACGGGCAAGGTGGATTCGGGTGCGGTCGAGATCGACGGGATGTCCACTGTGGACATCACGGTCGACTCCGGCCGGGTCGACGTGCGGGACGTCCCGGGCACGGTGAAGGTGAAGGCCGATTCGGGCCGTGTCGAGCTGGCGAACATCGGCCAGGACGTCACCGTCAAGGCGAGTTCCGGTTCCATCAAGGGTGAACGGCTCGGCGGCAACGTGGACGTGCGCGCCGACAGCGGCCGTATCGACCTCGAACTGCTCAAGGCGGCCAACGTCACGGCGAAGAGCGAAAGCGGTGCCATCGAGGTCACCGTGCCGAGGGGCGACTACAACGTCAGCGGCAGCACCGACAGCGGCAGCCGCGACATCGAGGTGAACCAGTCCGGTTCGGCCCGGTACAAGCTCGAACTCAACACCGACAGCGGAAGCGTCAAGGTCAACGCGGCCTGACCGACTTTATCGGGGGAAAGACTTTCTCATGGGGAACAAGGAGAAGCGCGTCCTCGGCGCGCTCGCACTCGGCGCGCTGACGGCCTTCGGGATCGTCGGCTGCGCAGGCGAAAGCCGCGAGACACTGAAGGACGGCGAGCCCGTCACCGAGCAGATCACCGCGGTCCGGGTCGACGTCCCGGTCGGCGGGGTCAGGCTCCGGGTCGAAGACGGCGCACCGGTCTCGCTGCGCCGTGAAGTCACCTACACCGGCCGCAATCCCGGCAAGACGCACAGCGTCGAGAACGGCACGCTGGTCCTCGGCGGCTGCAGCCAGTGTGGCGTCGATTACGAGGTCGTGGTCCCGCGTGAGCTGGCGATCTCCGGCAAGATCGGCACCGGCAAGATCACCCTCGCCAGGGCGGCCGCGGTCGATCTGCGTGGCGACGTCGGGGATTTCGACGTCCAGGGCTCGTCCGGCCCGGTGCGGCTGAGCACCGGAACCGGCGACATCCGGGTCGGCCTGGCCAAACCCGGTGCCGTCACGGCGAACGCCGAGGTCGGGAAGGTGACCGTCGTGGTCCCGGACGGCGCCTACCAGGTCCGCGCGAATGCGGAGGTCGGCACGGTCGAGACCGGCGGCGTGCGCCAGGACCAGGCGTCGTCGAACGTCCTCGACCTCAAGTCCGGCACCGGTTCGGTCACGGTGAGGTCCGCATGAGGACGAAGACACTCGCCGCCGTCACCGCGCTGACCCTCCTCCCGCTTTCCGCGCTGCCTGCCTCCGCCGCACCGCGGATCGACTGGAAACCCTGTGCGACCGAGTACTCGCCGACGCTGGAATGCGCGAGCCTCCGGGTGAGCGACACGATCTCGATCGCGCTGGCGAAACTGCCCGCGACCGACCAGGCGCGCCGCATCGGTTCGCTGCTCACGAATCCGGGTGGCCCCGGCGGCGCCGGGGTCACCGTGCTCAAGTACGGCGGCCGCGGTTTCGCCTTGGACAAACCGGAAATGGCCGAGGTCCGGCAGCGGTTCGACGTCATCGGCTTCGACCCCCGCGGTGTCGGGGAAAGCACGCCCGCGGTCACTTGCGCGCCCACGTTGCACGACCCGGCGATCGGCCGGTTCCCGACGAGCCGCGCGGACTACGACAAGTTCATCGCGCACAACCGTGCCTCGGGCGCGGAGTGTCTCAAGAGGACCGGGCCTGTGCTGTCCCAAGTGGACACTTGGCACGCGGCCGACGACGTCGAGTCGATCCGGGTCGCCCTCGGTGAGCCGAAGGTCAACTGGCTCGGCGTTTCCTACGGTTCCGAACTCGGCGCGGCGTACGCGGAGAAGTACCCGGACCGTATCCGCACGATGGTGCTCGACGGCGCCATCGACCACTCCCTGCCGACGAGGAAGGCGATCCTCGACGAGGCCATCGCGACCGAAAGCGCGCTCAAGGACTTCGCCCGGTGGTGCCCGACGTCGGACGAGTGCACGCTTCGCGGCAAGGACGCCCTCGCCACCTACGACGCGCTCATGGCGACGCCTGGCGGTGTCCCGGCGAGCGCGCTCGGGCGGAACTTGACCGCCGAGGAAATGGCGTCGGGCGTCTATGGCGCGCTCATCCTGCCGATGTTCTGGCCGGAGCTGAGCAAGGCGATCTCGGCCGCGACGGCGGAGAAGCCGGACGCGTCCGCGCTGGGGCCGTACTCGCAGCTGGACCCGTCCTACGGCGCCTACCGGACGATCGGCTGCCACGACTTCGGCCCGGCCTTCACCTCCTACGCCGACATGAGGGTGATGCAGGGGCTGGTCAAGGCCGTCGCCCCGCACAGCTGGCGGTATTCGGAGTTCTGGGACCTCACGAGCGGCTGCGCCGGCTGGCCCGTCGCCCTGGCCTACCCGCCCCGGCCGCAGAAGGTGCGTGGCGCGGCGCCGATCCTCGTGGTCGGCGGCGAGCACGACCCGGCGACGCCGCTGGTGTGGGCGAAGGGGCTCGCGCGGAACATCGAGAACTCCGCGTTGCTGGTCGACGCCGGGTACGGGCACACCGGGCTGCTCAATTCGGCCTGCGTGCGCACCGAAGAGGTGAAATACCTGGTGAGCGGTGTCACACCCGGTCCGGGCACAGTCTGCCGCTAGCCCGGGAACAAGAAGCCCAGGTCGCTCGTTGACCCGGGTACAAGGTTGAGTGCAGGCGGCTCAAGTCCGGCTTGACGGAAGCCGCCTCATCCCGATAGAACTTGCGTAGCACCCACTCAAGGTGGGGGTAAACGTGCAGGTCACGAATAGCAGGAGGAACACACCATGGCGCGAGCGGTCGGCATCGACCTCGGCACGACCAACTCGGTCGTCGCTGTCCTTGAGGGCGGCGAGCCGACGGTCATCGCCAACTCGGAAGGTTCACGCACCACCCCGTCCATCGTCGCCTTCGCCAAGAACGGCGAAGTGCTGACCGGTCAGCCTGCGAAGAACCAGGCCGTGACGAACGTCGACCGGACCATCCGGTCGGTCAAGCGGCACATCGGTACCGACTGGAAGACCGAGATCGACGGCAAGGCCTACACCTCGCAGGAGATCAGCGCCCGGGTGCTGATGAAGCTCAAGCGCGACGCCGAGGCGTACCTGGGCGAGACCATCACCGACGCGGTCATCACCGTCCCCGCCTACTTCGAGGACGCGCAGCGGCAGGCCACCAAGGAGGCCGGGCAGATCGCCGGCCTGAACGTGCTCCGCATCGTCAACGAGCCCACCGCGGCCGCGCTGGCGTACGGCCTCGACAAGGGCGAGAAGGAACAGACCATCCTGGTCTTCGACCTCGGTGGCGGCACGTTCGACGTCTCGCTGCTGGAGATCGGCGAGGGCGTCGTCGAGGTCCGCGCGACCTCCGGTGACAACCACCTCGGTGGTGACGACTGGGACGAGCGCATCGTCACCTGGCTGGTCGACAAGTTCAAGGCCTCCAGCGGCATCGACCTCACCAAGGACAAGATGGCGCTCCAGCGCATCCGCGAGGCGGCCGAGAAGGCGAAGATCGAGCTGTCCAGCTCGAACTCCGCGGGTATCAACCTGCCCTACATCACCGTGGACTCGGACAAGAACCCGCTGTTCCTCGACGAGCAGCTTTCCCGCGCCGAGTTCCAGAAGATCACCTCGGACCTGCTCGAGCGCACCCGCAAGCCGTTCAACAACGTCATCCGTGACGCCGGTGTCGCGGTCGGCGACATCGATCACGTCGTGCTCGTCGGTGGTTCCACCCGGATGCCCGCCGTGTCGGACCTGGTCAAGGAGCTGACCGGCGGCCGCGAGCCGAACAAGGGCGTCAACCCGGACGAGGTCGTCGCCGTCGGCGCCGCACTGCAGGCCGGTGTGCTGAAGGGCGAGGTCAAGGACGTCCTGCTGCTCGACGTGACCCCGCTTTCGCTGGGCATCGAGACCAAGGGCGGCGTGTTCACCAAGCTCATCGAGCGCAACACCACGATCCCGACCAAGCGTTCGGAGATCTTCTCCACCGCGGACGACAACCAGCCGTCGGTGCAGATCCAGGTGTTCCAGGGTGAGCGTGAGATCGCCGCGCACAACAAGAAGCTCGGCATGTTCGAGCTGACCGGCCTGCCGCCCGCCCCCCGTGGCGTGCCGCAGATCGAGGTCACCTTCGACATCGACGCCAACGGCATCGTGCACGTCCTCGCGAAGGACCTCGGCACGAACAAGGAGCAGTCGATGACGATCACCGGCGGCTCCGCGCTGCCGAAGGACGACATCGAGCGCATGGTCAAGGACGCCGAAGCGCACGCCGAAGAGGACAAGCAGCGTCGCGAGGAAGCGGAGACCCGCAACCAGGCGGAGACCCTCGTCTACCAGACGGAGAAGTTCGTCAAGGACAACGAGGACAAGCTGCCCGAAGAGCTCAAGGGCAAGGTGAAGTCCGCGATCGACGAGGCCAACGAGGCGCTCAAGGGCACCGACTCGGCGAAGATCCGCGAGTCCATCGAGAAGCTGAACACCGCTTCGCAGGAGCTGGGCACCGCGCTCTACGCCAACGCCACCCCGGGCGCCGAAGGTGCCGCCGGTGAAGGCGCCCCCGGCGCCGGGACCGCCGGTGCGGGCACCGGTTCGCAGGCCAAGGCCGACGACGTCGTCGACGCCGAGATCGTCGAAGAGGACGAGAAGGACAAGAAGTGACCGAACGCTACGACGAAACCGAGGGCCGGGGCCCGGAGGAACCGGTGGTCGTGCGGGACCGTCGGCGGATCGATCCGCTGACCGGTGAGGTCCGCCCGGCCGACCCGGCAGCCGAAACCCAGGACGGTCCGAAGCACGCCGCCCCCGTCGAGGAGCCGGTACCCGCTCCGGCCGAGCCGCCCGTGACCCACGCGGGCCCCGGCCTCGGGGACTCCATCATGGACGATTCGGTGTCGGTGGCCACCGGTCTGGAGAAGGAGCTGGCGGAACGCACCGCCGACCTCCAGCGTCTCCAGGCGGAGTACGCCAACTACCGCAAGCGCGTGGACCGCGACCGTGAACAGGTCGTCACCGCCGCGAAGGCGTCGGTCGTCGGTGACCTGCTTTCCCTGCTCGACGACCTCGAGCGCGCGGAGCAGCACGGTGACCTGACGGGTGCTTTCAAGGCGGTCGGCGAAAAGCTGGTCGGCAGCCTGCAGCGGTCCGGTCTCGAACCGTTCGGCGTCGAGGGCGAGCCCTTCGACCCGAGCGTGCACGAGGCCGTCCAGCACAGCACGTCGCCGGACGTCGCGGGCCCGACGGTCACCACGGTCATGCGCCGCGGTTACCGCTTCGGCGAACGCGTGCTGCGCGCGGCGATGGTCGGGGTCACCGACCACGAGCCGGGTGCGGCCCCCGCGACTCCCGCGGCGCAGGAGGCACCGGTGGACCCGCCGGTCGGCGGCGAACTGCCGCTCGACGGCGAGCTCTTCGATGAGAACAACCGCTGATCAAGAAGGCGTGAAAGGAGGAGACGTTCGGTGAGTGCACGGGAATGGATCGGTAAGGACTTCTACCGTGAGCTGGGCGTCTCCTCCGACGCCACCCCGGACGAGATCAAGAAGGCCTATCGCAAGCTGGCCAAGGAGAACCACCCCGACGCCAACGCGGGCAACGCGGAGGCGGAGAAGAAGTTCAAGGCGGTCTCCGAGGCCTACGGCGTGCTTTCCGACACGTCCAAGCGCAAGGAGTACGACGAGGCACGCCGCCTCTTCGGCTCCGGTGGTCCCGGTGGCTTCGGCTTCCCGGGTGCCGGTTCCGGCAACGGCGGGTTCGACGTCGGCGACATCTTCGGCCAGGCAGGCGGCCAGCAGCAGGCCGGTTTCGGCGGGCTCGGCGACATCCTCGGCGGTCTCTTCGGCCGCCGCGGCGCCGCCGGTGCCACGGCGAACCGGCCGCAGCGCGGCGCGGACGTGGAGACCGACGTCCGGATCGACTTCACCGAGGCGGTCAAGGGCGCGACCCTGCCGCTGCGGCTGTCGAGCCCGGCGACCTGTTCCACCTGCGGCGGGAACGGCGCGAAGCCCGGGACTTCCCCGAGGACGTGTTCGACCTGTCAGGGCAGCGGGCTGGTCAGCCGGAGCCAGGGCGCGTTCGCCTTCTCCGAGCCGTGCCGCGATTGCCGCGGCCGCGGCACGATCATCGACGACCCCTGCCCGGAATGCGCGGGCGAGGGCGTCAGCACCCGCACCCGCACCCTGACCGTGCGGATCCCGCCGGGCGTCGCCGACGACCAGCGGATCCGGCTGGCGGGCCAGGGCGAACCGGGACGCGGCGGCGCGCAGCCGGGCGATCTGTACGTCCGCGTGCACGTCGCGCCGCACGCGGTGTTCGGGCGGCAGAACCTGGACCTGACGATCACCGTGCCGGTGTCCTTCGCGGAACTGGCCCTCGGCGGCACGATCACCGTGCCGACACTGGAGGGCAAGGTCTCGCTGAAGGTGCCGCAGGGCACGGCGAGTGGTCGCGTGCTGCGCGCACGCGGCAAGGGAATCGCGAAGCGGGACGGTGCGCAGGGCGATCTGCTGATCACCCTGCAGGCCGAGATTCCGGCCGAACTGGACGACAAGGCCCGTGAGGCACTGGAGTCCTATGCGGAGACCATGGCCGACCACGACCCGCGACCGGAGATCACCGAACTTCTCGAAGGCAGGTGAGCACGATGTTCGGCGGGCTGCCGCACGATGCGGACGAGGACACCCCGGTGTTCGTCATTTCGGTGGCGGCACAGCTGTCCGGCCTGCACGCGCAGACCCTGCGGTCGTACGACCGGCAGGGGCTCGTGTCGCCGGGCCGGACCTCCGGTGGTGGCCGTCGTTACTCCATGCGGGACATCGCGTTGCTGCGCGAAGTGCAGCGACTGTCGCAAGCCGACGGTGTCAATCTCGCCGGTATCAAGCGGATCATCGAGCTGGAGAACCAGGTCGATGCCCTGCGCGCGCGGATCACGGAGCTGACAGAGGAACTCACGGCCGCGTACCTCACCGCCGAGCAGACGGCCGCGGCGGTGCACGCCTCCTACCGCAAGGATCTCGTTCCCCTGCGGCAGCAGACCGCCCTGGTCGTCTGGAAGCCCAAGAAACGCACTTAGCCGTGTCCTGTGAGTCCGTTCGATGGGCCGCCTGGGTGCGAAGACCGCGAACATGACTTGCAGGACACGGCTAAGTGCGTTACTGGCCGGGGACCAGGGTCCGGATCTGCTGGACCTCGCCGGTGCGGGAGTCCTTGATCCGCTGGGCGAGTGCCTTCGCTTCCGGGTTCTTGCCGTCCTTCAGCTCGGTCATCGCCAAGGCGACCCCGTTGTGCTGATGCGCGACGAAGATGTCGGCGAAGTCGAGGGTGAAGTCCTTGCCGTCCTTTTTGGACAGCGCGTCGAGCAGTCCCTTGTCCGTCAGCCCGTCGCCACCGTGATGGTGATGCGCGTTCGGGTCCATCGAGCCCGTCTCGGGTTTGCCCCAGGACTTCAGCCAGTTCCGCATGTCGGTGGACTCGGTCTGCTGCGTCGCCTCGATGGCCGCCGCGAGGTCCTTGAGCTGCTGTTGCTGCGCTTGTTTGGCGTGCACCAGCTTGACGATCTCCCCACCCTGGGCGTTGTGGGCGAGCATCATCTGCAGGAACATCACGTCGGCGTCGTTGTACTCCGCCGATACCGGCGCGCCCGTCGCCGACTGGGGGACCGGGGAAAGCGGCGCGCCGGCGGTGGTGGGTGAGCCATCACCGGCCCCGCAGCCCGCGAGGGCCACGAGACCGGCGACGAGAATCAGGCCGAGCTTCACGGGCGGGTCCCTTTCACTGCTTGGACCACAGGGCGGGGGTGTTCGGCGGTTCCCAGCCCTGGACCGCCGTGTGGGCCAGCTGGCACCGGTAGCTCGCGCCGCCGTAGGTGACCGTGCTGCCGACCGTGTACGCCGTCCCGGCCGCCCAGGTGCCGCCCGAAGGCGGTTTGGTGGTGCTGCTCGGCGGGTTCTGCGTCGTCGACGGCGGGTTGCTGGTACTCGGCGGGTTGCTGGTGGTGGGCGGGTTACCGCCGCCGATCTGCAGGTCGACGCAGCTGTAGAAGGCCATCGGCGTGTCCGCGATGTTCCAGACGGCGAGCACCTTCTGGCGGCCGCTGAAGCCACTCAGGTTCACCGTGTGCGACGTCGGGTCCTTCGGCGCGGAGTTGTTCCCGCTGATGTCGGCGACCTTGGTGCCACCGATGTAGTACTCGTAGTTCGTGGTCCGGTGGTAGGCGGTGAACTTCCAGTTGAAGGTCACGCTGTTCCCGACCGAGGCGGCGGGCCACGCCTTCGATTCGTCGTTGAGCTGCGCGAATCCCGGGACTCCTCCGTTGCAGCTGCGGAGCCCCTTGGGGCCCTCGACGCTCTGGGGTTCGTAGGCGATGCTGCCGCAGCCCGAGACCTTGCCCTGGGCGCAGTTCGCCTGGCGGCTGGGCGGGGACAGCACGTAGCCGTGCGCGCTGGCCACCTGCGGGATGGCCACGATGGCGATCGGGGCGAGGATCGCACCGGCGGCGGCTGCCACGAGTTTGCGTTTGACGGTCATGCCGGCTCCTGGGTGGAACGACGGTGTTCCCGCGAAGGGGAGCAATGTGGTCTAGACCATAAATCCGCCGGTGACCGCGGTCAATGATTCACGGGCCTACTGCTGCGAAGAGCCCAGGTATAACAGCCGATCGGCCTAATACGAAGGAAGGCCGGGGTCAGTCCAGGGTGAAGGGGTCGTACTTGATCCTCGCCAGGTCCGTGCCCGCGGCCAGCAGTTTCGCGATCGTCGCGCGGATCATCGACGGCGACCCGGCGACGTAGACGTCGTGGTCCTTCCAGTCGCCGCGCTGCGTGACCGCGGTGGCCAGCGTGCCGCGATCCCCGCCGGCGATGGTGCCTTCCTCGGTCACCGGGGTCACCGTCAGCCAAGGGCAGGTGACGGTCAGTCCGCGGAGCTCGTCGAGGGCGTAGAGGTCTCCCGGTTTGCGGCCACCGAAGAACAAGTGCACCGGCGGGTTGTGCTTCCAGCGCGACATGTCGTCGATCAGCGCGAGCAGCGGGGCGATCCCGGTGCCGCCGCCGACCATCAGCAGCGGACGGTTTTCCGTGTGGTGCACCGAAAGCGCGCCGAGGGACGGGCCGAGGCGCCAGACGTCGCCCGCCCGGGTGTGGTGGACGATCGCGCGCGAGACCCAGCCACCGCGGACGGCGTGCACGTGGAACTCCATCGTCCCGTCGTCGTGCGGCGCGGTCGCGGGCGAGAAATAGCGCCACATCCGTGGCCGTTGCGGGACTTCGACGCTGACATAGCCACCGGCCCGGTGCGGCAGGGGCTGATCGGTCCGGACCTTGATGACGGCGACGTCGCGGACGACGCGGCGGTGTTCGACCACGGTCGCCTTCCACCACGCGGGCCCGATCTCCTTGCCCGCGGCTTCACGCATGCTCTTCGCGATGACGCCGTACGCGGTGACCCAGGCGTCTTCGACCTCCGGCGTCCAGTCGTCCTTCAAGAACCGTTTCAGTGCGGCGATCAGCGCGACGCCGACGGCGTCGTAATGGCGGCCGAGCACGTCGAACTTGCGGTGATCCCGGCCGAGCCGGCCGAGGAAGGTGGTCAGTTCGTCGGGCCGGTCCACCATCTGCACGACGTAGACAAGGGCGCGCAGTAAACGATTTCGCTGAGTGGCCATGGTGATCGGGAACAACGCCCTGGCATCCGGCGAAACGGAGAAAAGGACCCCGTAGAAGTAGCGGGACAGTTCCCCGGCTTTCGGCTCCACGGCGGCGAAACTCTCCCGGATGAGCTTGGCCGTCTCGACGGTCTTGTCGGCGGCGTGCGACTCGATCAAGGGCGGTACGGGAACCGGTCCCGTGGCGGGAGTCCGCGGCGGTGAAGATCTCGACGAACTCGGCGGATGCTCGTATTTCACTGGTTCGGCTGGCATGGCTGAACTTTTTTCTCCAGTTGGATCGGGCATATTCTCCAGACCCGATGTCATGGTGCTCGTGTTCCCCCGAGGGTTCCCGACTGTATGCCTGATGGCGAAGAAAAGAACCCTTGAATGAGAGGTTCCCGCTCGAACGGAGCAGACGATATACGCGCCGTAAACCCCGTCTGGCGCTCGGTACTGGTGATCATGAAGGACGAATTTTCCTTGCCCCACCAGTGTTTTTCGCCCAATCTCGTCGAAACGTGATCCGCCGATCGGGTGGCTTTTTTCGCACGGTTACGCGGTAACGTAACGGCATGCGGCCTTTCGGTGATCCCCATTGTGGATTCGCATTCACCGACGCGTTCCGCACGCTGTCGGTGATCTTCGGACGATCCCGGCAAAGGTCTGCTAGTCGATGGTGAAGGGGTCGTACGCGATCTGGTCCAGCGCACTGCCGGCGACCAGCATCCTGGACACCGTCGCCCGGATCATCGTGGGCGAACCGGAGACGAGGATGCGGTGGCCGGGCCAGGGTCCGTACCGCGTAACGGCTTCCGCGAGCGTGCCCTGCTCGCAACCGGGCGCTTCGTCACCGCGCTCGATCACGGGGGTGACGGTGAGCCACGGGTTGGTCGCCGCGAGCGCGCGCAATTCGTCGAGGTCGTAAAGGTCCTCACGCGACGGTCCACCGTAGAACAGCCGGACCTTCGGGTTCTCGCCCCACTGCGCGAGGTCGTCCAGAATGGCGCGCAGCGGCGCGACCCCGGTGCCGCCCGCGATCATCAGCACGTCGCGGCCCGCGGTCCGGTCGACCGAAAGCCTGCCGAGCGGCGGGCCGAGCCGCCAGACGTCGCCGGGCTGCGTGTGGCTCACGATGGCCCGCGACACCCAGCCGCCGTCGACGGCGCGCACGTGGAACTCGATGCCGCCGTCCTCGCGTGGCGCGTTCGCCGGGGACAGGTAACGCCACAGGCGCGGGCGCTGCGGGACCTCGACGCTCATGTACTGCCCCGGCTGGTACGGCACGGGGAATTCGGGCCGGACCCGGACCAGGGCGAGGTCCCAGGTGAGTCGCCGGTGCTCCAGCACGGTGGCCGACCACGACGCCGGGTTGACGTCGGCCGCGGCGGCCTCCTGCATCGCGCGGGCGACGATGGTGAACGCCTCCGCCCACGCCCGTTCGACCTCGGGTGTCCAGTCCGGGCCGAGGTGGTTCTTGAGCGACGCGAGCAGTGCCGTCCCGACGGCTTCGTAATGCCGGGGTATGACGCCGAACTTGCGGTGGTCGCGGCCGAGCTGGGTCAGGAACGGCACGAGGTCGTCCGGCCGGTCGACCATCTGCACGATATGCACCAGTGCGCGCACCAGCCTGCCCCGCTGGACCTCCATGTTGATCGGGAAGAAGTCGCGGGTGGCGGGTGCGAGGGTGAACAGCATCCCGTAGAAGAACTGGGAGATCTCGGGGATGAACGGTTCCGACTTCGCCCAGGTGTCGCGGATGAGCCGCACCATGGCGGTGACCGCTGGTGGGGCCGCCCGTGGGGCGGAGGACCGGGGAACCGGGCTTACCGCGTCGGCTGTCATGCGCTGGGATTCACTGATCGGGAGAGGCATACCGGAAGGGAATTCCGATTGTTCACGAACGGGGAGCCGGGTGGGACGGCTTTTCCGACACTGGGGCCGGGCAGTGGACCAGTGGAGAAGAATTCACGGATCATTCACCTCTCCGGTCAGCGACTGTCGGCCGGTCGGCTGGTTCCGGCTCGTCCGCGAGACTAGTCGCCGGGAGCCCTTTTGCCCGCATCGTTGCTCCGGACGGGTGTACTCGAGTCCAGGCGGCAGTGGGCGATCTCACGAGGTAAATAGTTGTCTTACGCAAGTGTCGCCGAATAAAGTTGTACTGTACAAGTAGCCGGGAGGTGCCCATGAGCTCCGACGACGACGCCAGGGTCGATCTGATGCGTGAGCTGAAGGCCGCCTCCCAGCTGCAGCACGCCTGGATCTTGCAGGCCTGGCAGGACGATCCCGGCCTGCATCCGGCCGCCGCGATGCTGCTCTCCGATCTCGCGAAGCACGGCGAGGCCCGTCCTTCGGAACTGGCCAAACGACGTTTTGTGGACCTTTCGGTCGTAAGCCGTCAGATTTCCCAGCTGTCCGCCGCCGGGATGGTCGACCGCCGTCCCGCGCCCGAGGACGGCCGCGCGTCGATCATCAGCCTGTCCGCACGGGGGCGCGAGGAACTGGCCCGCCGCCGGACGGGATATCTGGCGTTCATGGAGCGCGCGCTCGGTGCTTGGGACGACGAGAAGGTGCTCGAACTGACCACGCGACTGGCGGAGATGAACACCGACGTCCGTGCCGCGCTGTCGGCGCAGACGTGCGACGTCTGACGTCTGACGTCTTCCGTTCCTACCCGCCGGTCTTGACTGAACGGACCTTTCGTAGCGCCGTCACGCCGGTAGCGTCAAAGCGGTGCGTAACCGGGTCGCGTTGCTGGTCGCCTTCGGAATCGACAACTTCGGCTCGGGACTCTTTCTCCCGCTGGGCCTCGTCTTCGTCATACGGGTGGTGGGTCTTCCCCTTGCCCAGGCGGGGGCGGCGGTCACTCTCGGTGCGTTCGCCGGTCTCCTCGTCCCCGCACTCGCCGGACGGCTCGTCGATCTGTTCGGTCCGCGGACGGTGATGATCTGCTCCCACCTCCTGCAGGCCGCCGGGGTGGGCGCGTACCTGCTGGCGGGTGGTTTCACCGGCGTCGTCGGGGCTTCGGTCATGCTCGCGGCCGGTCAGCAGCTGTTCTACAGCTCGCAGTTCTCCCTCATCGCCGACGTCGCGGGCGAAGGCCCGAAGGACCGTCCGTTCGCCGAAGCCGCGATGGTCCGCTCCGCGGGTTTCGGTCTCGGCGGGCTCGCGGCGGGCGGGCTGCTGGTGTGGATCGGGCCGCAGGGCCTCTACTTCGCCGTCATGGTGGACATGTTCACCTTCATGGTCGCGGCGGCCATCCTCGCGACGATGGTCCCGCCGGTGACGCGCCACCCGCGGCGGCTCTCGGGGCCCGCGCGGATCTGGCGGAACCGTCCGTACCTCGCCTTGATCGTGTTCAGCGGTCTCTTCGCGCTCACGATGGACTTTTTCCTTATCGGGATGCCGGTGTACGTCTTCAACGCACTGCAAGGCCCTCGATGGCTGCCCGGCGCGATCATCGCCCTGCTCACCGTCGTCACCAGTCTGGGTGGTGTCGTCGCGTTGCGGCTCACCCGGAAGCTGACCCGGATCACCGCGATGCGCACGGGCTCGGCGTTGTTCGCGGTGTGGTGCCTGGCCTGCCTCGCGGTGATGTTCGTGCCGCGCGTCCTGCAGCCGGTCTACCTGCTCGGCGCCACCTTGGTGCTGGCCGCGGGTGATCTCGCGTTCGGCCCGCGGTCCGGTGCGCTGGCCGAAGCCGCGGCCCCGCCGGAGGCACGGGGACGGTACTTGGCGGCCTTCCAATACGCGTTCACCCTCGCCGCGGTGATCGCTCCGGCCGTCGTCACGCTGTTCTCCGTGGCAGTCTGGATCCCGTGGGTGCTCGTCGCCGCTTGTGCCTGCGCCGCCGTCGTCGGCCTCGGCCGGGTGGGCCCGCGCTTGCCAGCGGAAGCCGTCTCGCCAAGCATCGGCCGAGAATTTCAGAGTTGAGCGGAACAGACTCAACTTTCCTGACGTTGTACCTGTCGACAGACTTGGGAACAGCTAGTACGAGGTGAGGGATGGACGCTTTCAACCCGACCACGAAGACCCAGCAGGCGATCTCGTCGGCGGCGCAGGCCGCCACCATGGCGGGGAACCCGCACGTGGCGGCCGCGCATCTGCTCGGTGCCCTGCTGGCGCAGGGTGAGGGGCTGACCGCACCGCTGCTGACCGCGGTCGGGGCCGACCCCGCGCAGGTGCACAAGGAGCTGGAGCCGCTGATCGCGGCGCTGCCGTCGGCGACCGGGGCCACCGTGTCGAGCCCGCAGTTCGACACGCACGCGGTCAAGGCGTTGACGCACGCGCAGAAGCTCGCGACCGAACTCGGCGACGAGTACGTCTCGACGGAGCACCTTCTCGTCGGCCTCGCCACCGAAGGCGGCCCGGTGGCCGACCTGCTCCGGCGGCACGGTGCCACCCCGGACGCGCTGCGCGAGGCGTTCGCCAAGGTCCGCGGTTCCGCGCGGATCACCAGCGCGGACCCGGAGAGCACCTTCAAGGCGCTGGAGAAGTACGGCGTCGACCTCACCGAACGCGCCCGCGCCGGCGAGCTGGACCCGGTGATCGGCCGCGACACCGAGATCCGCCGCGTGGTACAGGTGCTGTCGCGGCGCACCAAGAACAACCCGGTGCTGATCGGCGAGCCCGGCGTCGGCAAGACGGCCATCGTCGAGGGCCTCGCCCAGCGCATCATCGCCGGTGACGTGCCGGAATCACTGCGCGGCAAGCGCGTCGTGGCCTTGGACCTCGGTTCGATGGTCGCGGGGGCCAAGTTCCGAGGCGAGTTCGAAGAGCGGCTGAAGGCCGTGCTCAAGGAGATCACCGACTCCGCGGGCGAGGTCGTCACCTTCATCGACGAGCTGCACACCATCGTCGGCGCCGGCGCGACCGGCGAGGGCGCGATGGACGCGGGCAACATGATCAAGCCGATGCTCGCCCGAGGCGAGCTGCGGATGGTCGGCGCGACCACGCTCGACGAATACCGTCAGCACATCGAGAAGGACGCCGCACTGGAGCGGCGCTTCCAGCAGGTGCTGGTCGGCGAACCGTCCACGGAGGACACCATTGGTATCCTGCGCGGGCTCAAGGAGCGGTACGAGGTGCACCACGGGGTGCGCATCACCGACGCCGCGCTGGTCGCCGCCGCGACGCTGTCCGATCGCTACATCACCGCCCGGTTCCTGCCGGACAAGGCGATCGACCTGGTCGACGAGGCCGCGTCGAAGCTCCGCATGGAGATCGACTCGCGGCCGGTCGAGATCGACGAGGTCGAGCGCGCCGTGCGGCGTATGGAGATCGAAGAGATGGCACTGTCCAAAGAGGACGACGCCGCCTCGAAGGACCGGCTCGCCGTGCTGCGTTCGGAACTGGCCGAGAAGCGGGAGACGCTGACGGCGCTGACCGCGCGCTGGCAGAACGAAAAGGGCTCGATCGAACGCGTCCGCGACCTCAAAGAGCAGCTGGAGCAGCTGCGCGGCGAGTCCGAGCGCGCCGAACGCGACGGCGACCTCGGCAAGGCCGCCGAGCTCCGCTACGGCCGGATTCCCGCGCTGGAGAAGGAGTTCGAGGCCGCGATCGCGGCCAGCGAGGTCAGCCAGCAGAACGTCATGCTGAAGGAAGAGGTCAGCGCGGACGACGTCGCCGACGTGGTCAGCGCGTGGACCGGCATCCCGGCGGGACGGCTGCTGGAGGGCGAGACGGGCAAGTTGCTCCGGATGGAGGACGAGCTGGGCAGGCGGGTGATCGGGCAGAAGGAGGCCGTGCGGGTCGTTTCGGACGCGGTGCGCCGCACCCGGGCCGGCGTCGCGGACCCCGACCGGCCGACCGGTTCGTTCCTGTTCCTCGGCCCGACCGGCGTCGGCAAGACCGAGCTGGCGAAGGCACTGGCGGAGTTCTTGTTCGACGACGAACGCGCGATGCTGCGGATCGACATGAGCGAGTACGCCGAGAAGCATTCGGTGGCGCGCCTGGTCGGGGCGCCGCCGGGTTACGTCGGCTACGACCAGGGCGGCCAGCTGACCGAGTCCGTGCGCAGGCGGCCGTATTCGGTCGTGCTGCTGGACGAGGTCGAGAAGGCCCACCCGGATGTGTTCGACGTGCTCCTGCAGGTGCTCGACGACGGACGGCTCACCGACGGACAGGGCCGCACGGTGGACTTCCGCAACACGATCCTGGTGCTGACCTCGAACCTCGGTTCGCAGGCCATCGCCGACCCGGCGCTCGACGAGCGGCAGCGCAACGACGCGGTGATGGCGGTGGTGCAGCGGCAGTTCAAACCGGAGTTCCTGAACCGGCTGGACGACATCGTGGTCTTCCACGCGCTCGGCACCGACGAGCTGACGTCCATTGTGGACATCCAGATCGACAGGCTGGCCTCGCGGCTCGCCCAGCGTCGTCTGACGCTGGAGGTCACCGACGGGGCGCGCGAGTGGCTCGCGCTGAACGGCTTCGACCCGATCTACGGCGCGCGGCCGCTGCGGCGGCTCGTGCAGTCGGCGATCGGCGACAAGCTGGCGAAGCAGTTGCTGGGCGGGGAGGTCCGGGACGGTGACACCGTGCGGGTCGACATCCCGGCCCAAGAGGCGTCGGAAGCCCTGACGGTCACTCGCGTGGAGTGAGCCAGTGGTCCGTGAAGGCCTCCTTGAGGGACTCAGAGTCCCTCAAGGGGGCCTTCGCGGACTTGCGCGAATCGTTGGCGACACAGCGATTTGTCGACGTTTCGGCAGGGCTTGAGCGGGACGGCACCGAAAGGGGAGCGCGACACGGTGCCCGGCGATCACTTCCGGTGAGCGCAGGGGGATACCCTGACCGGCGTGGGTATTCCGGCGTGGATCTGGTTCGTCGTCGCCGCCGTCGCGTTGGTGGCGGGGCTGGGGCTGCTCGCGGCCGACCGGGCGAAGGAAGGCTCGCGCAACCGCGAGCGAATGCGCTGGGCCGAGCTGCGCGGCTGGCAGTTCGTCGAGGAGGACGAACGGTTGCCGCGACAGTGGTCCGGCGGCGCCATCGGGTACTTCGGCGCCGACGCCGCGGTCAACGTCGTGGCAGGCTCCACCTTCACCTCCGACGGGCGCCGTCCCGTCTTCATCTTCGACATCGAGACCGAGGGCCAGATCCCGGCGGTCGTCGTCGCCGTGCGCTGCAACCGCGTGCACGAGACGCCGCTGGAGATGTGGCTGTCCAGCGTGCCGTTCCAGCGCCAGGACATGCCCGAGATGCTCGGCCCGATCGGCCAGCGCTATGCCTTCGCGGACGACTCCGAGGGCGCCCGCAAGGTGATCACCCAGGAACTGGTCGACGCGGCGGATTCACTCGGCGGCGACGTCGGCGTGGCGTGGCTGGAGAGCGAGTGGGTGCTCGCGAGTGTCGCCCCGAACGCGGGACCGTCGCGGCTCGAGCGGCTGCTGCGCGACCTCGGCGAGATCGCCGACATCGTCGACCCGTTCGACGAGGACTACGACAACGCGGCGGCCCCGGGCCGTCACTGGCAGGCCGAAGGGGCCGACGACGTGGAACCGCAGGCCTAGTACCTAGGACCGCGCGAGTTCCAGCGGCAGCGCACCGGCGATCACGCCGGTGTGCGCCGGACGGCCGAGCACCGTCAGATCGAGCGTCCCGGACTGTGTCACGTGCCCCGCCTGGCCGGGATCGGTGGAGGGCAGGACCCCGCGGACCGACGTCGTCGTGACACCGTGGACCCGTGCCGCTTCGTCGACGCCGAGTTCGCCGCTGATCGTGTTCGCGCCCGACCCGCCCAAAGTGGCGCCCTGCTGCACCAGGTCGACGTCCTGACCGGTGGACATCAGCCCGGTCGCCGGGCCGACGGTGCCGCCGAGCACGTGTTCCTGGCCGAAGTCGTCGCCCGGGCCGACGTGCGGCGGCAGGACACCACTGAACCGGCCGCCGCCGTGCTGCGCCGACGTCGTCCCGACCGCCGCGAACTGTCCGAGGTCGACGGCGTGCCCGGACGAACGGCCCGCTTCCAGCACGCCGGCGAGGTCGCCGCTGAAACCGCCGTCGAGCCGCAATGCCCGGTCGAGCCCGCCTCCGGCGTGCTGTTCGGTCTCGTTGATGACGCCGAATCCGGGCAACGGCCGGACGGCGTGATAGGTCCCTTCGGACGCGCCGAGCCCACGGCTGTCCTGCGAAACGAACCACGGCGTGCCGGTGCGCGGGTCGAGCGCGGCCTCGGTCAGCCGCCCGCCGATCCGCTCGAACCGGGTCTCGTTCCCCGCGACGACGCTGCCGTACGGGTCGAGCTTCACCGTGTTCCGCTGGCCCTGCGTGACGGCTTCGGCGGTCTTCGAGGCGGCGAGCGCGCCGACCCTGTCCGGGCGCGCCGTGGCGCCGCCGCGTGTCTCGACGCTTTCGCGCACCGATCGGCGGACGTCCGCGACGATCTTCGCGTCGCCGATGTCCTTGCTGTAGACGTTCCGTTCGGTGCTGTTCACGAAGCCGCGAAGGAGGGACGTGTCACCTTCGCTGGTGACGCCGACTCCGCGGTCGAAGGTGTCTTCACGATTGTGGTCGAGTGGCAGCGGGAACGCCGGGTCGCCCGGTGCGGCGAACGCGGTGGCGGGGCCGGCGAGCAACAACGCCAGCGGCGCGGCACCGGCCGCGACCTTGGGCAGATAGCTCGGCTTGCGCCTGCTGTGCTTCCCCATGGAGCGGGACGATACTTCCCGGCCGGAATCGTTGCACGTCAGGCCCCCACTGTGGGTGGTTTCCCGAGGCGACCCACGAGTAGGTTCCCGGTATGACACAAACCGCCCTGATCACCGGTGCCACCGCCGGCATCGGCGCGCAGTTCGCGCGCAGGCTCGCCGCCGAGGCGTACGACCTCGCGCTCGTCGCCCGCGACGTCGACAGGCTGGAGAGCTTCGCCGCGGAACTGGTCGAGGCGCACGGCGTCGACGTCGTCGTGCTGCCCGCCGATCTGTCCGAAGTGGACGGACGAGCGCTGGTCGAGGCCCGGCTCGCCGCAGAGCCGGTGGATCTCCTGGTGAACAACGCGGGGTTCGGTCTCAACGGTGATTTCTGGACCATCCCGCAGGACGCGCTGCAGCGTCAGCTGGACGTGAACGTCACCGCCGTCCTGCGGCTGACCCGCGCCGCGCTGCCCGCGATGATCGAGCGCGGCGAGGGCGCGATCATCAACGTCAGCAGTGTGGCGGGTTTCTTCAGCGGACGCGGTTCGACGTACACGGCCAGCAAGAACTGGGTCACGTCGTTCACCGAGGGCATCGCGGCCTCGCTGCCCGGCGGCGTGCGGATGATGGCGCTCTGCCCCGGCTTCACCGTCACCGAGTTCCACGAGCGGGCGGGCCTGGACAAACCCGGCCCCAAGGCGTTCTGGCTCCGCGCCGAGCAGGTGGTGGACGAGGCGCTCGCGGATCTGCGCCGCGGCAAGATCATCTCCGTGCCGAGCCTGCAGTACAAGGCGATCGTCGCGGTCGGCGGGCTGCTGCCGCGGGCGGTGCTGCGCAAGCTCGGCGGCGGTTTCGGCGGCAAGGGCCGCACCTGAGGTAGGGCCCGCCCTACCCAGGAGACGCACGTTTGCCCCAGGGTGCTGCCGACCTGGGATTCCTAGGGTTTCACCCATGAACTCTGGGTGGAACGGGGACGCGGTCCGGCTCGACGGCGTCCGGAAGGAATACGGCAAGGGCGTCGTCGCACTGGACGGGGTGACACTGGCGTTCCCGCGTGGCGGCTTCACCGCGGTGATGGGCCCTTCGGGCTCGGGCAAGAGCACGTTCCTGCACTGCGCGGCCGGGCTGGACCGGCCGACGTCGGGGTCCGTCGTACTCGACGGGCAGGAGCTGTCCGGGCTGAGCGAGACGAAGCTGACGAAGCTGCGCCGCGACCGGGTCGGTTTCATCTTCCAGGCCTTCAACCTGCTCCCGGCGCTGACCGTCGAGCAGAACGTCACGCTCCCGCAGCAGCTCGCGGGCGCCAAACCGGATCGCCGCGTCGTCGAGGACATCCTCGCCCGCGTCGGGCTTTCCGGCCGCCGCAAGCACCTTCCCGGCGAACTCTCCGGCGGCCAGGCGCAGCGCGTCGCGATCGCCCGGGCGCTGGTCACCCGGCCCCCGGTGGTCTTCGCCGACGAGCCGACCGGCGCGCTCGACACCCGCACCGCCGCCGAGGTCCTCGGCCTCCTGCGTGATTCGGTCCGCACCACCGGTCAGACGGTGATCATGGTGACCCACGACCCGATGGCCGCCGCCTACGCCGATCGCGTCGTCTTCCTCGCCGACGGCCGGATCGCGGACGAACTGCACGCGCCCACCGCGGACGTCGTCGCCGAACGCATGACCCACCTGGGTGCCTGGGGCAGCCCGGTGCGGGCGGGTGCGTGATGCTGCGACTCGCACTCCGGACCCTGCGCCTGCGCAAGGGCGGGTTCGTCGGCACCTTCGTCGCCGTCTTCTTCGGCGCGCTGATCGTCGCCTCCTGCGGTGGCCTCATGGAGACCGGCATCCGCGGCAACGCCGAGCCGCAGCGGCTCGCGGCCGCGCCGATCCTCGTCACCGGCGGTCAGACCTTCGCCCTGCCCAAGGAAGACCCGGCCTCCCTCGACGCCGACGACAAACGCAAGTTCGAGGACGCGCGGCTTCCCGAGCGCGTCCGGCTCGACAGCGGCCTGGTCTCCCGGCTCCGGTCCGTTCCCGGTGTCTCGGACGTCGTCGCCGAGGTGAGCTTCCCGCTCGCGGCGGCCGGCCGTCCCGCACTCGGCCACGCTTGGGATTCCGCCGCGCTGACCCCGTACGCGCTGACAGCCGGTGCGGCACCCGCGGCGGGTGAGGTCGTCGTCGAGTCGACGTCGGGCCTGAAGCCCGGCGACAGTGTCGAGATCGCCGCGCGCGGCGATCTCGACGGCTTCCGTGTCTCCGGGGTCGCCGGTGCACCGCGCTCGATTTCGCAGGCCGCCGTGTTCTTTTCCGGTGCCGACGCCGCCCGGCTCTCCGGGCATCCCGGCAAGGCCGACGTCATCGGCGTCTTCACCAAACCCGGTGCCGACGTCGAGGCCGTCCAGGCGAGTGTCGCGAAGGCCGCCACCGGTGCGACCGTCCTGACCGGTGTCGACCGAGGCGCCGCGGAATTCCCCGAGGCCGAATCGAGCGGAGCCAACCTGATCGTCATCGCCGCGGTGTCCGGCGGGCTCTCGGTGATGGTCGCGATGTTCGTCGTCGCAGGCACACTGAGCCTGTCGACCCAGCAGCGTTCGCGTGAACTCGCGTTGATGCGGGCGATCGGCACGACGCCGCGCCAGCTGCGCCGTATGGTGCTCGGCGAGGCGCTGGGCGTCGGCCTGCTCGCCACCGCCCTCGCCGCCGCCCTTGGCCCGTTCCTCGGCGAATGGCTGTTCGGTCAGCTCGTCGAAAACGGTGTCGTGCCTTCGGTCCTGCGCTTCTACCAAGGCTGGTTGCCCGCCGTGGTCGGTGCGGGCGCGGCGATGCTCGCGGTGTTCATCGCCGCCTTCGTCGCCGGACGTCGTGCCGGGAAGATCCGGCCCACCGAGGCACTCGCCGAAGCCGCCGTCACCCGGCGCTGGCTGACGCCGATGCGTGTCGTGCTCGCCGTGCTGTGCTTCGGCGGCGGTACCGCGCTGGCCATCGTGACCGTCGCGGTGATGACCGGTCCGGTCGCGGCCAGCACCGCGGGTCCGGCGGTGATCCTCTGGGCGCTCGGCGTCGCGATGATCACCCCCGGCGTCGCGAAGGTGATGACGTCGATCCTGCAGTGGCCGATGCGCCTGCTCGGCGGCGTCGACGGCCGTCTCGCGGTGCTCAACACCCGCGCCGGGATCGTCCGGGCGGCGGGCGCGGTCACCCCGATCATGCTCGCCGTCGGGATCGCGACCGCGAACATCTACCTGCAGACCACCCAGCAGGAACTGGCGAACCAGGCGTTCACCGAGGACGTCCGCGCCGACGCCGTGATCGGTTCCGCCGCGGGCGGGCTGTCACCGGATCTGGTCCAGCGGATCCAGAACGTGCCCGGTGTCGCCGGTGCGTCCGAGTACGTCACCAGCAACGTGTTCCTCGAGACGCCGTACGACTCCTCCGACGAAGGACGCCCTGCCATCGGCCTCACCGCGTCCGGCGCCGCGGCGAACACCGACACCAAGGTGACCCAGGGCGACCTGACCGCGTTGACCGGCGCCACCGTCGCGCTTCCCGACGTCTTCGCGAAGGACTTCAACCGCGGCGTCGGCGACACGCTCAGCCTACGGCTCGGCGACGGCACCCCCGTCGACGTCGAGGTCGTCGCGGTGACCAGCGGGCGACCCGGGTTCGAAAGCCTCCTGCTCCCGGCCGAGCTGCTGGCCCCGCACACCACCGCCGGGCTCGCCGGGCAAATGCTGGTCCGCGCCGCTCCGGGCGTCGATCCGGCGGCGCTGATCGAACGGCTTCGCGCAGTGACGGCGGGGCTGCCGGTGTCCGTCGGCGACCGGGACGCACTCGTCGCGACGCACGCGAAGGACCAGGCCGTCGGCGCGTGGGTGAACTACCTGATGGTCGGGATGATCATCGCCTACACGGTGATCTCGGTGGCCAACACGCTGGTGATGGCGACCATGCGGCGGCGCCGCGAGTTCGGCCTGCAGCGGCTCACCGGTTCGACCAGGGCGCAGGTGCTGCGGATGGCAGGTTTCGAAGGCGGGCTCGTCGCGGTGATCGGGATCGTGCTCGGCACCGTCGTCTCGGCGGGCGCGATCGTCCCGTTCTGCCTGGTGGCGACCGACTCCCTGCTGCCGATGGGCTCCCCGCTGATCTACCTGTCCGTCATCGGGATCGCGGCGGCGCTCGCACTGGTGGCGACGTTGGTCCCGGCCTGGGTGGCCACCCGCGGTCCGGCCGTGGACGCCGCGACATCCGGCAGTGACTGAACACACTGGGGGAAACACCCCGGTCGGGCGCCGCGAGCCGTGTGTAAGACTCTCGGCCGTGGCGTACCCCGGGGTTGAACAAGCGGCGAAACTCGAACTGGCCAGGTTGGTCGGCGAACTGGCGGTCGTGCACGGCAAGGTGACCTTGTCGTCCGGCAAGGAAGCCGATTACTACATCGATCTCCGGCGCGCGACGCTGCATCACGCGGCCGCGCCACTCATCGGGAAGCTGCTCCGGCAGCTCACCCACGACTGGGACTACGTCGCCGCCGGCGGCCTGACCCTCGGCGCGGACCCGGTGGCGCTGGCGATGCTGCACTCCGCGGCCACCGACGGTGTCGTGCTCGACGCGTTCGTGGTCCGCAAGGGTGCGAAGGCGCACGGCATGCAGCGCCGGATCGAAGGTGTCGAGGTGCTGGGGCAGCGCGTGCTGGCCGTCGAGGACACCTCGACCACCGGCGGCAGCGTGCTCACCGCCGTCGAGGCGCTGCGCGAGGCCGGGGCCAACGTGGTCGGCGTCGCGACCGTCGTCGACCGGGACACCGGAGCGCGCGAGGCCATCGAGAAGGAAGGCCTCGAATACCGTTACCTTCTGAACAAGGACGATCTCGGTCTGTCCTGAGTAAAGCTTCCCCGAGAGGGGCATCCTCCGTGAACGAACGGAGGATGCCCCTTTTTCGTGAGCGTTTCCCGAGGGGAAAGGGGTAACGTCGCTGGTAGGGGTGTGAAAGGGGGCTTGAGGTGGCGGGTTTCCTGGCGAACGTGACAGTCGCGGTGCACATTTTCGCGCTGGTGTTCATCGGATTCGGTGGTTTCCTCGCGTGGCGGTGGCCGAAGGTGATCTTCGGGCATGTGTTCTTCGCCGCATGGGGCGTCCTCGTCAACGTCTTCCCCTGGCCGTGCCCGCTGACCGCGGCGGAGAACTACTTCCGCCACCAGCAGGGCCTCGGCGACCTCCCGGGCGGCTTCAACGCCTACTACCTCTACGACACGGTGTTCTCGCGCTCGTCGCTGCCGGTCATCGTCGTGATCGCGATGGCGACGGTGCTCATCTCCTACGTCGGCACGATCCAGCGCTGGCGGCACCGGCACCAGGACGGCGACGCACCGGCGCACCGCGTCAGCATGGGCTGAGTGACAATCTCCGGGTGACTGACGAAGAGACCGGCCCCACCGAATGGGTGGCGCGAGAAGAGGTCGGTGTCGGCCCGTGGGAGGGCGAGTGGCCCTCGGACGAGCGGTACGACCCCGAACTCCTGGCCGAAGGCGATCGCCGCAACGTCGTCGACCCGTACCGCTACTGGCGACGCGAGGCCATCGTGTCCGATGTGGACGGCCGTCGGCACCCGTTCCACGTGGCGATCGAGAACTTCCAGCACGATCACAACATCGGCACCGTGGTCCGGACGGCGAACGCGTTCGCCGCGGCCGCCGTGCACATCGTCGGACGGCGGCGCTGGAACCGGCGTGGCGCCATGGTGACCGACCGCTACCAGCACCTTCTCCACCACGAGGACGTCTCCGGGCTCCTGACCTTCGCCGAGGCGGAAGGCCTCGCCGTGGTCGCCGTCGACAACACCCCCGGCTCCCAGCCCGTCGAGACCGCGGAGCTGCCGCGCGAGTGCGTGCTGTTGTTCGGGCAGGAAGGGCCCGGTCTTTCGGCCGAGGCGCAGAAGACCGCGTCGCTGGTCGTCTCGATCGCGCAGTTCGGGACGACCCGCTCGATCAACGCCGGTGTCGCCGCCGGGATCGTCATGCACGCCTGGGTGCGGCAGCACGCCGACCTCACCACGGCCTGGTAACCCCCGCGTTTCGTCCTCTGGATGCGGTCCTTGCGGGTGCAAGTACCGCATCCAGAGGACGAAACGCGAGCTAGACGGGGGCGACCTCCACCGGGATCCCGTTCAGCACCGCGTTGCCGGACGGGACGTCGAGCAGGGTCTCGTCGGCGACCAGGTTCGAGTTGACCCCGGCATGTGCCGTCGCGACCCTGGTGCGCGTGCCGTCGACGTCGTGGCCCCAGCCGTGCGGCATGCTCACCACTCCGGGCCGGACGTCCGCCGTGACCTCCACCGGCACTTCGAGCTTCCCCGCCCGCGACGTCACCGAAGCGAGCCCGCCGTCGGTCAGCCCGAGCCGTGACGCGTCCTCCGGGTGAACCTGCACCGTGCAGCGGTTCCCGCCGCGCACCAGCGGTGTCAGGTTGTGCATCCAGGAGTTGTTCGAGCTCAGGTGCCGCCGCCCGATCAGCAGCAGCCCGCCGTCCGGCGTCTTGTCCAGCTCCGCGCGCAGTCGCGGGACGTCCTTCGTGATCGCGTCCGGGGCCAGTTCGATCTTCCCGCTCGCGGTGGTGAGCACCTTCGGCACCTGCGGTTTCAACGCGCCGAGGTCGATACCGTGCGGCGCGGCTTCGAGGTCGGCCAGCTTCATCCCGTACGGTCCGCCACGCAGCATCAGGTCGATCATCCGCGCCGGTCCCGTGCGGCCGTCGGCGAGCGCGAGGTCGACGCCGGTGCGCCGCGCGGTCTCCGCGGCCACCATCGCGTCGAACGCGGCGACGTCGACGTCCGGGCCCTGACCGGCGGCGATCCCGGCCATCCGCAGCAGGGGCACCCATTCCTGCGGCAGGTCGGTGTCGAGGGCCGGCGGGGTCCAGTTCGCGACGTTCCGCACGGCGAGTGTGTACAGCGCGACGTCGTAGTGCGGCCGTTCCAGCGGCGACGGGCCGGGCAGGACGACGTCCGCGTGCCGGGTGGTCTCGTTGAGGTATACGTCGAGCGAGACCATGAAGTCCAGTTGCCGCAACGCTTCCGTGAGCCGCGCGGAGTTGGGCGTGCTCAGCGCCGGGTTGCCGCTGATGGTCACCAGTGCCCGGACCTGGCCTTCGCCGGGCGTCTCGATCTCGTCCGCGAGCGTGGCCACCGGCAGTTCGCCGAGCACCTCGGGATACCCGCGCACCCGGCTGGTCCAGCGGCCGCTGGTGAACGGCGAGGACCGCCGCGGCCGCCACAGGGCGGGTAGCGCGAACATCACGCCGCCTTCGCGGTCGAGGTTGCCGGTGAGCGTGTTGACGACGTCGACCAGCCAGCTCGCGATGGTCCCGTACGACTGGGTGGTGGTGCCCATCCGGCCGTAGACCGCGGCGCGTCCGGCGCCGGAGAGTTCGAGTGCGATCCGCCGGATCTCGCCCGCGGCGATCCCGGTCGCGGGCGCGACGGCCTCGGGTGTGAACGGCTGCGCGAGCGCGCGCACCTCCTCGACGCCGTTGACGTGCTCCGCGAGTCTGCCGAGGGCGACCCGGTTTTCCGCGAACAGGACGTTGACCAGCGCGAACAGGAACAACGCGTCGGTGCCGGGCCGGATCGCGTGGTGCTCGTCGGCGAGCCGGGCGGTCCTGGTGCGGCGTGGATCGAGGACGACGATCTTGCCGCCACGCTCCTGGATCCCGCGCAGCCTGCCGCGCGTGTCGGCCGCGGTCATCAGGCTTCCGTTGGACACCAACGGATTCGCGCCCAGAATGAGCAGATGCCCAGTCCGGTCGAGATCGGCGACCGGGATGGTCTGCGGATCGCCGAACAGATAGCCGGACGAGAAGTGTTTCGGCATCTGGTCGACCGTGGTCGCGGTGTAGAAGTTCTTGGTGCCCAAGGCTTTGAAGAACACGCGGCCGTAGAGCACCAGTGCCGCGTTGTGCACCGTCGGATTGCCCGAGTACACGGCGACGGCGTTCTTGCCGTGCTCGTCGATGATCGGCCGGAGCCGGGCGTCGATCTCGGCGAACGCCTCGTCCCAGGTGACCTCGACGAACTCGCCGTCACGCTTCACCAGTGGCGTGGTGAGACGGTCCGGGTCGTGGTGCAGGGCGCCGAGCGAGGCACCCTTCGGGCAGATGTATCCGTGCGAGAAGACGTCCTCGCGGTCGCCCTGTACCCGGGTGACCAGGCTCTTCTCGTCGATCGTCACCTCCAGGCCGCAGGTCGCCTCGCACAGGGGGCAGGTCACGTGCGCCGTGGTCATGAAGCACCTCGCGAGGTCGGGAGTCGTCTCAACATACTGAGCGGTATGTCAGCGGGCAAGGGATGATGGCGCGATGAGTGCTCTGGCCGAACGGGCCGCGGCCGCCGAGCGCGCGGTCCGCGAGCGGCATCTGCGCCGGGTCTGGGGGCTGCCCGGGACCGTGCTGGGCCGCGGCGGCTGGCCGCCGTCGGCCGGTCAGCGCGTCCACTGGCACTGGAACTACTGGTGGCAGGCACATCTGCTGGACACCCTCGTCGACGCGCACCTGCGGGATCCCTCACCGGATCGACTGAAGCTGATCGACCGGTTCGTGGCGTCTCTGCGGCTGCGCAATTTCGGCAAGTGGGTCAACGACTACTACGACGACATCGCGTGGCTCGGGCTCGCCCTGCAACGCGTGGGGCACCTCGGGCTGGACGTCCGCGGTGCGCTGGAGGCGATCAGTTCGCGGCTGCGCGAAGGCTGGACCGAGGACGCCGGCGGCGGGATCTGGTGGCGGGTCGGTGACGAGTTCAAGAACGCGCCCGCGAACGGACCGGCCGCGATCTTCCATGCCCGAGAGGGTTCGACGCAGCACGCGGAAGGCCTGACCGGCTGGATGACCGAGCGCCTCGTCGACCCGGGGTCCGGCTTGGTATGGGACGGCCTGCGTGTCGACACCGGGGAGCTGGTCAAGCATATTTTCACCTACTGCCAAGGGGTTTACCTCGGCGCCTGCCTCGAAGTGTCCGAACTGGACAGAGTGGAGCGCACGATCCACGCGGTCGCGGAACACGTCGCGCCGAACGGCGTGATCCGGGGACAGGAAGGCGGGGACGGCGGGCTGTTCGCCGGGATCCTGGCGCGGTACCTGGCGCTCGCGGCGCCGCGGCTCCCGAGCGGCGTGGCGCGCGACCTGGTCCTGCGGTCGGCCGAAGCGTGCTGGGCCGGGGCCGTCGAGACGCCGCACGGGCCGCTTTTCAGTGCCGACTGGGCGACTCCGGCGCCTTCGCTGCCCCTCGCGCCCGACGCTCCCGAACGCGACCTCTCGGTCCAGATCGGCGCGTGGATGCTCCTGGAAGCCGCCGCCACCCTCACCGACCCTGACCGCACTTAGAGGACTACTTGCGACGACACGGTCACCAGACGTCGCCCTCGCGGAAGTCGCAGGTGATCTCCCCGTCCAGGTCGAGGGTGACTCCCACCGGCAGCACGTGGATCGACCCGTCGTCCTCCTTCGTCGCCTCCACGCCCGAAGGCGTCATGGCCGACGAAGGACCTCGCCACAGCAGCCACCCACGCGACGCGTAGAACTCCAGGGCCTCGTCGGACGCCGAAAGCGCCCCGAGGTCGTACGCCTTCCGTGTGACCCGCTCCAGCGCGTCCATCATCGTGGCGCCGTGCCCGCGCCGCCGGTGCTCGGAGCGGACGGCGACCGCCTCGACATAACCCGTCCGGAGGACGCGCCCGTGGTGCGCCAGCCGACGCTGGACCAGCGACGCGTGCCCGATCAGCTCACCGTCGTCCCACAGCAGCGCGTGCATGCCGCCGAGGGCGTTGTCCCAGTCGTGGTCGCTGAAGTCGCCGTCGAAGGCGTCGTCCAGCAGAGCGCGTGCCGCGGTCAGCACGGTGGCTTCGAGGTCGGCGGTGTGCACGGTCCACAGGTCGGTCATTCCGCCATCTTCACCCGGCGGCGGCGTTCTGACCAGCGCGTTGTGACTCAGCAGCCGCACGAGGCACGGTGTATGAAGCGTGGTGCGAGCCGTACGGATTCGGGTCGTCGCTCTGGGTCCGTGATGCGGGCGAGCAGGAGCTCGACGGCCTTGCGCCCGATCTCCTCGATCGGCTGCGCCATCGTGGTCACCGCCGGCGTCACCTGTCCCGCCCACTCCATGTCGCCGTAGCCGACGATCGCGAGGTCGCGCCCGATCCGGATGCCGAGCCGGTGCGCCTCGTACTGGACGCCGATCATCATCGCCTCGCTCGCCACCACGAGTGCCGTGGGCGAAGGCCAGCTGTCGAGCAGTTTCGCGGTCGCGGCGGCCGCCCCGCCCGGGGTCGACTGCCCGCACGCGACCAGCTGCGACGTCCACCGGATCCCGGACCGGCCGAGGCCGAGCCGGTAGCCCAGCGCCCGCTCCTCGTAGGTGGTCATCTCGTCCTCGCCCGCGATGAAGCCGATCTTGCGGTGCCGCAGCCCGGCCAGATGCCGCACGAGCGCGCAGACGGCCTGGATGTTCTCGGAGCCGACCTGGTCGATGTCGTTCCGCCCGGCCATCCGGTCGACGAGCACGGTCGGTACACCCATTCGGACCAGCCCGTTGATCACCGCGTCGTCACCGGCCGCCGGGACGAGCAGGACGCCGTCGACGCGGTCCGCCCGCAGCGAGCGGATGACCGCGGCCTCTTCGCCGACACTGTCTCCAGTGTCGGCGAGGGTGATTTCGCAGCCGTGACGACGTGCGGCGCGGCGGATGGCGCGGACGAGATCCCCCGAATACGGGTTCGCGTGCATCGCCATGGCCACCCCGAACCGGTGGGTGACAGGGGTGTCCTCCCACAGGGGCAACTCCGGGGACAATGCGGTCATCGCTCCACGCCTTCATTCGAGCTTGAATGACGGTAACGGCTGACGGAGCGTCGTTCGGCGGCGAGACCGGAAAGTCTCCCAACAATCATCAATGTGAGTGAACGAGCGCGCATCCGCAGGACGCGCGATGGCGGAGCGTAGGCGGAATCCGAATCGTCTGGGCCTTGCGCGCCGGGTCGCTGATCCTGGCGAGCAGCAGTCGTACCGCCTGGGTGCCGATCTCCTCGATCGGCTGCGCCATCGTGGTCAGCGGCGGATCGACCAGATCGGCCCATTCGACGTCGTCGTAGACCACCACCGGCAGGTCGATCCCGGCCCGCAGGCCGCGTTTCCGCAGCTCGTGCAGCACCCCGACCATCATGCTGTCGTTGCCGACCACCAGCGCCGTCGGCGGCTCCGGCAGCGCGAGCAGCGTGCTCAGCGCGAGCGCCCCGCCCGCCTGCGACGACTGCCCGCACGCGACCAGCTCCTCCGACCAGGTCCGCCCCGATCGGCCGAGGCCCAGCCGGTACCCGAGGATCCGTTCCTCGCTGGTGCTCAACCCGGCCGAACCGCTGATCATCCCGATCCGCTGGTGCCCGAGCGACGCCAGATGCGCGGTCAGCGCCGATGTCGACTGGATGTTCTCCGCGCCGACCTGGTCGACGTCGGTGCGGGTGGTGAGCCGGTCGATGAGCACGGTCGGGACGTCGAGCGACACGAGTTCGCCGATCACCGAACCGTCACCGGGTGAAGGCGTGATCAGCAGCCCGTCGACACGGCGCGAACGCAGCGTCCGGACCGTCTCACGCTCGGTGTCGACAGTGTCGTGCGTGTCCGCCAGCAAGACCGTGTAACCGGCGGAGGCGGCTTCGCGTTCGATGGCCTGGATGAGCAGTGCGAAGTACGGGTTCGCCAGCAGGGAGATCGCGACGCCGATCGACCGCGTCCCGCCGGTGACCAGCGACCGGGCGATGGCGTCGCCGGTGTAGCCGGTCTGCTCGATCGCGCGCAGGACCGCGATCTTGGTCTCCTCGGCCACCGCCCTCGTCCCGTTGACCACGTGCGACACCGTGGTGATCGAGACGCCCGCCAGTTCGGCGATGTCTCTCTGGGTCGGCCGTGAGGAGCGTGACGACGGCATTACCGATCCTTACTCAAGTTCGCTGGCAAGCGTTTGCGCAAACGCTTGCGAGTGAGCATAACCCTGTCTACCTTCCCGACCATCGCCGATAGCCTCGAATCGGAGGGCATCCCATGAGACAGCGCAGTCTCGCCGCGCTCGCCCTGGCCGCCGTGCTCACGGCGACCAGTGCCGGGTGCACGGTCGAACGCCACTGGGGTGGCGGGTCGAACACCGGAGGTGGTGGCAAGGCCAAGGTCGGCCTGGTCACCAAGACCGACACCAACCCGTACTTCGTCGAGCTGAGAGCGGCGGCCAAGGCCGCGGCCGAAGCGAACGGCGCGGAGTTCAGCGCACTCGCCGGCCAGTTCGACGGTGACAACGACGGCCAGGTCCGGGCCATCGAGAACCTCATGCAGCAGGGCGCGAACACGATCCTCATCACGCCCAGTTCGTCGACCGGTGTCCTCGACGCGATCGACCGGGCGCGCAAGGCGGGTGTGCTGGTCATCGCCCTCGACACCGCGACCGAGCCCGACACCGCCGTCGACGCCACCTTCGCCACGGACAACTTCGAAGCCGGACGTCGGCAGGGCGCGTACGTCAAGGCCGCGCTCGCGGGCAAGCCGCCGAAGCTGTTCATGGTGGACGGCACCGCCGGGTCCACCGTGGACACCCAGCGGCACACCGGTTTCCTCAAGGGCATCGGCCTGACCGACGCCTCGCCGGAGATCAAGGGCAAGACGCCCGCGAACGGCGACCAGAGCCTGGCGCAACAGGGCGTCGAGAACCTGCTGCAGCGCACCACCGACATCAACGCCGTCTATTCGATGAACGAGCCGATGGGCCGTGGCACCTACGCCGCGCTCCAGGCCCGCGGCCTGGTGAACCAGATCGTGATGGGCTCGATCGACGGCGGCTGCGAAGGCGTCAAGAACGTGCGCGACGGCCAGTACGCCGCCACGGTCATGCAGTTCCCGAAGAAGATGGCGGAGCAGGGCGTCCTCGCCGCCGTCGACTACGCGAAGACCGGTAAGAAGCCGAGCGGGTTCGTCGACACCGGTTCCGCGGTGATCACCGACAAGCCGATCCCCGGTGTGGAAAGCCAGGACACCGAGTGGGGCCTCGAGAACTGCTGGGGGACGAAATGACCACCGCGACCCTCAAAGGCAACGAACGGCCGACCATCGGCGAGTTCTTCCTGCGCGCACCGGCGGTCGGGCCGACGCTGGCCCTGCTCGTCGCGATCGTGGTGTTCTCGCTCTCCACCGACACCTTCCTCGATCTCGACAACCTCTCCCTTGTGGTGCAACAGTCCCTGGTGGTCGGCACCCTCGCCCTCGGGCAGACGCTGATCATCCTGACCGCGGGGATCGACCTCGCCAACGCGGCCGCGATGGTGCTCGCGACGCTCATCATGGCGAAGCTCGTCGTCGGCGGGGTGCCCGGGATCTGGGCGCTGCTGCTGGGAATCGTGGCGACGGTGGTGATCGGGATGGTCACCGGTTCACTGGTCACCCGGATCAAACTGCCGCCGTTCATCGTCACGCTCGGCCTGCTGACGGTGCTCACCGCGGCCGCGAAACTGTTCGCGAGCGGCCAAGCCGTCCCGGTCGCCGACGCGCTGCTCAAATGGCTCGGCACCCGCCGCTACCTGTTCGGCGGCATCCCGATCACCTACGGCATGACCCTCGCTTTGCTGATGTACCTGGCACTTTGGTACGCGCTGACGCGGACGCCGTGGGGCAAGCACGTCTACGCGGTCGGCAACGCGCCGGAATCCGCGCGGCTGTCCGGGATCAAGGTCAACCGCACGATCCTGTCGGTGTACCTCGTCGCGGGCGTGATCGTCGGGATCGCCGCCTGGCAAGCGCTCGGCCGCGTGCCGAACGCCGACCCGAACGCGTTCCAGCTCGGCAACCTCGACTCCATCACCGCCGTGGTGCTCGGCGGCGCGAGCCTGTTCGGCGGCCGGGGTTCGGTCCTCGGCACGATGATGGGCGCGCTGGTCGTCGCGGTGCTGCGGTCCGGCCTGACCCAGCTGGGGGTGGACGCGCTCTACCAGGACGTCGCCACCGGTGCCCTGCTCATCGGCGCCGTCTGCGTCGACCGTTTCGCGAGGAGGCAGCAGTCATGACGACGCCCACGTTGTCCGCCCAGGGACTGGTCAAACGCTACGGCCGGGTCACCGCCATCGACGGCGCCGACTTCGAACTCTTCCCCGGCGAGGTGCTCGCCGTCGTCGGTGACAACGGTGCCGGGAAGTCGAGCCTGATCAAGGCCCTTTCGGGGGCGGTGATCCCGGACGCCGGGGTGATCGAAGTGGACGGTGAGCCGGTCCACTTCAAGTCCCCTTTGGACGCTCGCCACTACGGAATCGAGACGGTGTACCAGGATCTCGCCGTCGCACCCGCACTCGACATCGCGTCCAACATGTTCCTCGGTCGGGAAAAGCGCCGCAAGGACCTCCTCGGACAGCTGTTCAGGAAACTGGACACCGCGACGATGCGGGCCGACGCGCAACGGATCCTCGACGAGCTCGGTATCAACATCAAGTCCATCACGCAGCCGGTGGAGACGTTGTCCGGCGGGCAGCGCCAAGGTGTCGCGGTCGCGCGGGCGGCCGCGTTCGGCACCAAGGCGGTGATCATGGACGAGCCCACCGCCGCCCTCGGCGTCGCCGAATCCGGCAAGGTGCTCGACCTGATCAACCGGATCCGCGAACGCGGCCTGCCGGTGGTGCTGATCAGCCACAACATGCCGCATGTGTTCGACATCGCCGACCGTATCCACGTGCACCGCCTCGGCAAACGCGTCGCGGTCGTCTCGCCGAAGACGCACACGATGAACCAGGTCGTCGGCCTGCTCACGGGTGCGCTGACGATCGGGAAGAACGGCGAAGTCGAAGAGGTCGCTTCAGCCGTGCACACGGGGCTGTAGTGCGCGTGCTGCTCGCGGGGCTGTGCACCGTCGACCAGATTCAGCGCGTCGCCGAGATCCCGGCGCCGGGCGAGAAGGTGCGTTCACTGTCGATGGACGTCGCAGCCGGGGGGCCGGCGACGAACGCGGCGGTGACCGTGGCCGCGCTCGGTGCCGGGGCGACGCTCCTGACGGTCGCCGGTGCGCACCCGCTGGCGGCACTCGCCCGCGCCGACCTCGAAGCACACGGCGTCGACCTCGTCGATCTCGATCCCGGGCGGTCCGATCCGCCCGCCATCAGCGCCATCGTCGTCCGCGACTCCGACGGCGAACGCACCGTCGTCTCCCGCAACGCCCACGCCACTTCGCAGTCAGTCCTCTCGTTGCGGTCCTTGCGCGCGCGACTACCGCAACCAGAGGACGAATTGCCGGGGTGCGTGCTCCTCGACGGGCACCATCCGGAAGTCGCCCTGGAGGTCGCGCGCTGGGCGCGGCAGCGCAAGGTGCCGGTGGTACTCGACGCCGGGAGCTGGAAACCGGTCTTCCCCGAACTCCTGCCGCTGGTCGACATCGCCGCCTGCTCGTCGCTCTACCGCGGCGACGATCCCCGCGAGCACGGTGTCCCGGTGGTGATCACGACCGCGGGCCCCGATCCCGTTCGCTGGTCGACGCCGGAAGCGTCCGGTGCGATCCCCGTCCCGGTCACCCGGGCGCGTGACACGCTAGGGGCGGGCGACGTCTGGCACGGAGCCTTCACGTACGCGGTCTCCCGAGGCGCAGCGGACGTCCCGGGATGGATCGCGTTCGCCAACGAGGTGGCCGCCGAACGGGTGCGGCATGAAGGACCGAGGTCGTGGACGGCCGCGATCGCGAAGAAAGGACTGCCATGACAGCCATGCCCCCGGTGTTCGAGGACCTGTTGAGCAGGGCCCAGACGCTGGCGAAGCCGGGACAGCGCAGTGTGCTCGGGATCGTCGGCGCACCCGCGTCCGGTAAGACGACGCTGGCCTGGGGCCTGGCGAAGGCGCTGGGCACGAGGGCGGCCGTGGTCGGGATGGACGGCTTCCACCTGGCTCAGGTGGAACTGCAGCGCCTCGGCCGCGCGGAGCGCAAGGGCGCGCCGGACACCTTCGACGCTGCCGGGTACGTGCACCTGCTGCGCAGGCTCGCCGAAGGCCGCGAGACGGTCTACGCGCCCGAGTTCCGGCGCGAGATCGAAGAGCCGATCGCCGGCGCCGTCGCGGTCACCCCCGACGTCCCGTTGGTCATCACCGAGGGGAATTACCTGCTCATGCAGGACGACCCGTGGAGCGGTGTGAAGCCGATCCTCGCCGAGTCGTGGTTCCTCGCGCCGGACGAACCCGAGCGCATCGAGCGGCTCGTTTCGCGACACCGTCGCTATGGCCGCTCGCTGGTCGACGCCCGCCGCCGCGCACTCGGCTCCGACCAGCGCAACGCCGATCTGATCGCGTCCACCAGCGGTCGGGCCGACCTGGTCCTCGAAAACCTCCCACTGGTCAACTTCGCCATATGACCGGCGTTCTCGTCGTCACGGGCGGCAGCAAGGGCATCGGCGCGGCGGTCTGCGAACTGGCCGCCGCGCGTGGGTACGACGTCGTCGTCAACTACGCGGGCGACACCGAAGCGGCCGAGGACGTCGCTTCGCGCGTCCGGGAGCACGGCGTCCAGGCGATCACCCAGCGCGGGGATGTCGCGTCCGAAGACGACGTCGTGGCGCTGTTCGACGCGGCCGCCGGACTCGGCCCGCTCGCCGGGGTGGTCGCCAACGCGGCCATCACCGGCAACACCCCCGGCCGCCTCGACGAGTACGACGTCGACGTCGTCCGTCGCGTCGTGGATGTCAACATCACGGGCGTCTTCCTGTGCGTCCGCGAGGGCATCCGCCGGATGTCCACCCGCTACGGCGGCGCGGGCGGCGCGATCGTGACGGTGTCCTCCACCGCCGTGCGCACCGGCTCACCCGGAGAGTGGGTGCATTACGCGGGAACCAAGGCCGCCGTCGAAACGATGACCTTCGGCGTGGCGCAAGAAGTGGCGAAAGAATCCGTCCGGGTCAACGCCGTCGCACCAGGGATGATCCGCACCGGATTGCACGCCGCGGCGGGCATGCCCGACCGGATGGACCGGCTGGCGCCGACCATTCCGATGGGGCGCCCCGGGGAACCCGGCGAAGTCGCGGAAGCCGTGCTGTGGCTGCTTTCCCCGGCCGCGTCGTACACCACCGGGACGGTGCTGACGGTCGGCGGAGGGCGTTGACACCGGGGCCACGGAGCGGTCACGAGGCGATCTCGGGTGCGCGTGCGGTTGGGCCACGTTTTAACACTGTTTCCCGGGCGATATCACGATTCATGTGGGAAGTCGGCGGATCACCTCGTCCCTGCGGACGCCTGTGTCACCCTGGTGGCGCCCCCAAGCTTCTTGATCAGGACGGTCATCCCCGATGTCCAAGCTCATGTCTGTGCACCACCTGGCACTCACCGTGACCGATGTGGACCGGAGCGTGCCCTGGTACGCCCGCGTGCTCGAACTCGAGGAGTTCACGCGTCGTGAAGACCCGGAAACGGGCCTGCGGAAGGTCGTGCTGCGGTCGCCGAGCGAGGGTTTCGCGGTCGTGCTCGTCGAGCACCAGGACACCGAACGGCCGCGGTTCGACGAACGCCGGACCGGTCTGGACCACGTGGCCTTCAAGGTCTCGTCACGGTCCGAACTCGCCGAATGGGAAGCGCGGCTCTCGGAATACGGCGTCACTTTCACGCCGTCGAAGGAATCGCGGACCCTGGAGGGCTCGTCGGTCATCGTGTTCCGTGACCCCGACGGCATCCAGCTGGAGATCTGGGCGGATCCCGAAGCCTAGGAGGGTTCAGGCGCTGGCGTTCTCTTCGGCCTCTTCGACCGGACGGCGCATTTCCTGGCGGTAGCGGAGGAAACCGTAGGCCGTACCCGCCACGAAGAACGCGATACTGACCCACAGGGCGACCGTCTTGACCCACGGCAGCTGGTCGAGCAGACCGGCGCCGTAGTAGCCGAGCAGCACCAGCGTCGGCACCCAGAGCAGCCCGCCGAGCGCGGTGGCGAGGGCGAACCGGCGCGGATCCATCCGCGCGGTCCCGGCGATGAGCGGCGCCAGCGTGCGGATCCACGGGATCCAGCGCGCGGCGACGATGGCGAAGAAACCCTTGCGATCGAGGAAGGCCCTGGCGCGGTCGAGGTTGTGCCGGTTCAGCACCTTGCCGCCGCGCCGCGCGATCAGTTTCGTGCCCGTCGAGCGGCCGATGTAATAGCCCACCTGGTTGCCGAGGACCGCGACGAGCAGGGCGGCGGCCGAGAGCAGCCAGGCGTTCAGGTCGGAGCCGTGCTGCGCGAGGACGACCCCGGCCGCGAACAGCAGGGAGTCGCCGGGCAGGAAAAGGCCGATGATCAGCGCGCATTCCACGAAGATGAAACTCAGCACGATCACCCAGACGAGCACCGGCCCGGCGGTGTCGAGCCAGCTCACGCCGATGCCCGCGGCCTCGGTGTACACCTCACTCACGACGCGAGCCTACGTGTACTCGGCGAACCGCACGCGACCGAACCATGGAATCGGGGTGTCCGAAAGGCCCGGTCACGCGCTCCACACGCAGGAAGAAGGGGCCTTTCACCGCGAAATCCGCGAGGAAAGGCCCCTTCGGTTCAACCGTCAGGAGTGGTCGACGAGCTCGTCGAGCGCCTGGTCGTAGCTCAGGCGGACGTCGTGTTCGGCCTGGTCACCGCCCAGCAGCTCCACCCGGCTGGTGGCGGGCGGGTAGCCGCTGGCGATCACCGTGTACGTCCCGGCGGGCAGGTCGCTGATCGTGTAGTTGCCCTCCGCGTCGGTCCTCGCCACGGCGGCGACGCCGCCCGAGGAATCGAGCACGGTGATCCGGGCGTCCGGCACGACCCGCTCGCCGTCGGTCGTGGCGACCCCGCTCAGCAGGATCGTGCTGACCAGCTCGACATCGTGACGCAGCACCCCGGCGCCGGTGGCGGTCAGCGTCGCCGCGACCGGCCGGAACCAGCGGCCGCTGGCGACGATGGTGTACCGCCCGCCCACGATGCCGGCGAACGAGTAGACACCGTTCTCGGCGGTGCGCGTCCTGGCGACCTGGTTGCCGTTGTGGTCGATCAGGGTGAGCGCCGCACCCGCGACGTTCGTCGCGTCGTCCCGGCGGACGTGCCCGGTGATCTGCGCGGATCCCGCCCGGAAGGCGCCGTTGCCGTTGGTCACGTGACCGTTGCCGTTGGTCAGCGCGTGCTTACCGGGTTCGGTGGCCACCGGGGTGGTGACGACGGTCTTCTCGGAAGCCGTTTCGACAGGCGCGTCATCCTCTTCGAGGAGCGCTTCGCCACCTTCGAGGGCTGAGGCCGCCGAAGGAGCGGAGCCGCCGACCAGCGGGATCTCCTTCATGAACATCAGCACCAGCGTCGCCAGCAGCGCGACCGCACCCGCCACGTAGAACACCGTCGTGATCGACTCGGTGAAGCCGATCAGCACCGGGGTCTTGAAGGCCTCGGGCAGGTTCGCGATACCGCTCGTGTTCGACTGCAGGTCACCCAGCTCCGCGGCACCCGGTCCGGTCGGCGGCTTGCCGCCGAACGCCTTGGTGATGTTGCCCGGCAGGACGTTGAACAGGATCGTCAGGAACACCGCGACACCCGCGGTACCACCGATCTGCCGGAAGAACGTCGCCGAGGCGGTCGAGACGCCCATGTCGCTGCGCGGGCCCGCGTTCTGCACCGCGATGATCAGCGTCTGCATGCAGGCACCGAGGCCGAGACCGATGATCGCGGCCGCGACCAGCGGGTGCCACAGCGCGCTGTTGTACTCGACCTGCGCGAAGAAGAACGCGCCCGCCGCGATCAGCAGCGTGCCGACCACCGGGAACACCTTGTAGCGGCCGGTCTTGCTGGTGATCTGGCCCGAGATGATCGAACCGCTCATGATGCCCGCCATCAGCGGGATCATCAGCAGACCCGATTCGGTCGGCGAATAACCCTGAACCACCTGCATGTACTGCGGGATCATCATGATCGCGCCGAACATCGCCACCCCGACGATGACACCGCCGACGATCGCGACCGTGAAGGTCGAGTTCTTGAACAGCCGCAGCGGGATCAGTGCCGCGTCCTTCATCAGCTTCTCGATGAAGATGAAGGCCACCACGCCGATGGCGCCGATGACGTAGCAGATGATGGCGTTCTGCGAGCCCCAGCCCCACTTGTTGCCCTGCTCGGCGACAATCAGGAACGGGACCACGGCGACGACGAGCGCAAGCCCGCCCCACCAGTCGATCTTGTGGTCGTGGCGCTGGTGCGGCACGTTCAGCACCCTGGCGACGACGAACAGCGCGATGATCGCGATCGGCACGTTGATCAGGAACACCCAGCGCCAGCCGTCGATCGGGGTGCCGAAGAAGCTGCCGAGGCTGTCGAAGTCGGCGAAGAACCCGCCGAGCACCGGGCCGAGCACGGTGGAGATACCGAACACGGCGAGGAAGTAGCCCTGGTAGCGGGCGCGTTCCCGCGGCGGCACGATGTCGCCCATGATCGTCATCGCCAGCGACATCAGACCGCCGGCGCCGAGACCCTGGATCGCGCGGAACGCGGCGAGCTCGTACATCGACGTCGCGAACGCCGAGGCGACCGAGCCGATCAGGAAGATCGAGATGGCGGTGATGTAGAACGGCTTGCGCCCGTAGATGTCGGACAGCTTGCCGTAGATCGGCGTGACGATCGTCGAGGTGATCAGGTAGGCGGTGGTGATCCACGCCTGCAGGTCGAACCCGTTGAGGTCGTTCGCGATGCGGACGATCGAGGTGCCCACGATCGTCTGGTCGAGCGCCGCCAGGAACATGCCCGACATCAGGCCGATCAGGATCGTGACGATCTGACGGTGACTGAGCCGGGGCCCCTCTTCGTGAACCGATGGCGGACTTTCTACTGCGGAACTCATTGTTCAGGCCCCCTTGGCCTTCGACGCCGACGCGAGGTCGGCGAACTGTGGAGATGTTTTTTCGATGTCGTCGTTCAGCCGGTTGAACAGCGAGTTGAGGGTCTGCCGGTCGTCGTCGGACCAGTCGCCGAGCACTTCGGCCAGCCACTGGTTCCGCTGCTTGCGGTTCTCCTCGAACACCCGAAGTCCTTCGGCGGTCGGTGCGAGCAGGCAGGCGCGGCCGTCTTCGGGGTCGGCCAGGCGTTCGACCAGCCCGTGCTGGACGAGGGAACTCGACTGCCTGCTGATGGTCGAGATCTCGGAGTGCAGGAACTCGGCGAGCTTGCTGGTGCGCTGGGGTCCGACGTGGATGAGGCAGAAGAGGATCGCGTAAGCGGCCCTCTCGATCCCGTCCGGCCCCTGCTTGGACACCTGTGACTTCGCGCGGTTGACCAGGCGTACGAGCCGCACGAGCTCGTGCCCGAGGGTGTCGGCCAGATCGAGATCGGACTTCGACCTGGTGCCGGGTGTCGTGGATGTCATCGTGGTCTCTCTCGCCGGTTGCTTGGTCACTGCAACTAGTTGCCTAGAGCAAGGATGTTCCTCTCCGGGTGTGCTTCGCAAGGAGAAAGTGACCTCGTGTGTCCGAGGACACTTTAGTTGCCGCATGCAAGCACATTTATTCGTGCATGTTTGTCCGGTTCATCCGTCTCGAGGACTGAGCTGGCCTTTTAGCGTGCCTGTGCGGTGTCGCGCTTTGATGGAGACATGACCGACTCCGCGCTCTACGCGATCCTGGCCGATCGCGACTTCGGCACCCTCGCCACCATCAAGCGCGACGGCAGGCCGCAGCTTTCGACCGTCAACTACCTCTACGACGCGGACGCCGGCGCCATCCTGATCTCGATCACCGCGCCGCGTGCCAAGACTAAGAACTATCGGCGTGCGCGGGGGGAGCATCCGGATTGGGCGGAGTTCCGCGACGTCATGGTCGCCGACCGGCGCGTTCTGCTGACCATCCCGATCGAACGCGTCTACGGCATCCAGATGTAGGACGCCCCTTCGCCGCGTTTAGTCCTCTGGTTGCGGTACTTGCGCGTGCAACCACCGCAACCAGAGGACTAAACGCGGTGGATGCGCGCCTTGATGTCGTCGATCCGGTCCAGTAGCGGGCTCGCGTCGTCCCTGCCGAGTGCCGCCCGCAGGTAGAGTCCGTCACCCACCAGGATGACAAGTTCGGCGGTCAGCGGGTCGTCGACATGCTCGCTGATCAAGTCGTGGATCCGCTGGTTGTAGACCCGTACGACCTCGGAGACCCGCGGCTCGTTGAGCATGATCCGGATCGTCGCCATGGTGGTGCGGTGCAGTGGCTTTTCCTGGGTGACGTCGGTGATCGCGGTGCGCAGGTACCACGAAACGACGCCTTCGGGCGCCTTCCGTGCCTGCTCGAGGTCCTCGTCCGACAAGGCGGCGAGACGCTTCATCAAGCCGTCGACCAGGGCGTCCTTCGAGCCGAAATGGTAGAGCAGGCCGCCCTTCGACACCCCGGCCAGCGCGGCGACGGCTTCGAGGGTGACCCCGCCGGGGCCTTGCTCGATAAGGATCTCCTCGTACGCGTCGAGGATCCGTTCCTTTGCCGAGGGCTTCACCATAAAAGTTGACTATACCGTCCAGACGGTTTACCTTCGACGGAGGCCGGTAACTGTACCGTCCAGACGGTTTAGCTGAAGGAGAGTGCGCCATGGCGGGGCGCAAGCAGTGGGGGGCGTTGGCGGTACTGGTTCTTCCGGTGCTGTTGATCAGCGTGGACATGACGGTGCTCGGGTTCGCGCTGCCGTTCCTGTCGGAGGATCTGGCGCCGACCGGTGCGGAGCAGTTGTGGATCGTCGACATCTACTCGTTCATGCTCGCGGGCCTGCTGGTCCTGATGGGCACCCTCGGCGACCGCATCGGGCGCCGGAAGCTGCTGCTCATGGGTGCCGCGGCGTTCGGTGCCGCGTCGGTGCTCGCGGCCTTCTCGACCAGTGCGTTCATGCTGATCATCGCCAGGGCACTGCTCGGTGTCGGTGGTGCGACGCTGATGCCGTCGACGTTGTCGCTGATCCGCAGCATCTTCCTCGACCCCCGGCAGCGCCGGACCGCGATCGCGGTGTGGAGCGCCGGGTTCTCCGGCGGGATGGCGGTCGGGCCGGTGCTCGGCGGCTGGCTGCTGGAGCACTTCTGGTGGGGATCGGTGTTCCTCATCAACGTCCCGGTCATGGTGGTGCTGCTCGTGGTCGGACCGTTCCTGCTGCCGGAGGCGCGTGACCCGAAGCCGGGCCGCTTCGACCCGCTGTCGGCGCTGCTCTCGCTGGCCGCGATGCTGCCGGTGGTCTACGGCATCAAGCTGGTCGCGGAACACGGCTTCACCCTCAAGGCCGCGATCAGCATCGCCATCGGACTTGGCCTCGGCGTCGTGTTCATCCGCAGGCAAAACCACCTCGACGAGCCGATGCTCGACCTCAAGCTGTTCTCGAACCGGGCCTTCAGCGGCTCTGTCGTGACGAACATGCTCGGCGTGTTCGCCATGGTCGGCCTGCTGTTCCTGGTGCCGCAGTACCTGCAGCTGGTGCTCGGGCTGACGCCGGTCGTCGCCGCGCTGTGGATGCTCCCGGCGACCGTCGCGGGCATCCTCGGTGCGCTTCTCGCGGCATGGCTCGCGAAGCGGATCCGGGTGTCCGTGCTGGTCAGTGTCGGTCTGTTGATCGGCGCGGTCGGCTTCCTGGCGCTGACGCAGGTCTCGTCCGGCGGCGGGCTCGCGTACGTCGTGGTGTCGTTCACGCTGCTCGGGGGCGGTGTCGCCCTGGCGGAGACGCTGACGAACGACCTCGTCATCTCGGCCGCCCCGGCCGAGCGGGCGGGTGCGGCGTCGGCGATCTCCGAGACCGGGTTCGAACTCGGTGGCGCGCTCGGCACCGCGATCCTGGGCAGTGTCGCGACCGCGGTCTACCGCGCCGGCCTGCCGGAGGGCACGGCCGAATCCGCGCGGGACACGCTGGGCGGTGCCGTGGCCACCGCGCAGCAGATGGCGCCGAGCGAAGGTCAGGCGCTCTTGGAGTCGGCTCGCGAGGCCTTCACCCAGGGCGTGCACGTCACCGCCTGGGCGGGCACCGCCGTGCTCGTCTACACAGGTGTCCAGGCCTACCTCCTGTTGAATCGGAAAAAGGATTCCGCAGTGCGGATCTGATGGGGCTTACGATGAGGGCATGAGCGACGACGCCTTGGTCACCCGGCTCCGCGAGCATCTCGGCAAGGCCGCGGTGCTCACCGACTCCGACGTCACGGACGCGTACTCCCGCGACATGATGCCGCTGGCGCCGGTCGGCAAGCCCTTGGCCGTGGCACTTCCGTCCGATGTGGCGGGTGTGCAGGCCGTCGTCAAGGCCTGTGCGGAGTTCGAGGTGCCGATCGTGCCCCGCGGCGCCGGCAGTGGATTGTCCGGCGCCGCGAACGCGATCGACGGCTGTGTCGTGCTGGTGCTGACGAAACTCGACCAGATCGTCGAAATCGACGTGGGCAACCGGCTCGCCGTCGTCCAGCCCGGCGTGGTGAACCTCGATTTCCGCGGCGCGGTGGAGAAACACGGCCTGTTCTACCCGCCGGACCCCTCCAGCTACGACTGGTGCACCCTCGGCGGGAACCTGTCCACGAACGCGGGCGGATTGTGCTGCGTGAAGTACGGCGTCACCACGGATTCCGTGCTGGGACTGGAAGTCGTGCTCGCCGACGGGTCGCTGCTGAAGACCGGGCGCCGCACGGTGAAGGGTGTCGCGGGATACGACCTCGCGCGGCTCTTCGTCGGCAGCGAGGGCACGCTCGGCGTGATCACGCAGGCGACCCTCGCGCTGAAACCGTTGCCGCAGTTGCCTTCCACCTTCGTCGCGGGGTTCACCAGCACGGAGGCCGCCGGTGAGGCCGTGGCGCGGGTCGTGCGCGAAGGGCTGGTGCCGTCGCTGCTGGAGATCATGGACGCGACGTCCATCAAGGCCGCCGAGGCCTACCTCAAGACCGACCTCGGCGCGGGTTCGGACTGCAAGGCCCTGCTGCTCGCGCAAGCCGACTCCGGCGGCGAGGTCGCGCGGCGGGAACTCGCGACGCTGGAACAGATCTGCCTCGATTGCGGCGCGGATCTGGCCTACGCCACCGACGATCTCGAAGAGGGCAAGATGTTGCTGCAGGCGCGGCGGGTCGTGCTCAGCGCGCTGGAACTGTACGGCGTCTGGCTGACCGATGACGTTTGCGTGCCGCGCACCCGGATCGCCGAACTGATCGCAGAATGCGAACGCATCAGCCAGGAGGTCGGGTTGCGGATCGCCGTCGTGGGGCACGCGGGCGACGGCAACATGCACCCGACGATCGTCTACTCGCCGGACTCCGAAGACGAGTTCGCCCGCGCGCGGAAGGCTTTCGACGCGATCCTCGAGGTCGGCCTGTCGCTGGGCGGGACCGTCACCGGCGAGCACGGCGTCGGCAAGATCAAGCGAGAGTGGCTCGCGCGGGAGATCGGCGAAGTGGGCCTTCGCGTCCATCGCCAGATCAAGCAGGCCCTGGACCCGCAAAACCTCTTCAACCCCGGCTCGATGTTCTCCCTCTGACGCAATTCGACTGTGTGAAACGTCCGTTAGCATGCGTGGAGAATCTCCACTGGCCTGCTGGGAAGACGTGTCGACGGCCTTGCGCTCAAGGCGCCCGCGAGTCCGGCCAAAGCCGATGCCCGGCCTTGGTCTGGCTCCGTGATCAGCTCGACGAGCGGGTCAGTCGCGCACGCGCGGGATCTGCTGCGTCGCGTCCAGGTCCACGGGGGGAGCGGCCGCGGCGTGCTTCTTCTCGCGGCGCGACTTCAGGTACTCGAGCACGATCGGCACCACGGAGATCAGCACGATCAGGATGAAGATCGAGTCGATGTTGTTCCGGATGAACGGGATGTCGCCGAGCAGGTGGCCGAGCGCGGTGATCCCGGCGGCCCACAGGATGCCGCCGATGACGGTGTAGGTGAAGTACTTCTTCGGGTCCATCTTGCCGATGCCGGCGATCCAGGTGATGAACGTCCGCACGAACGGCACGAACCGCGCCAGCACGACCGCCTTCGGCCCGTGCTTCTCCAGGAACGCGTGTGTCTGGTCGACGTACTTCTGGTTGAAGAACTTCGAGTCGGGCTTGCGGAACAGCCAGGGCCCGATCTTCCAGCCGAGGCCGTACCCGAGCGCGTTCCCGAGCAGTGCGGCGACCGTGACCAGCACGCATACGAGCCACAGCGGTGCTTCGATCGAGCCGCTCGCGATGAGCAGGCCGGCGGTGAACAGCAGCGAGTCACCGGGCAGCACCGGGAAGATGCTGCTCTCGATGAAGATGATCAGGCAGAGAACGGTGATGACCGGGACGGTCAGCCCGCTCAGCAGGTGCATCGGGTCCAGCCACTCCGGGAGGAGGCCCATCGTCGTCACGGTGTTCTGCGCCAGGATCACACCAAAACGGTACAGGGTGACGCTGAGTCGCTTAACCCGACGGGAGAGGGCGCCTCAGATCAGCGTGAGCAGCCCGACGACCGAACCGGCGGCCAGTCCCAGGAGCACGGCCAGCAGCAACACCCAATACGCGGGCAGCGGCGCACTGCCGGGCGAGGGCGGCGGAGGCGGCGTCGGACGCTCCGCCAGCCTGGCCGTTTCCGCGTTCTCCAGCGCGACGCGCTCCCGTTCGAGCGAGTCGGCGCCGGCGCCGGAAAGCAGGCCGTACTGGAGCGGCAGCTCGTGTTCTCCCGGAGAGGGCTCCGGGGTCTCGGGCTCGTCCGGGTCACTCTCGGTGTCCGTTTTGACCGGGTTCTCGGCCGAGGTTTCGGTGATCCGTTCGGCTGAAGGCGCGAAGACGGCTTGAGCGCGCAAGGCGTCGGCGAGGAGCTTCTCGGGGTCCTTGGGCTCACTCATCCGGACTCCTTCCGCCGCTACCCGTCGCTGACCGAAACACCACCTTCGACCGCACCGCTCAGTGGGGCCGTGGCGCTGCTCAATGTAGCCGCAGCCGCCTCGGTGACCCATTCCCCCTGTCGCAGTACCTTCACCGGTCGCAGGTCGCGGTCGAGCACCACGACGTCGGCCGCGAGCCCGGCCCGCAGCGAGCCGGTCCGGTCGGCGATGCCGAGTAGTTCGGCCGGCCTGCCGGACGTCGCACGGACGGCGTCGAGCAGGTTGATGCCCGCGCCGCGGACCAGGTTGCGGAAGGCCGCGTCCATGGTCAGCGTGCTTCCGGCGAGTGAACCGTTCCCGGCGAGCGTGGCGACGCCGTCACGGACGTCGACCTCCAGGCGCCCGAGGATGTAGCTGCCGTCGGCGGCGTCGGTGGCCGACATCGCGTCGGTGATGAGCACCGTGCGGCCCTTGCCGGCGTGGTGCGCGGCCAGCCGCAGCACCGTCGGGTGCACGTGGACGAGGTCGCAGATCAGCTCGACGGTGACCCGCTCGTCGTCGAGGAGGGCGCCGATCGGGCCCGGCTCTCGGTGGTGGAGGGGCCGCATGGCGTTGAAGAGGTGCGTCGCGACGGAGGCGCCGGCGTCGATGGCCGGGATGATCTGGTCTTCCACGCCGTCGGTATGCCCGATGGCGGCGATGACGCCCGATTCGGCCAGCTGGCGGACGGCCTTGATCCCGCCGTGCAGTTCGGGGGCGAGGGTGACCATCCGGATGTCGCCGCGGCCCGCGCCGAGCAGCGCGTTGAGCGTCGCCGTGTCCGGCTCGATCAGGGTCGCCGGGTCGTGCGCCCCGCAGCGCGCCTTCGAGATGAAGGGGCCTTCAAGGTGAATTCCGGCAAGTTCACCCTCTTGGACCAGCTCTCGCAGGGCCGCGATCTGGTCCCTGAGCACCGGAATGGGGTCCGAGACGAGGCTGCCGAGCATGGTCGTGGTCCCGTGCCGCCGATGTGCGCGTACCGCGCGGATCAGCTCCTCGGGGTTTCCGCTGGAGAACGACCCGCCCCCACCGCCATGGCAGTGGGTGTCGATGAATCCGGGCACCACCAGGTGCCCGTCGACAGGGACGCGGTCGATGTCCGGGGGTGTCCCGGAGCCGACTTGGACGATCTGGCCGCCGGCGATAGCCAGCCAGCCGTCGTCGAGTACACGGTCCGGGGCGACGACCCGGCCACCCACGATCACGAAATCTCCGGCGCCTCTCACGCCCCCCAGCATATATTGGTCTGGACCAAGCATGGCGGCACAACCCAGCGGTCGAGATTAAGGCCGGGTGTCAGTTCGGCGACTGCATCGCTTTCTGCAGCGCCTCCAGCGCCCGGCTGGCGGTTGACTTCACGGTACCTTTCGAAATACCGGCGGCCTCGGAAATCTCGGCCTCACTCAGCCCACCGTAGTAACGAAGCACAAGAACTTCGCGCTGACGGGGCGGCAGTTTGGACAAAGCGCTCACCACGGCCTGATGTTCACTCGACAGCATGGCAAGGCTTTCGGCCGAACGCGCGTTGACGGCGTGCGGGGCGACGTACTCACGGGCGGTCTTGCGACGCCGCAGGACACTGCGTGATCCGTTGACCACGGCGGTGCGCAGATAGCCGACCGCGGCGGCGGCGTCGCGCAGCCGTCCCCAGTTGCGGTGCAGGCCGGTGAACGCCTCCTGGACGACGTCCTCGGCGGTCGCCGGTTCGTCCACGAGCAGGATGGCCAGCCGGACGAGCCGCATCCGATGCTGGCGATAGAGATCCTCAAGGGTCAGCGGCGCCGCAGGCGGCGGTGGCGCGACCGGTCCGTCCATGGTGCGCAGATGGCCGAGGGTCGCCTCGACACTGCGTTCCGCGTTGCCCTCGAGCATGTACCCCTACCTGTTCATTTACCCCTTTGAAGCACAACCTGTGCCTGGCGCCCGGTCAGCGTATCGGGTGAGGCAGGCGTCCTGCCTGATCGGTTCCTGAGAACGCGTCCCGGCGTCGGATAGCGTCTGGGGCGGCACTGTTGAAGCGATCTTGGAGACGTCGATGGCCTGGTTCCTGGTGGAGATCCGGTACGTACGGGAAAAGCTCGAGGAGGTGCGCCCCCGGCACCGGAAATTCCTCTCTGACCTCGCGGAACAGGGCGTTGTCGCGCTCGGCGGCCCGCTCGGCGACGGCTCCGGCGGGGTCTCGCTCTACCAGGCGGCCGACGAGACGGCACTGCTCGAGATCATCGACCAGGATCCGTATCACCTCGAAGGCGTCGTCGCGGAGCGGACCGTCCGCGAGTTCAAGCCGGTCATCGGCGCCTGGCTGCCGCGAGACGCCTGAACCATCAGAGATCGAGGGTGACCGGCTCGCGTTCGACGCAGACCCGGACGCGGTCGCCGGCTACCGTCGGCACCTCGCAGGTCCCGCAGAACCCCTGACGGCACGAATACGCGATACCGGGCACGTTTTCGCGCAGGACATCGAGGGTGGTGCGGTCGGCGGGCACGTCCAGTGTCCGGCCGCTGCGGGTCAGGGTGACCCGGAACGGCTTGCCGCCGACGATCGGCGGCGTCGAGAAGCGCTCGAAGAACACCGGCCCGGACGTCCGCAGCGCGGCGTCCGTCCGGACGCCGACGATCATCGGAATCGGCCCACAGCAGTAAATCGGGACACTCTTTTCGGCCCCTTCGAGCAGTTCCGCGCCCGAGGCGGGGATGCCGTACTCGGAGTCCGGGCGAAACCAGACACGGTCGCCGAATTCGGACAATTCCTTCAGGAATGGCATGGAGCCCGGATCCCGGCCGGTGTAGACCAGCCGCCAGTCCGCGCCGTCAGCGGCGGCCTGCCGCACCATCGGCAGGATCGGCGTGATCCCGATGCCGCCCGCGACGAACAGATACGCCGGGCTCGCCACGAACGGGAACGCGTTGCGCGGGCCGCGTGCGGTGATCCGCGCGCCCTTCGTCAAGGCGTGCACCGCCGTCGATCCCTCGCCCAGCAACCGGACGCCGACGCGGTAGGCCGAGCGGTCGTCCGGGTCGCCGCACAGGGAGTACTGCCGGACCAGCCCCGGCCGCGGGGAGAGGTCGACGTGCGCACCCGGCCGCCATGGCGGCAGGATCTCGCCGCGTTCGTGCACCAGACGCAGGCTGACGACGCCTTCGGCCTCGACGTGGAGGTCGTCGACGACCAGCGGCAGATCGCGGTCGACGGCGAGCACCGGGGGACGACGGCGTCCGCTGACCCCGCTGAGCCTGCGGTACACGGCGACGACGCCGGTCAGGGACGCCATCACGCGGTCGGTCCGCCCGCTGCCGTCGAGCCGCAGCGGACGCGTCATCGTGGTTCGTCGGCCGCCAGCGCGGCCGGGGAACTCGCGAGGTACGCGACGGCTTGGTCGGTATTGCCCGTTTCCGTCGGGTGATAGGACTTCCGGAAGTACGGCCGGATCTCACGGCGAAGCTGCCTGCCCGTGGGCAACAGGCCGAGTTTCGCCACTCGCAGATATGTCTTGAAACTTGTCTTGCCCGGGCGGGCCGGGTCGTTCTTCATGAGGAACCTGGTGCCCCGCAGGAAGACCCACGCGAGCACCGGGGTCACCACGAGCATGCTGCGCACGCGGCGGCCGTAACGCCCGTCGAGGTGCATGAAGAGGTCGAAGGCGACGGAGCGATGCTCGACCTCTTCGGCGCCGTGCCAGCGCAGGAGATCCAGCATCGTCGGGTCGGCGTTCGCGTCGTCGAGCGCCTCGGCGTCGAGGATCCATTGGCCGAGGAACGCGGTGTAGTGCTCGATGGCGGCGATGATGGCGAGCCGTTCGATCAGCCATTCCTCCCGCCGTGCGGCGGAAAGCGGACGGTCGCCGAGCAGACGGCGGAACATCCATTCCATCTGCGCGATGTACGGCCGCACGTGGACGCCCCCCGCTTCGAGGTGCTCTGCGGCGCCGTCGTGCGCCTCGGCGTGCATGGCCTCCTGGCCGATGAAGCCGAGGACGTCCTCCTTGAGCCGGTCGTCGCGGATCAGCGGCACGGCCTGCTTGAACACCTCGACGAACCAGCGTTCGCCCTCCGGCAGCGCCAGATGCAGCACGTTGATAGTGTGCGTCGCCTGCGGTTCGCCGGGGATCCAGTGCATCGGCAGCGACGTCCAGTCGAACTTGACGTCGCGTGCGTGCAGGACGATCTGCTGGTGCTCTTCGGGCCGAGGGGTCAAGACGCCCTCCCGCTGAGTTCGTAATCGCTCGCGTCGACCTTGCGGGTTTCGAGCCAGTAGCGCCAGGTGAAGCCGGGCCAGATCGTCCGGTTGACGCCCTTCGCGTCGAGGTACCAGCTCTTGCAGCCACCTTGGGTCCACACGCCCTTGACCAGCTTCCGCTGGATGTCCCGCTGGAATTTCTCCTGCACGCCGGGCCGGACGTCGAGTGCCGCGGCGCCACGCGAGTCGGCGAGCTTGATCGCGTCGACGACGTAACGCGACTGCGATTCGATCATGAACACCACGGAGTTGTGGCCCAGCGCGGTGTTCGGGCCGAGGAGGAAGAACAGGTTGGGGAAGCCGGAGACGCTGATGCCCTTGTGGGTGCGCATCCCCTCGGTGGCCCATTCCTTGGCGAGGTCGCGGCCGCCGATCCCGGTGATGTCCAGGTATTCCAAGGCGTCCGTGACCTTGAAACCGGTGCCGTAGATGATCGCGTCGACCTCGTGCTCGACGCCGTTCCCGTCGACGACGCTGTGCGCCTTGACCTCGCGGACGCCCTGGGTGTTGACGTCCACATTGGACCGGTTGATCGCCGGGTAGTAGTCGTTGGAGATCAGCACCCGCTTGCAGCCCATGGTGTAGTCGGGGGTGACCTTCTTGCGCAGCGCGGAATCCTTGACGCCCTTGCCGATGTGGCGCTTCGCGATCAGTTCGCCGGCCTTCATCATCGCGGGATGGCCGTTGAAGCCGATCGCCCGTGCTTCGAGGAACCAGTACAGCGCGTTGCGGTAAAGCCGTTGCACACCGGGGATCCGTCGGAACGCGGTCTTGGCCCAGCCGGGCATGGCGTGGTCGGGTTTCGGCATGATCCACGGCGGTGTGCGCTGGAACAACGTCAGCTCGTCGACCTCGGGTGCGATCTCCGGGACGAACTGGACCGCGCTGGCGCCGGTGCCGACCACGGCGACCTTCTTGCCGCGCAGGTCGTATTCGTGGTTCCACTGCGCGGAGTGCCAGGTCTGGCCCTTGAACTTCTCGATCCCGGGCAGCTTCGGGACCTGCGGGATGTGCAGGCCGCCGACGCCGGAGACGACGAACTGCGCCTCGATGTCCTTGCCCGATTTGGTGTGGACGTGCCAGCGGCGCGCGGTCTCGTCCCAGTCCGCGCCGGTGAGTTCGACGCCGAACCGGATCTTGTCCCGCAGCCGGTACTTGTCGGTGACGTCCTTGAGGTACCGGAAGATCTCCGGCGCCGGCGAGAACGATCGCGACCAGTCCGGGTTCTGCTCGTAGGAGAACGAGTACATGTGGGACTGCACGTCGCAGGCGCAGCCGGGGTACGAGTTGTCTCGCCACGTACCGCCGACTTCGTCCGCCTTCTCCAGGATGACGTAGTCCCGGATGCCTGCCTTTTCGAGCTGGATGGCCTGGCCGAGCCCGGAGAACCCGGTGCCCACGATCACGACCTTGAATCGCTCGGTCATCTGCGCCTCCGCGTCGAGAGTGTCCTGCGCGAATGACGTTACCCGAAGTAACAGTTACTTTCTAGTACGACTTACTGGTCAGTACGTTCCGCCGAGCTTCGAGTGGTCCCAGCTGACGATCTTCGTCGGCCGGAAGATCAACCCGATCCGCTTCGCGGCCTGCTTGCCGATGAAGCCGGCGAGCTCGTCGGGTACCGGCTCGCCCGGCTTCGCGCCCGCGTACCGCTGGGTCAGGCTGATACCCATCCGGGTGACCTCGGGGGTATCGGTGATGATCTCGACGTCCGCCTCGATGGAGATCCCGCGAAGCTTGTCGTAGGCGTCGCCGTCCTCGATGAGCACGGTGGCGCGCGGGTCGCGCTCCAGGTTCTTGGCCTTCTGGGACGACCCGTAGGTCCAGGTCGCGATGCCGGACTCGTGCGGGTAGTACCAGAGCGGGGCGAGGTGGGGACGCCCGTTGGGCCCGATCGTCGCGACGTTGATGACCTTCTGCTCGTCGAGGTACGCGGCGAGTTCTTCAGGTGACATGCGGATCTGGTCGCGACGGGACATAGGTGGTCAGCCCTTCTTCGTAGCCGCCCGGCCTGCCTGACCGGTTATCGAAGATTCGTACGCGCCGCGCTGCTCGATGTCCACGAGTGCGGCCGCGTCGGCCTTCTTGATCCGGCTCTTCGCGCCGATCTCGATGATCGGCGGCAGGAACGCGCGGATCAGCTTGAGGCCGCCGACCCAGCGCGGGACGTGGATGGTGCGGGCGCGCCGGTTGACCCCGGCCTGGAGGAGGTCGAGGGCGACGGTCAGCGGGTAGGTCTTGCCGAGCAGGCCGGGCATGCCCGTGCGGAGCTTGCCGAAGACGGGGTGTTTGTCGGCGCTTTCGACGAGGTCGGTGCGGATCCAGGTGGGGTGCGCGACGCCGACCTTCACGCCGAGGTGGGCGACTTCGGCGCGGAGGCTGTTGGAGAACGCCTCGACGCCTGCCTTCGCGGCGGCGTAGTTGGCCATGCCCGGGGCGTGGGTGATCGCGGCCAGCGAGGAGATCGCGAGGAGGTAGCCCTTGCGTTCGATGACATGCGGAAGTGTGACGCGGAAGGTGCGCCAGACGCCCAGAAGGTCGACCTCGATGACCTTCTCGAAGGCGGCCGGGTCCACCGACCGGACGAAACCGGAGGTCGCGATGCCGGCGTTCGCGATGACGATGTCGATACCGCCGAAGTGGTCGACGACGCCGGCGGTGGCCTGTTCCAGCGCGTCCCAGTCGGTGACGTCGGCTTCCCAGGCGTGGGCGGCGGGACCGATCCTGGCGGCGACGGCCTGCTGTTCCTTGGCTTCGATGCCGACCAAGGCGACCTTCGCACCCTGCGCGGCCAGGCGTTCGGCGAGTCCCGCGCCGATGCCCCTCGCGGCGCCGGTGATCAGGACGACCTTGCCGTTCACGCTGTTCTTGGCCACGTTGCCTCCTCGTCCGAGCCCTTCGGCTTTGCGGACGGTACCCCAACCTACCCGGAGTAAGCTACCCACAAGTAAGTCCGCGATTCGGCATCCGGCTGCGGCCAGGCGGTGGGTCGTGAGTGGCAAGTGTCGTTAGAACGACACTTGCCACTCACGACCCACCTGACGCGTTTAGGCCTCTGATCGCGGTCGTTGCGCGTGCAAGAATCGCAAGTAGGTGCCGAATTGCGGGGGGTCAGCGCGAGGCGGAGGTGAGGGCGTCGACCTCGGCAGGGGTGAGCGCGAGGTCGGCGGCGGGCAGGAGGTCGTTCAGCTGCTCGACCGAGCGGGCGCTCGCGATGGGCGCGGTGACGGTCGGCTGCGCGAACAGCCACGCCAGCGAAACCGCCGCGACCGGGACGCCGCGGTCGGCCGCGATCGCGTCCAGCGCGGTGAGGACCCGCTCACCACGTTCGTCCAGATAGGACGAAGCGCGGGCAGCCCGCGGGCTGTCGCCGAGCTCGTCCTTCGACCGGTACTTGCCGGCGAGGAAACCCTTGGCCAGCGCGAAATACGGCAGGGTCGTCAGGCCTTCGCGCCCGACCGTCGGCGCCAGGTCGTTCTCGTACCCGCGCTCGACGAGGTTGTAGTGCGGCTGCAGCGCGACGTACCTGGCCAGTCCCTCGCGGTCCGAAATGGACAGTGCCTCGGACAGTCGTTCCGCGGCGTAGTTCGACGCCGCGATGTACCGCACCTTCCCGGCGCGCACGAGCGCGTCGAAGGCCCGCAGCGTCTCTTCGATCGGGGTCTCCGGATCGTCGATGTGCGCGTAATAGAGGTCGATGTGGTCCGTTTGCAGCCGTCGAAGCGAATCTTCGGCCGCCGCCGCGATGTTGGCCGCGGAGAGGCCTTTCCGCTCTTCCCACATACCGGTCTTGGTCGCGATCACGACGTCGTCCCGGCGGCCGCGTTTCGTCAGCCAGTTGCCGATGATCGTCTCGGAGCCGCCCTTGGAGTACAGGTCGGCGCTGTCGATGAAGTTGCCGCCCGCCGCCGTGTAGGCGTCGAGGACGGCGAAGGACTGCTGCTCGTCCGCGGTCCAGCCGAAGACGTTCCCGCCGAGGTTGATCCCCCGGACATCGAGGTCGGTGTTGCCGAGTTTCGCCATGCCTCGAACTTAAGGGAAGACTTCGGCCGGGGCCGGTGTTGGCTCGGAACATGGGAATCGAACTCGGCAGGATCGGCATCTGGCAACACGAAAGTGTGTTCACCCCCGAGCTGGCTCGTGAGCTGGAGGAACTCGGCTACGGCGCCCTTTGGCTCGGCGGCTCACCGTCGGGTGACCTCGCGAAGGCGGAGGAACTGCTCGACGTCACGAAGACGATCAAAGTGGCCACCGGCATCGTCAACATCTGGCAGGACGACGCGGCGACGGTCGCCGAGTCGTACAAGCGCATCGAGGCGAAGCATCCGGGCCGCTTCCTGCTCGGCATCGGTGCCGGGCACCGGGAGCACACCGCGGAGTTCAAGAAGCCGTACACCGCCTTGGTGGAGTATCTGGACGCTCTCGACGAGGCCGGCGTACCCGTCGAAGGGCGCGTCTTGGCCGCTCTCGGCCCGAAGGTGATCAAGCTCGCAGGAGACCGCACGGCGGGAGCCCACCCGTACCTGATGACGCCCGAGCACACGCGTCAGGCGCGTGAGATCCTCGGCGAAGGACCGCTGCTCGCGCCCGAGCAGAAGGTCGTCCTCGAGGCCGACCCGGCGAAGGCCCGCGAGATCGGACGGGGCACCGTCAAGTTCTACCTCGGCCTCGTCAACTACACGAACTCCCTGCGGAAACTCGGTTTCACCGACGAGGACCTGGCAGGCGAGGGCAGCGACAAGCTGGTCGACGCGCTGGCCGTGCACGGCGACGCCGAGACGGTCGCCCGTGGCGTCACCGCGCATATCGAAGCCGGGGCGGACCACGTGAACATCCAGGTACTGAACTCCGACCCCCTGCCGGTCTACCGCGCGCTCGCCGCCGTCCTCCTCTGACGCGACGGCTGTAGGCACCTCCCGGCCGACCTCGTACGATGCGGCCGAGAGGTGCACCAGCCTGCTTCGAGGAGGAGTAAACGATGCCCATCGCCACCCCCGAGGTCTACGCGGAGATGCTCGACCGGGCGAAGGCGAACGAATTCGCCTACCCGGCCATCAACGTGACCTCGTCGGAGACCCTGAACGCCGCGATCCGCGGGTTCGCCGAGGCGGAGAGCGACGGGATCATCCAGTTCTCCACCGGCGGCGCGGAGTTCGCGTCCGGCCAGAAGGTCAAGGACATGGTGACCGGTTCGGTCGCGCTGGCCGAGTTCGCCCAGGTCGTCGCCGCCAAGTACGACGTCAACGTCGCGCTGCACACCGACCACTGCCCGAAGGACAAGCTCGACGGCTTCGTCCGCCCGCTGATCGAGATCTCGGCGGAGCGCGTCAAGAACGGCCAGCACCCGCTGTTCCAGAGCCACATGTGGGACGGCTCCGCGATCGACCTCGACGAGAACCTCGAGATCGCGCAGGAACTGCTCGCCAAGGCCGCGGCCGCGAACATCATCCTCGAGGTCGAAATCGGCGTCGTCGGTGGCGAGGAAGACGGCGTCGAAGCGGAGATCAACGAGAAGCTGTACACCGCCGAGGGCGACTTCCTGAAGACGATCGACGCGCTCGGCTCCGGCGAGAACGGCCGCTACCTGCTGGCCGCGACCTTCGGCAACGTGCACGGCGTCTACAAGCCGGGCAACGTGAGGCTGCGCCCGGACGTGCTCAAGGGCGGCCAGGAGGCGGCGTCGAAGAAGCTCGGCCTCCCCGCCGGCTCGAAGCCGTTCGAACTGGTCTTCCACGGCGGCTCCGGCTCGCTGCCCGAGGAGATCCGCGAGGCCGTCTCGTACGGCGTCGTGAAGATGAACGTCGACACCGACACGCAGTACGCCTTCACGCGTCCGATCGCGGAGCACTTCTTCAAGAACTACGACGGTGTCCTGAAGATCGACGGCGAGGTCGGCAACAAGAAGGTCTACGACCCGCGCAGCTACCTCAAGGCCGCCGAGGCGGGCATGGCCGCTCGCATCGTCGAGGCCGCGCAGTCGCTGGGTTCGGCGGGCAACAAGCTCTCCTGACCCGCTTCGTCGAGTCTGGATGCCATGAACGGCCCGTTCCGTGCGAAATTCGCACGGAACGGGCCGTTCATCGTCTTCGAGTCAGGCGGCCGGGAGCCTAGTACGGCTCCGGCGCTTCTCCAGCAGCGAGTTCACCGCCCGCGTCCCCGGTCCGGCGGCGGCCCACAGCGCGCCGACCCCGACCAGGCAGACCGCGGCCGTCCAGTAGGCGACCGGCGGCGCCGACTCCGTATGCGCGTCACCGAGGAGCCACGGCCGGAACTGGGACTGCACCCACAGCATCCCGTAGCCGAACGACGTCACCAGCAGCGCGCCGACCCCGGCCGTCAGTGCCGGATGACTCCCTCCGATGCGGAACGCCAGGTCCACCGCGAGGCCGACGGCGAGCAGGTAGAACGGCACGACCGAGATCGGGAAACCCATCCCGAGCAGCAGCGGCCACATCACCAGCCGGTAGCCGAGGTACAGGGCGGCGACCGTCGTCCCGGCCCAGCGGAAGCCGGTCGTCTGCCGTGCCAGCGCGAAGATCAGCGCCATCACACCGATGCCCCACAGCGGGTAGACCCAGTCGGAGATCGGCATCGTGAAGTATTCGACCGCCACCCGGTCGACCGGGTGCCCGATCTGGTTCGCGGCGAAGTTCAGCAGTTCGGGCTCCGCCTCGGGCGTGCCGCGCTCCCACGCGCGCAACCCGAGGATGCCGTACTCCTGCTGACCGTTCGGGAAGAACGTGTTCTCCAGGAAGAACGCCCACAGTCCGATCAGGACACCGGTGCGCGTCCGGCCGGGCTTGGCGTACTTCAGCCAGCCCATGATCACCCCGGCCTGCATGATGCCCGTTCCGATGTAGAGCATCATGTGCGACGGGCTCCACGCGGTCAGGTCGAGGCCGTTGACGCGGTGGTTGATGACGTCCAGCGGCGCCGCGATGAGGAACACCACGAGTCCGAGCTGCATCAGCCGCAGCGAACGCCGATCGGCACCGAGCCCGGTGTAGGAGTGGATCGCGACGAGCACCATGATGATCACCGTGCCGACGGTGTTGATCAGATGCGGCGGGGCGAGGTCGTCCCGTAGCCACATGAAATGCCACGACATGTCCCAGGACGAGCCCACCATCTTGAAGGCGAACGCCGCGAGCCACATCGAGTAGCAGAAGTTCAGCACCCAGTCCGGCGTCGCCTGTCCCGGCGCGCCGCGGTGCCAGTGGAGTTTGAAGAACAGCCTCGTCTTCGCGATCGGGCTGCGGGGGATGACACCCGGCGAAAGGTCCCCGGTCACTTCTGTCGCCTTTGTCATGCCCGACATCTTCCCTGCTCCAGGTCACGAGAGGGGCATTTGGGGTCGAAAATCGGGGATCACCCGTAGGGGTGGCGGAGTTGCGGTCGTCGCGCGAAGCAGGGCAAGGTGTGCCGCCATGATGCCGAAACGACTCGTCGCGGCCGTACTCGTGACCGCTCTGGTACTGGCCGGTGGGGGCATTCTCGGGAGCCTGTTCTTCTGATCACAGGCCGCGAGGACAATGGGCCGTATGACGAACCTCCTCGGCCCCCAGCCGACGCATCTCCCCGAGCACACCGCCGCGCAGGCGGCGCTGGACGCCGGGAGCGATCCGGCCGCCGTCGCCGCCGAGCACCCCGACTACAGCGAGGCCTGGGCCACGCTCGCCGAGAAGGCGTTCGACTCCGGCGAGACCGTCGCCGCGTACGCCTACGCCCGCACCGGCTACCACCGCGGTCTCGACCAGCTCCGCCGCGCGGGCTGGAAGGGCCACGGTCCGGTGCCGTGGTCGCACCGCCCGAACCAGGGCTTCCTGCGCTCGCTCGCCGTCCTCGGCAAGGCCGCGGGCAAGATCGGCGAGACCGAGGAGTACGACCGCTGCAAGACGTTCATCGGCGACTCGGACCCCGCCGCCGCGGAGGCGACCGGCCTCAAGTGACGTTCTCCCCGAGTCCGTGAAGGACTCCTTGAGGGACCCTGAGTCCCTCAAGGAGTCCTTCACGGACCACTCACGACATCAGGCCGCGACGGCTTCCATGGCTTCCTCGGCGACCGCGGCCAGGTCCGGTGAGGACACGACGCGGTTGCGGCCGTTGCGTTTCGCCGCGTAGACGGACGCGTCGGCCGAGGCCATCACCTCGTCGATCGTCCGGCCGTCGAGCGGGAACGTCGCGACGCCGACCGACGCCGTCCGCTGCTCGATCACCACGGGGTTGCCCGCGTTGTCCTGGGTCTTGATCACCATCTCGCTGATCCGCTGGCGGATCCGCTCGGCGACGGCGACGGACTCCCGCTTCGACGACGAGGTCAGGAGCACCACGAACTCTTCCCCGCCGAAACGGCCGGCGAGGTCCTGCGCCCGGGTCTCGGCCTTGACCAGCGCCGCGACCCCCTTGAGCACGTCGTCGCCCGCCAGGTGGCCGAAGGTGTCGTTGATGCACTTGAAGTGGTCGAGGTCGATCATCAGCGTGCCGAACTGGCCGTTCTCACGTTCGGCGCGGGCGACCTCACGTTCGGCGCCCTGCTGCCAGGTCGTGGCGTTGAGCAGCTGGGTCTTCTGGTCGGTCGTGGCGAGTTCTTCGAGCTGCTTGATCAGCACCGACCGTTGCAACAGGTACAGCGGCAGGAAGACGAGCAGCACGAGTACCGGCTGGTGCGGCAGCACGGCGAGCACCAGCGCGCCGATGCAGACCGTCGAGGCTTCCAGGATGTTGTCGTCCCAGGAGCCGAGCAGAGTCTTGACCGAAGCCTTCTTGGGTGCCGCGAAATAGAGGCCGGTCCCGGTGAAGACGGCGTTCATGAGGAAGAAGGCGAGGCTCGCCGCGCAGATCGAAGTCACCGATCCCGGGGTGGCCCCGACCACCTGGACGGCGGCCCAGGCGGCGAACGCGGTCAACGTCATGGATGTGGCGTTCGCCACAGTTCGATGCGGGTTGACCGTGCGAAGACCTGCCCAACTGCGATATCCGAGGTGAAGATAGATCACGGCCACGAGAAGCGAGGCCAAGTGCGGTGGCAGCAGGATCGCGCCGGGGAGTACCCAGACCGAGGTCATGTTGATATGCGGCGTGACACTCATGCTGCGTCGCTGGCGCTCGATCCGGCGGGTCGCCTCGGTGTGCGCGATGGCGAGTCCCGCGAGCAGGAAACACAGCAGGACCTGGGAATACGTGATGGCGATGGATGCGGCGAAGACCCCCGTCAGTGCCAGCATCGTCGCCACGGAAAGCCCGGTGTAGGCAATCCAGTTCTCGGGCCTTTTCCACAGCTCCCACGCCCCTACCGTGAGAGCTGAACGATGTCCAGCGCGTTCCTCCGATGTGATCATCTTTCCCCCTGACTGTTGCGTCATTCTCCGAAACCCCCTACTTACCGACAGCTTCCACCGACTTGCGGGCTGTCGACAAGCTCCCTAGGTGTGTACTTTTCTCTGAGAGGTCGAGGGAAAGGTGCCAGCGATGGCCGGTAGGGATCAGTGAACTGGGGCGCGCGCCAACAGGCCGCGCGATCGGGCCGACGCGTGGAACACCTCAATGTTCTGCGCGTGCGGCATCTTTTTCCTGCCATCTGTCCGGATCTTTGGTGAGGTTCCGCCACCAGCTCAGTGCGAGCGGGACGGTCAGCACCAATCCCGCAACGCCGAAGACGCCCACCGTCGACTGAGGACCGATCTGGTCGGCCATGATGCCGCCGATCAACGGGCTCACCCCCATCGTCGTGGTCAGTCCGGTGTTCGAAAGCCCCATCACCTGTGCCCGGCTCTCGTCCGGCACCGCCAAGGTCAGTGACGCCGTCGCCTGCATCAGCGCCACCGTGCCGAAACCACCGCAGACCACGAACAGCACGATCGACGACACCGGTCCCGGCTGCAGGAAACAGAACAGCAGCGGGATCGCCGTCAGCGCCGAAAGCGGCCCGATCAGTTTCGGTCTGACGTGCGCCGGTACCCAGCGCGAATAGACGAACGCGCCGATCACGCTGCCGACCGGGTCGGCGGCCAGCAGGAGCCCGATGACCTCGGGACCGCCACCCGACGAGGCGACGTAGGGCGCCGCGATGCCTTCGTAGACCGGCAGGAGTCCCATCAGCCAGGTGAACAGCAGCAGCGCGCGCAGCCCCGAGCTGGCGAAGACGATCTTTCCGCCCGAGCCGATCGAAGCGAAGAACGACTTGCGCTTCTCGCCGATGGCCGCGGCCGGGCGCGAGGCCAGGCCGAACCGGACGAACAGCACCGAGATCAGGAACGTCACCGCGTCCAGCGCGAGGGCGATATGGGGTTCGAGCGCGGTCAGCAGGAGACCGCCGCCGGCGAATCCGGCCAGCTGCGCCGATTGGACGGTCATGCTGCGGATCGCCATGCCGACGACGAACCGGTCGCCTTCGAGGATCTGCGGCAGCAACGCCAGCTGGGCGGCCTTGAACGGCGGGTTCAGCAGCGAGACGGCGCCGACCAGCACGCACAGTACCCAGAACGGCAGTACGGGGACGGCGACCAGCGCGATCAGCGCGGCCCGTAACAGGTCGACGACCACCATCACGGTCCGCCGGGGGAAGCGGTCGGCGAACCCGGTGAGGAAGACGCCGCCGAGCAGTGACGGCGCGTAGGTCAGCGCGTAGGTGAGACCGGTCAGGGTCGCGGAGCGGGTTTCGGTGAAGACGAGGACCGAGAGCGCGACTCTGGCGAGTTGATCACCGAAGATCGAAAACAGTTCGGCGAACCAGAGCGAACGGAACTCGGCTACACCGAACACCTCGCGGTAGGTGACCCGTCCGGCCGAAGCCATGCTGCCCCCAATAGGGTCCTTATTACGCGACAAACTTGTGACCGAGAGTAACGCGGTCACGAGCTCGTCACGAAGCGTCATTCGTTCACGTAAGTGTCTCCTGACTGTTGGTGATTGGCTAGGTTCTTTCGCCGGGTTTCTGGAGTTGGAGATCTTTTTCGTACCCCGGCCCTCGGGTCGTGACTTGCCGATCAGCCGCCGAGTCGCGCGATTTCGGTCCGTTCAAGGGGAAATCCGGACTTCGCCGCACTCCTTCTCTTCGGATTCCGGACCTGTGCCGTGATGTGACGCAAAGCGCTTTCGGCGGGGTGCCCTGGGTGAGTCGTGGTTTCGGCCGGGTCGCGTCCGGCGTCGGTACTTATGGGCTGAATGGGTGAACGACTGAGCCAAACGCGTGATCAACCGTCGATGGCCAGTACCTCCGGTGCGGACACGGCCCGCACGGCCCGTTCGGCGTCGCGTTTGGCGACCTCTTCGCGCACGATCGGGATGACGTGGCGGCCGAAGTCGATCGTGTCGCCGAGCAGGTCGTAGCCGCGTGCCGAGAGGATGTCGACGCCGAGGTCGTAGTAGTCCAGCAAGGCCTGCGCGACCGTCTCCGGCGTGCCGACGAGCGCGGTGGAGTTCCCGGCGGCGCCGGTCGCGGCCGCGGTCGGGGTCCACAGTGCGCGGTCGAAGCGTTCACCCTCCGCGGCGACCGCGAGCAGCCGCCGCGAACCGGCGTTCTCCGGGTTCGTGAGCGAATGTCGCCGGGTGAGCTGCTGCCCTCCCGAGGTCCTGGCCTTGATGGCGTCGACCGTGCGGTAGGCCTTCTCCCAGGCGAGTTCCTCGGTCGGCGCGATGATCGGCCGGAACGCGACCTGGATGCGGGGGACATCGGACCGCCCGGCCGCCTTGGCCGCGGCTTTGACGGACTCGATCTGCTCCGCGGTCTGCGCGAGGGGTTCTCCCCAGAGGCAGAAGATGTCCGCTTCGGCCCCACCTGCCGCGTAGGCGGCCGGAGACGAGCCGCCGAAGGAGACGTCAGGGCGGGGCTGCTGTACAGGCCGGACATCGAGGATGAAGTCGGCGAAGCGGTAGTGCTCGCCTTCGTGGTCGAAGGGCTCTTCAGACGTCCACGCCTGCTTCACGATCTGGATGTACTCACGCGTGCGTGAGTAGCGCTCGTCCTTCGTGAGGTAGTCGCCTTCACGCTGCTGTTCGTGGTCGCTGCCGCCGGTGATGAAGTGGACGGTGAGCCTGCCCTCCGAGAGCTGGTCCAGCGTCGCGAACGTCTTCGCCGCGAAGGTCGGGTACGAGACGTTCGGCCGGTGCGCCAGCAGGATCTGGAGTCTGTCGAGCTTCGCCGCGACGTACGCCGCCGCCTGCGCCGGGTCCGGGCCGCTGGAGCCGTACGCGAACAGCACCCGGTCCCAGCCGAATTCCTCGTGTGCCCGCGCGAGGCGCAGCGTGTAATCCTTGTCGAAGACGCCACCCGAGCGCGTATGCGTCTCCGAACCGTCGTTGGTGCCTCCGATGCCCAGGAATTCGACCGGCATTGTCCGTCCCTCTCGTCCGTGTCCCCCTTCCCGACGAGTACGCGCCGGTTCCCCGCTGTGGCAACGAGTTCCGCTCCTTGAGAACCCGCACGCGGCCTCGATCCCCGGCGTAGCTTCGGCTTCGTGAGTACCGCTGACCTCCCCTACGTGCTCGCGGTGGTGGGCGCCGGTCCGCGCGGGGTCGGAGTGCTCGAACGCCTCGGCGCGAACGCCGCCGAGCTGCTCGGCGAGCGGCGGCTCGTCGTGCATCTCGTCGATCCGTTCCCCGCCGGGGCGGGCCGGGTCTGGCGGTACGACCAATCGCCGTTGCTGCGGATGAACTCCATGCCGGAAGACGTCACGGTCTTCACCGACGACACCGTCGAGATCGACGGCCCGATCCGCACCGGGCCGTCACTGATCGAGTGGGCGCGGCTGGTCCGGAAGGGTGCGCTCGACGTCGAGTTCGACGAGAGCCTGCGCGCCGAACTCGAGGCGTTGCAAAGCGATCACTTCCCGACGCGACGGCTGCAGAGCGCCTACCTCTCCTGGTTCCACCGCAAGGTCCTCGCCGAGCTTCCCGAGGGCATCGAAGTCGTCGAGCATCGCACCCGCGCCGTCCGGCTCGAAGACGGCGAGCCGCAGTCCTTGTGGCTGGAAGACCGGGCGGAACCGCTGAAGGTGGACGCGGTCCTGTTCACCGTCGGGCATCTCGACGCCGAACCGGACGAGCGTGAAACCGGACTCGCGGAGTTCGCCATCCGCAACGATCTCGCGTACTACCCGGCCGGTTACACCGCCGACGTCGACTATTCGGCCATCGCTCCCGGCGAAACCGTGCTGGTGCGCGGGTTCGGCCTGGCGTTCGTCGACCTGATGTTGCTGCTCACCGAAGGTCGCGGCGGCCGCTTCGAGGAGCAGGCGTGCGGCGGGCTGAAGTACCATCCCAGTGGCGCCGAGCCCGTGCTGCACATCGGCTCGCGTCGCGGAGTGCCGTACCACGCGAAGATCGGCTACCGGCTGCGCGGGAAACCGTTGCTGCTGCCGAGGTTCTTCGACACGTACGCCATCGGGAAGCTTTGTGCGGTGCCAGGACGGCTCGATTTCCGGCGCGACGTCTGGCCACTGATCGCGAAGGAACTCGCCTGGGCCTACTACAGCGAGCTGTTCACCGCCCATCCCGAACGCGTCCGCATGGACTTCGCCGTCTTCGCCGACGCCTTCGCGGACGCGTCGCCCGAAGAACTCGGCGAGCTGGTGGCGCGGGCGGTTCCGGCGCCGGACGACCGGCTCGACCTGGACCGGCTCGACCGGCCGATGGACGGCGTCCGCTTCGGCACGGCCGAGGAGTACGGCAAGGAACTGCGCGAGTACATCGAGGCGGATCTGGGCCGCCGGGCGGATTCCGAGTACAGCGCGGACCTGGGCGCGTTCACGGCGCTGCTGTCGGTCATGGGGCAGCTGCCCGCGTTGCTCCAGACCGGCAGGCTCGACGCGGCGTCTCAGCTGTCCGATCTGGACGGCTGGTTCCTCGGCTTCTTCTCCTACTTCGCCAGCGGGCCGCCGCCGAGACGCCTGGAGGAACTGCTCGCGCTCCAGGAGGCGGGGCTGGTCTCGTTCCTGGGTGCCGACATGCGAGTGAGGCCGGATGAGGAACGCCGGACGTTCGTGGCCTCGGGTGCGAGCTTCCCCGGTGAGACCGAAGCACGCACGCTCGTCGAGGCACGGTTGCCGGAGCCGAGTATCACCCGCGCTTCCGATGTCCTCTTGCGACAGTTGCGTGACAGCGGCGCGCTCGGCGAGGAGGTCGTGGTCGACACGGTCACCGGCGACAGGCTGCTCGCCGGCCGCATCCACACGCGGGTCTCCGACGGCCGGATGCTCGACGGGGAGGGCCGCCCGCATCCGCGTCGCTTCGCCCTCGGCCCGCATACGTCGGCGCGGTCCGCGGGCGCTTTCACCCGCCCGCGGACCAACGCGCTTCCTTTCCGGCAGAACGACTCCGTCGCCCGACAGATCCTGGGCCTCGCGAGTGGCGGGGACGGTCAGCCTCCCCAGACCCGCGAAGGCAGTTCCTTCCGGACCACCGGGACGACATCGGAAGCGAAGAGCTCCAGGACGTCCCGCGCCTCCCCGGAGGTCAGCCCGTCGACCGAGACCGCCTGGACCTCGTGCCCGAACGACGCGTGGTAGTCGCCGATCTTGTCGATCACCTGCTCCGGGCTCCCGACCAGCGCGGACCCGTTGGCGATCTTGTCCTCCAACGTGGTGAACTCCGACTTGTTGTGCTGATACGCCGGAGTCTTCGTCAGCGCCTCGAAGTACGGCCGGTAACCGTCCAGCGCCTCCTGCGACGTCTTGGCGACGTACAGCCCGCCCGCACCCGAACCGACGAGCGCGTCCGCCGGCTCGTGACCGTGGTCCACCCAGCGCCGCCGGTAGTGGTCGATCAGGTCGGCGTACTTCTTCTTGGGATGGAAACCGTTCGCGGTGAACAGCGGGTCGCCGAACTTCGCCGCCAGCTCGGTCGACTCGGTGCTCGACGCGCTCCCGTGCCAGATCCTCGGCCGCGGGTGGAACGGGCGCGGCTGGGTGGTGACGTCGGCCAGCGGCGCGCGGAACTCGCCGTCCCAGCTCACGCCTTCCTCCAGGAAGAGGCGGCGCAGCAGGGCGAACTTCTCCGCCTGGTACTCCCATTGCCGGTCCTCTTCGAGGCCGAACAGCGGGAAGTGCCGGGGATCGTTGCCCTTCCCGATCATCAGTTCCAGTCGCCCGCCGGAGAGCTGGTCCAGTGTCGCGTAGTCCTCGGCGACGCGGACCGGGTCGAGCACGCTGATCACGGTCAGCGTGGTCAGCAGCCGGACGCGTTCGGTGCGTTCGGCCACCGCCGCCAGGATCACCGGCGGCGCCGACGAAAGGAACGGTTCGCCGTGCCGTTCGCCGACGCCGTACGCGTCGAAGCCCAGTTCCTCGGCGAAAATCGCTTCGTCGACAACTCGGCGAAGCCGTTCGTGCTGGGTCGGCGTCACCCCGGTCACCGGGTCGGGGTGGTTGGCTACCAACGAGAAGAGTCCGAATTTCACCGTGCCTCCAACGGTTTCCGGCCGGGGATGGCGGCCAGCAGTTCCCGCGTGTACTCCGCGCCCGGCCGTTCCAGGACGTCGCGCGCCGGGCCGAATTCGACCAGCGCGCCTGCCCGCAGCACGCCGACGGTGTCCGCGATCTGCCGGACGACCGCGAGATCGTGCGAGATGAACAGATAGGTCAGCCCGAGTTCTGCCTGGAGATCGACGAGCAGCCGCAGGATCTGCGCCTGCACCGAGACGTCCAGCGCGGACACGGGTTCGTCGGCGACGATCAGTTCCGGGCGCAGTGCCAGTGCCCGCGCGATCGCCGCCCGTTGCCGTTGCCCGCCGGACAGTTCGGCGGGTTTGCGTTTCAGCACCGACGACGGCAGCGCGACCTGGTCGACCAGTTCCGCGGCCCGCGCCCGGCGTTCCGCCTTCGTCCCGACGCCGAACGCCCGCAGCGGTTCGGCGATGACGTCCTCGATGCCGAACTTCGGGTTCAGCGACGCGTACGGGTTCTGGTACACCAGCTGGAACCGGCGCCGCAGCCGGCGCAGCTCTTCGCCGCGCAGCGCGGTGATGTCCCGGCCGTCGAACTCGACGGTGCCGCCGGTCGGTGCCTCCAGGCGCAGGATCATCCGCGCGGTGGTCGATTTGCCGGATCCGGATTCGCCGACCAGCGCGAGCGTCTGCCCGCGGGCGATGTCGAACGAGACCCCGTCCACGGCGCGGACCCCCGAGAACGTCTTGCCGAGGTCCCGGACCGAGACCAGGACGTCGGACGACGGGGGTTTCGGCTCCCGCAGCGGGGTGTCGGACAGGCTCGGCGCGGCGGCGAGCAGATCCCGCGTGTACTCCTGCGAGGGGGCCGACAGGATCTCGCCGGTCGTCCCCTCCTCGACCACGCTCCCCTGCGAGAGCACCACGATCCGCGACGCCCGGTCCGAGGCGACGCCGAGGTCGTGGGTGATCAGCAGGACGGCGGTGCCCGCTTCGGCGGCGAGTTCTTCGAGGTGGTCCAGGATCTGCCGCTGCACGGTGACGTCGAGCGCGCTGGTCGGTTCGTCGGCGATGATGAGCTTCGGCCGCCCGGCGAGCGCGGCGGCGATCAGCGCCCGCTGCCGGAGCCCGCCGGACAACTCGTGCGGGTACTGCCGCGCCCGTTTTGCGGGGTCGCTGATCCCCGCCTTGCGCAACAGTTCCACTGCCTCCGCGCCGGCGTCGCGTTTGTCCGCCAGGCCGTGGATCAGCAGCACCTCGGCGACCTGGTCGCCGATGCGGTGGACGGGGTTGAGCGAGACCGTCGGATCCTGCGGGACCAGGGCGATCTCGCGGCCGCGGACCGAGCGCCAGGCGCGGTCGGACAGTTTCGACAGGTCGCGGCCGTCGAAGATGATCTCGCCGCGGTCGACCCGGCCGCCACGCGGCAGCAGCCCGATCGCCGCGTGCGCCGTCGTGCTCTTGCCGGAGCCGGACTCGCCGACCACGGCGACGATCTGTCCTTCGCGGACTTCCAGATCCACCCCGGTCACCGCCGGTATGCCCCGGTAGGAAACGGCAAGGTCGCGGATGGTCAGCAAGGCGCTCATCGCGCGTCTCCTTCGATCGCTCTGGACAGCCGGTTCGCGGACAGCACCACGGCCGCCACCATCAGTCCGGGGAAGGTCGTCATCCACCAGGCGGTGGCCAGGAAACCGCGGCCACCCGCGACGAGCGAGCCCCACTCCGGCGTCGGCGGGGTGGCGCCGTAGCCGAGGAAGCTCAGTGCCGAAACCTCCAGGACGGCCGTGCCGAAGGTGAGCGTCGCGAGCGCGAGCACCGGACCGAGCGCGTTGGGCAGCACATGCCGTCCGAGCACCCCGGTCCAACGCACACCGCCCGCCCGCGCCGCTTCGACGAACACGCCGCTGCGGACGCGCAGCACTTCGGCGCGCATCAGCCGGGCGAACTGTGCCAGGTTGGCGATGCCGACCGCGATGGCGATGTTCGTGGTGCCGAAGCCGAGCGCGGTGACCAGCGCGAGCGACAGCAGGATCGACGGGATCGCCAGCAGGACGTCGACACAGCGCATGATCGCCGGGTCGAGGACGCCGCCGCGGAACCCGGCGAGCAGGCCGAGCGCCGAACCGGCCACGAGCGAGACGACGACGGCGAGCACGGTCGCCTGCAACGAAAGCGCGGCACCGTGCACCACCCGCGCGAAGATGTCGCGGCCGGTCTCGTCGGTGCCGAAGAGGTGTGCGAGCGAAGGACCCCGCATCTTCTCGGCCGGAACGCCCGCCAGCGGATCCTGCCCGGTGAACAGGGCTGGTGCGACAGCGGAGAGCAGGGCGAAGGCCAGTACCGCGACCGCGATCACCAGACCAGGCCGCCGCGTGACCGCGCGGGTGTGCACGAGGACGTCAGGCATCGGCCGTCTCCCGGTGTCGGATCCGCGGGTCCAGCAGCGGATAGAGGAGATCGACGGCGAGGTTGATGGCGACGAACACCAGTGCCGCCAGCACGATCACCGCCTGCACCACCGGGATGTCCTGCGCGGTGACCGCCGAAGACGTCACCCGCCCGAGACCGTCACGGGAGAACACCGTCTCGGTGATCACCGAACCCGCGATCAGGTTGCCCGCGACCACCCCGGCGATCGTCAGTGTGGGGACCGCGGCGTTGCGCAGAATGTGTCCGAAGTGGACTCTCAGACGGCTCGCGCCCTTCGCCAGCGCGATCTCGGTGTACGGCTCGGCGAGTTGTGTGCGGAGACTCTTCGCGAGCACCTGCCCGATGATCGCGCCGGTCGGGATGGCGAGGGTGATCGCGGGCAGGATCAGCGAGGCGAAGCCGTTCGAGCCCAGCGCGGGCAACAGCCTGAGCTGGAACGAGAAGAACTGGATGAGCAGCAGCCCGATCCAGAACGGCGGCAGCGAGATACCCAGCGGCGGCAGCGCGAGCAAGGCGTTGCCCAGCCAGCGGTGCCGGGTGCAGGTCCCGGCGATCGCGACGCCGCCGCCGAACAGGATCGCGAGCACCAAGGCGAGCCCGGTGACCGCGAGGGTCGGCGGCAGCGCCGAGACGACCATGTTCGTCGCGTCGTCCCCGGTGGCGATCGAGCGGCCGAAGTCGCCTTGCAGGGCGGCGACCAGCCGTTTCCCGTACTGCACCGGCAACGCGTCGTCGAGACCGTACTCCGCTTTCGCGGCGGCGATTTGCTCCGGCGTCACCGAAATACCCGCCTCGCCCCCGCCGAGCTTCGCGCTGATCGCGTCACCCGGCAGGAGGTAGAGGATCACGAAGGACACGGTGAAAGCAGCCCACAGGACGAAGATCGCTTGCAGGACCCGCCGGAGCAGATACCGGCTCACGACCCGGACACCCAGGTGTCGAACAACTGCAGCCGGGACGACGCCTCGAACCCGACGCCGTGCGTGTCCGGCCCGAGCGCCAGCACCTGCGTCAGCTCGAACACCGGCGCCGAGTAGCCGTGTTCGACGATCGCGCGCTGCGCCTGCTCGGCCGCCGGTTTCCGCTTCGCCGGGTCCACAGTGGACGACTGGAGGTCGAGCGGCGCGTCGACCGGGTTGCCCGGCGCGAGCTTGCTGCGGTTGTTCGCCTTGGTGGAGAACAGGTTGCGCATGATGTCCGGATCGGCGCGCGTGGTGTTGTACCAGAGGTACTCGTAGTCGCCGCTTTGCGTGATCTGCACCGTCTCGGCGGTGGTGCGCTGTTCGATCCGGAGGTCGAAGCCGATCTTGCGCAACTGCTGCTGGACGAGTTCGAGCACGCTCTTGTTCTGGTTGAACACCAGGGAGAAGGTCACCTTCGCGGTCAGCCGCCGGCCGTCCTTGGCGCGGATCCCGTCCGGCCCGGGCAGCCAGCCGGCGCTCTCCAGCAACGACGTCGCCCCGGCCGGGTCGTAGGCCAGCAGCGAGGAGAGGTCGGCGTGGAACGGCGTCGCCGAACCGAGAACACTGGTGGCGGGCTTATAGTTGGGCGTCAGCACGGTGTTCGTGACCTCGGGCCGGTTGATGCCCTTGACCACCGCCTGGCGGACCTTCTCGTCGGTGAGCACGCCCCTGGTGACGTTGGCGTGCAGGTTGAACACGATGCCGGGGTTCGGGCGGGTGGGTTCGGTGAACCCGTTGCCGGTGAACTGCGGTTCGTCGACCGGCTGGACGTCGGTGATGGCGTCGAGCTGCCCGGAGGCGAGGCTTCCGGTGCGGACACCGGGTTCCGGCACGATCTTGTACGCGATCTTGTCCAGGTACGCCTCACCCTGGTGCTTGAACAGCGACGAGCCCCAGTTGTAGCCCTTGCGTTTGGCGAGGACGATTTCCTGGTTCTGCTTCAGGCTCTCGAAAACGAAGGGACCCGACCCGATCAGGCCGTCGCCCTGGCAGCGCTGTTCCGCGGTCTTCTGGTACGCGGCGGGCGCGAGGACACCCAGCGACATCGTCGAGCTGGCCTGCAGGAATTGAGCGCTGGGAAAGGAGAACTCGATCTTCACCGTCTTCGGGTCGACGACCGTCGTTCCTTTGTAGACGGCCAGGTAGCCGGAGCCAAGCTGGGATTTCGCGCCGAGTGCCTTGATCCCGTCGAAGCTCGTCTTGACCGCGACGGCGTCGACAGGATTGCCGTCGGAGAACGTGGCGCCTTCGCGCAGGTGGAAGGTGAACGCGGTCGAATCCGCGTTGCTCTCCCATTTCTCGGCCAGCCACGGCTTGATCTCACCGGTGGACGGGTCCTGATCGGTCAGCGAGTCGACCAGCTGGCGGCCGACGTTGAGCGACGCGTTCGTCCCGACCTGCTGCGGGTCGACGCAGTCCGGGCTCGACGAGATCCCCAGGCGCAGGGTGCCACCGGGGTTGGGCGGCCCGGCGTCGGCACCCGTCGAACCACCGGCGGAGGAGCAGGCGGTGAGGACGAGGGCGGACAAGGCCAGAAGGGACGTGGCGAGGGTTCGGGACACCGGGTGGCCTCCAGCGGGAACGGGGCGCTCTTGTGCTTGCGCCGACCCGATTCACGCTAATCATGGCCTTGAGCCCCGCCCACATGCTGAGCCTGGCTCCCACCCCGCGAAACCTCGCACAATCCCGCTTGACAGCCCCGAAAGTCCGTGAAGGCCTCCTTCCCTACCTTGAGAGTAGGGAAGGAGGCCTTCACGGAACGACCGGGTTTCAGCAGCGGTCGAGCATGTCCGTCAGCGCGGTCTTCTCCGCCGACTTGATGGTGAGCTTGTACTTGGCCTTCACCGTGGTCCACATCTTCGCGTAGGTGCACCAGTATCCGGTGGACGGCGGCTTCCAGGCGTCCGGCGACTTGTCGCCCTTCTCCTGGTTGACGTTGTCGGTGACGGCGATCAGCTGCGGCGCGGTGAGGTCGTTCGCGAACGCCTGCCGCTGCGCGGTGGTCCACGACGACGCACCGGTGCGCCAGGCGGCGGACAGCGGCACCACGTGATCGATGTCCACATCGGACGCCGCGGTCCAGGTGGCGTCGTCGTACGGGCTGAACCAGCTGCCGGAGACGGCGGCGCAACTGCCGTCCTGCTGCACGTTCGTGCCGTCCCGCTTGAGGACGACCTCGCGGGTGTTACAGCTGTTGCCCTGATCGGCCCAATGCGGGAACTTGTCCCGGCTGTACCCGCTCGTCGAGCCGTCCGGCTGGACGGTCAGCGTGGCGAGCTGGGTCTTGGCGGTCGCGGTCGACGGGATGCCCGGCGGTGTCGCTTCGGCGACGCCGACGACGCCGGCCGAGACGATCGCCGAAACGGCGAGAACGGTGAAGGAGCGACGAACAGCAAGCGCAGTCGGCATATTGCTGCCTCCGTGTCAGGTGTGGGGACCAGGTCACCTTGAGGGACGGAAGTGGCGCACGCAACACTGACGGGTGACACCCTGCTGGCCATCTGTGAACGTCGAGTGACCGCGATGCGGCAATTAGTCCTCTGGTTGCGGTCCTTGCACACGCAAGGACCGCAACCAGAGGACTAATTGCCGCAGGTGGAGCGGTCGAGGTCGATCGGGCTACACGAGCCCGCGCACCAGCCGGAGATCCTCGGTGTGCCGGTACCACGTCCACTTGCTCATCGCGCGCGGATACGCGACGCCGTCGATGCTCGGCCGGGTCGGGATGCAGCCGAGCTGGAACGCCCGCGCGTACTGCGTCGTCGGCCGCTTGAAGAACGTCCCCTTGGTCACCCGGACCCGCAGCCCCGGCCCGGTCAGGTCCGGCTCGACCTCGATCGAACGCGCCGGGCCGCGCAGCACGGTGTGCTCGTCGCAGTAGGCCACCCCGCGCACCATGCCGACCACGCCGCGGCCGACGAGTACCCCACCGGTGTCGTCCCGGATCAGCGGCACCGGGTCGACCTCACCACGCAGAGCGAGCGCGAGTGCGCGCAGCGGCTGTGTCGGCAGGTCCCAGATGCGGGCGACGTCGGAGTCCGGTGAGGACGGCACGAACCCGAGCGACACGCCGGAGAGCTGTTCTTTTCGCAACAGTCGAAGCGCGACCGCCGCCAGGTCGGCGTCCGTGCCCGCGACCACCAGATGATCGTGTTCGCCCAGCAAGGGGTCGATATCCGCCTTGCCGGGGCGGCTCGGGACACGCACCATTTCGACGTCGTCGATCTCCGGCAACGTGGGCTCGCCCGCTCCACAGGCCACCACTATTCCGCGCACCCGAAGGCCCTCCGTTACGCTCATGCACCGGCATTTACCAGCGCCAAACCACAGTCGCCGAACACCTGGAGTGTCACATGCCGGCCATCGTGCTGATCGGGGCCCAATGGGGGGACGAGGGCAAGGGCAAGGCCACCGACCTGCTCGGCGACCGCGTCCAGTGGATCGTGCGTTACCAAGGCGGTAACAACGCGGGCCACACCGTAGTCCTTCCCGACGGGCAGAACTTCGCCCTGCACCTGATCCCGTCCGGGATCCTCACACCCGGCGTCACCAACGTCATCGGCAACGGTGTCGTCATCGACCCGGGTGTGCTGCTCGACGAGCTCGCCGGGCTCGAAGAACGCGACGTCGACACCAGCAAGCTGCTGATATCCGCCGACGCGCATCTGATCATGCCGTACCACGTCGCCATCGATAAGGTCACCGAGCGTTACCTCGGCAGCCGCAAGATCGGCACCACCGGCCGCGGCATCGGCCCCTGCTACCAGGACAAGATCGCCCGCGTCGGCGTCCGCGTGCAGGACCTGCTCGACGAGAAGATCTTCCGGCAGAAGGTCGAATCGGCACTGGAGTTCAAGAACCAGGTGCTGGTCAAGGTCTACAACCGCAAGGCACTCGACGCCGACCAGGTCGCCGACGAGGTGCTGGCCGCGGGCGAGAAGTTCGCGCACCGCATCGCCGACACGCGCCTGCAGCTCAACCAGGCCCTCGAACGCGGCGAGACCGTGCTGCTCGAAGGCTCGCAGGGCACGCTGCTCGACGTCGACCACGGCACCTATCCGTTCGTGACGTCGTCGAACCCGACGTCCGGCGGCGCCAGCGCGGGTTCGGGTATCGGCCCGGGCAAGATCACCACCGTGCTGGGCATCCTCAAGGCCTACACGACCCGCGTCGGCTCGGGCCCGTTCCCGACCGAACTGGACGACGAGTCCGGCGAGTACCTGCGTAAACAGGGTGGCGAGTTCGGTGTCACCACCGGCCGCTCGCGGCGCACCGGCTGGTTCGACGCGGTCATCGCGCGCTACGCGGTGCGGGTCAACGGCATCACCGACTACTTCCTCACCAAGCTGGACGTGCTGTCCGGATTGGAGAAGGTGCCGGTGTGCGTGGGCTACGAGGTCGACGGCTTCCGTACCTACGACATGCCGATGACGCAGACCGACGTGCACCACGCGCTGCCGATCTACGAGGAGCTGCCGGGCTGGTTCGAGGACATCTCGGGCTGCCGCACCTTCGAGGAACTGCCGGCGAACGCGAAGGCCTACGTCGAGCGGCTCGAAGAGCTTTCGGGTGCGCGGATCTCGGCGATCGGTGTCGGCCCCGGCCGGGACCAGACGATCGTGCGGCACGAGTTCGTCTGACGCCTCCTCCGGGTACTGGGAAAGGCCCGTCCTGTGCTTGTGCCGGGCAGGGTGGGCGGTGGCGTGGTGCGAAACCACTTTCGCAACGTTGAAGGTTGCGAAAGTGGCTTTCGCACCATCCGTCGCGCGTCTTCCCGGCTGGTGAACACGGAATATCCGGTGGACACCGTGGTTGGCGTTGAACATGACCATCGGAGTGGCACTCCCGTCCGGAGACACCGCGAACGCCGTCAACATCGTCGACGAACTGATCACGCAGACCCGGCAGGCCGCCGAAGCCGGGCTGACGTCCGTCTGGTTCTCCCAGCAGATGGAGCACGACGCCATCACCGTCGCCGCTCTCGCGGGGCGCGCCGTGCCGGGGATCACCGTCGGGACCGGCGTCGTCCCGATCTACCCGCGGCATCCGCTGCTGATCACCGGCCTCGCGCAGACGGCGCAGGCCGCGACGGGCGGCCGGTTCGTCCTCGGCCTCGGAACCGGGGCGAAGAACTGGCTCGAACCGGCTTACGGCATCGAATACCCGTCGCCGATCAAGCATCTGCGCGAGTACCTGACGATCCTCCGGCAGGTGCTGGAAGGCGACGGAGTCGACTTCCAGGGTGAGACGGTCAGCGCGCACGCCAAGGGTTTCGCGGCCTCGCTGAAGGTCGCCGGATCCTCGGACCTCCCGCTGATCGTCGCCGCGATGGGGCGGCAGGCGCTGCGCGTCACCGGCGAACTCGCCGACGGCACGATCCCGTTCCTCGCCGGGCCGAAGGCGCTCTCGGAGCTGATCGTCCCGGAGATCACCAAGGCCGCCGCCGGACGTCCGGCGCCGCGGATCATCGCGATGGTGCCGGTCGTGGTGACCGACCGGCCCGACGAACTCCGCGCCACCGTCGACCGGCAGTACGCGTTCTTCCGCGACATCCCCTCCTATCGCGCGGTCTTCGACGTCCAGGGCGTGGATTCCGCCGGGGAACTGGTGATCGCCGGGGACGAGGAGACCGTCGCGGCCGAGATCCAGCGGTATTTCGAGGCCGGGGCGACCGAGGTCGTCGCGACCCAGTCCGGCACCCAGAGCTCCGAGGAGCGGCTCCGCACCTGGCGCCTGCTGGGAGACCTCGTCGAGAGTTGACCACGAGTCGGGAGGGGGACGTTCAGGACTTTTTTCGTCCTGAACGTCCCTTTTCCGATTTCCAGACCCGGAGTGGCCTTGTTCACAGCGTTCGGATTGTGCATACTCGTGCGCATAGCGAACACAGCTGGAGGTCCCCATGTCCCCTACCGCGGCCCGTTCGTGGGTGGTCCCGCTCGCCTGGACGGCGGTACTGCTCGACGGATTCGACCTGGTCGTCCTGGGCACGGTGCTGCCCGCGCTGCTCCGTGACCACGTCTGGGGGCTGACCCCGGGCACGGCGTCGGTCATCTCGACGTTCGGCCTGGTCGGCATGATGATCGGCGCGATGGCGATCGGCACGATCACCGACCTCATCGGCCGCCGGAAGGCACTGATCATCGCGGTCGCGGCCTTCTCGGTGTGCACGGCGCTCTGCGCGATCGCGCCCTCGGCGTTCTTCTTCGGATTGTTCCGCTTCCTCGCCGGACTCGGTCTCGGCGGCTGCCTCCCGACGGCGATCGCGCTGGTCACCGAGTACGCCCGTAAGGATCGCGGCGGCAGCGCGACCACCACGGTGATGACCGGTTACCACGTCGGCGCGGTGCTCACGGCGTTGCTGGGCATCTGGCTGATCCAGCCGCTCGGCTGGCGCGCGATGTTCGTCGCCGGGGCGCTGCCCGCGCTCGTGCTGGTGCCGCTGATGATCAAGTACCTGCCCGAGTCGGAGTCCTTCGAGCGGGTGCGGGAGGCGCAGGGGAAGTCGGCCACGAAGGTCGTCGGCGGGTTGTTCCGCGGTGGTCTGCTGCGGGCCACGATCGCGTTCTGGGTGACGTCGTTCATGGGCTTGCTGCTGGTCTACGGGCTCAACACCTGGCTGCCGGAGATCATGCGCCAGGCCGGGTATCCGCTCGGCGCGGCGCTCGGGCTGCTGCTCACGCTGAACCTCGGCGGGGTCGTCGGCCTGCTCGTGGCGGGCCGGGTGGCGGACAAGGTCGGCGTGCGGCCGTCGGTGATCGCCTGGTTCCTCGGGGCGGCGGTGTTCCTCGCCCTGCTGAGCGTGAAGCTGCCCGCGGCCGGTCTGTACGTCGCCGTGTTCCTCACGGGCGGGTTCGTGTTCAGCGCGCAGGTCCTCGTGTACGCGTACATCGGCAAGACCTACCCGGATGCCATGCGCGCCACCGGAATCGGCTGGGCCGCGGGCGTCGGCCGGATCGGTGCCATCAGCGGCCCGATCCTCGGTGGTGCGCTGCTGAGCGCGGGGATCGCGTACCCGTGGGGCTTCTACGCCTTCGCCGCCGTCGGCGCGCTGGGTGCGGCCGCGGTGACCGGAGTCCGCGTCGGCCGCACCCGGGAGGCCGCTACCCGAGTTCCTTGAGTTCCCGTTCCACCGCGGCGAGTTCCGCTTCGGAGCCCTGCACCTTCGGGCCCGTGAACCATTTGCGTGCGGAGGCGAACCACCAGATCGCCGCGCCGCCGAGGACGACCAGGAAGGCGATCGGGGTGTAGTTGAAACTGTCGATGGTGATCGGTGATCCCTGCGGGAGCATGAAGAGCACGAAGATGAAGCACACCCAGACGGTCGCGACGATGCCGATCGGCTTGGCCCACTTGCCGAGGTGCCACGGTCCGGGCTCGAAGTCGTCGCCCTTGCGGACCCGCAGGAACACCGGGATCACGTAAGCGACGTAGAGCCCGACGGTGGCGATCGAGGTCACCGCCGCGTAGGCGGTCGCGCTCCACAGGTACGGCAGTGCCAGCAGGAGTGCGCCGCCCGCGGCCAGCCAGACGGCGTTGGTCGGCGTCTGGGTCCGTTTGTTGATGCGGTGCCAGAACTTCGAGCCCGGGATCGCGCCGTCGCGGGCGAAGGCGTAGATCATCCGCGAGTTCGCCGTCACCGACGCCATGCCACAGAACAACTGCGCGCCGATGCAGATCAGCAGCAGGAACTTGCCGGTCGTCGCGCCGGTCGCGTCGATGAAGATCTGCGCGGGCGGCACCCCGGTTTCGGAACCGATGGCGCCCTCGTAGCTCTGGATGGCGAAGGTGAGGCCGATCAAGAGGATCCAGCCGGCGACCAGGGAGACGAGGATCGAATTGATGATGCCGCGCGGTCCGGCCTTCGCCGCGTTCTTGGTCTCCTCGGTCATATGCGCCGAGGCGTCGTACCCGGTCAGCGTGTACTGCGCCAGCAGCAGGCCGAGCAGGAAGACGTAGACCGGTGACGCCCAGCCGGTGTTGTTCACGAACTCGCCGAACACGAACGACGCGTCCTGGTGTTTCTCGGGCACGACGATCAGCACCCCGACGATCACCAGCACGCCGAGCAGATGCCACCAGACGCTGACGGTGTTCAGCAGCGCCACGATCTTGACGCCGAACGTGTTCAGCAGGCCGTGGATCACCAGGATGATCGCCAGCAGCAGGATCGTGTGGCCCGGCGTCGCGTCGAACCCGAACTGCAGGTCGAGGAAGGCGTTGAGGAACAGGGCCGCGCCGAAGTCGATGCCCGCGGTCACCGCGATCTGCCCGATGAGGTTGAACCAGCCGGTGAACCACGCCCACGCCGCGCCGTTGCGCGGGGCGAGTTTCGCCGCCCAGTAGTAGAGACCGCCCGCGGTCGGATAGCTGGAGCAGACCTCGGCCATACCCAGCCCGACGAGGATGACGAACAGGCCGACCAGCGGCCAGCCCCAGATCATCGCGGCCGGACCGCCGGTCTTCATGCCGAACCCGTAGAGGGTCAGGCAGCCGGACAGGATCGAGATGATCGTGAAGGAGACGGCGAAGTTGGAGAAGGTCGACATCGTGCGCCGGAGTTCCTGCGCGTAGCCGAGCTGGTGGAGCCGGGCACTGTCTTCGTCGGCGGGTTCGGCGGCCTGCTTGGCTGGGACATCCATCGGGCACCCACTTAAAAGGTATGCGGACAGACCATTGAGATCCGCCGAAATTAGGCCCGCTGACCTGGGTATGTCAAGGTCCCGTCAAGAAAGGCCCCTTCGTCGCGAGGTTCGCGATGAAGGGGCCTTCAGTGCTTGCGCGGGAGAGGTCAGCGACCCCGGAACGCCTTGACGGCCTCCAGCGCCGTGTCCGGCTGGTCGGCGAAGTACCCGTCGACACCGGCCTTGAGGAACGCCTCCTGCTCGGCGAACGCGTTGCCGTACTCGGCGAGGTTCGCCGACGAGCGCAGGTTCTGCGGCAGGAAGTTGTTCTCGTTGCGGAACGTGTACGGCCCGACCTTCAGGCCGGCTTTGTGCGCGTCGGCGACGAGCCGGGTCGGCTGTCCCAGTGCGCCGTTCACGACCGGGATGACCTGCGCCTTCTCCGGGCCCAGGTAGTCCGCGTACTTCGAGATCTCCTTCAGGCCCGCCGGGGTGACGAGGTCGGCATACGTGCGCGGGTCGCCCTTCGCGACGAAGTCGGCCGGAGCGCCGGTGGCCGAGGTCAGCTGAAGCAGCGGCACCCGCACCTGGCGCGCAAGCGCGATCAGGTTCGACACCTCGAACGACTGGATGATCACCGGTGCCTTCGGGTGGTTGAGCCCGTTGCGCTTGAGCAGCTCGACGAGCTTCGGCTCGGTCGGGTTCTTGATCGACGCGAAGTACGTCGAGTGCTTGACCTCCGGGTACGTACCCAGCTCACGGCGCAGTTCGCGGCCGAGGCGGCGCGTCAGGTCGAGCACCTCCTGGTAGGTGGCGATCTGGTAGCGGCCGTCGTAGATCCGGTTGTTCGGCCGGAGCTGCGGGATCCGCTCGGTCGCGCGCAGGGTCTTCAGCTCGGCGAGAGTGAAGTCCTCGGTGAACCAGCCGGTGAACGACGTGCCGTCGATGACCTTCGTCGCTTTGCGGTTCGCGAACTCGGGGTGCTTCGCGACGTCGGTGGTCCCGCCGATCTCGTTCTCGTGCCGGGCGACCAGCTGCCCGTCCTTGGTGGGCACCAGGTCGACGTCGACCCAGTCGACTCCCTGCCGGTAGGCGAGCTCATACGAGGCGAGCGTGTGCTCCGGGCGGTAGCCGGGTGCGCCGCGGTGTCCGACGATCACCGGACCATCGTGACCCCTGGCCTGTGCCGACACATCTCGGGCACCCGTCTCGGTGGCGCCCGCCAGCCCTGTGACACTGAGTACGGCGAGACCGGACAGGGCGAGCACGCCCAGGCGCTTTCGCATGGTGGGTAACCTCTTTCGACTTGAACTCGGGGTACCGCGCCACCCTTGACGCAGGAGGCGTCCGGACGGCGAAGACGGACCGGCGGGGTGCTGGCCGCCGGGTGAACGCCGGATGGAACCACCCGCACGAGGACGGCGACGTCTTCGTGGCTCACCGGCACGGTTACCCTGTGCTTCGTGCGCGTACTGGTAATCGGGTCCGGCGCCCGTGAGCATGCACTTGTCCTCGCGGTCGCGGAAGACCCTTCCGTCACCGCACTGGCTTGTGCCCCGGGAAACGCCGGCACCTCTTCGGTGGCCGAGCAGCTCGGCGTCGAAGCCGCAGATCCGGAATCGGTCTCGGCCCTGGCCAAGCAGTGGCAGGCGGACCTGGTGGTGGTCGGCCCCGAGGTCCCGCTGGTGGCCGGGGTCGCCGACGCGGTCCGCAAGGCGGGCATCGCCTGCTTCGGACCGTCCGCCTCCGCCGCCCGCATCGAGGGCTCGAAGGCGTTCGCGAAGGACGTCATGGCCGCCGCGAACGTGCCGACGGCGCACTGCGAGGTGGTCGACAACCCGGCCCGCCTCGACGCCGCGCTCGGCCGCTTCGGCCCCACCTGGGTGGTCAAGGACGACGGCCTCGCCGCGGGCAAGGGCGTCGTGGTCACGCAGGACGTCGACGTCGCGCGCAAGCACGCGCTGATGCTGCTCGACGGTGGCCACCCGGTCCTCCTGGAGTCCTTTTTGGACGGCCCGGAGGCCTCCCTCTTCTGCTTCGTCGACGGCCGCACCGTCGTCCCGCTGCTGCCCGCGCAGGACTTCAAGCGCGTCGGTGACGGCGACGCCGGTCCGAACACCGGCGGCATGGGTGCGTACGCGCCACTGCCGTGGGCGCCGAAGGACCTGGTCGACGACGTCGTCGAGCGGATCGTCCAGCCCGTGGTCGACGAACTCGACAACCGCGGTGCCACCTTCTCCGGCCTGCTCTACGCCGGTCTCGCGCTGACCTCCGAGGGTCCGCAGGTCATCGAGTTCAACTGCCGCTTCGGCGACCCGGAGACCCAGGTCGTCCTGGCGCTGCTGCGCAGCCCGCTCGGCCAGGTCCTGCACGCCACGGCGACCGGCAAGCTCGCCGACCTCCCGCCGCTGGACTGGGACTCGGGCGCGGCGGTCACCGTCGTGCTCGCCGCCGACGGTTACCCCGGCAAGCCGCGGACCGGCGACGTCATCACCGGCGGTGAACTCGAAGGCGTGCTGCACGCCGGCACCCGCCGCCGCGACGACGGCGCCGTGGTTTCCTCGGGCGGCCGCGTGCTTTCGGTCGTCGGCACCGGCAAGAGCCTGAAGGCGGCCCGCAAGGATGCCTACGCGACGGTCGAGAAGGTCCACCTGGCCGGCTCGCATCACCGCACGGACATCGCCCTGCTCGCCGCCAAGGGAGAGGTCGCCACCCCGGTCTCGTGAATTCCGGACGGAACCGTTCCGGACCCCGGTGCGTCGAACCCGGTATTTCCTGCGAAGTTGGGGCGACCGATACCTCCGCGTTGGTAGCCTCGGCAGGACGAACGGTCACCGTCCGTACGGATGAGGGGTGGGGTATGTCAGCATCGAGCAAGGTCCAGGACCTCGCGACGGCTGTCCCGGTGCCGCCGTCGGTGGCCGACATCCGGGTGGATCCGTCGAAGCTGCTCGAAGTGGCGAAGATCGTCGAGCAGCAGGTCGACGCGCTGCAGGACAAGCTTCTGACGCGGCTCGACCAGTTGCGGATCGACACCCCGGCCAACGACACCGTGAGCACGCACGCGACCAGCGTCTGGAACGAACTGGTGGCCGATGGCGACGCGTCGTACGCCGCGCAGGTCAAGGCGTACGTCGCGGGCCTCCGGGGCCTCGTCAAGCAGCTCCGCGCGGCCGCGAAGGACTACAAGACCAGCGAAGCCGACAAGGCCGCCGCGTTCGGGGACCGCGGTGTCCACCGGGCGTAGGCCCCGTGTGCTGGTGTTCGGCGGCGTGCTCACCCTGGCGCTGACCGGTTGCGCCACGGACACGGGCGGACAGGCGTTCCCCGACGAGCCCGCGCTGGCTTCGGCAACGCAGGGTGCCAAAGCGTCCGCATTGCCTGCCAGGCCGGCCGAACTGAGTCTTCAGGGCGTCGACCCGTGTGCCTTGGTCACCACTCCGCAGCTCGATCAGCTCAAGATCAACAGCAAGCCGCGTGCGGCCGCGGAACCGATCGACGGTCCGACCTGTGTCCTCGACGCGGACGCCGCGGAGCCCTTTCACAGCTTCTACGTCCGCACGGTCACCGCCGACGTCGAAGAGTGGTTCACCGGCAAACGCCGCAAGAACAGCATGACGACCGAACCGAAGGCGATCGGCGGGTTCCCCGCCATCACGAACTACCGCGCCGCCGGGACGCCGGGCGATTGCGAAACGCTCGTCGGCGTCGCCAAGGGGCAGACGCTGGCGGTGCGGGCGGTCACCGTCACCGCGGGCGCGTTCACCATGCCGCGGTTGTGCGAGATGTCTTCGCAGGCGGCCGAAATGGCTTTGCAGACCTTGAAAGCACGCAATTAGGGAGGGCGGCGTGAACGTTTCGGATCTCGCGGGCAGGCTCCGTGATCTTCGGTTCGACGGCTACACCGACACCGGGATCGCGACCGAGATCGAGCGCTTCCGCAGCGGCGACGGCACCGGCAGCATCGGCACCGCCGTCGATGCGCTGAAGGCCGTCGCGGGCGCGCTCGCCGACACCGACAAGACGTTGCGTGACGAGCTGGGCAAGCTCGGCGTGGAATGGCAGAGCGAGGCGGGTGGCGCCGCCGGCCAGGTGTTCACCGAACAGGCGGGCTTCTCCCAGGACGCCAACTCGAAGGTCACGCACTCGGCGGAAATGATCTTCGCGCAGGGTGAGGCCTTCAACCGCACGCTGCACAAGCTGCCGGATCCGGAGACCGTCCGTAAGGGCGCGGGCGGGTTCACCCTCGGCGACGTCCTGTTGAGCCTCATCGGATTCGAGACCGATCACGCCAAGAGCGTCGACGCGGCGAACAACGCGCGGGCGCAGGCGCAGGAGGCGTTGAACGACTACGCCAAGACCAGCGGCGAGAACCTGCTGACGACCGACACACTGGCCGACCCGGAGGCGCTGAACCTGACCCAGACCACGACCGCCGCCGGGGTGGGCGGCGGTTCCGGCCCGCTCGACCTCGCCGGGACGGCCACCGAGCTGACCCCCGACGGCAGCGTGCGGCCCGCTTCGGCCGCCGTCGAGTCGAAGTACGTGCCGCCGACGCCGGTCGTGCAGCCCATCAGCAATCCGAAGTCGCCGGGTTACGATGCGCCGACCCCGGCCTACGGGGTTCCCCTCGGCGGTGGCGCTCCGGCCCGGAAGACGGGCTCCACCGTGCCGCACGGCGGCGTGACGGCTCCCGCGGCTTCCGCCCCGACGACGCCGTCCGGCACTTCACGGCCCGCGCCCGCTCCTGGCGGCGGCTGGTCGACCCCGCCCGGGCACCGCCCGGCCCCGCAGCCCGAACAGGGCAGGCCGTCGTACCCGATCACCGGTTCGCCCGGCTCCCCGCCGTTCGTCCCGCCGGGTGCGCCGAACCTGCCCCCGGGCTCCCCGAACGTGCCGCCCGGCCAGACGACCGGAAGCCTGCCGCCGAGCACCAGCACCACGTCGGGACTGCCCGCGGGCAAGACGACGTTCGGCGCCACTCCCGACGGTGTCCTGGGCAAGGGTCCCGGCTCCACCTCCGGTCCCGGCGTCTTCGGAGGCGTCGGCGGTGGTACGGGTGGGGGTGACCAGGCACTCGGCAAGGGCCGCTCGGTCGGCACCGGTCCACAGGCCCCACTGGCCGCGGGCAACGAGTCCGGCCGCGGTTTCCCGGCCGTCCCGAAGGTCGTCGGCCCGGCCGCGGGCGATGTGGGCGCGGGTGCCGCCGCGCTCGGCGCCGGTGTCGCGGGTGGTGCGCTGAGCGGCGACAAGGAACGCGACCGTCGCCCCCGCGAGGAAGGCGGCGGCAAGCCGACCCGTCAGCTGCCGATCGGCGAACTTCCCGAGGAAGAGGCCATGCGCCGCTCGGAGAAGATCGGCGCGAAGCAGCCGAAGCCCGAGTCGAAGTTCATGGAGCGCGCGGCCACCCAGGACGTCGAAGAGGACGCGGAGCACATCCGCCGCTTCGGTGTCGACGACAAGGACCTGTTCACCGACGAGCGGATGGTTTCGCCCGACGTCATCGGTGACCACGGGAACCGGGAAGCGCGCTGACCCTGTGCCGAACGACACCGGCAGCCTGGTGCTGTCCGCCCTCGAGTTCGAGATGCTCTGGGAAGCCGAACGGCTGCCCCGCCGCCATGTCGCACTCGACGTGCCGAGTCCCGGAACGACCCATACGGAACGGGTGGCACTGATCGAAGAGGCCTGGGAATCCCTGCGCGAGCGCGGTCTCGCGCGGGGGCATCAGGCGTCGAGCGAACTGGTCGACATGCTGAACCTGTTCGCGCATCCCCGGTTCGCGATCGACGTCTGGGTGTGGACCGACCGCGAGATCAAGGGGCAGGCGGTCAGCGTCGGCAACCAGGCCCTGCTCGGCGTGATCGACTCCGGCCAGGTGTGGCTGATCCCCGCCCGCGAAAGCTCCCTCGCGGAGGCCGCCGTCTCCGTCGCGGGCGACCTCGGCCCCGGCGTCGGCCAGTCGATCAGCATCCCGCACGACATCCTCCGCAACGCCGACACCGCCGCCCGCGGCGACGCGAAAACCCTGGTCACCGCCCTGGAAGACCTCGACGTCCCGCTCTGGCAGGCCCAAGAGGTGGCGGGCATGCTGCTCGGCCAGGAAGCACGCGGCCAGTTCGGCCTCGAACGCGCCGGTCGCGACGGCCGCCCGCGCCGCGCGGACAGCGTCGTCGCGTTCTACGACACGGACGCCGGGCGGTACCTGTTCCAGGTCGCGCGGAACCGGGACGGGCGGGACTGGGCGACCATCACCCCGGCCGACAACCAGTTGCTGGCGACCCGGATCCGGGAAGTCGGGGACTTCTAGGGTCCGATTCAGCCTATTCACGAAGTCTTACCCGAGAGTGACTTTATCGGCGGGGTGGAAGTTGGCGTGGATGCGCACACGGCCCGCTGTCGAGGTCATACAGTATGCGCGGGAACCGTCCTGATCGCCGGCGCGTCTGATCGGGCGGATACGAGTTTTCCGTGAAGGGGATGACGAACCGTGCCTGTGTACGACGTGGATTCCATGGGGATCGCCGCCGGTCAGGTGGAGAAGCTCAAGGAAGAGTTCGAGAAGACCAAAAAAGGCGTCACCGGCATGGATGACGAGAAGGAAAGCCCTTTCGGCGGAGTGGACCAGCACGGTGACGCGCATGGCGCCGTCGGCAAGTTCAAACAGGGCGTCCACAGCGAATTCGACTCGGCCGGGCAGTTGATGGAGGCCACTGCTTTCGTACTGCGGAAAGCGGCGGGGTTGATCAACGAGACCGAAGCGGTCCACGTGGACAACCTGAAACTGCACGAACACGGAGACCGGTGACGATTCGCCTGGCCTGGGGGCCGGACGGCAAGGGGGCTTGAGCAGTGGGTTTGAACGGTGTCGGCGCGGGCGTGCCGGACGGCTGGGGTGAACTCGTCAAGAAGTCCGACCAGGTCGCCAAGGTGAACCTGGACGCCATCCACAACGCCTCCGTGCAGTTCAAGACGGCCGCCGAGAACGCGGGCGACCACAGCGCGGCGCTGACGCGATCGACGGACGCGCTGAACGGTGGCGTCTGGAGCGGACCGGCGGCGGACGCGTTCTTCGAGTACGTCAAGTCCATCACCAAGGCCGGGCAGAACGTCGAGTCGCAACTCGGCAAGGTCGTCGACGACCTCGATCGGGTGCACACCGATCTCGGCAACATCAAGACCCAGGTCGCGGACGCCTACAAGGGCGCCGAAGAAGCGGTCAACAAGCGGAACACCAAGGCGCAGTCGGACAAGGACGCGGCGATCCAGGCCGCCACGCAGGCCGAAAAGGAGCACAAGCCGGCACCGAGCCCTTCGGCGGCGGAGATCATCCAGCAGGCCAAAACCGACATCAACAAGATCACCAGTGACGCGGACACCCGGGTCAAGGGGCTGCTCGACCAGGCCAACCAGATGATCCAGAAGTCGCAAGAGCTGATGAAGAAGGACATCCAGGACGGCTACTCGAAGGTCCCGATGCCGGGCAAGGACGGCACCGTCCCCAAGCGCACCGGCGGTCTGCACACCGGAGGCGGTGGCGGTGGAGGGGGCGGCGGCGGTGGCGGTGGGGGCGGCGGCCTCGGGTCGAGCGGCGGCCCGCCGTCGACGACACCGCCGGGCAACGTCCAGCAGTGGATCCAGGAAGCCATCAAGATCCTGCAGGCGGCCGGTATCCCGGTGACCGAAGCCGACATCAACAAGATCTGGACGATCATCGAGAAGGAGTCCGGCGGTAACCCCAACGCCATCAACAACTGGGACTCCAACGCGGCGAAGGGCACTCCGTCGAAGGGGCTGATGCAGTGCATCGACCCGACCTTCAACGCGCACAAGCTTCCGGGGCACGACGACATCTACAACCCGATCGACAACATCATCGCGGGCGTGCGGTACACGTTCTCGCGGTACGGCGGGTTCGACGGGCACCCGGGTCTGAAGTCGATGGCCGGCGGCGGCGGTTACCAGGGCTACTGAGCCTCGGTACAGGCCATCCGCCACCAAGACACTTCTACCGTTCGAAGTCCGTGAAGGCCTCCTTCCCTACCCTCAAGGTAGGGAAGGAGGCCTTCACGGACAATCGCTCAGTAGTCCTTCAGCACCAAGGCATTCGACGCCTCGGTCAGCGGCCGCATGGCGGCCTTCATGATCCGCGACCGGAACGGGAGATACGGCAGCATCCGCATCGACTGGATCTGCTTCCACTGCGCGAATCGCGTCTGCTTCCGCTGGTTCATCTTCGCCAGCGCTTGGTTCTGCTGCACGAAAGACCGCATTTCCTCTTCGTACGCGGCAAAAGCGGCACGATGGTCATCGCGAACAGCAAGTGAACCCGCCAGTACGTAGGCCCCGACGATCGCCAAACTGGTGCCCTGCCCCGAAAGTGGCGAAGGACCATAGCCCGCGTCACCGACCAGGGCGACCCGTCCGTCGGTGAACCGGTCCATCCGGATCTGGGTCATCGAATCGAAGTACAGCTCGCGCGACGCCATTTCCCGAAGCAGTCGTGGCACTTCCCAACCCTGGTCGAGGAACCGGTCGGCGATCAGTTTTCGTTGCTGCTCGAGGTCATGCCGGTCGAAGTCGAGTTCCGGGGCTTGGAAACCGAGCACCGCCCGGGCCTCCGTGTTGCCCCGTGCGCTGTAGACGCCCGCCAGCGTGCCGGGCGCCAGGTGGAAAGTCTGCCAGTAGTCCAAATTCAGGAAGTTCGGCACGGTGAACACCGCCAGGTAAGTGTCCAGATGATGCGAGAACTGTTTCTCGGCACCGAAAACCAGTGATCGTACGGCCGAGTGCTGTCCGTCCGCGCCGATGACGAAGTCGAAGTCCCGCGCCTCGCCGTTGGCGAAGGTGACCCGGACCCCGGCGAGATCCTGTGCGATCCCGGTGATCCAGTCCCCGTAGACGTACTCGACCCCTTCCTGTGCGGCCGAAGCCAGCACGTCGGTGAGGTCGTCCCGCAGGATCTCGACGTCCTCGCTGTCGGTGAGTCCGCCGGTCAGCGTGTGTTCGGTGACCTTCGCCAGCGTCTTCCCGGACCCGTTCACGAACGACATCCCGCGCATGTCCGTGCCCAGCTCCCGTAGGCGGCCGAGCAACCCCATCCGCTCGACGACGCCGAGCGCGGTGCCGCGGATGTCGACGGCGTGCCCGCCTGCCCGCGGCGCCGGGGCCCGCTCGACGACAGTCGGCGCGAAGCCGTGCCGGCGCAGCCAGTACGCCAGCGTCGTCCCGGCGATCCCCGCGCCCGAAATCAGTACTTTCCGCATGTGAACTCCCCTGTGTACGCTGTTTTGAAGCACTGCGTACAACGTATGAGTCCGAGGACGTAAGCCCAGGAAAAGTGCACGAAAATCTCGGACGCACTAGTGCGCTTGGCTAACGCATGAGGATGCGAACCGGCAAGCGCGGCAGAAGTGCACTAGGTAAGAGGAGTCGTCATGACCGATCCGCCCTACCTGCGGATCGCCACCGAGATCCGCCGCCGGATCGCGGCAGGCGAGCTGCGCGAAGGCGAGAAGGTGCCTTCGACACGCAAGATCATCGCGGAGTGGGGTGTCGCGATGGCGACCGCGTCCAAGGTGCTCGCCGCCCTCAAACAGGAGGGTCTCGTCGTCGCCAGACCCGGCGCCGGAACGGTCGTCGCCGTCCGTACCGCGAAAGCGCCGCCGAGAACCGAAGCAGACCTGTCACGTGAGCGAGTGGTCAAAGCGGCGATCCGGATCGCCGACGCCGAGGGCATCCGTGCGCTCTCCATGCGCCGCGTCGCGTCCGGCCTCGGTGTCGCCACGATGGCGCTTTATCGCCATGTCGCCGCGAAGGAGGAACTGATCCTCGAGATGGCCGACGTCGCACTCGGAGAGATCCGCTTCCCGGCGGAGCCGCCGTCCGGCTGGCGGGCGCAACTGGAGTTGATGGCCAGGGCCCAATGGACGTTGTTCCGCCGCCACCCGTGGCTCGCGCAGGCCTTGTCGATCACCCGCCCGCAGCCGCTGCCGAACCTGCTCCGGCACGCCGACTGGGCGACTCGCGCACTCGACGGTCACGGCCTCCCGGCGTCGACGATCATGTACGCGCACATCACGATCTTCAACCACGTACGCGGGATCGCACTCAACTTCGAGGCCGAGACGGAGACCGAAGCCGGGACGGCGATCTCGGCCGACACCTGGCTCGCCGAGCACGAGCCGATCCTCCGGGACCTGGTCTCCGGCGGCCGGTTCCCGAACTTCGCCGGCGTCGCGCTGCGCGGCCCGTTCGACTACGACCTCGACACGCTCTTCGAGTTCGGCCTGCAACGTCTCCTCGACGGCTACGCGGTTCTGCTCGCGAAGGCGAGTTAGCCTCACTTCATGTCCTTCCCCGGTCCCGCTGCTCGTTCCGACGTCCCGCCCTTCCACGTCATGGACGTCCTTTCGGCCGCGCAGGCACGGCAGCGCAGTCACGGCGACCTGATCGCGCTGGTCGCCGGTCAGCCGTCCGCGCCGGCGCCCCGGCCGGTGCTCGAAGCGGCGGAGCGGGCACTGAAAGACCAGCACCTCGGCTACACCGTGCAACTCGGCATCCCCGAACTGCGCGAAGCCGTGGCGGCGCACTACAACCGCACGTACCCGGTCGAGGTGAACCCGCGGGACGTCATCATGACGACCGGGTCCTCCGGTGGCTTCCTGCTCTCGTTCCTCAGCGCGTTCGAGGCGGGCGACCGTGTCGCGATGGCACGCCCCGGCTACCCGGCCTATCGCAACCTGCTGAAGGTGCTCGGCTGCGAGGTCGTCGAGTTCGCCACCGGACCCGAGACGAACTTTCAGCCGACCGTCGCGCTGCTCGACGAACTGGGCCCGATCAAGGGACTCATCGTGGCCAGCCCGAGCAATCCCACCGGCACCGTCCTCCCGCCGGGTGAACTGGCCGCGATCAGCGGCTGGTGCGCGTCACGCGGTGTGCAGTTGATCAGCGACGAGATCTACCACGGCATTTCCTATGGCAGCGACCTCGACTGCGCCTGGCAGTACGGGAACGAAGCGCTCGTCCTCGGCTCGTTCTCGAAGTACTTCGCGATGACCGGCTGGCGGCTCGGCTGGATGCTCGCGCCCCAGCGGCTGCATCGCGCGATCGACGTCCTGACCGGCAATTTCACCATCTGCCCGCCCGCGGTCTCCCAGCACGCCGCAGTCGCCGCGTTCACCCAGGAGTCGTACGCGGAGGCCGACGGACACGTCGAGCGCTACCGCGAGAATCGCGACGCGCTCTTCGCCGGTCTCAAGTCCATCGGCATCGAGAAGCTTGCGCCCGCCGAAGGCGCCTTTTACGCCTACGCCGACGTCTCCGCGTACACGACCGACAGCCTCAGCTGGTGTCAGCGCCTCCTCGCCGACACCGGGGTCGCGATCGCCCCCGGCATCGATTTCGACCCGGTCGACGGCGGCACGTTCGTGCGGTTCTCCTTCGCGGGGGCGCGCGAGGACATCGAGGAGGGTGTCCGCAGGCTCGGCGACTGGCTCACCGGTCAGGGGGAACCCGGAAATCACCCTGAACGTTAGGCAGAACGAAGGCAATCACCAGCTCGGCCTGACAACCTGGACTCACCGGGCCCGCACGGGCGCGGTGAGGCAATCGGAGGAAGCCATGTTCTGGAAGATCGTCGGCGGGCTGATCCTGGCGTGGGTGGCCTTCATGGTGCTCGGGTCCGTGCTCGGTTTTCTCGTGAAGGCCGTCTTTTGGATCGCCGTCATCGGCGGTGCGGTCTTCCTCGGCACGGCCGCGTACGGCGCCATCAAGGGGAAGCGCGCCCCGAAGCAGCTCCGCTGAGCAGCTAGGGCTTGCGTGCCACCCCGCCGAGCGTCGTGCGGTTCACGGGCGAAAGCGGGGTGAAGCGCGGGCCGTCCGGCCACCACCGGTGCGGATAGGTGAGACCGGGGTCGACGAGATCGAGTCCGTCGAAGAACGACTCGATCTCCTCGCGCGTGCGGTACAGCGTGTCGAGCCCCGTGCCGCTGAAGCGCTTCTCCAGTGACGTCGCGACGTCGGCCGCTTCGGAGCCGTCGGCCGGGTTGTGCTGGTGAAGCAGCACGACGAACGAGCCCGGGGCCAACGCGTCGACGTAGGCGCGGACGACCTTCCGCGCCTCGTCGAGGTCCTGGATGTGATGGACGATCGCGCACAGGATCAGCCCGATCGGCCGGTCGAAGTCCAGCCGGAGGCCGCGTGAAAGCTTGTCGATGACCTCGGCGGACTCGGTCAGGTCGTTGCCGGCCATATGGGCGAAGTCGTTCGCCGCGAGCAGCGCGCGGCCGTGTGCCAGGACCACCGGATCGTGGTCGACGTAGACGACCTGGGCCTCGGGGTTGTACCGCTGCGCGACCTGGTGCGTGTTGTCCACGGTCGGGAAACCGGAGCCGAGGTCGAGGAACTGGTCGATTCCCGCCCGGTCGGTCAGGTAGCGCACGGTGCGGACCAGCCAGTGCCGGACCTCCTTCGCCATGACCTGCGCTTCCGGCGCCAGCTCCAGGATCTGGCGCAGCACCACCCGGTCGGCCTCGTAGTTGTCGTGGCCGCCCATCAGCGCGTCGAAGACCCGCGCGATGCTCGGCCGGTCGAAATCGACGGGCACGATCGGACGCCGGTCCGCTGACATGGGCACCTACCGGGTGAGTCGGCTTGGGACGCGTCCCAGCGTAGGTCATCTGTTTAACCGCGTGTGAGCGGACGAGCGGTAAGGGTGAGTTATTCCTTCGAAGGGTCGAACGCCGCTTGCGCGGTTTCCAAGCCGACCCAGCGTTCGGCCTTCATCCCCACCGCGCGCGCCCCGTCCACATTGGACTGTCGATCGTCGAAGAACAGGCAGTCGCCCGGTTCGGCGCCGAGTTCGGCGAGCAGGATGCGGTAGATCTTCGCGTCGGGCTTCAAACAGCCGAGGTCACCGGAGAAGAGCTTCACCCGGAACAGGCTCGCCCATTCCTGCTCGCGTACCCAGCGGCCGAACGTCGACGACGCGTTGGAAAGCAGCGCGAGCGCGGCCCCCGCCTCGTGCAGGCCTTCCAGCAGCTGGATCACCTCCGGTTCGAGGTGGGTCCAGCCCTCGACGTCGATTCTGGTCAGCTCGTCGGAGAAGGCCTGGTCGACGGGGACGTCCAGCGCGCGCCCGACACTCTGCCAGTACTCGAGGTCCGTGCCGCCGGAGTCGTACCGGACCCGCTCGGCCCAGTAGTGCGGTTCGAAGTCGGCGAGTTCGAGGCCGAAGGCCTTGGCCAACGCCGGCTTGGCGTCGGTGTGCTCGCTGATGACGTCGCCGTAGTCGAAGACGATCCAGTTCACGTTCAGCCCCCGGTCTCGACGCGGTGCAGGGTTTCCTCGATGTCGGCCGCGGAGAGGTCGCGGTGCAGCACGAAACGGACGCGGCCCGCCATCGGCAGCGCGCGGATCCCCAGCTCCTCCAGCTGGTTCAGGCGACCGGAAAGATCGGGAACGGCGGCGAGCACGATGTTGGTCTCCGGCACGTTGACCTCCCAGCCGAGTTCGGTCAGCCCGGCCGCGAGCCGTGCGGCGTTCTCGTGCGCTTCGGCCAGCTCGCCGACGCGGTCCAGCGCGACCAGGCAGGCCGCGGCCAGCACACCGCCCTGGCGGACGCCGCCGCCGAGCATCTGCCGCATCCGCCGCGCCTTCTCGATGAACCCGGGGCTGCCCGCGAGCACCGAGCCGACAGGCGCGCCGAGCCCCTTGGAGAAACAGGCCGAAACGCTGTCGACGCCGACCGTGAGCGCCGCGGGCGGCACACCGAGCGCGACGGCGGCGTGCCAGAGGCGGGCGCCGTCGAGGTGCACGGTGAGCCCGGCCTGCTTCGCCACCGCGAGCAGCCGGGCGTGCTCGTCAAGCGGGGTGATCGCGCCGCCCGCCGCGTTGTGGGTGTTCTCCAGGCACAACAGCGAGGTCCGCAGCGTGTAGTACGGCCCGCCGGGGGCGCCGATCGCGGCGGCGAGCGTCTCCGGAGTCGGGCGGCCAGGACCGGCGTCGTGCTCCAGCGGATCCGGCATACCGCCTGCCAGCCAGGCCGCGGAGCCGAGTTCGTTGGTGAGCACGTGCGCGCCGCGTGGCGCGAGGAACCGGTCGCCACGCTGGAGGTGGACGCTCAACGCGATCAGGTTCGCCATGGTCCCGCTCGGGGTCCACAGCGCGGCAGGCATCCCGAGGATCGCCGCGGCGCGTTGTTCGAGCGCGGCGATGGTCGGGTCGGTGCCGAGGACGTTGTCGTCGACTTCGGCTTCCGCCATCGCCCGCCGCATGGTGGCGTCCGGCCGGGTGACGGTGTCGGAGCGGAAATCGATCGCCGAGCTGGGGCTGAAGGTCACGTTCAGATCACATCACATCGTCCGGTTCGTCATCAACGCCTTCCCGGCTGGTCCGCCGCGCCCGCTCATGCAACCGTGGACGCCCCCGGTTCCGTCTTACCCACCGACGAGGAAAGAGCGGAGACAACAACCGCGTGAACCAGCGCGACGAACAAGAGTTCGCGGAGTACTTCGCCGCGAAGCGAGACTCCGTGCGCAGGACCGCGTACATGCTCTGCGGTGACTGGCATCGCGCGGACGACCTCGCGCAGACGGCGTTCGTCGCGCTGCACCGGAGGTGGAAGAAGATCAGGGAGCGGGCGGCGACCGACGCCTATGTGCGGAAAACGCTGGTCAGGGCGGTCATCGACGAGTCGAGGCGGCCGTGGCGGCGGGAGTGGCAGACCGAAGAGCTGCCCGAACCGCCACCGGACGGCTTCGACCTCGGCGAACAGGTCGTCACCAGGGAAGACCTGCTGGCCGCGTTGCGGGAAGTGCCCCCGAAACAGCGGGCCGTCTTGGTGCTCCGGTTCTTCGAAGGGCTGGACGTCGGCGCCGCGGCGAAGGTGCTCGGCTGCAGCGAAGGGAACGTGAAGAGCCAGACCGCCCGCGGGCTGGCGAACCTCAGGCAGGTCATGGAGAAGGAGGAGGTGGCACGGGATGGACGAGAATGACCTGAAGGCGTTGTTCCGTGACGCCCCCGGTGACGCGCCGTCGCCGACCTTCGACACCGCCGACGTCGTCCGCAACTCCCAGCGCGCCACTGCTCGACGCCGAAACGGTATCGCGGTGGCCTGTAGTGCACTGGTTTTGGTCTTGGCCGGAGTGGGCATGTTCGGCTTGCTCGACGGCTTGGGCGTCCCGCTGCCCTCCGCCGCGAAATCCGACAACGGAGCCGCTGCCCCGGAGCAACCCGGAGTGGCGTCGGCACGTCCTCTCGACAGCGGGGAGTCCCCGAACTTCTCGAACCCGCCGCCTCAGCAGGGGGGCAGCGGGCCAGAGAAGACCGGCCGGATGACGGCCGAAGGCACCTACGGGTGCGACCAGGTGGACCGGGAGCTCGCCACCGCCCTCGCTGGCGAGCTTCCGGTCCCCGTGGATGTCGCCAAATCGACGCCGGGCGACATCTGTACGACGGGGGCCAGGTCCGCGGGGTTCCAGGTGCCGGGCGGCACGGTCGCGGTCGCGGTCGTCCCGGCGGGCTCGTCCGTCCCGCCGATCCCCGCCGGGGCGTCGAGCGCCGAGCGGACCACGGCCAAGGGATCGCTGGTGGTGGTGGTGAGCCTGGGCGACGGCTCCGGCAGGCCCGCGTTCCTCGACGTGGACGTCGACCGGTTCGCGGGTGTGCTCGCGGCTCGTTACTGAGCGCACCTGGCAAAATAGCCCGTCATGACCGCCGCAGCGACAACGCCGAAGGGTGAGCGACGGCGCGCCGAGCTCATCGAGTCCGCCGCGTCACTGCTCGCCGAAGGCGGGTTCGACGCCGTGCGGCACCGCGCGGTCGCCGAACGCGCGGGCCTGCCCCTGGCCTCGACGACGTACTACTTCGACTCGCTAGAAGAACTCGTCACCGCCGCGGTGGAACACCACGCGAACCAGGAGCTGGAGACCGGACGGCACCGGCTCGACGAGCTGGCGACCCGCAACCGCGGTGTCGAGGCCACCGTCGACCTGGTGCTGGACATGTTGCTCGGCCCGCTTCGCGCCGACCGCGATGCCGACGCCGAAGCGGTCCTGCTGCGCTACGAACGCCTGGTCGTCACCGGCCGTCGTCCGTACCTGCGGCCCCTCATGCGGACGCTGTCCGCGCAGCTCGACGAACTGCTGCACGAGATCTTCGCGCGCTCCGGCACCCCGGTGGACGCCGCCGAACTGGAGCGGCTGGTCGCGCTGGTCGACGGCGCCGTCGTCAACGCGCTGATCGCGGTGGACCCGGAACCCCGCGCCGCCGCCGCCCGCATGCTCCAGGCCGCCCTCACCTGACGCCGGGCCCCGAGCAGGTGAGTAATCGCGGGGGGAACGGGCCGGGTTAGTCTGGCCGCGTGACGGACAAGCCCCGCATCCCCAACGTGCTCGCCGGCCGCTACGCCTCGTCTGAGCTGGTCGAACTGTGGTCCCCGGAACACAAGGTCGTGCTGGAGCGCGAGCTCTGGCTCGCCGTGCTCCGCGCGCAGGCCGACCTCGGCGTCGAGGTGCCGGACGGGGTCGTCGCCGACTACGAGCGTGTACTGGGGCAGGTCGACCTCGACTCGATCGCCGCCCGCGAGCGGGTCACCCGGCACGACGTGAAGGCCCGGATCGAGGAGTTCAACGCGCTCGCCGGGCACGAGCACGTCCACAAGGGCATGACGTCGCGCGACCTCACCGAGAACGTCGAGCAGCTGCAGGTCCGCCGGTCGCTGGAGCTGATGCGCGGCCGCGTCGGCGCGGTGCTGGCCCGCCTCGCCTCGATCGCGGTCGAGCACTCCGACACGGTGATGGCCGGTCGTTCGCACAACGTCGCCGCGCAGGCGACGACGCTGGGCAAGCGTTTCGCCACCGCCGCCGACGAACTGCTGGTCGCGTTCGAGCGGCTCGACGAGCTCATCGGCCGCTACCCGCTGCGCGGCATCAAGGGCCCGGTCGGCACCGCGCAGGACATGCTCGACCTGCTCGGCGACGAGTCCACTTTGGACGAACTGGAATCCCGGGTCGCGCATCACCTCGGCTTCGAGCGGGTGTTCACCAGCGTCGGCCAGGTGTACCCGCGTTCGCTCGACTTCGACGTGCTGTCCGCGGTGGTCCAGCTGGCCGCGGCGCCGTCGAGCCTGGCGAAGACGATCCGCCTGATGGCGGGCAACGAGCTGGTCACCGAGGGTTTCAAACCGGGCCAGGTCGGTTCGTCGGCCATGCCGCACAAGATGAACACGCGGTCCTGCGAGCGGGTCAACGGGCTCGCCGTGGTGCTGCGCGGGTACCTGTCGATGATCGGCGAGCTCGCGGGCGACCAGTGGAACGAAGGCGACGTCTCCGATTCCGTCGTCCGCCGGGTCGCGATGCCCGACGCGTTCTTCGCGCTCGACGGCCTGCTGGAGACCTTCCTCACGGTGCTGGCCGAGTTCGGGGCCTTCCCGGCGGTCATTTCGCGTGAGCTCGATCGCTATCTGCCGTTCCTCGCGACCACCAAGGTGCTCATGGCCTCGGTCCGCGCGGGTGTCGGACGTGAAACCGCTCACGAGGCCATCAAGGAGAACGCCGTCGGCGTCGCGCTCGCGATGCGGGAGCAGGGGCTCGGGCGGAACGACCTCCTCGACCGCCTCGCCGCCGACGAGCGCATCCCGCTCGACCGCGGTGAGCTGGACGAACTCCTCGCCGACCGGATCTCGTTCACCGGGGTGGCACCCCGTCAGGTGGCCGCGATCGCGTCGCGCGTCGAGGACGTTCTCAAGCGCTTCCCGGAGGCTGCCGCCTACTCGCCGGCGCCGATTCTCTGACGTGTGAGCAGCCCCACCACGGAGCGTTCACAGAGTGGGACGAAGTTACTCGATCGGGCGAAATGCCTAATCTCGATCGCTGAACCCGGAGCGCCAGGCCGCCCATGAGGCGGCCTGGCGTGCTTGTATCGCGCCTTGCGCGCCGAAACCCTGGAAGAAGCGATGAGATCCACGCTGTCGAAATTCGTCGCCGCCGTCACGGCGGGTGCGGCCACCCTCGCCCTCGCCGCCTGCGGCTCCGGCGACGCGGGCGCGAGCGGCCAGAAGCTGCGCGTCGGCACCCTGACCGACGCACCGCCGTCGATCTACCTGGAGAACGGCAACTTCACCGGCTACGACAACGAGCTGCTGCGCGACATCGCCAAACGTGAGGGCTTCGAGGTCGAGTTCGTCGGCACCGAGTTCGCCGGCCTGCTGGCGTCGGTCGCCACGAACAAGTTCGACATCGGCAGTTCCACGATCTCCACCACCGAGGCCCGCAAGAAGACCGTCGCGTTCAGCAACGGCTACTCCACCGGGTTCACCACGATCGTCACCAAGAAGGGCGCGGCGCTCAAGGACATCGGCTCCTTCGGCGGCAAGCGGCTCGGCGTCGTGCAGGCGTCGGTGCAGGACGATTTCGCCACCGGCAAGGTCCCCGGCGCCAACGTCGTCCGCTTCCCCGACTACAACGCCGGTTTCGCGCAGCTGAAGGCCGGAGGCCTCGACGGCTGGGTCGTGCCGAAGGACATCGGGCACAAGTACCTCGATCAGAACCCGGACGTGCCGCTGGAGCTCGGCTACACCGTCGAGACCAAGGACACGCCGTCGGCGTTCGCCGTCCGCAAGGACAACAAGGACCTCCTGAACAAGCTCAACGACGGCCTCGCGAAGGCCGTGGCGGACGGCACCGTCGCCCGCCTGCACGCTCAGTTCTTCAAGAACGAGCCGCTGCCGAAGGAACTCGAGCAGGGCGGCCCCGGCCTCCCCGTCCAGAACCCGGGGGTCTGAACACCATGAAGAAAACGCTGATCGCCACGATCGCCGCCGGCCTCGTCGCCGTGCTCGCCGCCTGCGGTGGCGGGGACGCCGCCGCCGACAAGACCCTCCGCGTCGGCACGCTGAGCGACGCGCCGCCGAACATCTACGTCGAGAACGGCAACTACACCGGCTTCGACAACGAGCTGTTGAAGGCCATCGCCGCCAAGCAGAACCTGAAGCTGGAGTTCGCCTCGACCGACTTCTCGTCGCTGCTGGGCCAGGTCGCGAACAACCAGTTCGACATCGCTTCGTCGGCCATCGCGCAGACCGACGAGCGCAAGAAGAACGTCGACTTCTCCAGCCCGTACAACTTCGAAGTGATGAGCATCCAGACCAAGGACGGCTCGCCGATCACCGAGGAGAAGGCCCTGTCCGGCAAGCGGGTCGCGGTCATCCAGGCGACCGTCGGTGACAAGTGGCTCTCCGCGACCGTGCCCGACGCGCAGGCCGTGCGCTTCCCGGGTTACGCCCCGGCGCTGGCCGCGCTCAAGAGCGGCGCCGTCGACGCCTACATCCTCGACCAGGCGATCGCCGAGACGAACGTCAAGGAAAGCACCGACGCGAAGCTCAAGGTCGTCAAGTCCTTCACCACCGACGTGCCCCACGGCTTCGCGGTGAAGAAGGGCAACGCCGAGCTGCTCACCAAGATCAACGACGGCCTCAAGCAGGTCATCGCCGACGGCACCTGGGTCAAGCTGCACGAGAAGTTCCTGCCGACGGCACCGGTTCCGGCCCAGTTCAAGGCGTGAGGATCACGATGAAAAGGAAGTCACTCGCCGCCATCGCCGCAGCCTCTCTCCTGGCTGTGCTGGCAGCGTGCGGCGGCGGTGAGGAGGCAGGCGCGGGCACCTTGCGCGTCGGCACCCTCAGCGACTCGAAACCCAACGCCTACCAGGAAAACGGCGTGTTCACCGGGTTCGACAACGAGCTGCTGAGGGCCATCGCCGCGAACCAGAACCTGAAACTCGAGTTCGTCTCCACGGAGTTCTCGGCGCTGTTGAGCCAGGTCGCCACCGGCAAGTTCGACATCGGCAGTTCGGGGATCTCGCAGACCGACGAACGCCGTAGGACGGTCGACTTCTCGGCGCCGTACAACTACCAGTCGCTCGGCATCGAAGCCCGCGAGGGCACCGGTATCACCGACGAGAAATCCCTGTCCGGCAAGCGGATCGGCGTCGTCCAGGGCACCGTGTCGGACAGCTGGCTGGCGGCCAACGCGCCCGCCGCGCAGGCCGTGCGGTTCCCGCAGGACGCCGCCACGCTGGCCGCGCTGAAGACCGGCGCCATCGACGGCGCGATCTTCGACCAGGCGACCGCCGAGGACTACGCGGCGAAGAACCCGGACGCGAAGCTCAAGGTGGTCAAGGCGATCACCACGACCATCCCGCACGGTTTCGCCGTCAAGAAGGGCAACACCGAACTCGCGGGCAAGATCAACGCCGGGCTCAAGGCGATCATCGCCGACGGGACCTGGGAAAGGGTGCACCAGCGCTTCGAACCGAACGCGCCGGTGCCCGCGGACTTCAAGGCCGGGCAGCGCTAAGTGAACGATTTCTTCACCACCTTCCTGAACTGGGACTACATCTGGCAGGTCTTCCCGGACCTCCTCGAGACGGGCCTGCTGAACACGCTGATCATGTCGGTGTTCTCGGCGCTGATCGGCACCGCGCTCGGCATGCTGCTGGCCACCATGGGCCTGTCCAGCAAGGTGTGGTTGCGCTGGCCCGCCCGGGTGTACACCGACATCTTCCGCGGCCTGCCCGCGATCCTGACCATCCTGGTGATCGGGCAGGGCGGCGGGATCCTCTTCCCGTCGATGGCCCGCAACACCTACCCGCTGGGCATCCTGGCGCTCAGCCTGATCGCCGCCGCGTACATCGGCGAGATCTTCCGCGCCGGTATCCAGAGTGTCGAGAAAGGCCAGATGGAGGCCAGCCGCGCGCTGGGCATGAGCTACTCCAAGGCGATGGCGCTCGTCGTCATCCCGCAGGGTGTGCGGCGGGTGCTGCCCGCGCTGGTGAACCAGTTCATCGCGCTGGTCAAGGACTCCAGCCTGGTGTACTTCCTCGGCTTCCTCGCCGAGCAGCGCGACCTGTTCCGGATCGGGCAGGACCTCGCGGCCAACACCGGGAACCTGTCGCCGCTGGTCGCGGCGGGCGTCGTCTACCTGGTGATCACCGTGCCGCTGACCCATCTGGTCAACTACATCGACAAGAAGCTGCGCACCGGCAAGAAGGTCCGGACCGAGGACGACGGTGGCGACCTGGAACTCCTGAACGCCGGAAAGGTGCCGATGTCATGACCACCCCCAAGGCGGGCACCGTGCGTTCTTCGAGCGTCGAACTCCGCGACATCCATGTCTCCTTCGGCACGCTCGAAGTGCTGAAGGGTGTCGACCTCAAGGTCGAGAAGGGCCGCACGACCTGCATCATCGGGCCGTCGGGTTCCGGGAAGTCGACGTTGCTGCGCTGCGTGAACCGTCTGCAGGAGCCCGATGCGGGTGACCTCCTGCTGGGTGGCGAGAGCGTCATCTCCGCCGACCCGGACGCGTTGCGCCAGCGGGTCGGGATGGTGTTCCAGCACTTCAACCTGTTCGGCCATCGCAGTGTGCTCGACAACATCACGCTGCCGCTGCGCAGCGTGCGGAAACTCGGCAAGGAAGAGGCGGCGGAGATCGCGCACGCCCGCCTCGCCGAGGTCGGCCTGGCCGACAAGGCGCCGTACCGGCCGAGCGCGCTTTCCGGCGGGCAGCAGCAGCGGGTCGCGATCGCGCGGGCGCTCGCGATGGAACCCGAGGTCATGCTGTTCGACGAGGCCACCAGCGCGCTCGACCCGGAACTGGTCAAGGGCGTCCTCACCCTGATGGCCGGCCTCGCCGAGCGCGGGCTGACACTGCTCGTGGTCACCCACGAGATGGGTTTCGCCCGCGGCGTCGCCGACGAGGTCGCGTTCATGGACGACGGGAAGATCGTCGAACATGACGCTCCGGAGGCGATCTTCGACGCTCCGCGGAGCGAGCGGCTGCAGCGCTTCCTGTCCCAGGTGCTCTGAGGCGGATGACTCGCTAACCTGCGGCTATGGCGAAAGTCGCGGAGCTGTTCTATTACCCCGTCAAAGGCTGCTCGGGGACGTCGGTCGACACGGCCGAAGTCACCCCGGCCGGTCTGAGGTTCGATCGTGCCTGGATGGTCGTGTCGCCGGAGGGCGAGTTCCGCAGCCAGCGGAAACATCCGGTGATGGCGGCGATCCGGCCGGAAGTGACCGACGACGGCGCCCGGTTGCGGCTCGCCGCCCCCGGCGTCGAAGACCTCCTGGTCGACGTGGTCGCGGACGGGCCGCGGCATCCGGCGTCGACGTTCACCTGGCAGGGCAAGGGCATCCACCAGGGTGACGAGGCCGCGGCATGGTTCTCCGACGTCCTCGGCCTCCCCTCGGTGTTCGTCGGGCTCGCGCCGGAACACGAGCGCGTCACCAACGGTGAGATCCCCGGCACCGCCGCCTTCGCCGACGCGCACGCGATCCTGCTCACCTCGGAGTCCTCTTTGGACGGTCTGAACGAGCGGATCGCGTCCCGCGGGGCCGAGGCCGTGCCGATGGACCGCTTCCGCCCCAACATCGTCGTCGCGGGCTGGCCGGAGCCGCATCGCGAGGACGACGTCCGTTCGCTCACCGTTGGCGGACTGGAGCTGGGGTACGCCAAGGTCTGCATCCGCTGCACGGTGCCGATGGTCGACCAGGAGACCGGCAAGAAGGCCGGTCCGGAGCCGATCCGTTCACTTGCCGACTATCGCCGCGAGCCCGAGGGCGGCGTCTCGTTCGGGATCAAGATGGCGGTGACCGGGCCGGGTCAGCTCGCCGTCGGCGACGAGGTGATCGTGCACTCCTGGGCGGGCCCGAGGCCGAGCACGGACGCGGCAGAACCGCCGTTCACCGCGACCGCGAGCCGTCCCGCCGAATCCGTGTAGAGCACGTTCGATCCCGGTGCGACAGCGCCGAAGGTGTCGCCGACCGAGGCCTTCACGAGCACGCGCTCGCTGCTGACCGACACCGGGCCGGAAAGCCCGGCCAGGGCGAGGTCCGCCGGGCTCGCGGCGAGCTGGACATTGCCGAAGTGGTCGACCGTGAGCACCTCGGTCACCAGCTTGCCGGGGAACACCGCGACGAACGGATCCGGTAGCCGCACCAGGTTTTCGATTGGTGGGCCGAAACTCGCGGGCGGGACACCGAGCGCGAGATGCGCGGCCGCCGGGGCGAAGACGTCGCGACCGTGGAACGTCGACGACGTCACCGGAAGGCGGTATTCCGGGGCGGTCAATTCGTACGCGGCTATCACCCCGCTGAGTGTTTCGGCGGCGGGAATCAGGATTCCGTTGTCCGGGCCGACGAGGATTCCGCGCTCCGCGACCACCACGACTCCCCGCCGCGCGGTGCCGACACCCGGGTCGACGACGGCGAGGTGCACCGCGTCCGGCAGGAAGGGCGCGGTCTGTGCGAGCACTTCGGCGCCGGTCCTGACCTGCTGTGGAGGGATCTGATGGGTCACGTCGATCAGCCGGACGGCGGGGGCGATCCGGGCGATCACGCCGTGGCAGGCGGCCACGAAACCGTCGCTGAGTCCGTAGTCGGTGGTGAACGAGATCCAGTGGATCGGCATGATCAGCCATCATCCTTGCTCGCTAGGGTGCAGCCGTGACGACGCTCGAATACCCGAAGATCGCCGCCGGCAAGGTCCGTGAGCTTTACGCCGTCGATGACGAGCATTTGTTGCTCGTCACTTCCGACCGGATCTCCGCTTACGACGTCATCTTCACCACGCCCATCCCCGACAAGGGGCGGGTGCTCACCGCGATGAGCGTGTTCTGGTTCTCCCAACTCTCCGATGTCCTCCCCAATCACCTCGTCTCCTATGACGACGAACGCATCCCCGCCGAGGTCCGCGGGCGCGCGCTTGTGGTGCGTCGGCTGGCGATGTTGCCGGTGGAAGCCGTCGCCCGCGGCTATCTCACCGGCACCGGGCTCGTCGATTATCGCGCGCGCGGCACGGTCTGCGGAGTCGAACTTCCCGCCGGGCTGACCGAGTCGTCCCGGCTCCCCGAACCCATCTTCACCCCGGCGACCAAGGCGGATCACGGTTCGCACGACGAGAACATCGCGTTTTCCGACGTCGTCGGCCAGCTCGGCCGGAAACGAGCCGAAGAGCTCCGCGAAGCGACACTGGCGGTGTATCGCCGCGGCGCGGAATTCGCCGCCGAACGCGGCATCCTGCTGGCCGACACGAAGCTCGAATTCGGTGTCGACCTGGCCGGGAACCTCGTACTCGCCGACGAGGTCCTGACGCCGGACTCGTCTCGCTACTGGCAGGCCGACGGTTACGCGCCCGGCAGCCCGCAGCCGTCGTTCGACAAGCAGCCGCTGCGGGACTGGCTGACCGGGCCCGCGTCCGGTTGGCACCGCTTGGAGAGACCGGAGCCGCCACCGTTGCCCGAGGAGATCGTCGCCGCCACCCGGGCGAGGTACATCGACGCTTATGAACGCATCACCGGCCGTTCGTTCGACGACTGGCCTGCCTGATTCGCCAGGCTGACCTGCGGCGTTTACTCCGTCGTCAGTCCGGCGCAAGGCGGGTCTGGCCCAATGGGCATCGTGGACGCACGTTTGCTGGTTTCCCTGTCCGGCGTGACCACCCGGACGTTGCACCGCTGTGCCGACCTCGCGGCCGAACTCGACCGGCGCGGGGTCCCGTTGTCCGTGCTCTACGCCGCTCGCACCGGCGAGGGCCCGGTGACCGAGTGGGTACGGATGCGCCGCACTCGTGGCGATTCCGTCCTCCTCCATGGGTACGACCACCAGATCACTCCCCACCATCGCGCCGTCTACCTGGGCAAACGCGCCGAGTTCGCGGCCTTGCCCGCCCACGAGGCGCGGCTTCGGCTGATCGCCGCGAAGGCGGCACTCGACGCCAACGGCATGGCTGTCGACGGCTTCGCGCCGCCGCGTTGGATCGCGTCGGAGGGCACCGTGCAGGCCCTGCGCGAGCACGGGTTCGCGTTGTGCGCGGACCTGGTCTCGGTGCGGGACCTGGTGACCGGCCAGGTCCGGCGCGCGCGGGTCCAGGAGTTCAGCGGGCCTTCGCAGCGGACGGAGACCGTCCGGTGCTTCGCGCTGGTGCTGGCCGCCGCCAGGGCCGCGCGGCGCGGCGGGCTGGTGCGGCTCGGTATCGACGCCACCGACCTCGCCCGGCCGGGGCTGCGGCAGGCGTTCCTCGACGCCGTCGACGTCTCGCTGGAGAACCGTGCCTTCGGGACCACCTACGGCTCGCTGCGAACCGCGGTCAGCCCCGGACCCCGCCCCACCGCCGCCCTCAACGGACCGGCTTCGCCCGGCTGATCACAATTCAATCGGCTCCCCGACGTCGAGGACCTTGATCTCGGTGCCTTCCGGGGCGAGGTTGGCGAACAGGCCGTAGTGCATCTGCGGCCGCGCGAGCACGGCTTCGTGGATCGGCACGGCCAGGCGCGGGGAGACCGCGCGCAGGTAGTCGACGGCTTCGCCCGCTTTGAGCCACGGGGCGCCGGTGGGCAGGCCGAGGATGTCGATCTTCTGCTCGGGCACGAAGAACGAGTCGCCAGGGTGGTAGAAGGCGCCGTGGTCGACGAGGTAGCCGACGTTCGGGATCGTCGGGATGTCCTCATGGATCGTCGCGTGCTCGCCGCCGACCACGTTGATGCCGCTGGAGCCGATGCCGAAGGCGTCGCCGGGGTTCGCGATCCGGAACTCGGCGCCGAGTTTGCGGGCCGCGTCCGCGGAACCCGGGTCGACGATCAGCTGCGCGCCGGGGTTCGCCTCCAGCAGCGCGGGCAGCCGTTCGACGTCGAGGTGGTCGAAATGCTGGTGGGTGATCAGGACGGCGTCCAGCTCACGCTCACCCTCGAAGCCGGTGGAGAAGGTACCGGGGTCGATCAGGATCCGCGCGCCCTCGGTCTCCAGCAGTGTGCAAGCGTGTCCAAAATGGACAATACGCATCGAATTCTCCTACTCGGTCGGTCATTTCCAGACTAGGCGCGTAACAGGGCGTCGCCAAGCTCGGTGCGCAGGTAGCGCACTTCGCGGCCTCGGCGTCGCGTGTCGAGCAGGCCGGCCGCACGCATCGCGGTCAGGTGCTGTGAGACCGTCGGTGCCGAGAAGCCCAGCCGCCGGGCCAGTTCGGTGGTGCTCGCGGGCTCGTTGAGTGTCGTGAGCAGCGCGGCCTTCGTCCGGCCGAGCACACCCACGAGCGCGCTGGGCGGGCGCTCCGGATCCGACCACAGTTCGGCGACACCGCGGGCCGGGTAGAGCAGCGACGGTTGCCACGGTTCCATCGTGATCACCCCGACCGACGGCCACGCGAAGACGCCCGGGATCAGCAGCAAGCCGCGCCGGTCGAGGTGGATCCGGCCGCGGTCCTTCATCTCGATCACGAGAACGTCGTCGACCAGCCGGACGCGTGGGTGGATGTCTTCGAAGACCAGGGCGATACCGCCCGCGGCCAGCCGTCGCGAGCGCTCCTCGATGTCGGCGACGAGGAACCGGCGCATCCGCGGCCAATGCGGCTCGACCAGTTCCGTCCAGGCGATGGTCATCTGATCGGCCAGCAGCTCCCTGGCCTCGGCGGGGTCTTCGGGGAGTCCGCTCAAATCGGCATCCACTTTGGACAGTTCGTGCGCGACCTGCTCCGGTGGCGTGCGGCGGATTTCGGCGAGCTGGGCGGACGCGGTGGTCTCGGGGCCGCTCGGCGGCGGGCTGAGGAAGTCGGTGATGTAGTGCCGCGCGCTCATCACCCTGGCGAAGTCGCCGATGGGCAGCGAAGGCAGTTTCGCGGCGGCCTCGCGCAGCCACGGGAGGTGACTCGGATGCCCTCGGCGTCCGAGGAGGGTCTGCATCGCGCCCATGGTCTCGTCGAGCGGGGAGATGCCGAAGCGGACGCGGTGGGCGCTTTCGGCGGTCAGGATCAGCTCGATCATGAGTGATTAGGCTATGTCCTAATCAGTAGTCGACGCCAGTGCTTCTTCGGCAGTGTTCGGAGCATGACCTTGCTCCGCAATTCCGGGTATTGGCGCTGGTCGGCGGGTGCGCAGCTGAACCGCCTGCCCGCCATGATGGCGCCGCTGGCCTTCACCGTGCTGACCACCGCGACGACCGGTTCGTACCGGCTCGGCGGGATCATGATGGCCGTCTTCGTCGCCGCCGAAATCGTCGGCGCCGTGCCCATCGGACGCCTGCTCGACCGGATCGGTCCCGCGCGGGGCCTCGTCGTGATGCTCTTGCTGGTCTCCCTCGGCCTGTTCGTCCTGGCCGCCGCGTCCACCGGGGCCCCGGACCTGGTCCTGCTGGCTTTGGCGATCCCGCCCGGCCTGGTCGCGGGCGGGCTGAACGGCGGATTCCGGACGCTGCTCGCGGGGACGGTGACCGAAGAGGAACTGCCGCGGGCGGTCTCCGTCGACGCGATGATCCTCGAAGGTGTCATCGTGGGCGGACCGCTGCTCGTGGCACTCCTGGCGACGTCCGGCCCGGCCGTGCCCGTCGTCGCGATGGCCGTCGTCGCCCTGCTCGCGGCCCTGCTGGTGCCCCGGCGTGCCGGTGCCCCGAGTCCACAAAGGACGGCTTCCCGTCAGTCCATCCCGGTCGCCGCGTGTGTCCCGTGGCTGGTGGGGCTGTTCACCGTGGGCCTGCTGCTGTCCACCATCGAGGTCGGCCTCCTGCCGTTGGTCCAGCGGCTCGGCGCCCCGGATTCGGCGACGGCGGTCGTCATCGTCGTGCTGTGCGCCGCCGGCGTCACCGGCAGCGGGCTGTACGCGGCGCGGGGCAAGGTCGGCGATCCGCGGCTGTTCCTGGCCGGGTTCGTCCTCGGCGGGATCGTGCTGTCGGCGGGCTTCGGCTGGGCCGGGCTGCTCGGCGGCGTCGCGCTGATCGGGCTCTGCACCGGCCCCCTGATGGCCGTCTCGTCGGTCAACCTGCAGCGGTTGCTGCCGGAACGGCGCCGGTCCGAGGGGTTCTCGCTCGCCTTCACCGTGCAGGGAGCGGGTTTCGGGCTGGGCTCGCTGGCCATCGGGGTACTTCCCGTGTGGCTGGCCCCGCTGCCGGGTGTGGCGGCCGCGGTGGTGGCGGGGGTCCTGCAGGTCCGCACCGCCGCGCACACGCGGCCGCAAGTAGTCCTCTGATGGCGACGCCCTTGTCACGCCCGGCTCCTGTGTAATGCTGGTGGGCACGCCCCAGGCGAACTATTGGCACGCCGTCAGTAACGTCGTAGCCTGGGCTTTGAGCCGAGACACGGGAGAAGTCGATGACCGCAGTCCAGCCGAAGCCGACCGCGCACAGCGTGGGGGAGACCTTCGATTCCCTCAGCCCGGCGACCGACGAGGTCGTCGGCACCTACCCGGTGCACACCAGGGAGGACGTCCGCGCCGCCGTCGCCCGCGCCAAGGACGCCGCCGAATGGTGGGCCGGGCTCGGCTACGACGGTCGCGCGGAGCGGCTGCGCCGCTGGAAGGGCGTCATCACGCGGCGGCTGCCGCAGCTGTGCCAGGTGGTGCGCGACGAGACCGGCAAGCCGATCGCCGACGCCCAGCTGGAGAGCGTCCTCGCCATCGAGCACATCGCGTGGGCGGGCAAGCACGCGCGCAAGGTGCTCGGCAAGCAACGCCGCGCGGCCGGGCTGATGATGTCGAACCAGGCGGCGACGGTCGAGTACCAGCCGCTCGGCGTCGTCGGCGTGATCGGCCCCTGGAACTACCCCGTCTTCACCCCGCTCGGTTCCATCGCCTACGCCCTCGCCGCCGGGAACACCGTGGTCTTCAAGCCCAGCGAGTACACGCCGGGTGTCGGCAAGTGGCTGGTCGACGCCTTCGCCGAGGTCGTCCCGGAGTGGCCGGTGCTGCAGCTGATCACCGGTTTCGGTGAGACGGGCGCGGCGCTGGTCGGCGCGGGCGTGCACAAGATCGCGTTCACCGGTTCGACCGGGACGGGCAAGAAGATCATGGCCGCGGCCGCCGAGACGCTGACGCCGGTCATCATCGAGGCGGGCGGCAAGGACGCGGTCCTGGTCGACGCGGACGCCGACCTCGAGGCCGCCGCCGACGCGACCGTCTGGGGCGCGTTCTCCAACTCGGGTCAGACCTGCATCGGCGTCGAGCGCGTGTACGTCCACGAGAGCGTGCACGACGCTTTCGTGGCGAAGGTCGTCGAGAAGGCGAAGGACGTGCGGGCCGGTTCGGACGACGAAGCCCAGTACGGCCCGGTGACGATGCCTTCGCAGCTCTCGGTGATCAAGCGCCACATCGCGGACGCCATCGAGCGTGGCGGCAAGGCACTGGTCGGCGGCGTCGACGCGGTCGGTGACCGCTACGTGCAGCCGACGGTGCTCGTCGACGTGCCCGAGGATTCCTCCGCGGTCCAGGAGGAGACCTTCGGTCCGACCGTCACCATCGCGAAGGTCCGCGACATGGACGAAGCCGTCGAGAAGGCCAACGACACCAAGTACGGCCTCGGCTCGACGGTGTTCTCGAAGTCGCGCGGTCTCGAACTGGCCGCCCGTCTGCGCACCGGCATGACGTCGATCAACGCACCGCTCTCGTTCGCCGGTATCGCTTCGCTGCCCTTCGGCGGCGTCGGCGACTCCGGCTTCGGACGCATCCACGGCCCCGAAGGCCTGCGCGAGTTCGCCCGGCCGAAGGCCGTCGCGCGGCAGCGGTTCACCGCGCCGATCGTGCTCACCTCGTTCTCCCGCAAGGAAAAGACCGACGCCCTCGTGGCGAAGCTGATCACCGTCCTGCACGGTAAGCGCTGACCCTCACCACGCACGAGGATCAAGCACCCCGGATGAGGTCCGCCGCCTTCTCCGCGACCATGATCGTCGGCGCGTTCGTGTTCCCGCGCGGCACCACGGGCATCACCGACGCGTCCACGACCCGCAGCCCGTCCACCCCGCGCACCTTCAGCGCGGGATCGACGACGGCGTTCTCGCCTGTCCCCATCGAGCAGGTCCCCACCGGGTGGTACAGCGTCTGCGTCTTCTCGCGTACGTAGTCGGCCAGTTCGGTGTCGGTCAGGTCCTGGCGTTCCGGCAGGAACGGTTTGTCCAGGTACCGGGCCAGCGGACCCGACTTCCCGATCTCCACCAGGGCGCGCAGCCCGGCCAGCATCCGCTCCATGTCGATGGACTCGGTGTAGTAGGCCGGGTCGATTTCGGGCTTCCACAAGGGATTCCCCGACTTCAGCCGCAGCCGTCCCCGGCTCGCGACGTCGACCAGCGTCGCCGCCGACGTGAAACCGGGGACCGTCGGCTCGCGCATCCCGTTGTCGTAGAACAACGTCGGTGCGACGTGGATCTGCATGTCCGGCGGCGAAGCACCGTCCGCGGCCGGGAAGAACGCGCCCGCCTCGCCGATGTTCGAGGTCAGCGGACCGCGTCTGGTCAGCTGGTAGCGCACCAGACCACCCGGCGTCGCCGCGTCCACCAGGTCGGTGGTGTCGCGTGTGGACCAGATGATCCCGCAAGCCGGGTGGTCGTGGAGATTCTCGCCGACACCGGGGAGCGCGGCGACGACGTCGATCCCGTGTTCCCGCAGGTGTTCCGCCGGTCCGACACCCGACAGCATCAGCAGTTGCGGCGAGTTCACCGCGCCACCGCTGAGCAGGACCTCGGTGGACGCGCGCACCGTCGTCTCCACGCCCCTGTGCAAATAGGACACGCCAACCGCGCGAGTGCCTTCGAAGACGACGCGCGTCGCCTGCGCGTGCGTGCGCACCGTGAGGTTCGGTCGCGTCAGCGCGGGACGCAGGTACGCGTCGGCCGTCGACCAGCGGCAGCCCTTTTTGCACGTCACCTGGTAGACGCCGGCGCCTTCCTGGGTCTCGCCGTTGAAGTCGTCGGTGCGCTTGAGGCCCCAGGCGACCGCGGAATCCACCCAGGCGTGGGAAAGCTCGTGGGTGAACCGGCGGTCCTCGACGTTCAGGGGGCCGTCGGTCCCGTGCAGCGGCCCGCCGAGCCGCTGGTTGCCCTCGGCCCGTTTGAAGTACGGCAGGACGTCGTCGAAACCCCAGCCCTCGGCGCCGTGCCCGGTACGCCAGCCGTCGTAGTCCGCGCGGTTGCCGCGGATGTAGATCATCGCGTTGATCGACGAACAGCCGCCGAGTGTCCTGCCGCGTGGCCAGTAGGTGGTCCGGCCGGTGTGCTTCTGCTCGACCGTCTCGTAGTTCCAGTCGTACTTCGTCTTGAACAGACCGGGGAACGCGGCCGGGATGTGGATCTCGGCGGCGTCGTCCTCGCCGCCCGCCTCCAGCAGGAGGACCCGCGCGGACGGATCCTCGCTCAGCCGGTTCGCCAGTACGCAGCCCGCGCTGCCCGCGCCGACGATGACGTAGTCGAAGGAGTCCTGATCGGCCACGGTGCCTCCTGCTGCTGCTCACCCGGTGTTGGCGTGCCGCCAATGGGCTCATCTTGGCCCAGCGTCGCGCTCCGAGCATCCCCCAGTCGAAGGATGGGTGCGAGCTCAGTCGGAGTCGGGCGAAAAAGAGGTCACGCAGGGGCCGCCCTCGGCCTTGTCCCCGGTCTCGACCCGTCCGGGCGTCCGGACCCCGTCGACCTCGCCGGTGAGATGCAGGATCGTCTGCTCCGCCGTGGTCAGCACGTCGGCCTTCTCGACGGTGTACCTCGCCTCGCCGTGGATGATCTGCCGCACGCCGTCGCGGGTCGTGTCGGGCACCTTCTCGCACAGCACGGACAACGCCGCCGGGATGTCGCGCGCGTTGATCGCGTCGACGAACTTGTTCCCGGCCTCTTCCCCGGTCTTGACGTCGGGCCGGGGCGCGGGCTCGGCGTCGACGCCCGGCAGCGGTTCCGGCTCACCGCCGACCTTGGCGTCGCGGACGCACCAGCCGCCTTCGCCGGGGATCATCGCGATCCCGACGGTCAGCCCGGCGCTGGTGAACGCGGCCGAGTACTCCTGCGCCGCACGCTGACGCGCGGGCGTGGCGAGCTGCGCGCCGTCCGAGACGGCCATGGTCTGCTCGAAGGCGTAGGACCGCTTCGAGCGGATCTTGCACCAGAGTGAGCTGACGCGGTCTTCGGCGACGCCGTTCACGAAAGACCGGCTCAGCTGCTCCGGCGTCGCGCGGGACTCGGTGTCGAGCTCGGACTTGAAGAACGCCGGCGTCACGAAGCCGGTGAACGCGACCCCGCCCGCGATCAGGACGAAGACCAGCGTCAGCGTGATCCAGAGCCAGGTCTTCGACTTCTTCGGCGGAGCGCTGTACCCGTACTGGGGTTGCCCGTAGGTCATGCGTCAACCGTAGTGAAGTAGGCTCGGGCGGTACCCACGACCTGCGTGAATAAGGAGCAGCCTGCCGTGGCCCGAGTCGTCGTCGACGTCATGCCCAAGCCCGAAATCCTCGACCCGCAGGGCCAAGCCGCGCTCGGCGCGGCCGGTCGTCTCGGCTTCACCGGGATCACCGGGATCCGTCAGGGCAAGCACTTCGAGATCGAGGTCGACGACTCCGTCGACGACGCGACGCTCGAAAAGATCGCCGAGGGTTTCCTCGCGAATCCGGTGATCGAGCAGTGGACCATCAAGCGGGTCGACGCGTGAGCGCCCGGATCGGGGTCATCACCTTCCCCGGCACGCTCGACGACGGCGACGCGGCCCGCGCGGTCCGCTACGCCGACGCCGAAGCCGTCCCGCTGTGGCACGCCGACGAGGACCTGAAGGGTGTCGACGCCGTCGTCGTCCCCGGTGGCTTCTCCTACGGCGACTACCTGCGCGCCGGCGTCATTGCCCGCTTCGCGCCGGTGATGTCGTCGGTGATCGAGGCCGCCCACAAGGGCATGCCGGTGCTGGGCATCTGCAACGGCTTCCAGATCCTGTGCGAGGCCGGGCTGCTGCCGGGCGCGATGATCCGCAACGCGGGACTGCACTTCATCTGCCGCGACCAGTGGCTGCGGGTCGAGAACAACGACACGGCGTGGACCACCCGGTACGACAAGGGCGCCGAGATCCTCATCCCGATGAAGAACATCGACGGCTGCTTCGTCGCCGAGCAGGCCACCCTCGACGAGCTGGAGGGTGAGGGCCGCGTGGTGTTCCGCTACGTCGGCGGCAACCCGAACGGCTCGCGCAACGACATCGCCGGGATCCGTAGCGAGAACGGCCGCGTGGTCGGGCTCATGCCGCATCCCGAGCACGCCATCGACGCCCTCACCGGCCCTTCCGATGACGGCCTCGGCATGTTCTACAGCGCCGTGGACGCCCTCGTCTCCGCCTAAGCGCGACTGTCCGTGAAGGCCTCCTTCCCTACTCTCAAGGTAGGGAAGGAGGCCTTCACGGGCTTCCCGTTCAGGAGGCGGCGGTGACCAGGGCCGCGTAGGGCCCACCCGCCGCCAGCAGTTCCGCGTGCGAGCCCAGCTCGGTCACCCGGCCACCCTCGATGACGGCGACCCGGTCCGCGGCGGCCGCGGTGTGCAGCCGGTGCGCGATCGCGATCACCGTCCGGCCTTCGAGCACCGCGGTCAGCGACCGCTCCAGCTCCCGCGCCGAACCCGTGTCCAGCAGCGACGTCGCCTCGTCCAGCACCAGGGTGTGGGGGTCGGCCAGCACCACCCGCGCCAGCGCGAGTTGCTGCGCCATCGCCGCCGGGACGGCGACCGCCCCGGCCCCGACCCGCGTGTCCAGCCCGTCCGGCAGGCTCGCCACCCACTCCGCGGCACCCACCGAGGCCAGCGCGGAAAGCAGCTTCTCGTCGGTCCAGTCACCGGCGGGCAGCGTGAGGTTGTCGCGCAGCGTTCCCGCGAACACGTGATGCTCCTGGGTCAGGAGCAGGACTTCGCCACGCAGGACGTCGTCCGGCAGCTTCGACACCTCGGCCCCGCCGATCCGCACCGAACCCGACGTCGGCGCGGACAGGCCGGCCAGCAGCCTGCCCAGTGTCGACTTCCCGGCGCCGGACGGGCCGACGATCGCCAGCCGTTCGCCGCGCGGCACCCGCAGGTCGATCCCGTGCAGGACCTCACGACCCTCGGTGTAGCCGAACCGCACGTCGCTGACCTCGATGTCCTGCCCGCGGGGAGTGTCGGCGACCACGTCCGCGGGCGGCGCCGGGCGCACGCCCAGCAGCCGCCGCAGCGAGGCCCCGGCGACCTGCATGTCCGCGAGCCAGAACAGCGCCTCGTTCAGCGGACCGGTCATGACCTGCGAGTACAGCAGCATCGCGGTGATCGTGCCGAGCCCTTCCCAGCCGTTCGAGAAGGCGAGCAGGCCCAGTCCGAGCATCACCGAGACAGGCAACACGTAACTGATCTCCAGCGACGGGATCCACCGCATCTGCAGCGCCCGGATCTCGCGCTCGCCCAGCATCGACGCGTCGAGACCGTCGTGCCCGGTCCGGACACGACGTCCGGTGAGGCCCAGCGCCTCGGCCGTCCGCGCGCCCTCCGCCGTCTCGTGCGTGGTGGATTGCAGTTCCGACCACTTGTCGAGCATCCGCCGCATCACGTCCGGGACCCGCCGCTGGTACCAGATGTTCACCGGGATCAGCAGCGGCAGCGCGACCAGCAGGCCCAGCGCCAGGAACGGTGACGTGATCACCATCGCCGCGACGGTGAACACCACGGTGACCGCGGCGATCAGGATCTCGGGCGCGCCGTGGCGGACGGCGTGGTCGATCCGGCTGACGTCGGTGGTCGCGCGGCTGAGCAGGTCACCGGTGCCCGCCGCCTCGACCGTGCCCAGCGGCAGGTTCAGCGCGTTGCCGACGAACTCCTCGCGGTTGTGCGCCAGGATCCGCTCGCCGAACACCCGCGCCCGCAGCCGCGCCAGTCCCTTGAGCCACGCCTGCGCGCCGAGTACCACCACGAAAGCGATCGCGAGCACGGTGATCGTGGTGGTGGTCGTGCCGCCGACGACCTCGTCCACCAGCGCGCCCAGCAGCCGCGGGCCGGCCAGCCCGACCGCGGTCGCGACGCAGAACAGGCCGAGCATCACGGAGAACTCACGCTTGTTGTCGCGCGCGGTCTCCTTTATCCAACGTCTGACGTCTTTCGTGTCTGCCAGCGGCAGCTTTTTCATGGCAGTTCTTCCTTACCCCCGAGATGGTGTTCGCGAACCCGCCGGAGGACCTTGGTCCGGCAGCGTGGTCACGACAGTGCCGACGGCCCGCCAACGGATTCGCGAGGTCTTCGGCCGAAAGCGGCGCGCCGCGACTCCGTGTTCAAGCGCCCACTTTCGTACTCACGACCACGTCGGCCACATGAGTCCACAAAGGACTCTGACTGAACACGACGGTGGTCTTGCCGCGCCGCAACTTCGCGACGCGTTCGGTTATCCGGGCTTCGGTATGCGCGTCGACGGCCGAAGTCGGCTCGTCGAGCAGCAGGACGTCGGCGTCGGTCGCCAGCGCACGGGCCAGGTTCAGCCGTTGCCGCTGACCACCGGAGACCTCACGTCCGCGTTCGCCGATCACCTCGTCGACGCCGTCGGGCAGCGCGTCCACGATGTCCTCGGCGTCCGCCGCGTACAGCGCTTCGGTGATCCCGACCTCACCCGGCTCGGCGGGGGTGACCTGTTCGCGCAGCACGCCGGAGAACCAGATGTCCTGGTTGTGCGCGTAGACCACCCGACGCCGCAGTTCGCCGAGGGCGACCCGGTTCACCGGGATCCCGCCGACCAGGCCGGGTTCATCCGGATCGGTGAACCGGGCCATCCGCGAGGCGACCGCTTCGGCATCGGCGCCGACGTCGATCACGGTCAGCTTCCCGGCTTCGGCCCGGAACCCGGACGTCTCGTCGTACAGGTCCAGCGTCCCGCCGGGCAGCGGCACCGGGTTCTCCGGTTCGGCAAGCGTGCGTTCGGTGGACAGCAGTTTGCACACCTTCCGCGCCGAAACCAGCGCCGCGCTCAGCACACCGGCGAACTCGGTCGCCGTCGTCACCGGCACCACGAGGAACACCGAGACGCCGTAGAACGTGATCAGCTCCCCGACCCCGATGGTGCCGTTGATCGTCAGCTGCGCGCCCAGCCAGGTGATGACCACCGTGACCAGCCCCGGCAGCGCGATCTCCGCCGCCGCGAGCCAAGCCTCGCTCCGTCCGACCTGGACACCGGCGACCCGGACCCGCTGGCTGGAGCGACGGAAGCGGTCGAGGAACTGCTTCTCGCCGCCGACGCCGCGAAGGATCCGCAGGCCGGAAACGATGTCCGCGGCCAGCGCGTTGACGTCGGACTTCTCCTCGCGCTGCTTCGTCTGGCGCTTTTCCAGCGGCTTCAGCAGCGGCCCGATGCCCACCACGGCCAGCGGGACGCCGACCAGCGCGACCACGCCGAGCAGCGGGGAGGTCGTCAGCAGCGCCGTCGCGCACACGATGAACGCGATCAGTGAGCCGAACGCCCGGCCCAGTACCTCGAAGGAGTCACCGATCGGGTTGATGTCGCTGGTGGTGATGGCCACGACGTCACCGGTGGTGGTCGTGTCCCGCAGGTTCGCGCCCAGGCTCGCGGCGTGCTCGGTGACCAGCCGCTGGGTGACACCGGCGCCGTGTATCCAGCAGCCGTACGAGGCGAAATGCTGCACCGTGCCCGCGAGCGTCTGCGCGATCCCGAGCCCGGCCGCCGCGAGGGCCCAGAGCCAGACCGCGTCGCCGTCGTTCCGGCCGATCGCGTCGATGCCGCGGCCGATCGTGACCGGCAGCAGCGCGATCGGCAGCGACCACAGCGCACCGCTGATCGCCGAGACGGCGAGCAGTCCCGGCCGGGCGAGCATCATCGCGACCAGGAAGCGCCAGGCAGTCGGCTTGGCGGACAGCCGCAGTCGCGGAAGGGGATATGTGGCGGAAAGCACGATTGTCGACGGTAAGCGGATCGGTACCGGCGGCGCGACCGATTTATGCGTGGGCGACGGCGGGCTGGACAGGTGGCTCGCCTGTTCCGTCCATGCCCCCGCCACCACCCTCGGCGGAGGAGCTTCGCTCCACTCACCTATTCTCAAGGCCGTGGCGAATCCTGATGTGGACACCGTGACCAGCACCGACGTCGACACCACCGCACGCGCCGAGGCGACTCCGGAACAGACCCAGCCGTACGTCGAACTCGGCCTCGCCGACGACGAGTACACCCGGATCCGGGAGATCCTCGGCCGCCGTCCGACCGACGCCGAACTGGCGATGTACTCGGTGATGTGGAGCGAGCACTGCTCGTACAAGTCCTCGAAGAAGCACCTGCGCTACTTCGGCGAGACAGCCACTCCCGAGATGAAGGAGAAGATGCTCGCCGGTATCGGCGAGAACGCCGGCGTCGTCGACATCGGCGAAGGCTGGGCGGTCACCTTCAAAGTGGAGAGCCACAACCACCCGTCCTATGTGGAGCCGTACCAGGGCGCCGCGACCGGCGTCGGCGGCATCGTGCGCGACATCATGGCGATGGGCGCGCGCCCGCTGGCCGTGGCCGACGCGCTGCGGTTCGGCCCGGCCGACGCCGCGGACACCCGCCGCGTGCTGCCCGGGGTGGTCGCCGGCGTCGGCGGCTACGGCAACTGCCTCGGCCTGCCGAACATCGGCGGCGAGCTGGTGTTCGATCCGAGCTATTCCGGAAACCCGCTGGTCAACGCCCTGTGTGTCGGTGCGATGCGCGTCGAGGACCTGCACCTCGCCTTCGCCTCCGGCAAGGGCAACAAGATCATCCTGTTCGGCGCGCGCACCGGCCTCGACGGCATCGGCGGCGTGTCCGTGCTGGCGAGCGACACCTTCTCCGGGGACGAGTCCTCAGGCGGCCGCAAGAAGCTCCCGAGCGTGCAGGTCGGCGACCCGTTCACCGAGAAGGTGCTCATCGAGTGCTGCCTCGAACTGTTCGCGCAGAAGCTCGTCGTCGGCATCCAGGACCTCGGCGGCGCCGGACTGTCCTGCGCGACGTCCGAGCTCGCGGCCGCCGGTGACGGCGGCATGCACATCTACCTCGACCGGGTTCCCCTGCGTGCCACCGGGATGACCCCGGCGGAGGTGCTCTCCAGCGAGTCGCAGGAACGGATGTGCGCGGTCGTCTCGCCGGAGAACGTCGAGGCCTTCATGAAGGTCTGCGAGAAGTGGGACGTCATCGCCACCGACATCGGCGAGGTTACCGACGGCGAACACCTGGTCATCACCTGGGACGACGAGGTCGTCGTCGACGTCCCGGCGCACACCGTGGCGCACCAGGGCCCGGTGTACGACCGCCCGATCCAGCGGCCGGCCGGCCAGGACGCCCTCCAGGCCGACACCTCGGCGAAGCTGCCGCGGCCGTCGACCTCGGACGAAGTGCGCGCCGACATCCTCAAGCTGATCGCGTCGCCGAACCAGGCGTCGAAGGAATGGGTGACCTCCCAGTACGACCGCTACGTGCGCGGCAACACCGTGCTCTCGCAGCCGTCGGATTCCGGCGTCATCCGGATCGACGAGTCGACCGGCCGCGGTGTCGCCGTTTCGACCGACTGCAACAGCAAGTTCGTCTACCTCGACCCGTATGAGGGCGCGAAGCTCGCGCTGGCCGAGGCGTACCGCAACGTCGCCACCAGCGGCGCGAAGCCGGTCGCGGTCTCGGACTGCCTGAACTTCGGCGCGCCGACCGACCCGGGCGTGATGTGGCAGTTCGAGCAGGCCGTGCACGGTCTCGCCGACGGCTGTGTGGAACTCGGCATCCCGGTCACCGGCGGCAACGTCAGCTTCTTCAACCAGACCGGTGACGTGGCCATCCTGCCGACCCCGGTGGTCGGCGTGCTCGGTGTGATCGACGACGTCACCCGCCGCATCCCCACCGGCATCGGCGCGGAGGCCGGGGAAACCCTGCTGCTGCTGGGCGAGACCCACGACGAGCTGGACGGCTCCGCGTGGGCGCGCGAACTGCACGGCCACCTCGGCGGACGTCCGCCTCGCGTCGATCTGGCGCGCGAGAAGCTGCTCGCCGACATCCTCATTGCCGGTTCACGCGACGGCATGATCTCCGCCGCGCACGACGTCTCCGACGGCGGACTGATCCAGACGCTCGTCGAGACCGTCCTCATCGGACAGTGCGGTGCCCGCGTCTTCCTCGACGCGGAGCAGGATCCGTTCGTGCAGCTGTTCTCGGAGTCCGCGGGCCGGGTGCTGGTCGCCGTGCCGCGGACCGAGGAACTGCGGTTCACCGAGATGCTCACCGCACGCGGCCTGCCGTGGCGCAAGACCGGTGTGGTGGACCCGGAGTCGGGCTCGCTCGAACTCCAGGACATCACCGAGTTCACCCTGGACGAACTTCGGGAGCCTTGGGAACGCACGCTTCCGGCCCTGTTCGACTGAAGTACCTGAAGGCCCCCTTCACGGACTCGAGGGGTCGGTCAGGTGGGGCAGGGGTGTGGCGAAAGCCACTTTCGCAACGTTGAAGGTTGCGAAAGTGGCTTTCGCAACACCTCCGGCGGGGGCCACGGGTCCGGTGGGGGCGAGGCAGCGGGGGTGGGAGTGTTCGCCTCCCGCCCAAGGCCTTCAAGGACTTGGGAACTTCGCGCCCTCCAGCAACGGCGCCTCCGCGAAGGTGGCCGTACTGAAGTCCACCGGGGTCTCGACGGTCAGACCTTCCATCTGCACCCGTCGTTCGAAGGTCGCCCCGGTGAGCCTGAGCTGACCGTGGATCGTCACGTGGTTGAGCGAGAACTTCCCGGCGAGTTCGGCGTTCTCGAGGTCGAGGTGATGCAGTACCTCGCTGCGATCCGCGCCGAACCAGCCGACCCGCCTCGCCGTCAGTTCCAGCTTGTCGAGCCGCGCGTCGCTGAGGTTGAGACCGAACGTCGGACCGGTGGTCCCGGCGTGCGGCAGGATGTCGCGGATCAGCCGTTCGGCCGCGCGCCGGACCAGCCGTTCCCGTTCCGCGGCCGCCTTGTCTTCGTCGTCCCATTTGGCTTTCGGGTCGAAAATCGGGTGTTCGAACGGCCGCCGCAGGTAGGCGCACAACACGTCGAGCACGGTCTGCCGGTACTCCGGACGCGTCCTGGCCAGCCCCGCGAGCGAATGCATCGCCCCGACACGCACCTGGTCGGCGTCGTTGCCCAGCAACTCGATCGACTTGGCGAACCGCTCGTCGGAGATCCGGCTCCGCTCGATCTCGTGCCGGTCCTCCTCGGTCCGCCTCCGCCGGTCGTTGAGCCAGAGCCCGTAGAGAGCGGCGATCGCCCCGCCCGCCAGCGCGCCGGTCTTGAGCGCGTCACTTCGGCTCGTCGCCGGATCCGCGAGCAGCCAGCCGGTGACCCCGGCCAGCACCACGATCGACGACAGCAACGTCCACAGCAGCGGAGACCCGAGCAGTCGTCTCATACGTCCTTCATCGTGAGCCGGGCACGGCCGTCGGGCAGCGTCTCGACGGTCCAGCCGTCGGGCAGCACATGATCCTTGCCCGGTTCCACCGTCGTGTTGTACAGCGACACGGATTTCGGCACCTTGCCGAACTTCAGGTCGCTGAAGCCTTCGAAGCGGGCACGCTTCAGGTCGAGCGTGTCCTCGAACTCGCTCTCACCGAAGTCCGCGTTCTTCGCGAAGAAACTGTCCTTGAAGGACGTGGTACCGGCGAAGGTCGCGCCGCGGAACTCGGCGTCCTCGGAGAACCGCACTCCGCTGAACCACGTCCGCTGCGTGAATCTCGTTCCGTTGCACCGGAAATAGCCGAGCCGCTTCTTCGCGTCGGTACCCGCCCCGGTCAAGTACACCGGTCCGAGGAAGACACAGCCGGACAGGTTGGTGCTGCTGTACAGGCCGCCGTAGCGGAGCAGCAGCTTGCCGACCTTCCGGTTCGACAGGTCGAAGTACTCCAGCACCGCGCCGGTCAGGTCGAGGTCATACCCTCGCGTGTCCTCGGCATCCGCGGCCGGGAGCAGTTCCCCGATGAGCCGCTGCGCGGTCTGCCGCACCTGGAGTTCCTGATCCTCCTCCGCCGTTCCTCCTTTGGGCATCGTGTTCCCGTCCCGCTTCGCCTCGTCCTCGTACCGCGGATGCGTGAACGGCCGCCGCAGGTACGAGCACAGGATGTCCAGCACCGTCTGCCGGTAGATCGCCCGCCCGCGCGCCAGCCCGGCCAGCGCGTGGAGGGCCCCCACCCGCACCTGGTCGGCGTCGTGCCCGAGCAGTTCGACGGCCTTCGCGAACCGTTCGTCCGAGATCCGGTCGCGGTCCTGGTCGGCCCGCCGCAGTTCGAGTTCCTGCCGCTGACGTTCGGTTTCCTGCCGCCGCTCCTCGACGCGGCGCCGCCGGTCGTTGAGCCACAACGCGTACAGCGCGACGATCGCGCCGCCGGCGATGCCGCCGGTCTTCAACGCCTCGCTGCGGCTGGTCGCCGGGTCGGTCAGCAACCAACCGCCCACGGCTACCAGCAGGACCAGTGAGACCACGAAGGTCCACAACAACGGCGAGCGGAGCAACCGTTTCATCACGTCAGAAGACGAAGAAGTTGCGTACGCAGAAGGACTTGTCCGGGTTGTCGTCCGAGGAGATCCCCGAGCCGCTCACCTTCTTGCCCTTGACCGTGCCCGCGATGTCGCCGGTGATGAAGCCGTCGCCGATGCCGGCGGTCGAGGTGACCTCCAGCTGCGAAGGCGCCGGAGCCATGATGTCGATCGAGTCGCCCATGGTCCCCTTCATGTCCGCACAGACCAGCGCCAGCGCGCCCGCCTTGTCACCGGCGCTCACCTTGGCCAGGAAGTCCTTGAGGTTCTGGACGCCCTGCGGGTTGCCCTCCGAACCCGTGCCACCGCTTTCGGTGCTCTTCGGGCTGCTCTTGGGGGCGCTCGACTTCGGGCTGCTCTTCGGCGCGGAGGACGGCGCCTTGCTCGACGACGACGCCGGCGGCGGCGCGGCCGTGTTGGTGCCCTCGTCCTTGCTCAGCAGGAAGCCCGGCGCGACGAAGCCGGTGACACCGAAGGCGATCAGCAAGACCACGCCGATCGCGATCCCGATGATCAGCCCGGTCTTGCTCTTCGGCGGCGGCGCGGGCGGGCCCCCGTAGCCCTGCGGGTAGCCCGGGTTGTTCGGGTCCCAGCCCTGTTGCTGCGCGTTGGGGTCCCAGGCACCCTGCTGCTGCGGGTACTGCTGCGTCTGGTCCCAGCCTTGCTGCTGCCCACCCTGCGGATACTGCTGGGTCTGGTCCCAGCCCTGCTGTTGTCCGTACTGCTGGGGCTGGCCGTACTGCTGGGTCTGGTCCCATCCACCCTGCTGCGGGTAGCCGCCGGGCTGCTGCCCCTGGGGGTCCTGGCCGTAGGGCTGGCCGGGCTGGGGTGGGTAGGTCATCGCGTTCGCCTTCCGTGCTGGGGCCTGAGGCTCCGATCAGACGGACGGCGGTCGGCAGTGGTTCCGGATCCGCCCGTACCAGGAGTTCCAGGTGGCATTCTGCTCGGAAAGGTACCTCTCGCGCGAAAGCGGCTCCCGGCTGAGGCCGGGAGCCGCTTCTTCACGAAATGCGCGGCTCAGCCGTTGGCCAGTGCCTGCAAGCGGTCGTAGGCGCCGTTGAAGGTGTTCTGGTCGAGCGGGCTGGAGGTGTACTGCCACACGGTGTAGAAGCCCCACCCGTTGGGGAGGGCGCCCACGGTGGACGCGTAGCGCGCGACCCACAGCGGGACGGTGCCGCCGAAGTTCTGCGACGTGCCGACGCAGGTGTTCCACCAGCTTGTCGACGTGTAGATGACCGGCCAGCGCCCGGTGCGCGCCTGGTAGCGGTCGTGGAACGCCCGGATCCAGGCCCCCATGGCCGACTGGCTCAAGCCGTAACAGGTGGCGCCGTAGGGGTTGTACTCCATGTCCAGCGCACCCGGCAGGGTCTTGCCGTCCTTGGACCAGCCGCCGCCGTTGTTGACGAAGAAGTCCGCCTGCGCCGCGCCGCCGGAGACGTTGGGCAGCGCGAAGTGGTACGCGCCGCGGATGAAGCCCTGGTTGTAGGAACCGTTGTACTGCTGGGCGAAGTACGGGTTCTTGTAGCCGGTGCCTTCGGTGGCCTTCGTCCACACGAAGCGCTTGCCCTGGCCCCACCAGTGACCCCAGTCGACGTTGCCCTGGTAGCTGGCGACGTCCATGCCCGCGACCGTCGCGAGCACGCCGGCCTCGGGCTGCGGGCGAGCCGCCTTTTCCTTGGACTCCGGGGTGGAGGTGTCCCGTTCGACGCGCCGGATCTGCGAACCGATGGTGTGATCGTTCTGCTGGAGATCCTGGTCGATCGACATGATCTCCGGGGACGGGGCGGCCGACGCCTGGACCGTGCTGCCGAGCAGGAGCAGCGCGGTGCCGACGGCGATGGCGACTCTTCGGGAAGTGCGCATACGACAATCCCTTCACGGATAACCCTCGCTGAGGACGGCTTCCTTGCAGGTGGTAGCCGTCCGGGCACGATTGTTGACGACGGGTGCCGGGTTTGTCACTAACTTCCGTGAAATTCGTACTACGCGTGGGTGATTTTCATTTCCATCTTGACGATGTTGTGTGATCTTGTAACGCACTCAGCCCAGTGACAGTGCGCGTACGCGATCTTCCATGCCGTTGAACCAGTTCTGGTCGCCGGGCAGACTGCCCTTGTTCGAGAACTGCCAGATGGTCTGGGTCTTCCAGCTGGCAGGCAGCTCACCGATCTCGGTGTGGTAGCGCGCGATCCACAGCGGGTTCTGCCAGAAGACGGTGCTGTTGCCGGTACAGCGTTTCCACCAACTCGTCGACGTGTAGATCGCCGGATGCCGTCCGGTCCGCCCCAGGTAGGTCTCGGCGAAGGAAACCATCCACGCCACCATTTGCGCGGCCGTCTTGCCGTAACAGGTTTCGCCGTACGGGTTGTACTCGACGTCGAGCGCGCCCGGCAGGGTCCTGCCGTCGCCGGACCAGCCGCCGCCGTGGTCGACGAAGTACCGCGCCTGCGAAGCGCCGTCCGAGATGTCGGGACGCGCGAAATGGTAGGCGCCACGGATCATGCCGACGTCATAGGAACCGTTGTACTGCTGGGGAAACCGGGGATTGACGAAACCGGTGCCCTCGGTCGCCTTCACGTAGACGAACTTCCCGCCGGTCCTGGCCGAGCCGGGCCAGTCGACGTCGCCCTGATGCCCGCTGACGTCGTGGCCCAGTGTCTGGGTTTCGGAGCCGTAAAGCGGCCCGAGGGCCGCGTCGACGCCTTCGTGCAAGGCGATCTGCGAGCCGGCGGAATGTTCCTCGGCCCCGTCGTATCTTGGCCCCGCTTCCTTGGCGACGGCGGGGGTCTGCACGAGCAGCAAGACCCCCGCCGCGAGGACGGCCCCCCAGCCTTTCGAACACTTTCTGCGACTCTTCACCTCGCCACGATCCCCCGGGAAAAGGGAATCAGCGACTTGAAGTTCACCCGGAAGAGTTGCGTTCAGCCCAAAAAAATTGGGCCGAGTGGGTTAGTCCGCTACTGACGGCGCTCGTCCGAAAGGGCCTTGTCGAGGTGCTCCGACGGGACGATCGCGGTGAGCCGGTCATGCGGGTTGATCGTCACCGGGTGCCCGGCGAGCAGCGGGACCATGTCCCGGCCCAGCACCGCGCGGGCATGCGGCCATTCGCGCGGGACCAGCGACTTCGCCGTGTACGCCGGCACGAGGACCTGGCCGTCGACGTTGTGGAAGCCGATGACCGTGCGCTGCACCGGTGAAAGCGCGTAGACGAACAGCGTCGAGTCGAGGAAGACCCGCGGCAGGTCGGCCGCCGGACGGTGGTGGGTGCGCACCAGCTGCAGCAACTGCTCGAGCTCGTTGCGCGGATCCGGGTAGCCGAGGGCCTTGGGCGAGGGGCGGTAGCGGTCGTTCGGGTGGAAGTCCTCGACGATCTCGCCCACGCCGTTCACCGGATACGCGCCGACGACCGCCCAGGACGGCACCGGGCCGTCGGGGTCGAAGGCCTCGTCGATGACGTAAAGCCAGCTGTTCGGGTTGGCCTTGGCGTTGGCCCGCATCTCTTCGGTGATCTCCGGCTTGTGTTTCCCGCGCTTACCCGTCGGGCTCGACGCCAACCGATCCGCCTCGTCCCGCTGCGCCATCGCCATCCCCACGTTCCGGGTGCCTGAAGGTTTGTTCGCGCTCACTCTACTGTTCTCCCATGGCCTCTTCGCGTTCGGTCGACCCCGCTCAGTTACGTGCCGCGATCACGGCGATTTCCCCCTGGTTGAGCGGATCCGGTGCGGAACCGGCGCGTCCGGAACTCGCCGCCGCGGTGCGGCTGAGCCTGCGGACGCTGGCCGCGGACGCGCCAGGGAAGAGTGTCGAAGTGCGGGTGCCGCCGTTCGCGGCGGTGCAGTGTGTCGAAGGGTTGCGCCATACGCGCGGGACGCCGCCGAACATCGTCGAAACGGATCCGCGCACGTGGCTGGAACTGGCGACCGGGCTGCTCGGCTGGGCCGACGCCGTCGAGTCGGGGCGGGTCACCGCCTCCGGGACGCGGGCCGATCTGGCGCACTGGCTGCCGCTGGTCAAGGTGTAGCGACGACGGTCCCGAAGTGCGACGAACGGCCCGTTCCTCGCGAAGTCCGCAGGGAACGGGCCGTTTCCTTGCCTGGGAGCGAAGGGCCTTACTTCTTGCGGCCGATCCCGCCGGAGATCGTCCGCTGAGCCGTGTTGAGCTCCTTGATCCGCGGGCCGTCCGGCCACCAGTCGGCGCACAGGGTGACGCCGGGGTCGACCATTTCGAGGTCGTGGAACAGCTCTTCGATCTCGGCCTTGGTGCGGAAGGTGCCCGAGCCCATCGGGCTGTGGATGAAGAAGTCCTCCATCTTGCGGGCGACTTCGGACAGCTCGTCCTGCGGGTCGGAGAAGTGCGAGATCGCCACGTAGGAGCCCGAGGGCAGCGCGTCGATGTACTTCTTCATGATCTTGGCGGGTTCGTCCTTGTCCCCGTTGTAGTGGTGCAGGGTCCCGAGCTGCAGCAACGCGATCGGCCGCGTGAAGTCGATGTGCCGCTGGACGTCGGGGTTCCCGAGGATCCGCTCCGGCTCGAAGATGTCGTCCGAGACGAAGTGGGTGTTCTCGTTCTCCTCGAGCAGGGCACGCCCGTGGGCGAGTACGACCGGGTCGTTGTCGACGTAGACGACCTTGATCTCCGGGTTGGTCCGCTGCACGACCTGGTGCGTGTTCTCCGCGGTCGGGAGGCCGGATCCGAGGTCGAGGAACTGCGTGATGCCCGTCTGGCTGGCGATGAACCGGCAGGCGCGGATGAGGAAACCGCGGTTCTCGGTCGCCAGGTCCTGCGCCTCGGGGGCGGCCTGCTGGACCTTGCGCAGCACCTCGCGGTCGATCTCGTAGTTGTCCTTGCCGAGGAGGAAGGCGTCGTACACGCGGGCGATGCTGGCCCGGGTCGGATCGACACCCACTGGCACTCGTTCCGTCCGCGTCGGGGCGTCGGGCATCTTGAACCTCACAAAACTGTGTCGGAAGTCTCGGACTCTACGTAGAGTAGAACCACGTTCGCGGCGGGTAAACCAAGCCATCCCTGTCGTGTCGAGGCCCAAACGTGTACTTTGAGTAATCGGGCTTGATCCCTCTGGTGAGTAGCGGCGTACGAAAGGTCCCCGGTCGATGAACGCGGTCAACCCGCCCGGCGGTGAGCAGGCCCTGGGTCCCACCGCGCGGCGGATGATCCTCGGCTCACAGCTCCGGCGGATGCGTGAGGACGCGGGCATCACGCGCCAGGAGGCCGGGTACAGCATCCGCGGCTCCGAGTCGAAGATCAGCCGTCTCGAACTCGGCCGCGTCGGGTTCAAGGAACGCGACGTCGCCGATCTGCTGACGATGTACGGGATGACCGACGCCGGCGAGCGGCAGCAGTTCCTCGACATGGTCAAGGAGTCGAACGAGCCGGGCTGGTGGCGCCGCTACGGCGACCTGATGCCCAGCTGGTTCAACGACCTCGTCGGGCTCGAAGAGGCCGCGGCCCGGATCCAGGTCTGGGAGCCGCTGTACGTCACGGGTCTGCTGCAGACCGAGGCCTACGCGCGGGCCATCATGAGCCACGGCCGCAAGGACATGGTCAACGAGCAGGTCGATCGCCGCGTCGCGTTGCGGATGCGGCGGCAGAAGATGCTGTCGCGGCCGGACGCGCCGCGCCTGTGGCTCGTCATCGACGAGTCGGTGCTGTACCGGCCGATCGGCGATCGCGACATCCTCAAGGGCCAGATCGACTACCTCCTCGACATGATCCAGCAGCCGAACATCTCGGTGCAGATCCTCCCGTTCGACCGGAGCGGCTACTCCGCCGACAGCGCGTTCTCGCTGCTCAGGTTCGCGGAAGAGGAATTGCCGAACATCGCCTACACCGAATACCTGACCGGCGCGCACTACATCGACAAGCGCGACGAGATCGAGCGGTACAGCCGGGCGCTGGACATGCTCGCGGTCGACGCGGAGACGCCGGACCGCAGCCGCCAGATGCTCCAGAAACGTCGCGCGGCCATCTGAGTCACCCACCGTTACGGGTTTCCTCGCCGTTTTCGGTGACGACCGGGCTTTCCTTGTGAGCGCCCGAAAAACCGGTGACCACAGGTAGTCGTTCACCCGATAGAGCAAAACGTCATCACACGTCGGTGGAACGTGTAGGGGCCTAAGTCCTCACTGCACGCGAATTCTGCAGAAACTTCTGCACGTGCATTTACCGCTGCAGTCACACGTGCTAACTTTGGGATCACAGGCAAATGCACATGCAGATGCATCGCCCGAAGTCTTCCGAAACTTCTGTCGGGAAGGTGGGGACCATGGCTGAACAGTTCGACAACGGCATCCCGGCCGATCGTCTTACCGGTGTTCGGTGGCGTAAGGCCAGCTACAGCAACGCGATCGGCAACTGCGTCGAGGTCGCTCCACTGGCCAACGGCGAGATCGCGATGCGCAATTCGCGATTTCCGACCGGCCCCGCTCTCGTCTACACCCAGGCCGAGATGGCCGCGTTCCTCGCGGGCGCGAAAGACGGCGAATTCGATGATGTTCTCGGGTGACACCATCACCGCGGAAATCACCGACATCGAGTCCGGTCTGCGGGAACTGATCCACCGCGGGTACCAGTTCGTGCACCCGTGCGACGCGAACGGCGAGGTCATGGCCGTGGTCGGCGTGCGAGTCCACGACAACGTGGTCGACGTGGTCCGGCTCAATGCCGAGGACGACGTCGTCGCGACCCGTATGCCCGGCACCGAGGAGGACATCCTCGAGCCGGAAGTGTGGCTGTGGCGATCCGCCGGCGACGCGGCGACGGTGCTGACGGCACTGCTCGCGCTCCCGGACGAGCGGACACCCGGCTCGCTGTATCTCCCGGAAGCCGCTTCCAGCGGTTGCTGGGTCCCTGGCCGCGGCGGCACCTCCAAATGGCTCGCCGCCGGTTGATCCACGACACCTCAAGCACAGTCGACCGCCTCTGTCGAGGGGGAGCGGTCGGCTGGTCGGGGGTCGTGAGTGGCGGGTCTTGACCCCCGCCCGTCACTCACGGTCATCAGACAAAGCGTGTCGAGTGCCACGCCGCGCGAGGCGTTGATCTCCCGTCCACCGTTTACACTGGTGGTGGCCTGCCCTCTTCTCCCTGGGAGCACCTCGGTGGTTTCCGACCCGTCCCTCGCCGGACAGCCCGTGACCGACCAGCCCGATCCGGAACCCCGCGAGGAATGCGGCGTCTTCGGTGTGTGGGCGCCCGGAGAAGAGGTCGCGAAGCTGACCTACTACGGGCTTTACGCACTTCAGCACCGTGGCCAGGAGGCGGCCGGTATCTCGGTCTCCGACGGTTCGCAGATCGTCGTCTTCAAGGATCTCGGCCTGGTCAGCCAGGTATTCGACGAGCAGGTCCTGCAGTCACTGCAAGGACATATCGCCGTCGGGCACTGCCGGTACTCGACCACCGGCGCGACCATCTGGGAGAACGCACAGCCGATCTTCCGCACCACGGCCACCGGCAGCGGACTGTCGTTCGCGCACAACGGGAACCTGGTCAACACCGCCGAACTGCGCGATCGCACCATCGAAGCGGGTATCAAACCGCACCTCGGCCTGACCGGTTCGTCCAGCGACTCCGACCTGGTGTGCGGGCTGCTCGCGGCCAACGCCGCCGACAAGGGCATCGAGGCCGCCGCGCTGGAACTGCTGCCCACCCTCAAGGGCGCGTTCTGCCTGGTCTTCGCCGACGAGTCCACCCTGTACGCGGCCCGCGACCCGCACGGCGTGCACCCGCTGGTGCTCGGCAGGCTCGAACGCGGCTGGGTGGTCGCGAGCGAGACGGCCGCGCTGGACATCTGCGGCGCGTCGTTCGTCCGCGAGGTCGAGCCCGGCGAGCTCATCGCGATCAACGCCGAGGGCCTGCGCTCCTCGCGGTTCGCGAACCCCGAGCCCAAGGGCTGTGTCTTCGAGTACGTCTACCTCGCGCGTCCCGACACCTCGATCGCCGGCCGCAGCGTGCACGCCACCCGCGTCGAGATCGGCCGCCGCCTCGCCGGTGAGCATCCGGCCGACGCCGACCTGGTCATGCCGGTGCCCGAATCCGGCACCCCGGCCGCGATCGGCTACGCGCAGGGCTCCGGCATTCCCTATGGCACGGGCCTGGTGAAGAACGCCTACGTCGGCCGCACCTTCATCCAGCCGTCGCAGACCATCCGTCAGCTGGGCATCCGGCTGAAGCTGAACCCGCTGCGCGACGTCATCCGCGGCAAACGGCTGGTCGTGGTCGACGACTCCATCGTCCGCGGCAACACCCAGCGCGCGCTCGTCCGCATGCTGCGGGAGGCGGGCGCGCTCGAGGTGCACGTCCGGATCGCCTCCCCGCCGGTGCGCTGGCCGTGTTTCTACGGCATCGACTTCGCGTCGCGTGCCGAACTGGTGGCCAACGGCGTCGACCTCGACGGCATCCGCCGTTCCATCGGCGCGGACACCTTGGGGTACATCTCCCTGGACGGTCTGGTCGCCGCTTCGGAGCAGCCGAAGTCGCGGCTGTGCACGGCGTGCTTCTCCGGCGAGTACCCGATCGCACTCCCCGAAGACGCCCTGATCGGGAAGCACCTGCTGGAGAGCCTGGACTCGGTCAATGGCGCGGCGAAGCCCGTCACCCCGGCCGGGTACGGTGCTGAAGACGCCGTCCGGCGTCCCTAGTCCCTTTTCTTTCAGAGTTGGAGTCCGCTTCCGTGAGCGAGTCCACGAGCGCCACGTACGCCGCCGCCGGAGTCAGCATCGACGCTGGTGACAAAGCCGTTGAGCTGCTCAAACCACACGCCGCGAGGGCCGGCAGGCCCGAGGTGATGGGTGGGGTCGGCGGTTTCGCCGGGCTGTTCTCACTGAAGCTGGACAAGTGGAAGGAGCCGGTGCTGGCTTCTTCCACCGACGGTGTCGGCACCAAGATCGCCGTCGCCCAGGCGCTCGACAAGCACGACACCGTCGGCATCGACCTGGTCGCGATGGTCGTCGACGACCTGGTCGTCACCGGCGCCGAGCCGCTGTTCATGCAGGACTACATCGCGGTCGGCAAGGTCGTGCCGGAAAAGATCGCGGCGCTGGTCGGCGGCATCGCCGAGGGCTGTGTCCAGGCGGGTTGCGCGCTGCTCGGCGGCGAGACCGCGGAGCACCCCGGCCTGATGGGCGAACACGACTACGACCTCTCGGGCACCGGCATCGGCGTCGTCGAGGCGTCGAAGGTGCTCGGCCCGGAGCGGGTCCGCCCCGGCGACGTCGTCCTCGCGCTCGGCTCGTCCGGCCTGCACTCCAACGGCTACTCGCTCGCCAGGCACGTGCTGCTGGACATCGCACGCATGCCGCTCGACGGGCACGTCGAGGAATTCGGCCGCTCGCTCGGCGAGGAGATGCTGGAGCCGACCAAGATCTACGCGAAGGACTGCCTGGCACTCGTCGCCGAGGCCGACGTCCGCACGTTCGCGCACATCACGGGCGGCGGCCTCGAAGCCAACCTTGCCCGTGTCATGCCCCGTGGCCTGGTCGCGAAGCTCGAACGCGGCACCTGGACCCCGGCGCCGGTGTTCGCGCTGATCGGGCACCGCGGCAAGGTCGAGCGTGCCGAACTGGAGAAGACGTTCAACATGGGCGTCGGCATGGTCGCGATCGTCGGCCCCGACGACGTCGACCGCGCACTGGCGATGCTGACCGCGCGGCACGTGCCTGCCTGGATCCTCGGCGACGTGCAGCCCGCGGAAGACCCGGACGGACCGCGTGCCGTGCTTTCCGGTGATCACCCGCGCTTCTGAAAATCTCTTTCCCGCAGGTGAGACACTGGGCTCGTGACTGATGACGTGGTGATCGGCACCCGGTTCGTGATCCCGGGTGCCGAATTGAGCGAACGGTTCTCCCGGTCTTCGGGTCCGGGTGGGCAGGGCGTGAACACCACCGACTCGCGGGTCGAACTCTCCTTCGACGTGGCCGGTTCGGCTTCGATCCCGGAACACCTCCGGGCCCGGATGCTGGACCGGCTCGCGTCGCGACTGGTGGACGGCGTCGTCACGATCGCCGCGTCCGAACACCGCTCGCAGTTGATGAACCGGGAAGCCGCGCGGGCGCGGCTGGTGATGCTGCTGGTCGACGCGTCGGCGCCCCCTGCCGCCAAACGGCGTCCCACCAAACCCTCGCGAGGTTCGAAGGAACGCCGTCTGGCCTCGAAGAAGCGCCGCGGGGAGGTCAAACGCACCCGCCGCGGTGGTTTCTCAGACGACTGACAAGTGCACGCATTCGGCCGCGGCCTTGAAGCCGACCCGGCCGTAGACGCGCTCCGCCTGCCCGGCACCCGGCGTCAGGAACGTCGAGTGCCCGCCCCGTGAATGGGCTTCGCGGGTGAGGAACTCCGTGATCGCCGCGGCGATCCCGCGGCCCCGGTACTCCTCGACCACCCCGATCCCGGCGATTTCGCTCGCGCCGTCGAGGATCGCCGTCGCGACCCCGCCGCCGACGCACTCACCGGTCTCGGCCAGCGCCATGACCGAGATGGTCTCCCCGGCGAGCTGACCCGGTGACGGATCGACGTGCATGTCCGGGTCGTCCTCGCCGAAAGCCGCGTTCTGCGCCCGGATCATCTTCCGCAACTCGTCGGCCGTCTTCGGGCTGACCAGCGTGATGCCGTCGGGTTTCGGCTGCTCCACGACCTGGCCCTGTGGACAGATCATCAGCGGGACCCGCCGCTCCAGCGTGTACCCGCCCTCGATGAGCACGGCCTCGGCGGCAGGCACCGCCTCGGTCAGGAACTCCAGTCGCGGCACGAGGCCGCGTTCACGGAACGCCTCGGTGAGCCGGGCGACGTCGTCCGGAGTGGGAACGGCGCCGTCGTCGGGAATGGCGTAGTTGAGGAACGGGCTGGCGGACTCGACGTAGTACGTGGCCAGGAAGGGCCCGATCCGTTCGGTTTCGCGGAATTGCGCCGCGGTGGTGCGGATATAGGACTGCAGGGCACCGATGGTTTCGGAAAGCACTGTTGGAAACGCCTTTCAGGCAGGAAAAGAGACGCACGGGCGGATCCGCGTGCGTGGTGGAGCTGGCGTGGGCGCCGGCTAGCTCGTGCCGACGCCGTTGAAGGCGTCAGGCATGAGGCATCCCTCTTTCCTGCTGAGTGGAGCTTTCGCGACCACTCTCGCATCGCGGTCAAGTGATTTAGCGCCGCTGCGGCTGCACGGCGCTCGATATCACTCGTCCAGCACCGACCTCGGCCAAGATCACCTTGCGCAGTGCGAGATCGACTCGCCATGACGGAGCGACCTCTCCCAGAGGTGATCTTCTCCGGTGGCGGAAAGGGCATTCCCGTGCTTGGGTTCAACCGTTGACTGTCCACAATAGAGCCTGTGGACAACCTGTGGATAAATGCGAAGCCGCAGGAAGAAGGCGTTATCGCACAAGGTAAAGCCTTGTGGGTGACCTGTGTACTACTTGCCGTGTCCGGCGAGTTCGCGTGCGCGTTCGAGCAGCTTTTGCAGGTGCAGGCCGCGGCGGAAGTCGCAGGGATGCGTCGTGGTTCCGCTCGCGGCCATGGCGGCGAAATCGTCCAAAAGCGCGGTGAAAGCTTCATCGGCGGAACCCGGTTTACGGCCCAAAGTGCGATATCCGTGCTCACCGTAAACGGCCACTTCGACGACCGTCGGCTGGATCGGCAGCCGCAGCGACAGGGTCGCCGTACTGGTCGCACCACCCGCGTGGGCGAACAGGAGTTGCCACAGGTCGTCGTCGGTCCGGTTCGCGGCGAGCACGTCGGTGATCTCGCCGAGCGCCGCGTCCAGCAGATCGAAGGCGTGCGGGCCGATGTCGAAGAGCGCGCCGGAATCGTGCCGCCACGCCGACGACTGGTACTGCCCGCCCAGCAGCGCACCCGAAAGCCAGCGCGCACTACCGCCGCGCCAGCCGCCCGCCTCGGTGATCCCGTCGAGCCAATCCCGGGTCATCGGCGAGAAACGCAAGGTCAGGACCACGAGCGCGACCACGCCGGCGGCCTCGACCGCGTCCACGAGCCGTTGCGCGCCGTCGAGATCCGCCGCGATCGGCTTTTCCAGGATGAGATGTTTGCCCGCCTCGGCGGCTTTGACCGCCAGCTCGGCCTGAAGGGCGGGCGGGACCGCGAACGCGACGGCGTCGACCTGGTCGAGCAGCTCCTCGAAGCTGCCGGCGGCTTCGGCGCCATGCGCGTCGGCCAGCTCCTTCGCGGCTTCGGGACGCCTGGTCCAGACCGCGCTCAACGTCGTACCGGGATGATCGGCGAGGCCCGGCGCGTGCACCGTCTTCGCCCACGGTCCGGCACCGATCAAGCCCACGCGCAACTGTCCCTGTCCCACGGCCCCGAGTCTAAGGCCCCGCGTTCAGTCCTCTGGTTGCGGTCCTTGCCCACGCGACTACCGCAACCAGAGGACTGAACACGGAGGAGGGGGCGGGCCACCCGGTCGTGGAGGTCCAGGAGTTCGCCGAGGTCGGGACGTGCGCGGTGTCGAGATCGAAGACCCGGAACCGGTTGCGCGGGGTCCGCTCGTCGGCCTCCGGATCATCCGGACCTGCAGCACGAGCGGGATGATGTCGTCCGGCAGGTGCCGGACGGGTCAGGAGTAGCTGTAGAACCCGCGCCCGGTCTTCTTGCCGAGCAGGCCGGCGTCGACCATGCGCAGCAGCAGCGGCGGCGAGGAGTACAGCGGCTCCTTGAACTCGGCGTACATCGAGTCCGCGATCGCCTTGATGGTGTCCAGGCCGATCAGGTCCGAAAGCCGCAACGGGCCCATCGGGTGCGCGGTACCGAGCTCCATACCGCGGTCGATGTCCTCCGCCGACGCGAAGCCCGACTCGATCATCCGGATCGCCGAAAGCAGGTACGGCACGAGCAGCGAGTTCACGATGAACCCCGCGCGGTCCTGCGACCGGATCACCGTCTTCTCCAGCGCCGACGTCGCGTGCTCCTCCGCGCGGCGGGCGGTGTCGTCGCTGGTCAGCAGCGAAGGCACCAGCTCGACGAGCGGCAGCACCGGAACCGGGTTGAAGAAGTGGATGCCGATCACCTGCTGCGGGCGGGCGGTCGCCATCCCGAGCTTCATGATCGGGATCGACGAGGTGTTGGACGCGAAGACCGCGTCCTCCCGTTCGACGATCTTGTCCAGCGAGCGGAACACCTCGACCTTGGCCTGCTCCTGTTCCAGGATGGCCTCGATGACGAGGTCGCGGTCGGCGAACTCGCCGATCTCGGTGGTGAAGCGGAGCCGTCCGAATGCCGCGTCGGCGTCTTCCTGGGAGAGTTTCCCGCTCTTGACGCCGCGTTGCAGCGACTTCTCGATCCGGGCCCGCCCGGAGTCCAGCGCGGGCTGGTTCACCTCGGTGATGATCACGTCGAGTCCGGCACGTGCGTGCACCTCGGCGATGCCGGAGCCCATGAGCCCGGCTCCGATGACACCGACCCGCGTTACGTCGGACATGGCACCTCTTCCTTATTTCGGGCAGCACGCGACACGCGAGGGTGGTACCCGGGGCAAAGCCCCGAGCCACCCTCGCGTGTCACGCGTCGCTCAGCGGCGGTATTCGTCGTACCCGTCGTACGGGTCGTCGTCTTCCCGCTTGTCGTCCTCGTGCCCGTAATCCGGAGAACTACTGGACAGCTCGCGCTGCAAAGCATCGAAGTCGGTTTCGTGCGAGCTGTACTTGAGCTCGCGCGCCACCTTCGTCTGCTTGGCCTTAGCCCGGCCGCGCCCCATGGCTCGACCCCCTCGCACAGGGGCGGGGCGGCCGGGGGAATCGGCGGCCCCGCATCGTCTCGACAATTCTTTCCTGCTGACACCGTACCGTGTCCGGGGGGTTGGATGCGACGTGGCACGGTGTGCCGGTCACGACAGTGTTCCCCGAACGCCGGTTACCGGCCGGTCGATGGCGATCGTCGCAGGTCCGCGTGTCACGATGCTCGTGTGCCCCGTCCGTTCGCGGCTTATCTCCGCGTCTATGAGCCCCTGCTCGCGCTGGGCGATCCACCGGACGAACGCCTGCTCGAGGCCGTCGAAGCGGCCCGGCTCGATCGTTCGGCCGCGGGCGTGCGCGAGCAGGCCCTGTGGCTCAAGTCACAGCATGTCGGCCGGTTGCTGCCCGCCGAGCTGGTGGACGGCCGCGCGGCTCCCAGCCTGATCACCGACGTCCTGGTCCTGGACCCCGAAAACGTCCCGGAGGGCGAGCACGGCGACGCCGGGCCCGGGCCGCTGGTCTGCCCGATGGAGATCCGCGCGCGTTCGGCCGCGGCGTTGGTGACCTTCCTCGGTGACGCCCATCCGGCGCTGAAGAACGCGGTGCTCGACGCGGGTGGCGCTTCGCCCGACATGATCCGTTCGCGCGCGAAGTCGGCGATCAGCGACTTGTCCGCGTCGGCCTCTCACACGCTTTCGACGACCTGGACCGTCCCGCTCCCGTGGTTCGTGCTGTTCGACCCCGGGATGCGCCGGGTCAAACTGGGCGAGGGCCGCGACGACCCCGAGCGCGAGGTGTCGTGGCGAGTCTCGATCGCCGACGCGCGACATCGCGCCCGCGAGGTCGGTGACCTGCTCGAAGCGACCTTCGGCGATTCCGGTCCGGGCAGAGTGCTGTCGGAGACGCGTCGCTGGCTCGACAGCTTCCACCCCGGTTCCGCGGTCGAACTCGACTACGGCGGCCTCGTGCAGCTCTTCGCCGACCCGATCCTGCAAGCCGACACGACCGCCGAAGAAGTGCACGACATCCTCGACGCGCTCCGCACCGGCAACGTCGACGAGCTGGCCGAACTGTTCGCCGACCTGCGGGATTTCTGGGGCGAACTGGCCGCGCGGGAACGCGCGAACTAGCCGAAGAGACCGGCGGTGACGCGTAGCTCGCCGACCGGTTCACCGCCGCCGAGAACGGCCGCTTCGGGCAGTTGTCCAGCCTCGGCACCCGGGTCGATGCCGAGGTGGCGCAGCGTCGCGAGCAGCAACGGGACCCGGGCCCGCGCCGCGCCGTCGTCGATCTTGAGCGCCAGTGCGGTGCCGTCGGGCAGGGCGAACGCGTGCACTCCCTCGGCGCCGCCCTTGCAAAGCAGGCCGTCGACGCTCTTCATCAGCACGGTGTCCTCGCGGCCGGTGCCCGCGACCTGCCACGGATACGCGCGGACGGCGTCCGCGACCCGGCGTTCCGGCCCGCCCATCGCGGTGACCAGCCTGCCGAACGAACGCGCGAGGCCGGTGAGGGAGAACGCGAACAGCGGGGCTCCGCAGCCGTCGACGCCGACGGTCTCGATCGGCTCACCGGCGAGGTCGGCGACGGTGGCCTGGATGACCTTCTGCAGCGGATGGGCCTGGGCCGCGTAGTCGTCGGTGGGCCAGCCGAGCTGGACGCAGGTCGTGAGCATCGCGGCGTGTTTGCCGGAGCAGTTCATCGCGGCACGGCGTTTCCCGGCCGCGACTACGCCGAGCATGCTCGGCTCGTGCAGCGGGAACGCGGGCGGGCAGGCCAGCGCGTCCTCGGTGAGGCCCGCGCGGGAAAGCATCGAGAGGGAGCCCTCGACGTGGCCGGGTTCGCCGTTGTGCGACCCGCAGCCCAGCGCCAGTTCTTCGTCGCCGACGGTGAGGCCGGCACGCAGCATCCCGACGGCCTGGAGCGGTTTGTTGGACGAGCGCGGATAGACCGGCCGCTCGATGTCGCCTGCGGAGAACCGCACGGAACCGTCCGGTGCCGTGATCACCAGCGCACCGCGGTGCGTGCTTTCCACGAAACCGGATCGGACGACCTCGACCAGGACAGGGTTCGTCACTCGGCGCCCCCGCGTTCGGTGTCCAGCAGGTCGTCGACCGACGCCGTGCCCTTGCGGTAGCGGGTCGCGATCTCGCCGTTGATGGTGTCCATCACGCCCTGCACCTCGCGGCGGTACGAAGAGACGGAGACCTCTTCGTCGGCGTACCGGTTGAGAGCGTTGATCAGGTTCTCGTCCGAGAGCGTGCTGACGTCGGAAAGGTCCGTGTCCCCGATGAGGGCCTCGGCGAACCGCCGGTGCTCCCCGGCCCGCGACGGCTCCAGCTGCTGATGCCTGCCCGAACCCGTGGCCGGGCCGATCGCGTTGTCCGCCAGGATCGCGGCCAGGCTTTCGACCACGCTGCGCTCGCCACCCGAACTCCGGCGTTCCTGCTCGGCCCGGACGATGTCGATCCGCGCGTGCAGCAGCCGCCGCAGGTACGACAGGTCGGTCTCCTCCTGCGCCGCCTCGTCACGGCGCTCGCGCAGCACGGAAAGGGCCAGCTCGCCGAGGTCGCTGAGATACCCAGGGCCGAGCACGCGGTCGATACGACGGCGACCACCGGGCCGGACTTCGATCACCGCGTTAGCTTAACGCGCGCCGGGCGGAATGTTCCGAGGGGAGCGATACCACAAGGATCTTTGCCCCTCCCGAAGACCTCCCCACGCGACTCCGCTCTTTCGGTGCTCTTTCGGTCCCGTCCAAAGCGCGCCCCCCACCCGTCCCGGGGGCGGCCCCTGGTCCAGTCTACCGGGAGTGGAGGGGGAAAAGGGCTGGTCGGCGAGGTTGTCCACAGGTGGAGCCGGTTGTGGACAACTGGTGTGGATAGATGGGTGCACGCGGATCAGCATCCGAGTCCACTCGCGCGGAGCGGTGTCCTGAAGGCCCCCTTTGAGACGGTCACCGTCTCGAAGGGGGCCTTCAGGACATGCCCGTGGTGACCGAAATCGTCAGCCCCGCAGCCGCTGCGCGGCCTCCCGGCCGAGAGCGGGGGTTTCACCCGGCACGGAGTCCAGGTCGATCGCCGCCTGCACGACGCGATCCTCCGCCCCCACCAGCAGTTCGGCGCCGGGGAGCGTCGAGCGTTTGACCAGCGCCAGCGCGATCGGGCCCAGCTCGTGGTGCTGCACGACGCTGCCCACGCGTCCGACCGTCCGCTCGCCCAGCATCACCGGGTCACCGGTCTCCGGCGTGATCTCCGGCGAACCGTCCAGGTGCAGCAGCGCCATGTACCGCGGCGGCCGCCCGACGTTGTGGACCTTCGCGACGGTCTCCTGGCCGCGATAGCAGCCCTTCGCCACGTGCGCGGCGGAGTCGACCCAGTTCACCTCGTGCGGGATCGTGCGCTCGTCGGTGTCGAGGCCCAGCCTCGGCCGCAGCGATTCGACCCGCAGGGCGTCGAACGCCCAGCTGCCCGCCGGTCGCGCGCCCGCGTCGGTGAGACGGCGCCACCAGTCGGCCAGTTCGGCGCGGGGAACGGCGAGGTCGACACTGTTCTGCCCGGGCCACGGCATCCGCCGCGCGAAGCCGCCGGGGATCGGCACGACGGCGTACGCGTCCGAGCTCAACGAGACGCCGACAGCGTCCAGCACCCGGTCCGCGTCGGGGCCGAGGACGGTCAGCAGCGCCAGCTCGCCGGAGACATCGCGGATGTCCACTTTGGACCAGAATTTCATCGCTTCGAGGTAGTCGCGCAGGGTCTGCTTGCCGCCGGACGGCAGCGCGCTGGTGGCCACCGCGCCCCGGTCGCTGTCCAGCCACACCGTGCCGTCGGCGTGCGCGACGACCATGTGGGTGTCGACGCGGCCGAGGCTGTCCAGGACGAGCGCTTCGGTGCCGGTGCCTTCGGCGAGCCCGGTGACGTGCTGCGAGATCACCAAATGCAGCCAGGACAACCGTTCTTCCCCGGTCACGGCCAGGATCTCGCGGTGCGAACGGTCGATCACGACCGCGCCGCGCGTCGCCGTCCGTTGCTCGGCGAACGGGTCGCCCCAATGCCACGGGACACCCTCTTCAGGATGCCCGTCGGGTGCCGCGATCGGTCCGGGAAGGTCGAGCAAGGGGGAGCGGTAGGGCATAAAACCCATGCTAGTGAGTACCGTGTGAGTATGCGCGTGCTTGCCTTTCTCGACGGGACCCTGGCCGACCCCGAAGCCGCTCACCTGCGAGTAGACGATCTGGGTCTGCTGCGCGGCGATGGCGTGTTCGAGACGATCCTCGTGGTCGACGGTCGACCTCGCGAGCTTCGCCCGCACCTCGACAGGCTGGCCCGTTCCGCCGCCATGCTCGACCTTCCCGAGCCGGACCTCGCGGCCTGGGAAGGCGCCGCGCGGACCGTGATCGACAACTGGACCGGCAGCGGCGAGATCGCCCTGAAACTGGTGTACACCAGGGGAATCGACGGTGATCCGGAGGCGAAACCGTTCGGCTTCGCGCTCGGTGTGGAGATCGACGAGAAGGTCCTCCGCGCCCGTGTCGAAGGTGTCGCGGCGGTGACCCTGGAACGCGGGATCGAGCCCGAACTCGCCGAGCGCGCGCCGTGGCTGCTGCTGGGCGCGAAGTCCATCTCGTACGGGGTCAACATGGCCGCGCTGCGCGAGGCCGCCCGCCGCGGAGCGAGCGATGTGATTTTCACCGCCGCCAACGGCTCGGTCTTCGAAGGACCGACTTCGACCGTGGTCCTCGCGAAGGACAAGACGCTCTACACGCCGCCCGCGAGCATCGGCATCCTGCCGGGGACGACGCAGGCGGCGCTGTTCCGCGGCGCCGAGCGGGCGGGCTGGTCGATCAAGGTCGAGCCGCTCCAGGTGGCCGACCTCGGCGCGGGCGAGGGGCTGTTCCTCGCCTCCTCGGTCCGGAAGCTGACCAGGGTCCACACCCTCGACGGCGTCGCGCTGACCAATTCCAGCGCGATCCACGCCGAGCTGGCCGCCGCTTACGAGAGCGAGTACGCGATCAGCTGACCAGCGCGCTGATGATCAGCAGGTGCGGCAGGACCTCTTCCTCGCGGTAGGCCGCGATCTTGTGGTGCCCGTCGAGGATCACCGTCGCTTCACCGGTTTCCAGGACCACGGCCACCGGCCGGTGCCCGCTCTTGATCGCCGTCCGGTAGTAGCCGACCCGGGAGACGTCGGTGGGCGGCCAGCCGGCGCTCGGGGTCAGAAACCGGTCTTCCACCAGTCTTTCCGGCCCGGTGACCTGGTATTCGCCGTCGGTGAAGAGATCGAGAAGCGGGCGGAGCGTGTCACCGAGCGGACGTCTCATCTGCCCGGTGGCCAGCGCGATCCGCAGCGACTGCGGGAGTTCGGGCTGGACCGGGATCGAATTCGTGTCGATGACACCTGTGCCACCGTCGACCGTTACCTGTTCCACACCCTCGTGGACGAGTGAAAGCGGAGAAGGGTTCCGGGACGGGCCTGTGCGAGGGCCGGGAGTGACGCCTGTCTCACCACGGCCGCCACCGGATAACCACCGGTAGTTGGATGATCCGCCAAGAACACGACCGGCAAACCGTTCGGCGGAACCTGCACGGCGCCGGTCAGGAGGCCTTCGCTCGGCAGTTCCCGGTCGGCGTACTCACCTTCGCGCGTCAGCAGGGACCCGTCCAGCCGGAGACCGACGCGGTTGGATTCCGCCGTCACCGTCCAGGTCTTCGCGAGCCCGGCCTCCAGACGCTCGAACCAGTGCGCTCGCGGGCCCGGCTCGACGGGCACGACCAGTTCGGCCGCGGCCACCGTCGGCACCACGACGTCGGCACCTTGAGCCATCCCGGACGGCGCGCCGAGCGGGAGGACGTCGCCCGCCCTCAGCGGCGGGGGCCCGATCCCCGAGAGGACGTCCCGCGACCGGCTGCCGAGTTCCGCGTCGGCCGCGATCCCACCGGAAACCGCCAGGTAGCACCGCAAACCGGTGGCCGGAGCGCCGATCGTCAGGACCTGGCCCGGAGCCAGCCACACCGGCGTATGCGAGCCGGCCGGGCGTCCGTCGACGTCGACAGCGACGGCGGGGCCGGTGACGGCGATCGTGCAGGACGTCTTCGCGCGCAGCCGAAGCCCGCCGAACAGGCACTCGACACCCGCGGCGGCCTCGTCGTTGCCGACGAGCCGGTTGGCCAGCTTCAGCGCCGGGACGTCGAGCGCGCCGGACGGTGGGACGCCGAGATGCGCGTAGCCGGGCCTGCCGAGATCCTGGACCAGCGCGAGCGGACCGGTCCCGACCACTTCGAGGGCCCTCATCCGGCACTCCGGAACCGCACGCGGTCGCCGGGCGCGAGCAGCGCGGGCGGATCGGCGCGCGGGTCGAACAGGACGGTCTCCGTATGGCCGATCAGCCGCCAGCCGCCGGGTGAGACACGCGGGTAGACGCCGGTGAACTCGCCCGCGATCCCGACCGAACCGGGTGGGACGCGGGTGCGGGGCGACGAAAGACGCGGTTGCCGGAGCGGCTCGGGAAGTCCCGTCAGGTAGCCGAAACCGGGCGCGAACCCGGTGAAGGCCACGGTGTAGACGGCTCCGGTGTGCAACCCGACGACGTCCTCAGTGGACACTCCGGCGTGTCGAGCGACGAGTTCGAGGTCTTCACCGTCGTACGTGACGTCCAGGGTGATCTCGCGGGGGTCGCCGCCGGGCGGGTGTTCGAGATCGGCGTCGGAGAGGAGTTCGCGGACGGCCGCGAGGGCACCCGAGCCCGGGGTTTCCACCACGAGCAGGCTGCGGGCGCCGGGGACCAGCTCGACGATCCCGGACGGACGCGCGGACGAAACCGCCGCGTGCGCCGCGATCGTCTGGGTCAGGGAGTCACAGTCGAGCAGGGCGGCGTGCTCGCCGTAGGCACGCCACCGCACGGGGACGGTCAGCCCACCACGCGACGCAACAGCGCCGACGTGTGCGGCTGCAGTTCCTGGCCCATCATGGCGCGCTCCTCGACGTAGCCGAGTTCGCCGTTGTTGACGATGCCGTAAAGCCGCTGGGAGGCCGTGACGTCCTTGGCCGTCGACGTCCGGACGACCGCGTCGGTGCCCAGCTCCCACGCCGGGACCGAGGCCTTGCCGCGCGGCTTGCCGTAGAAGATCTCCACGATGCCGGTGTTGTGGGCCAGCAGCAGTTCGATCGTGTCGTCGGCCTGCGGGCGCCAGAAGCCGGATTCGCGCGCGGCCGGACGGATGACGTTGCCGTCTTCGTCGAGCAGCCAGGCGCGGGCCTCGTGGGTGAGGAAAGGACGGCCGTCGTGCGCGATGGTCAGCTGCATGCCGAACCGGTACGGGCCCTCGATGGTCGGGTAGTCGACCTCGCCCTCGCCGCGCCACACACCGACGAGCGGCAGCAGCGCCAGGCAGGCGTCGTTGAGGTTCGCGCCTTCGCGCAGATTCGCCGTATCGCCCGGTACGGGCATGTCGTCGAACTGCGGGAGGTTGCGCTCGCGGGTGTCTTCGGCGCGCTTCTCCGCGGCCTGGATGGCCTCGTCGCCACTAGCCGTCATGAGGTCAGCGCTCGTCGGCGTAAAGCCGGTAGACGACGTACACGGCGAACCACGTGATCGCGACGCCGGCGATCACCAGCAGTGTCGTAAACAGGATCTCCACGCCCCGCACTTTAGTCGCTCCCTGCTCAGACGGCCTCGCACAGGGTGCGTGGCCGTGCCCACACGCGCGCGAAGGCCCCCTTCCCCCGGCTGGTCGTCTAGAACCAGGACCGGGGGAAGGGAGCCTTCACGCGCGAAACGTCAGGTGACGGAGATGGCGAGCTGGTGCACGCCGGGGCCCTGGGCGGTGACGGACGCCTCGCCGTTGCCGGAGCGGTGCAGGGCGCGCACCGTCCAGTCGCCGGGGGCGGCGTAGAAGCGGAAGTCGCCGTCGGCCGACGAGACGACCTCGCCGGTGAAGTCGCCGCCGCCGTCCAGCAACCGGACGAAGGCGCCGCCGACGGGGCCTTCCGCGCCGGTCACCTTGCCTGCCAGCACTACCTGGCCGCGGGTGTCGTAATCGGCGGGCGTGGCCTCCTGGACCGGCGCGCCGCAGCTGTCGTCTGCTGCCATCACTTGGCTCCCAACTCGACCGGCACGCCGACGAGCGAGCCGTATTCCGTCCATGAACCGTCGTAGTTCTTCACGGCGTCGTAGCCGAGGAGCTCGTGCAGCGCGAACCACGCGATGGACGAGCGCTCGCCGATCCGGCAGTACGCGATCGTGGACTTCGACTCGTCGAGGCCCTCGTCGGAGTACAGCTCCTTGATCTCTTCCTCGGTCTTGAAGGTGCCGTCCTCGTTGGCGACCTTCGCCCACGGGACGTTCAGCGCGCCCGGGATGTGGCCGGGGACCTGCGACTGCTCCTGCGGCAGGTGCGCCGGGGCGAGCAGCTTGCCGGAGAACTCGTCGGGCGAACGCACGTCGACGAAGTTGCTGCCGCCGATGGCCTGGACGACCTCGTCGCGGAAGGCGCGGATCGAGAGGTCCTGCTCCTTGGCCTGGTAGGTCGTGGTCTCGCGCTTGACCTCTTCCGAGTTCAGCTCGCGGCCGTCGAGTTCCCACTTCTTGCGCCCGCCGTCGAGCAGCTGCACGTTCTCGTGGCCGTAGAGCTTGAAGTACCAGTACGCGTAGGCGGCGAACCAGTTGTTGTTGCCGCCGTAGAGGACGACGCGGTCGTCGTTGGAGACGCCCTTCTCCGAAAGGAGCTTCTCGAAGCCTTCCTTGTCGACGAAGTCGCGTCGAACCCCGTCCTGCAGGTCCTTGCGCCAGTCGAACTTCACCGCACCGCGGATATGTCCGTTGTCGTACGCGGTCGTGTCCTCGTCGACCTCGATGAACACGACACCGGGGGTGTCCAGGTTCTCCTCGGCCCACTGGGTGGTGACCAGGACGTCTTCACGGCTCATGGAGCTGACTCTCTTTCTGGGTTAGGACGCGCGCGGGCTGGGGCTGAAACGCTTGATGAGCAGGAACATCTCGCAACCGAGACAGAAGTCGAACGCCGCGTTGAGGAAGGCCGCGAACAACGCGAACGCCGTCGCGACGAAGCCGAGCACGGGTAGTCCGGCGGCGAAACCGACGGTGCCGACGACGGCGAACACGAAGCCGACGGCCTGCGCGAACCGCAGCGGGGCGGCGTCCTCGCGTTCGGTCGTCGGGCCGAGGCGCGGCGCGACGAGGTAGCGGTAGACCAAGGAGTACGGCGCCGGCTTGAGGCCGACGAACGCGCCGATCGCGAACACCACCGCCTGCGCCGCGAGCAGTGGCCACCACTGGGTGATGAGCACGATCGCGAGCACGATCGTCGTCAGGATGGCGGCGAAACGCGGACCCCGGGGGTCGACGGCCGGTCCTGCGGACATGGGTCCTCCTGCGAACGAGAGGGAAAGAGATGCGTGCCGGGAGGGCGCGCGCAGGCTTCGAGGCGCGTTCAGCGAGCCGGACACAGGCTGCTGCGAACGCGGCACAGATCCACTGCGCGGCGCTGGGTCAGCAAGGTTCGGGGCAGCCTGTTCACGGGCACGAGGGTACGCAGGGCTCCCTCAGGTTGGGAACCGTGTTCACACCTTGGGACGCTTCCCAAAATTCGGGATCAAGTGTTCGCCAAGTGGGGCTTCAGGGTTTCGAGAAGCTCCTGACCTCGGGGAACGCCGCCGACACGCAGCAGCTCCCGGCCGTCCGGCGTCAAGGCCAGCGTCGTCGGGGTCCGCAAGACCGCGAGTGCCTTGGCGACTTCCGGGGTTTCGGTGACGTCGAGATCGACGTGTGTCAGGCCGTCGGTCTTCTCCGCGAGAGCCGACAGGATCACGCGGGTGTGGCGGCACGGCGCGCAGAACGTGGTGGAGATCTGGAGCAGGGTGACGCCCTCGGGCGCGAGGGCGTCGGAGACGCGCTCCGGCAGGGTGGACGTGCTGGACTTGGCCGCTCGCACGCGGCCGTTGCGTGCCCGCAAGATCGCGCCCGCCACCCCGCCGAGGGCCAAAACGCCCAGCAGCACCCATACTCCGGTCAACTCAGCTCACCCCTGTCGGATCAACCCTGTGGCTTCGCTCCGCTGAAGGCGACGTTCTTGCCCTCGCCCTTGATGGTCACCGAGCCGCTGTTCACGCGCACCGACGTCGGGGTCACCGCGAACGGCAGGGAGCCGGTGTCGATGGTCGCGTTGAAGTTCGGCAGCAGTATCCGCTGCGCGGCCTCTTCGATGACGGTCGTTTCCTGATCATTCCCCAGTTGCAGCCGCTTCGGCTCGATCCGGATCTTCTGCCCGTCCAGTTCGAGCATCGCGAAACAGAAGATCTCGTAGTTCTTCCCGCCGAACTGCAGGTTCCCGGACACCCGGATCCCGGTGCTGGCGGAGTCCACCGGCTCACCGTTCGCGTTCGTGGTCGTCGTGGGCTTGGTCTCGCCCTGCCCGCTGTCGCCGTTGCGGACGTAGTCCTCGGTGACCGGCTCGATCTTCAGGTTCTCGATCTTGTCCAGCGGTGCTTGTCGCGCGATGTCGGCGGCCTTGATGGTCACCTCGCCCTTGAGCGACGCGATGGTGATCGCCTTCGTGTTGCCGTTCATCAGATCCGAAAGCGGTGCCGTGACGTCGCTCAGGTCGGCGTTGAAGTCCACGTCTTGCAACTTCGGCGGGACGGGGACGCCCTGGGCGTTCACGGTGATGTGACTGTAGTCACCGGAAAGGGCCTGGGTCAGGAACGGGAAACCGTGCACCGTGACCGCCGGATCGTTGACCAGGTCCAGCTGTTCGCGGGTCTTCTGGGAGATCGTGTGCTCGGCGAACGCCGCCGCCCCGAAATCCGCCCCGACCAGCAGGACCACCAGGACCGCGAGGGCGATGAGCCAGCCCCGCCCGCGTCGCTTCGGTCGCTTGGCGGACCGCCCCGGGGAAGGTCGGCCGTCGTGCGCCACGGGCCTGCTCACCATCGTGTCGAATCTCCTTCGCATACCTCTTTGGCCAGGTGTGATCGATCCAGCACGGGGTAGGTCCTCGGCTGTTCACCCGCTATTCTCACCAAGCACCGGCTGTAGCCACGTTCGAGGCGACTACAAGTGAGGGCGGTGCGGCGATGAGCCTGGACCTGTTGGTTTTGACTGCGGAACCCGATGCGACCGCGGTGCTCCCCGCCCTGGATCTGCTGCCCCACACCGTACGCGTCCGTGCTCCGGAAGTGACCGCGCTGCTCGACGCGGGCCACCGTGACGTGATCCTGCTCGACGCGCGGACCGATCTCGCCTCCGCGAAGAGCCTCTGCCGCCTGCTCAAGGGCGCCGGCGAGGACGAGGCCACGACGCCCATCATCGCCGTCGTCGGCGAAGGCGGCCTGGTCGCGGTCAGCGCGGAATGGCGCACCGACGACATCCTGCTCCCGACGGCCGGTCCCGCCGAGGTCGACGCCCGGCTGCGGCTGGTCACCACCCGCGACGGCAGCGCGGCCCAGGTCGACGCCGAGCTTCGCGTCGGCGAGCTGGTCATCGACGAAGCGACGTACACCGCGAAGCTCCGCAAGCGCACTCTCGAACTCACGTACAAGGAGTTCGAGCTCCTCAAGTACCTCGCGCAGCACGCCGGCCGGGTCTTCACCCGCGCGCAGTTGCTGCAGGAGGTCTGGGGTTACGACTTCTTCGGCGGCACGCGCACGGTCGACGTCCACGTGCGGCGCCTGCGCGCGAAGCTGGGTCCGGAGCACGAGCAGATGATCGGGACCGTGCGCAACGTCGGCTACAAGTTCGAGCGGCCGGCCAAGGGCGCCGCGGCCAAGCAGCATCAGCAGGCCATCGCCCCGGACGCGAGCGTCTACGAGCCGAGCGAGCTTTCCGCGCACTGAATCCCTTCCTCTCCTGGCTGACAAGACGTCCGGGCGGGTACCGGGTTCCCGGGTAGGGTCGATTTCATGCTTGATCTGGCTTGGACCGGTGAACCGGAAACGGAAGAGATCCGCGACTTCCTGCTCGCCGTGCGCGAGGCCGACGGTGATCCCCTGGACACCGGTTTCGCCGGTGGGCGACACCTCCTGGGGCACGTCGACGGCGAGTTGGTCGCGTACGCGCACCTGGACACCGAAGGCGATTCACACGGCAACCAGGTCGCCGAGCTGTTCGTCCACCCCGCGCACCGCCGGTACGGTCACGGACGGGCACTCGTCAAGGCGCTCGTCGAACACGTCGAGGGGAAGCCGTTGCGCGCCTGGGCGCACGGCGACCACCCCGCGGCCGTCCACCTCGCCGGGACCGAAGGCTTCGAGCGCGCCCGTGAACTGCTGATCCTCCACGTGGACGTCGAGACCGCCGAGTGGCCGGAGCCCGTGACGCGCGAAGGGGTCACGCTGCGCACGTTCGTCCCCGGTCAGGACGAGGAGGCGATGGTCCGTGTCAACGCCCGTGCCTTCGACTGGCATCCCGAGCAGGGCGCCCTCACCGCGGACGAGGTCCGCGCGACCGAGAAGGAAGCCTGGTTCGACCCCGAAGGCTTCTTCCTCGCGGAGGAGAACGGCGAGGTCGTCGGCTTCCACTGGACGAAGGTCCACGAGGCCGTCCCGGGCCGGTTCGGCGGCGAGCCCACCGGTGAGGTCTACGTCGTCGGCATCGATCCGGACGCGCAAGGCGGCGGCCTCGGGAAGGCACTCACCCTCGCCGGGCTGCGGTATCTCCGCGACCGCGGGCTGGGCCAGGTGATCTTGTACGTCGAGGGCGACAACGCCCCCGCCCTCGCGGTGTATTCGAAGCTCGGCTTCACCCGATACGAGGTGGACGTCCAATACGCTCGGTAACCACATTCGCACTTGTGGCACTTGACCGGTCACGGAGAGCAGACACGCAGGTCACAGCCGGGACACGGACCCCGTTCGGACTAGTCACGCTGCTCACATCAGACGCCTTGTTCACTTGGCGTTCACCCTTTGACGGCCACCTGTCCACTGTCGGTGCTTAGTGTCCGGATCCGGCAGGAACGTTCCCGTTCCACCGATCCGGCGAAAGTCTCCCAGTGGAGGAAATGCAGTGAAGATCATGCGGCCCGCGGGCGCGATCGGCATCGTGGCTAGCGCCGCCCTCGTGCTCGGCGCCTGTGGATCAGACCCGGCGGCGAACAAGGCCGAGAGCTCGGGTGCCGCGTCCGCGCCCAGCGGGACGGCCGGTGTCGAATGCGGCGGCAAGAACCCGCTTTCGGCCGAGGGCTCGTCCGCGCAGAAGACCGCGATCGACATCTTCGTGCAGCAGTACGCCGCCAAGTGCGCCGGTCAGAAGGTGAACTACAACCCCAGCGGCTCCGGCGCGGGCATCAAGCAGTTCAACGCGAACCAGGTCGACTTCGCCGGTTCGGACTCGCCCCTCAAGGACGGCGAGGAAGCCGAGAAGGCCAAGGCCCGTTGCGCCTCCGACGCGTGGAACCTCCCGCTCGTCATCGGCCCGGTCGCCGTCGCGTACAAGGTCACCGGCGTCGACAAGCTGACCCTGACCCCCGAGGTCACCGCCAAGATCTTCAACGGCGGCATCACCAAGTGGAACGACCCGGCCATCAAGGCGGTCAAGGGCAACGAGAGCCTCAACCTGCCGGACAAGGCCATCCAGGTCATCTCCCGCACCGACGAGTCGGGCACCACCGACAACTTCCAGAAGTACCTAAAGGCGGCCTCGAAGGGCGCTTGGACCCAGGGCGACGGCAAGAAGTTCAACGGTGGCGTCGGTAACGGTGCCGAGAAGTCCAACGGTGTGGCCAGCGCGGTCAAGGCCACCGACGGCGCCATCACCTACGTCGAGTCCGCGTTCGCGAAGGACGGCATCAACGCCGCCCTGATCGACAGCGGCTCCGGCGGTGTCGAGCTCACCGCGGCGAACGTCGCCAAGGCCCTCGACGCGGCGAAGTTCAAGAAGGAAGGCACCAACGACCTCTCGCTGGACCTGAACGCGATCTACTCCAGCAACGTCGCGGGTTCCTACCCGGTCATCCTCGCCACCTACGAGATCGTCTGCTCCAAGTACGCCGACGCCGAGGTCGCCAAGGCCGTCAAGGCGTTCCTGAACGTCGCCGCCACCGACGGTCAGAAGCCGCTCTCGGACAAGGGCTACGTGCCGATCCCGCAGAGCCTGCAGGACAAGGTCCTGACCGCCGTCAAGGCCATCGCCTGACCCTGTTGCACACTGGCGATTGATCAGTAAAGACAGGCTGGACAGAAGTAGTCGATGAGCGATTCGTCTTCGCCCAGAACGCCCACCGGCGACCCCGGTGGGCGTTCTGGCGTCCGCGAGACCTTCACGGAGGACCCGATTTCGGAGCAACCCGCCGCGTCACCGCCCGAGAAGTCCTCGGTGCAACTCGCGAGCCCCAATTCCAGGACGGTGCGGCCCGGTGACCGCATCTTCCAGTTCCTGACCACCGGAGCCGGCGTCTTCGTCGTCTCGCTGATCGGCCTGATCGGGCTGTTCCTGCTGGTGCAGGCCATCCCGGCGCTCCGAGCCGACAATGTGAACTTCCTGACCAGCCAGACCTGGCAGACCGAGCCCGGCGACATGCGGTTCGGCATCATGGGCCTGCTGCTGGTCACGGTCTACAGCGCGTTGCTGGCGCTGATCATCGCGATGCCGATCTCGCTCGGGATCGCCCTCTTCCTCACGCAGTACGCGCCGAAGCGGCTGGCGCGGCCGTTCGCCTACGTCATCGACCTGCTCGCGGCGGTCCCCTCGATCATCTACGGCCTGTGGGGCCTGATGGTCTTCGCACCGACGATCGAGCCCTTTTCCCAGTGGGTCAACGACACCTTCTCGTGGATCCCCGTCTTCGCGGCGGGCAACGTCTCGCCGGACCTGCGCGGCACGATCTTCACCGCGGGCATCGTGCTCGCCGTGATGATCCTGCCGATCATCACCTCGCTGTCGCGTGAAGTGTTCGAACGCACCCCGACCCCGCATATCGAAGGCGCGCTGGCGCTGGGCGCCACCCGCTGGGAGGTCATCCGGACCACGGTGCTGCCGTTCGGCAAGGCGGGGTACATCGGCGCTTCGATGCTCGGCCTCGGCCGCGCGCTCGGCGAGACGATCGCGCTCGCGATCATCCTGACCGGCGCGGTGGGCCGCGAGTTCACCTGGAGCCTTTTCGACGGCGGCGCCACGTTCGCCTCGAAGATCGCGGCGGACTACGCCGAGCTCAACAACGAGATCTCGGCGGGTGCGTACATCGCGGCGGGCCTGGTGCTCTTCCTGCTGACGTTCATCGTCAACTTCGCCGCGCGGTCCATCATCGCCAAGAAGGGGGACTGAGCATGTCCACCACGCTCGAGAAGACCCCCGCCACCACCCCCGCCTTCCAGCAGGTCAGCCTGGCGAGGAAGACCAAGAACGGCGTCGCGACGACGTTGATCTGGCTGTCGTTCCTGATCGCCGTCGTACCGCTGGTGTGGCTGCTCGCCACGGTGGTCATCAACGGCGTCAAGCGGATCCCCTTCAGCAACTGGTGGACCGAGGACTTCGGCTCGGTGCTGTCCGACGAGGTCGGCGGCGGCGTGCTGCACGCCGTCATCGGCTCGGTGCTGCAAGGCCTGGTCTGCGCGATCATCGCGGTCCCGATCGGCATGCTGGTCTCGATCTACCTGGTCGAGTACGGCCGCGGCAAACTCGCGAAGGTCACGACGTTCATGGTGGACATCCTCTCCGGTGTCCCCTCGATCGTCGCGGCGTTGTTCATCTACGCGCTGTGGATCACGACGTTCGGCCTCCCGCGCAGCGGTTTCGCCGTGTCGCTGGCGCTGGTGCTGCTGATGATCCCGGTGGTCGTGCGCTCCTCCGAGGAGATGCTGCGGATCGTCCCGGACGACCTGCGCGAGGCCTCCTACGCGCTCGGCGTGCCGAAGTGGAAGACGATCATGAAGATCGTCCTGCCGACCGCGCTGTCCGGCATCATCGGCGGCATCATGATGGCGCTCGCCAGGGTCATGGGCGAGACCGCGCCGCTGCTGGTCCTCGTGGGGTACTCCGCCTACGTGAACTGGGACATCTTCGGTGGCGAGCAGGCCGCCTTGCCGCTCCTGATGAACAACGAACGGGTCAGCAACCCGTTCGACGAAGGTACCGTCGCGTTCGACAGGATCTGGGGTGCCGCGCTCACCCTGGTGCTGATCATCGCGATCGTGAACCTCCTCGCCATGCTCTTTGCCCGTCTTGTCGCCCCGAAGAAGAAGTGAGCTGTTTGAGATGGCCAAACGAATCGACGTCAAAGACGTGGACATCTACTACGGCAAATTCCACGCCGTGGACGGCGTCACCCTCTCGGTGCCGCCGCGCAACGTCACCGCGTTCATCGGCCCGTCGGGCTGCGGCAAGTCGACGGTGCTGCGCACGCTGAACCGCATGCACGAGGTCATCCCCGGTGCCCGCGTCGAGGGTGAGGTGCTGCTCGACGGCGAGGACATCTACGGCACCGGTGTCGACCCGGTGCAGGTCCGCCGCACCATCGGCATGGTCTTCCAGCGGCCCAACCCGTTCCCGACGATGTCCATTCGCGACAACGTCGTGGCCGGCCTGCGTCTGGGCGGCACGAAGGGCAAGAAGCAGCTCGACGAGATCGCCGAGCGCGCGCTGCGCGGCGCGAACCTGTGGAACGAGGTCAAGGACCGGCTGAACAAGCCCGGCGGCGGCCTCTCCGGCGGTCAGCAGCAGCGGCTCTGCATCGCCCGGGCGATCGCCGTGCGGCCGGACGTGCTGTTGATGGACGAACCGTGCTCCGCGCTCGACCCGATCTCGACCCTCGCCATCGAGGACCTGATCGGAGAGCTGAAGAAGGAGTACACGATCGTCATCGTGACGCACAACATGCAGCAGGCGGCGCGGGTCTCGGACCAGACCGCGTTCTTCAACCTGGCAGGCGTCGGCCAGCCGGGTCGCCTGGTGGAGCTGAACGACACCGAGAAGATCTTCTCGAACCCGGACGAGAAGGCGACCGAGGACTACATCTCGGGCCGCTTCGGCTGAGCCCCCATCGCGCGTGAAGGCCCCCTTCCCTCGGCTCAGCCGGGGGAAGGGGGCCTTCACGCGCTTGGGACACTGACTGACGCGTTCAGTCCTCTAGTTGCGGTCCTTGCGGGTGCAACGACCGCAACTAGAGGACTGAACGCGAGGGAAAACTAGGAGAGCTCGTCGGGGCCGTAGCCGGGCATCTTGCCGGTGACGACGAAGATCATCCGGCGCGCGACCGAGACGGCGTGGTCGGCGAAGCGCTCGTAGAAGCGGCCCAGCAGGGTGACGTCCACGGCCGCGGCGACGCCGTGGTCCCAGTTCCGGTCCATGATGACGGTGAACAGGTGCTTGTGGATCTCGTCGACCTCGTCGTCGTCCGACTCGATCGTGCGAGCGGCCTCGACGTCCTTGGACTTGATGACCTGCTCGGCCTGCCGGGCCAGCTTGACGGCGACCTCGCCCATCTTGGCGAAGTCGTCCCGCACGCCTTCGGGAAGGACCGGCTCCGGGTGACGGCGGCGCGCGGCCTTCGCCACGTGCAGGGCCAGGTCGCCCATCCGCTCCAGGCTTTCCGCCGCGTGGATCGCGGCGAGGACGGTCCGCAGGTCGGTCGCGACGGGCGCCTGCAGGGCCAGCAGGGCATACGCCTGCTCCTCGCATTCGGCGCGTGCGTCGTCGACCTTCGCGTCGTCGCTGATCACCTGCTCGGCGAGTCCGAGATCGACCTCGAGCAACGCCCGGGTCGCCCGCTCCATCGCGTCGGCGACCTGGAGCGACATGCTCGCTAGGTTATCGGCGAGCTGTTCGAGTTCGACATGGTAAGCCTCACGCATGGCCCAACCCTACGGGGAACAGGGACCAAAAGCCGCATCCCAGGGTGAACCCGACGTGAACCCGGACTAACGAATGATCCTTCCGCGGATCTTCAGCCTGAGCTGGTGCTCTTCTTGCCGCCGCCGGACTTGGCGGAACTCGCCGGAGCGGACGCGCCGCTGTCCGGAGGGGGTGCCGGGGCCTTCTCTTCCAGCGGCGTGTTGTTGATCAACGCCTGGAAGACGGCCTTCGACTTGCTCTGCACCAGCACCTCGTTGCCGCGCCCGTTCGCCTCGCCGGTGGTGGGCACGGTGAGGAACTTGACGTTGCCGGAGTCCATCCCGCGCATCGACTTCGCCAGCGTCATCATCTGCTTGATGCCGAGGTTCTCGCCGAAGGTGGCCTTGGCGAACGCGTCGATGAAACCGCTCATCTTTCCGGTGTCGAGCATGACGTCCTTGGACATCACCGTCTTCAGCAGCGCGCCGAGGAAGGCCTGCTGCCGTTTGATCCGGCCGTAGTCCGAGGTCGGATCACCCTTGACGTGCCGTGCCCGCACGTAGTTCAGCGCCTGGTCGCCGGAGATCCGGACCTCGCCCGCCTGCGCGATCACCATGCCGAGGGTGTCGTCGTCGACCGGCTTCTCGTTGTACACGGTGACACCCTGCACGGCGTCGACCATGGACTTGAAGCCGTTGAAGTCGATGCCGACGAAGTGGTTCATCTTCATGCCGGTGATCTGCTGGATCACCTTCGTGACGCATTTGGGGCCACCGACCCCGAAGGCGGTGTTCAGCTTCGCGATCTTCTTCGCGGGTGAGATCTGATCCGAGTACGACGACGTCGCCGGGTCCCAGCGCTCGCAGTCCGGACGGCTGATCTCGAGGTCGCGTGGGAACGACACCATGACGACGCGCTGCCGGTCGGCCGGGACGTGCGCGATCATCACCGTGTCCGAACGGGCACCCGGAGTGCCGTCCGCATCGCCGACACCGTCTTCGGCGGACGCGCCGTCACGGCTGTCGGAGCCGACCATCAGGAAGTTCTCGTCACCGGTCTGGCCCGCGGCGTCCTGGATGTCGGCGGAGTCCTCGTCGAGCGAGGCGACGTTGTTGAACTTCGCGTCGAACCAGGTCTGCGCGCCCCAGGCGGTGCCGAGGGAGAGGAACACGAGCGCGGCGACCACCGCGGCGGCGATCCGGCCCGCTTTGGCCGACCGCAGGGTCTTGCGTTCCTTCTTCTCCTGCAGGCGGGTCTGCGGAGCCGCCTGTTCGGCGGCCTCGGCGCTCTCGGGGGTGTCGGTCGTGACCACGCGCTGCAGCGCGGTCCTGGTCTGCTCCAGCAGCGCGGCGGGCCGCGCCGCGAGCCGCTCCCGACGTTCGCGCTTCTTGGCCTCTTCGGCTTCGAGTTCGTCGTGCGCCGCGGAGAACCGGGCGAGCGTGTGGTCGATCTTGCGCTTGGTGATCGTCGCTTCGTCGATCGCTTCGAGCTCGTCGGTCATGGTGAGCCGGTCCATCTCGGACCGCGGCGGGACGGCGCCCGAAAGCGATTGCCGGATCGGGGACGGCGGGCCGGGAGGTTGCTGGGCCGGGCGCGGCGCGGGGCGGCGGGGACGGCGTGGGGGCGCCGGTACGGCGGGCTGCTGCTGGGAACCTGGGTTCACCACCGGCGGGCGGCGCTGCGTCGGCGCCTCGGGCGTGGGCGCGACCTGCGAGGTGCGGCGCGGCTGGCGCGCACGGGGCGGCCTCGGCGTGCGCGGCGGTTCGGCGGGCTGAGGGTTCCGCTGGGGCAGCGGTGTCCGGCCGGACGGGGCGGGCTGGGCCGGACGCGCCGTGGACGGCTCTTCGGACGGCGTGGACGACGCCGCCGGACGGGGACGACGCGGCGCGGGCGGTTCCGAACGCGCGGCACGGGCCCCGGGTCTCGGAGGTTCCGGCGACGGCTCGGCCTGCCGGGCACGGCGGGGCGGCGGTGCCGGAGCATCGGCGTTAGGGTCGAAGACGGGACGTTCACCCGTGTGACGTGCGACGACGTCGGAGACGCTGATCCCGCCGTGGGTGTCCATCGATCGGCGGCGGCCGCGGCGCTCGCCGGCGCCCCTGTCGGTGGTGCTGTGGCGACCGGTCCCCGGGGTGTGGTGCTCGTCGGGCACTCGGTCTCCTCTCATGGTCGATGCTCTTTCGTTATCGTACGGACACCTCAGGTTCGTGACGACAACCATCCCGGAATTTTCTTCACCCAAGGTACCGAGAAGCGCCGAGCGGTCCATGCGATCGGGTGAGCGGTCCCGGTTAAAGGTGCGTTAAAACAAGCGATACCGCTACGTAGAGTACGGCTATAACCGAGTGGGTGGCTAGGCCCCCGCGGGTTCGGAAGACTGCCCGGAGTTCGCGGAACGGGGAATCACCTGCGGCGATTCCTTTTCGCGATAGGCCACTTTGTTCCGGCCGGCCCGTTTCGCCGTATACAACAAAGCGTCGGCGCGGCGCAACTGCCGTTCCGGGTCCGCATGATGGCCCGGTCCGGTGCCGTTTTCGTGGGCGAGGCCCACGCTGATGGTGACCTTCAGCCCGGGCCGGATCCGTGCCCACGGGTGGCGGGACACCCGGACGCGGGCGGTGTCGGCGATCCGGACGGCGCGGGCGGCGTCGACGTCCGGGAGGACGAGCGCGAACTCCTCGCCGCCGTATCGGGCGCAGAACGCCTCGGGCGGGAGTCCTTGTTGCAACAGGTCGGCGACCTCCCGTAACACCCGGTCGCCGACCAGATGCCCGAAGGTGTCGTTGACCTCTTTGAACAGATCGAGGTCGACCAGCGCGATCGCGATCCCGGGCGGGCCGCGGTGCTCGACGGCCGGGCCGTGCAGCCATTGGTCGAGGTAGCGGCGGTTGAAGCTGGATGTCAGCGTGTCCCGCAGGCTGCCGGCCCGGGCGAGGTCGAAGGCGGACCTCAGATGGTGGTAGGCGCGTCGCCAGTCCCCCTGGGTGGCCAGTACCCCGGCGATCGATTCGTGCAGGTCGAGCAGATCGGTACCCCGCGCGCCCGGTGGGAGCGCGGCCTCGTCGTCGGCTGCCACACTCACCTCCGCCACGAATTGGTTTTCGTCGTAAAGGAGGGGGCTCTTGAGGTGTGAGTACGGGCCAAAGCGAATATCGCTCAAGTGGACGACGGTTGCGCGTCATTGTCACGCGCTGAAGTGCCGTTCCGCAATGCCGAAAACGGCTCTGAGTCTTTGAGCTGCGAAAACTGATCTTTCGCCCAGTAACTCACGTCAGTCACATCATCATTCAGCAACAGTGCGTAATCATTCCAGTCGATCCAGCGCCACTCGCCGACCTCCTCGGGATGCGGCAGCGGATCCTCGTCGACCCACGCGACGAAGACCGGGCAGAACTCGTTCTCGACCACACCCTCGAACGGTGGCGTCCGGTAGCGGTACGCCGGAAGGACGCAACGGAGGTCGTCCAGCCGGGGCAGGCCGAGTTCGAAGGCGGCACGGCGCCGGACGGCCTCCTCGATCGGTTCACCCGGTGCGGGGTGCCCGCAGACACTGTTGGTCCATACCCGCGGCCACACCTTCTTGGTCGCGGCGCGGCTGGTGATCAGCAGGGCCTGGTCGCCGCGGCGCAGCAGATAGCAGGAGAACGCCAGATGCAGCCGGGTGTGCTCGTGGTGGGCGGCCAGTTTGGGCGCGGTCTCGCCGGTGGGCTCGCCGTCCTCGGTGACGTAGACGATGCGTTCGGTGTCGAGTTCGGTCGCGTTGTTCACCGGACCCACTGAACTACACGGCTCGCTGTAACCGGTACCGCGACCAGAGTTACCCCTGTTAGTGGGATGAAAGGTGTTCGACGAGCAAAGAAGTGACGGCTTCGGGTGCCTCTTCCACCACCCAGTGGGAGACGTCCTCGATCATCTCGAAGCGGTACGGGCCGGTGACGTGGTTCGCGGTGTCGAGTGCGGCCGTCGATCCGAAGGCGGCGTCCTCGGTGCTCCAGAGGTAGAGCGTCGGCACCTCGATCGGCCCGATCTTCCCCCCGGGACGGCCGGCGCGGTACCAGTTGAGCGCGGCGGTCAGCGCGCCCGGTTCGGACAGGCGCCGGACGTACTCGTCGATCTTGCTCGGCGGCAGCTTCCAGTCGAAGATGCGGCGCAGCGCGTCGGCGTCGTTCTCCAGCATCCGCCGTTCGGTGACCCGGCTCTGCCGCCACTCGGTCATGTATCCCGAGCGGAGGTGCTGGTCCTCGTCGGTCTTCATGGCCTCCGCGAGTGCCGCCGGATGCGGTGTCGAAACGACGGCGAGACTGCGGAGCCTGCCGGGATGCGCGTCGGCCGTCCACCATGCCACCGCGCCGCCCCAGTCGTGTCCGACGAGGTCAAATTCGTTCCACCCCAAGCGATCCGCGATCGCGAGGACGTCCTCGACGAGGTAGTCGACGTTGTACTCGGCGGCCTGTTCCGGCCGGACGTCCGGCGAATAACCACGCTGATCCGGTGCCACCGCGCGATATCCGAGCACGCCGAGCGTCGCGACCTGGTGTTCCCATTCGATCGCCGCCTCGGGGAACCCGTGCAGCAGCAGGACCGGACGGCCGTCTTCGGGACCCGCCGCGATGGCGTCGAAGGAACCTGCCTCGGTGGGGATGCTCAGCTGCTCGATCACGAAGCCGACTCTACTTGTCAAGGGTTTTCGGCAGACACGAAGGCGTTGACGGCGGAGGTCGTCCGGCCGTCCACTGAAGATCGTCAGTCGTACTGGGAAACCGGAGTTGGTCGATGTCGAATAGTTGGAAGCGACGGGTCGCCGTCGGTGCCGCTTCAGCCGCGCTCGCGGGAGGGCTGGCACTGACCGGGGCGAATGTCGCGCTGGCCGAAACGCCCTTGTCGGTGTCGGATGTCTGTGACGGTCCGATCGGTTGCCAGGTGGGACCGTTCAGCACCGAATCGGCTTGTCTTTCCGAACAGCACACCTATGTGCGCTACTACGCGATTCTCATGAAGTGCACCGAAGTCGACAACGACGTGTGGAAGTTCGCCTACAAGAACCGAGGCACCTGAGCCGTGAAGCGAAACGCTCCCGCCGGATCATCCGGCGGGAGCGTTTTCCGTTTCAGCCACCGGAATGCATGTCCTCGGTCTCGGGAACGCAGTCGTCGTCCGGGTCGTCGAGCCAGCCGTGCGGCAGCGTGACCTTGCCCGGTGAACCCTGCCGCCCACGCGGACCGGTGGCCGCATCGGGGAACGGCGCGTCGTGGTCGAGCTGGTCGATGAGGTCGTCGAGCTGGGTCAGGCTGGAGAGCATCGCGAAGCCTCGTCGCAGTTCCGAACCGACCGGGAAACCCATGAAATACCAGGCCATGTGTTTGCGGATGTCGCGCATGGCCTTGTCGTGGCCGTCGTGCTCGACGAGCAGTTCGGTGTGGCGGCGCAGGACCTTCGCGACCTCGCCGAGCTTCGGCGGTGTCGGCTGCGGGCGTCCCGCGAAGGCCGCCTCCAGCTCGCCGAACAGCCAGGGCCTCCCCAGGCAGCCGCGGCCGACCACGACGCCGTCGCAGCCGGTCTCGTCGACCATCCGCAGCGCGTCCTCGGCCGAGAAGATGTCACCGTTGCCGAGCACCGGGATGCTGGTGACGGCTTCCTTGAGGGCGGCGATCTTCGTCCAGTCGGCCTGGCCGGAGTAGCGCTGCGCGGCGGTGCGCGCGTGCAGGCTGACCGCGGCCGCGCCCTCCGCCTCGGCGATGCGCCCGGCGTCCAGATAGGTCAGGTGGTCGTCGTCGATGCCCACCCGGAACTTGACCGTGAACGGCACGTCCGCCTCGGCCGCCGCCTTCGCCGACTCGCGCACGATGTCGGCGAACAGCTTCCGCTTGAACGGCAGCGCCGCGCCACCGCCCTTGCGCGTCACCTTCGCGACCGGGCAGCCGAAGTTGCTGTCGACATGGTCGGCGAGGCCCTCGCCGGTGATGATGCGGACGGCCTCGGCCATGGTTTTGGGGTCGACCCCGTAAAGCTGCATGGACCTGGGCTTTTCGTTCTCGCCGAAGGTCATCATGTGCATCGTGCCGGGGTGGCGTTCGACCACCGCGCGGGCGGTGATCATCTCGCAGACGTAGATGCCCGCGCCGTACTCCTGGCACAGCTGCCGGAAGGCGACGTTGGTGATGCCCGCCATGGGAGCGAGCACGACCGGGGGATCGACCTCGTAGGGGCCGATCTTCAGGCTGGGCTTGCTCAGGGTGGCAGTCACATCCTCCATTGTCGCCTGTGGTGTCTGTCACTCGCAGGTGGGTTGAGGTCTCGCCTCGCGTCCGTAGGGGCAGGACGACTTCGCCAACTGGTGGAGATCTTCCGGAAGCCCTCAGGCACTGATGATCTCGCAGGTCGCGACCACATCGTCATCACGATTGAGTAGTGCTACGGATCCTCGACGGCGTCGGAGGACTCATGCTTGGCGCCATGACCACCGATGGGGATGTGCTCCTCAGGCTCGCCGGGGAGATCGACGATCTGGGGGCCCGCCTCGCGCGGGTCGGTACCGAGCTGCGGACCGTCCGGGCCGACGCGGCACCGAAGCACGAAGAGGAGCCCGCCGCCGAGCAGGCCCCGCAGCCGGAGCGGCCTGCCGCCCGAGAACAGCCGGAACAGCCGCAGCAGGCACCGCCGCAGCCCCAGATCCCGCAGCAGCAGCCGTACCCGCAGCACCCCCACGCCCAGTACCAGCACGCCCAGTACGCCCAGGCCCAGGCACACGCCCAGGCACAGCAGCGCTGGCAGCAGTACCAGCAGCACTACCGCCAGCCCTATCAGCAGGCACCCCAGCAGCCCCGCCCGCCGCAGCAGCCTTATCAGCCCTACCGGCCGGTCCCGAAGGCGACGCTGGCCGAGAAACTGAGCAAGGAAGGCGCCGGCAGCAGGCTGCTGGCGTGGGTCGGTGGCGCGGTCACGCTGCTCGGCATCGTGCTGTTCCTGGTCCTCGCCATCCAGCGCGGCTGGTTCGGTCCGCTGCCGCGGGTGATCGGCGGCGCCGCGCTCGGGCTCGCGCTCGTCGGCATCGGCCTGCGGTTGCACCGCACCCCGGCCGGCCGCACCGGCGCCTTCGCACTCGCCGCGACCGGCATCGGGACGCTGTACCTCGACGCCATCGCGGCGACGACGATGTACGAATTCCTCCCGGCCTACGCCGGTCTCGCGCTCGGTCTCCTGATCGCCGTCGGCGGGTTGCTGCTGGCCGTGCGGTGGAAGTCGTCGCTGCTCGCGACGGCCGTCGTGCTCGGCTGTGTGCTCTGCGCGCCGCTGATCACGCAGGGGTTCAAACCCGAGCTGGTCGCGTTCCTGCTGGTGGTCCAGGTCGCCTCGACGCCGGTGCAGCTGCGCCAGTCGTGGCCGTCGGTGGCGGTCGCCGCGGGCATCCCGCCGCTGGTCGCGTCGGTCTTCGGCACCGCGTTCGCCGGTCTCGGCGGCAGCGTCGCGAACACCGCCGCCGCGCTGGCGGCCGGCGGGATCGGTCTCGCGCTCGCCGTGGTCGTCACCACCAAGCGGAAGGGTGACGCCGCCGCGCTCGCCCTGCTCGGCGCCGCCCCGTTGCCTGCGCTGCTCGCCGCGTTGTTCCTGCCGAAGACGTCGGCCGTGCTCGTCACCGCGTCGGTCGCGCTGGTGCTGCTCGCCGTGTGGGCGGCCGGGCAGTGGCTCGACGGCTGGACGGGGGACCTCGCGGGTGCCGCCGGTCTCCTGGCGGCCCTGCAGACGACGATGACGCTCTTCGACGGCAGTGCCCGCTCCGCGATCCTGATCGGCGAAGGTGTTCTGCTGGCGCTGGTCGCGTTGTGGACGAAGAAACACGTCGCGCTCTTCGGCGGACTGGGCTTCGCAGTCATCGGCGGGTTCATCGCGCTGACCTTCGACGTCCCGCCGACGCTGTTCTTCCTGATCAAGAGCCGCCCGAACGCCGACCTGGTCGGCGCGCTGCTGGTGTCCGTCGCGATCGTGGCCGTCTCGACCACGCTTCCGTGGGTCGCGCACCGGCTCGGCCTGTTCAAGGCGGCGTCGGAGAACGTGGTGCCGTGGCTGTTCGCCGGTGTCTGCGCGCTCTACGGCGCGGGTGCGATGGTGCTGTGCGGTGCGCTGCTGGCGATCCCCGGCCGCTCGGGCTTCCTGCTCGGGCACGTGGTGATCACGGTGTCCTGGACGGTCGCCGCGCTCGTGCTGCTCATCCGCGGTATCTCGGTGGTCGGCCTGCGGGTGACCGGGCTGGTGCTGGTCGGGGCGGCGGTGCTGAAGCTGGTCCTGTTCGACCTCGCCGCGCTCGACGGCCTGGCCAGGGTCGCGGCCTTCCTCCTCGCCGGTCTGGTCCTGCTCGGGGCGGGGACGCGCTACGCCAAGCTCGTCGCTTCACGCTGAGGAAGAAAAGCCGCCGGGTCGTGGTTGGTCCGTTTCATGACCTACCAACCCGACCCGCGGCTCGCCGAGCGGGCGAAGGAGAACGTCGCCTGGCTGACCACCATCAGCCCGAAGGGCAGGCCCTCACCGCGCCCGGTGTGGTTCGTGCTGGACGGCTACGACATCATCGTCTTCAGCCGGCCCGACACCGCGAAGACCCGGCATATCGAGGCCAATCCCGAGGTCAGTCTCCACTTCAACAGTGACGAGCACGGCGGCTCGATCCTGGTGATCGGCGGCCGGGCCGAGATCCTGCCGGACGGCGTCGCCTCGGAGCAGCCGGGCTTCCTCGACAAGTACGAGAAGCACTACCCCGCGATCGACTACGACACCCCGAAGTTCGACCGGGAGTACCGCGTCCGGATCAGGATCCGGCCGGAACGCACCTGGGGGTTCTAGAACCCGACCGTCACACAGGCCAGCCGGGCCCCCGCGGTCCCGGCGTGGCCCGGGTCGGTGTGCGTATGCGTTTCGTGGATCACGATCGAGTTCGCCCGGCGCTCGCCGAATGTCCAGTCCACTTTGGACACGGCGACGCCGCGGCCGCCCGCGTCGGCGGTGAGGTCCAGCCAGATCTCGTTGCGGGGGTTGGCATAGGCCGGATCCACCGACGGCTTCACCGGGTCTTCGATGTTCTGGTAATGCGGGCCGGCGATGTCTCCGGTGGCGCCGCAGGCCTTCGAGTGCGCGTGCGCGCCGTATTCGCGGCCGGGCAGCAGGCCGGTCACGAGGATCGCGGTCGAGGTTCCGAAGGCCTTGGAGGTCAACCCGAAGACGTGGGCGCGGGCGCCGGGCGGGACCAGATCCGGCCGGTAGACGGTGAGACCGCTCTTGGCGGTGATGACGTGCACCCGGGATTCGGGCGCGGGGGCGGCCGACGCGGTGGCGGGGGTGATGGCCAGCGCGGCGGTGGACAGAACGAGGGCGAGTGCGGGGACGGGACGCATGTCCTCTGCCTAGCCTGCGCGCCCGGGTAGCCGCCAGAACCACCACTCGAACGGGTGTAGGAATTTCAAACCGATGGAACTATGAGTGCCTGCCATACCGCCTCCGCGGGCGGCGGCGGGACATGGATGGCAGGTCAAGTGAACCCCAACCCTCCGGATCGCACCTGGCTGGTCGCGGTCGCCGCGGCCCTCTGGGGCACCGACGGCCTTTTGCGCCTCCCGCTCGCCGAGGCGCTTCCGGCGGCCACGGTCGTCTTCTGGGAGCACCTGCTGGTGGTGCTCGTCCTGAGCCCGCTGATCCCCGGCGCCTTCCGCGCGCTGCGCCGCTGCGGCCCGCGGGAATGGCTGGCCGTGCTCGCCATCGGCGGTGGCTCGTCCGCGCTGGCGACGGCGATGTTCACCGCCGCCTTCAAACTCGGCGACCCGGTGACGCCGTTGGTGCTGCAGAAACTCCAGCCGGTGTTCGCCGTCCTCGCCGCGTTCTTCGTCCTCGGTGAGCGCGTGCGCGCCGGGTACGCCTTCTTCGCGATCCCCGCGCTGCTGGGTGCCTGGCTGCTGGCGTTCAAGGACCCGCTGAACATCCAGCTCGCCGCGGCGAAGGCGGCGTTGCTGGCGATCGGCGCGGCCGCGTTGTGGGCGGCGGGCACGGTGCTCGGCCGGTTACTGTCCACCGAACTCGCGCCGAAGGAGGTGACCACGCTCCGGTTCACGGTCGGTCTCCCGGTCGCGGCGGGGATCGTGGCGGTCCAGGGCGGCTCGTTCGCGGTCGGCTGGGACAACGCGCTCGGACTCGGGCTGCTCGCGCTCGTCCCCGGTTTGCTGGCGCTGAGCCTGTACTACTGGGGGCTGCGGTCGACGCCGGCCGCCAGGGCGACACTGGCGGAACTGGCTTTCCCGGTCACCGCGGCCGTCATCGGCGTATCGTTCCTGAACGCGCATTTGTCCGGAACGCAGTGGCTGGGTCTCGCCGTGGTGGTCGTCGCGGTGACTTCCTTGGGCTGGCACGAAAAAGTCACGCGTCAACCGATGGTCTTGGAGCCGCCGAGTGGTCGAGCACACGGGAGAGACGAAGAACGAACGCCTGACCCGCAACGTCAGTGAGCTCCTGCAGGAACTCCGGGTCGCGCAGGCGGGCGTCCAGATCCTCTTCGGATTCCTGCTCACGGTGGTGTTCACCGACGAGTTCCACGAGGCGAGCGGGTTCGAGAAAGCCGTTCACCTGACGGCGGTGCTGCTCACGGTGTGTTCGACGGTGCTGCTGACGGCACCCGCGGCGTGGCACCGGTTGTTGTTCCGCACCGGGAACCGTGAGCGGATCCTCACCGCGGGCAACCGGTCCGTCCTGGCGGGACTGGCTTTCCTCGCCGCCGCGATCACCATGACCGTCGCGCTCATCGCCAAGGTCGTCTACGGCCCGATCGCGATGATCGTGCTCGGCGTGGTGGTCGCGGTGCTGTTCGTAGTCATGTGGTTCCTCGTGCCGCGGCGGATCGGCCGGGACTAGGTGTATCGACCTGTGAGGTCGGGAACGCGGCCGGTGGGTGGTTTGCCCACCGCACAGGACACGGCCTAGCGCCGGGGGTGGACGGGAGTCCCGTCGGGCAGGCCGAACGCGGCGGGCGCGGCGGTCGCCGGATCGTCCGGCGTCGAGCCTTCGAGAACCCGTCGCGCGCCCATCCACGAGAACATCGCCTTGACCGAAGGCGAGTACGCCGAGCCGTCCTTCGCGACTTCGCGGTCGAGGACGCGGTAGCCGCCCTGCGCGCGTTCGACGAGGTAGACCATCGGCTGCCGGAACCCGCTGCCGGTGACGAGCCCGCCGCCTTCCCGCGCGACCTCGTCGCAGTTCGCGACGAGACCGACCTTGACCCGGTCGCCGTCCGGCCGGGTCTCGATCACCTTCCGCGTGCACACCCAGCGGACGTCGGTGAACCCGGAATCGGCGAGTACGCCGGTCCAGGCGTTCGCACGCAGATGTTCGTCGATCGGCGGCAACGCGTCGTGGACGACGGCGTCGTCCACGGTCGGCATCTCGTCCACGATCCACCAGGCCGCCGCGGCCACCACCACGCCGACCCCGGCGAGCACCGACCAGCGTTTGACCCGCTTGGGCGCGTCGGTTTCCCCCATGGGTATGACGCTACCGAGCGGGGCAAGTGTTCATCCGCGGTTCGGGACGCGTTGCCTCCGCGACCGTAGGTTTCGGCCGTGAACGACTCCTCCAGACGGACTTTCCTGCGCGGTGCCGGCCTGCTCGGCGCCGGTGCGGCGGCGTCCGCGTTGCCCGTGCTCGGCGCCCCGGCGGCTTCGGCGACCTTCGGCCACCACGGTCCGGACGCCGAAGACGGCCGCTTCACCTTCGCGGTCCTGCCCGACACCCAGTACCTGTTCGACGCCGATCGCGGCGACCCCGCACCGCTGGACGCCACACTGCGGTATGTCACCGGCGACGACGAGAACATCGTCTTCCTCGCGCATCTCGGCGACCTCACCGAGAACGGGCAGCCGGGTGAATTCGACCAGATCAGCCGCTCCTTCCAGCACCTGGACCGCCGCCGGTTCCCGTACAGCACGCTCGCGGGCAACCACGACATCAAGTCCTCGACCGACGACCAGCGTGGCCGCACGCCGTACCTCGACGCCTTCGGCCCGCGGCGGCAACGGGGTTCGCGGACCTTCCGCGGCGCCAGCCCGGACGGCTACAACAGCCACCACGTGTTCCGTGCGGGCGGCCGCGAATGGCTGCTGCTGGCGCTGGACTGGCGGCCGTCGGCGGGCGGGCTCGAATGGGCGCGGTCGGTGCTCGAGCGGAACCCGCGCCTCCCGGCGATCCTGACCATCCACGAACTGGTGTGGGCCGACGAAACCGGCCAGGCGCAGCTGTCCGAGTTCGGGCAGAAGGTGTGGGACGAGCTCATCGCGGGGAACGACCAGATCTTCCTGACCCTCAACGGGCACTACTGGCCGCCGGGCCGCGCGGTGAAGAAGAACCATGCGGGCAACGACGTCCACCTGCACATCACGAACTACCAGGACCGCTACTACGGCGGCAGCGCGATGATCCGGCTCTACCGCTTCGACCTCGCGCGGAACGTCATCGACGTCCGCACGGTCTCGCCGTGGCTCGCCGACCAGGCGCCGCGGCTGAACGAGTTGCAGCGGCAGGAGATCGAGCGCACCGGACCGGCGGACTACTTCAGCCTGGAGGTCGATTTCGACGCGCGGTTCGCCGGGTTCGCACCGGTCCCGGTCCCGCCGGGGCGGCCCGCCGAGCGGCAGCTGATCCGCGGAACCGTGGCTTACTGGCGGTTCGAAGGGCGCGACGGCACGCCGGTCGGCGGTGTCCGTGACCTGTCCGGGCGCGGTAACGACCTGGTCCGGGTGACCTTGCCCGGCAGCCCCGCCGAGGCATTGCGGTACTCCGGGGAGTTCTCCGGGCGGCAGCCGTCGCGATCGAGCCTCCGGTTCGACGGCGGCAAGAAACCGGCTCGGGGCGCGTACTTGCGCACGGCGGACTCCGCACCGATGAACGCGGAGACGTTCTCCCGTGGTTACACCATCGAGGCGTTCGTGAAGCTGCCCGAGGATTTCAAGGACGGCAAGCACTCCTGGGCCGCGCTCTTCGGCAGGCAGGGTTCCGGCGGCAAGGCGGGCAAGACCGGTGACGACCCCGGCGAACCGTCGGCCACATTGTCCCTTTCGGACGGTGCGGCGTTCCAGTGGGCGGTGTTCCCGGTGAACCAGAACGGGATTTCGACCTGCTGGGGACATGAACTGGCGCTGCGGGAGTGGCTCCACGTGGCCGCGGTGAACGACGGCAGGCGGACGACGCTCTACGTCGACGGCTGCCCGGTGCTGCGGAACCCGAAGACCCCGGCGGCGGGGATCGCCAATCCCGGCGGCTCGTGGCTGATCGGCGCGTACGCCTACGACTCGATCGTCGAGCAGGCGTTCCACGGCTGGCTGGGTGACGTCCGGGTGGTGGGAAGGGCGCTGGAACCCCGCGAGTTCATGCTCGGCTGAGCCGACGGCGAGTCTCGCGGATCGTGCGCGGTAATGGTGGATCCGCGTCCCCATTATCGCGCACGATCGTTTCCGGCGGAATACCGGGGTGCCCCTTGACAAGGGGTGGACAATAAAAAATCGGCGCGCAATCAGGAATGTCTGATCACTACGCCGAACCTGGTGGAAGCCTAACCACTGTGAGGGGAACTTGTCAAATCAGGGGTACGACGAGGAATTGCGATCCGAACAGGAGTACATCGCGTCGCTCTACGGACGGCTGGACGCCGCACGTACGCGCATGAGCGAGGCATACGCCGGTGCGTTGCGGGGAGAAGGGTTCGCGCTCTCGGACCGTGAAGTCTCCGTCAGTACGAAAGCACGGGAGGTGGCCCGGCTGAAGATCGCCGACGAAGGCCTTTGTTTCGGCCGTTTGGACGCCCTTTCGGGAGGCCGGGCGTACGTCGGCAGGATCGGCCTTTTCGACGACGAGAACGACTACGAACCGTTGGTGCTGGATTGGCGGGCGCCCGCCTCGCGCGCGTTTTACTGCGCGACCGGCGCGTCGCCGGAAGGAATGGCGCGACGCCGTCAGTTCCGCACACTCGGCCGCAAGGTCCTCGAGTACACCGACGAGGTCTTCGGCCGTCCGGAATCGGGCGTGGAACGGGGTGACGCGGCGCTGCTGGCCGCGGTGAACGCGCCGCGCGGCGAGGGGATGCGGGACATCGTCGCCACGATCCAGGCCGAGCAGGACGAGATCATCCGGCTGGAGCACCCTGGCGTGCTGGTGGTCGAGGGCGGGCCCGGCACCGGCAAGACGGCGGTGGCGCTGCACCGCGTGGCGTACCTGCTCTACACGAAGCGGGAGCGCATGGAGCGCCGCGGCGTGCTCGTGGTCGGGCCGAGCAGCACCTTCCTCGACCACATCGGCCGGGTCCTGCCGTCACTCGGCGAGACCAGTGCCGTGTTCGCGACGCCGGGCACCTTCGTCCCCGGTTTGCGCACCGAACTGGAGGATTCCCCGGCGGTGCAGCGGCTCAAGGGCTCGCTGGCGATCCTGGACGTCCTCGCGGCGGCGGTGACGGACCGGCAGGAGCTTCCCGCCGAACCGGAGCCGATCGAACTCGACGACGTCACCGTGCCGTTCGACGCCGAGGTCGCGGCGGCCGCGAGGCGGCGGGCCCGTGAATCCGGCCTGCTGCACAACGAGGCCAAGGCCGTCTTCGAACGCGAGGTGATCGCGGCGCTCACCGAGCGGGCGGTCGACCGGATCGGCCGGGGCTGGTTGCCGGGGGACGACACGCATACGCGTCCGGAGATGCGGAAGAACGTCCGGCGTGACCTCGAAGCCAGCGTGGGACTCGGTGCCGTGCTCGACCGCCTGTGGCCGGTGCTGACTCCGCGACGGCTGCTCGCCGACCTCTACGGCTCGCCGGAGCGGCTGAAGGCGGCCGGGGCGGATCCGGCGCTGTTCCGCGCGGACGCGGCGGCGTGGACGGTGTCGGACGTGCCGTTGCTCGACGAGGCCGTCGAGCTCCTCGGCTGGGACCGCACCGCCGAGCGGCGGGCGAAGGAACGCCGTCAGCTGGAACAGAAGGAGTACGCGGAGCGTGTGCTGGAGCTCATCGAGGTCGAAGAGGATCACGACGACTACGAGTTCGCGCTCCGGCCGACGGACGTGCTGCAGGCGGAGGACCTGGCCGACCGCTTCGCCGAGCACGACGAACGGGAGCTGGCCGAACGCGCGGCCGCCGACCGGGAATGGACCTACGGCCATGTCGTGGTCGACGAGGCGCAGGAACTGTCCGAAATGGACTGGCGGGTGCTGATGCGGCGCTGCCCCAGCCGATCCTTCACCGTGGTCGGGGATCTCGCGCAGCGCCGGTCGCCGTCGGGCGCGCGGTCGTGGGACGCGATGCTCTCCCGGTACGTCGCCGATCGGTGGGTGTACCGGAGGCTGACCGTCAACTACCGGACGCCGTCGGAGATCATGGCGGTGGCGGCCGCCCTGCTCGCGAGCTTCGCCCCGGACGCCGTGCCGCCGGACTCGGTACGTTCTTGTGGCGTAAGGCCATGGTCTCGTCAACTGTCCGAAGTGGACATCGCGGACGCGGTCGCGGAGTTCGTCCGCGAGGAGTCCGGGCGCGAGGGGACCTCGGTGGTCATCGGGCCGCCGGGGGTGCCGGGTGCGATCGCGCCGTCCGCGACCAAGGGCCTGGAGTACGACGCCGTCCTGGTGGTGGAGCCGGAGCGGATCTTCGCGGAAGGCCCGAGCGGCGAGGCGGAGCTGTATGTCGCGCTGACGCGGGCGACGCAGCGGCTCGGCGTGCTGTGCCGCGGGCCGCTGCCGCGGGTGCTCCGCGGCCTCGACTCGGGGCGGCGGACTCCGGACGTCTATCTGCGCTGCCTGTAACCCCGGGCGCGCGACGAGGGGGCCTTTCGTGGCGAATTCGCATGCGAAAGGCCCCTTCGGCACACTGGGCCGGGGCGTTATCGGGTCAAGTTACCCCAGGCATATGTCTGCTTTGCGAGCTTCAGATACACAAAGGTCTCGGTGCTGATGACACCCGGGATGGGCCGGATGTCGTCATTCAGCACACTCAAGAGGTGTTCGTCGTCCCGGCAGGCGACCTCGGCGAGCAGGTCGTACGTTCCGGCCGTGAGCACGACGTAATGGACGTCCGGCAATCCGGTGAGCTGGTCGGAGACCGCTCGCGGATCGCCTTGGACCTTGATCCCGACCATCGCCTGGCGGCCGAGCCCGACATTCGTCGGATCCGTGACCGCGACGATCTGCATCGTCTCGTCCCGCAGCAGGCGCTGGACGCGCTGCCGCACGGCACCTTCCGACAGGCCGACGGCCTTGGCGAGCGCCGTGAACGAAGCCCGTCCGTCGACTTGCAGAAGTGCGATCAGAGTGCGATCGGTATTGTCCAAACCTCTAGGTGTGCGCTGCTCCATCTGCGCGCGTGGTTCGTCACCCATGCCGTCCCTCCCTTTGTTTCGGCATGCGATTCTTGTCGCGCAGCGTATCGATCAATGTCCAGAATGCTACCGCCGTTAAGTTGTTTGTCGCGTTTCTCTTTCTCGACGACGTCGCGCGAAGGAATCTGTCGCGCGTGCCCGCGGGTGCCGAGTTTTTCGGACAGGCCTCAGCCGAGGTCGCGTTTCAGCAGGTCTTCCTCGGTTTCCCGCCGGACGAGCAGGGTCGCGGTACCCCCCGAGACGCCGACGACCGGCGGCCTGCCGACGAGGTTGTAGTTCGACGCGAGTGAGTGGTGATAGGCGCCGGTGCACGGCACGGCGAGCAGATCGCCGGGATGGACGTCGTCGGGGAGGGCGAGCCCGTCGGCGAGGATGTCACCCGATTCGCAGTGCCGCCCGACCACCGTCATCGGCCGCCGGGCCGCGCGGCTGCGCCTGCCGATCAGCCGCGCGGTGTAGGCCGCTCCATAAAGCGCGGGGCGGGCGTTGTCGCTCATCCCGCCGTCGACGGCGACGAAGGTGCGCGAGCCGCGTTTCACCGCGCAGACCCGGTACACGGTGATGCCCGCCGAGCCGACGATCGCGCGGCCCGGCTCGATCGTCAGTTTCGGCAGCGGGAAGCCGTGCGACGTGCATTCGTAGGCGAGTGCGACACGAAGACGGCGTACGTAGCCGTCGATGTCGAAACCGGCGTCGCTCGGCAGATAGCGGACGGCGTGCCCGCCGCCGAGGTCCAGTTCCCGCAGTGTGATGCCGTGGACGTCGCGCAGCCGGACGAGTACGCCGATCATCTTGCGGGCGGCCAGTTCGTAGAAGTCCACCCGGGAAACCTGCGAGCCGAGGTGGCAGTGCAGCCCGGCCAGGCGGAGACCGGGCTGGGCGAGAACGGCCGAGACGGCGCGATCGAGGTTGTCGCGGACCTCTTCACGCAACGAGAACCCGAACTTCTGCCCTTCGGTCCCGGTGGTGATCGCCGCGTGCGTACCCGCCGAGACGTCCGGGGTCACCCGGATCAGCACCTGCTGCGCGCCGGTGGCGAGCGCGCCGAGCTGCTCGATCTCGTCGAGCGAGTCCACCACGATCCGGCGGACGCCGTAGGACAGCGCCGCCTTGAGGTCTTCCGGGGTCTTCGCGTTGCCGTGCAGCAGGATCCGCTCGGCCGGGAAGCCGATCGACCGCGCCACGGCGATCTCACCCGCCGAGCAGGTGTCGAGGGAAAGCCCCTCCTCGGCGACCCAGCGCAGGACGGCGCGGGTGCACAGCGCCTTGCTCGCGTACGCCACCTCGGCGTCCGGCAGTGCCCGGCGATACACGCGGGCGTTCTGCCGGACCTCGTCCTCGTCGAGCAGGTACGCCGGTGTCCCGAACCTCGCGGCGAGGTGGGACACCGGCGCGCCGGCGAACAGCAGTTCCCCGCCGGGGCCGAGCCGCGTGCTCCGCGGCCAGACCCCGGGTTCGAGGTGGTCGGCGGCCTCGCAGCCGAGGCTGGGCAGGAGCTCGCTGAGCGTCACGGTTACCTCCGCGTCGATCGGTCAGTGCTTCGCCAGCACAACTCCGATCGGCCCGGCCCGGCCGCTCCGCAAACGCCTCCCTGACGGCTTCGGGGTTCTCGCTGACGCGTTGTTAACGCGCGAGTAACCCCGGCCACAGTGTCAGCGGACGCTCTCCGGAACGGTGTCGAGGGCCCGCACCATGTGCACGGCCAGCGAGAACGCAGCCTCGTTGCTGAGCTCGGTGTGTTCGTCGACGATCTTCTTCACGGTGTCGACCCGGATTTCGTAGCGGGAGACGGGGACGGTATCGGCGTTCATTTCGATCCTCTATTCGGTTTTCGGGGGCTTCGTCGCGCAGGTGCAGCCGCGGCTGAACCCGCCGGCCGCGGTCGCGGTGCAGAAGCGCCGCGCGATCGCGTCGTGTGCGGAAAGGGGGTGCGGGCAGCTCGGGCAGCGGTCGTCGGCCGCGGGTTCGGCCACGTCACCGAGGGAGCGGACGCCGGTCATCGCGCACCCGCCGTCGCCTGGGCGCGCAAGGGAGCGCCGACCTCGTGCAGGTGCCGGAGCACGTACCCGTAGGACGCCGCCCAGCCGCACTGCGCGTAGTCGATGGCGTGTTTCGCGCAGAACTCCCGCACGATCACCTGCGCGTGCTTGAGGTTCGGCCGCGCCATGCTCGGGAAGAGGTGGTGCTCGATCTGGTAGTTGAGGCCGCCGAGGGCGTAGTCCACCACCGTCCCACCGCGCACGTTGCGGGAAGTGAGCACCTGCTTGCGGAGGAAGTCGTAGGTGTGCCCGGCCGACAGGGTCGGCATGCCCTTGTGGTTCGGGGCGAACGAGCAGCCCATGTACACCCCCCAAAGGCATTGGTGCACCGCGATGAAGGCGAAGCCGACACCCGGTGAGAGGACCACGAACACGGCGGTCAGGTACGCCGCGACGTGCGCGAGCATCAACGCCGATTCGAGCTTCCGCCGTTTGAAGCCGCGCTGGAAGATCGCCGTCACGCTCGACACGTGCAGGTTCAGCCCTTCCAGCAGCAGCAAGGGAAAGAACAGGAATGCCTGGTACTTCGCCATCCAGCGCAGGAAGCCGCGGCGTTCGGTGCCTTGTGCCTTGGTGAAGATGAGGGCGGCGAGGTTGACGTCCGGGTCCTCGTCCTCGTGGTTGGGATTGGCGTGGTGCCGGTTGTGCGTCCCGATCCACCAGCCGTAGCTCAATCCCGTCAGTCCACCGTGGACGAAGCCGGTGACGTCGTTCGCCTTGCGGCCGCGGAAGATCTGCTTGTGCCCGGCGTCGTGGCCGATGAAGGAGAGCTGCGTGAACATCATCGCGAAGAACGCGGCGAGGAACAGCTGCCACCAGGAGTCCCCGAGATGCGCGAAAGCGACCCACCCGCCCGCGAAAGCAAGCAGATTCAAGGCGATCTTCACCGTGTAGTAGACGCGTCGCCGGTTGAGCAGGCCGGCGTCCTTGACCAATTTGGACAGTTCGGCGAAGTCGCTGCCCTGTTTGGACTGCGACGCCGGTTGGTCCAGCGGCGTTGCGAAGGTCATGACGGATCACACCGTTCTGGTTTCGTGAAAGTGGTCAGTCCAGCAACGGGTTTCAGAGCACCGAATGGGTCAGGTTCGGCCGGGAAAGGCACTGGGGCCCACAACACGCCACGGGCGCTCCGTGGTCTTCTCCCAGCGTCCCACGGGAGAGGTGTGGAAGCAATTCACCAAACCAGCACGATCTGGCGTACAGTCAAGGACATCGAGGGAAACTTCCCCCGGTTCCGTCCGGTCGCGAGGCTCGACCGGAGACAGGAGCACCGGCCAGACATCGATCCCGTCGCGTTCTTGGTCCCGCCGGCCTTGTCCGGTGAGCAGCCGCCCGCCGCGCCGCACAGCGCGTCCCGAGGCGCCCAGAAGGATCACGCCGCGATCGTCGATGGCCACGACCTCTGACCTGTCACCGCGTTTCGTGCCCACCTCCGGGCGGGCGCGAAACGCGGTCAGAAAACTTTCTTGTGGAGGCCCCATTTTTCGAGCGGGTCGGCGACCTTTTCCGTCCACTGCCGGTCAGCGGGCGGCTGTCGCGGTAAAGATCCAGTTGTGACAACGCTTCCTTGACCACACTCACGCTGTCGGCGGTCCCGACGTGAACCCGGTCGCGCCGACAGCTCCGCGTGCCCGGCGATCCAGGCAACCGCTCGAGTCCCGCGTCGCGCGCCACCCACGCGACGGCGTGCCCGACGCCGGCGATCACACTCGCCCGCCCGGCCGCGGTCTCGACCTTCAGTTCGAGGCAGTGCCGGGCCTCGGCCTCGGGTAGGCCCGCGGGTCCACGGCGCCATCCTCGTCGAACGGAGGAAGGGGTGCCGCTGACATGTCCGATCTGATATATGATGTGACATGTCACGGTAGCATGACGGGCACTGTGGGTCATGCGTCCTGAACAGTGGGACTACTGGCCCTGCGGGGCGGCCGCGGCCTGCCGTGACGACAGGAAGACTTCCAGCTGCTCCACGACGAACGCGTGGTCGTCGGCCTGCGGCAAGCCCGAGACGCCGACGGTGCCGACCGGGCCCACGCCGTCGACGAGCACCGGGAACACGCCGCCGTGCGCGGCATACAGATCCTGGTCGAGGCGCGAAGCGGCCTCGAAGGTCGTGCCCTTCGCGCGGAACAGCTCGCCGACGAGGAGTGAGCTGTGCGCGTAGCGGTCGACGACGCGGCTCTTGCGGTCGATCCACGCGTCGTTGTCGGCGGAAGTGCCCGGCAGGGCGGCGTGGAACAGGCGCTGCCCGCCGCGGCGCACGGAGACCGTCACCGGAAGGTTGCGGTCCCGTGCCGCCGCGAGCAGGTGGAGGCCCAGTTCCACCGCCGTTTCGTTGTCGAACCGGCGGAAGACCAGGCGCTCCTCCTGTGCGGTGAGGGCGGTCAGGGTGTCATCGCTCATGGCACGCATTAAATCAACACTGTTGTCCAAGGACTATCGCAGTGCGTCCAACGCGAACGCGGCGTACATCGCGACGCCGTTGGCCATGGCGTTCTCGTCGAAGACCACCCGGTTCGAGTGGTTCGCCTCGACGGTGGCCAGATCGGCCTCGGGCGGGCAGGCGCCGAGGAAGGCGAACGCGCCCGGAACCCGTTGCAGGACATAGGAGAAGTCCTCCGCGCCCATCACCGGGTTTTCCATGACCTGTGCGTTGGCGGTGCCGAGGACCTCGGCCGCCAGCTCCAGTACCCGGCCCGCGACCCGCGGGTCGTTCACGGTGACCGGGTAGCCGGGGGTGACCTCGGCGCTCACGCGGACACCGTGCGCGGCACCGATCGCCTCGCAGACCTTCGGCAGCTCCTCGCGCACGAACGCCAGCGTCCGCTCGGACAGCGTGCGGATCGTGCCCTCCAGGAACGCCGTCTCCGGGATGATGTTCGTCGTCGTCCCGGTCTCGATCCGGGTGACGGAGACCACCGCCGGCTCGAAGACGCTGACCTTGCGCGTCACCATCGTCTGCAACGCGCCGACCATCGCGGCCGCCGCGGGCACCGGGTCGATCGCCTGGTGCGGCGCCGAACCGTGGCCGCCCCGGCCGGTGACCTTCACGTGGAAGCTGTTCGCCGACGCCATGATCGGACCCGGCCGCGTCTGCACGACCCCGGATTCGACCTGGGTGAAGATGTGCAGGCCGAAAGCCTTCTCGACACGTTCGCCCGCGGCGTCGAGCACGCCTTCGTGGATCATGTGCCGCGCGCCGTGCTCGCCCTCCTCGCCGGGCTGGAACATGAACACGATCGATCCGGCCAGCTCGTCGACGTGCCCGCTGAGCAGCCGTGCCGCCGACGCCAGCATCGCGACGTGGGTGTCGTGCCCGCACGCGTGCATCACGCCGTCGTCCTCGGAGGCGAAGTCGAGGCCGGTGTCCTCCTGCAGCGGCAGCGCGTCCATGTCGCCGCGGAGCAGGATCGCCGGACCTGGTTCACCGCCGCGCAGGACCGCGGTCAGCGAGGTCGTCGTCTTGCCCTCGCCGATCTCCAGCGGCAGGCCCTCGAGGGCCGCTCTGATCGTGGCCTGCGTTTTCGGCAGGTGGAGGCCGATCTCCGGATTCCGGTGGATCTCCCGGCGGAGCTCTACGGTTTTCGCTTGGAGCGCGCGAGCTTCTTCCAGCAATCCGGCGAAGCGCGCATCGGGGAGGGTGGGCAGGTCGGTGGGTCCGGTCATATCTCGATAGTGGCGCATGGGGCGCTTCGGGCGCACCGTGCGTGCGTTCCGAACATGGGCGGAATACGGTGTGCGCATGGCGGTGCAAGAGCCGATCACGGGGTTCGCGGTGGCCGTGGTGCGGGAGGACGGTCGATGGCGGTGCAGTTCCCTTGATCCGGGGGCACTCGCCGAGCTCGACGCTGCGATCACCGAGCTCGGAAAACTACGGTCCACCGGTGCCTCGTTCGGTCTGCTGGCCATCGACGACGAGTTCTTCGTGATCGTCCGGCCGAGTCCGAGAGGGCCGTCGCTGCTGCTGTCCGACGCCGCCGCGGCGCTCGACTACGACATCGCCGCCGACGTCCTCGACGTGCTGAGAGTCGACCCGCCGGACGAGGACGACGACGCGGTCTGGCCGGAAGGCGATCTCGAGATCCTCGCCGACCTCGGGCTGCCGGGAGCCGAACTCGAGGTGATCGTCGGCGAGGTCGACCTCTACCCCGACGAACAACTCCAGATGGTCGCCCAGCGGTGTGGGTTCGCCGCCGAGTTCACGAAGCTCCTGGACGAGATCTGAGCCCCTCCGCCGCCTCCGCCGACATCGCCGCCGTCCGCGCGGCGATCGAAGCGGCGCGGGGTGCGGGCGACGACGTCCCGATCGGCGCCGTCGTCCTGTCACCGGACGGGACTCCGCTGGCCTCCGCGCGCAACGCCCGTGAAGAGCTCGGAGACCCGACGGCGCACGCGGAGATCCTCGCCCTGCGTGCCGCGTCCAAGCTCTACGGCGACGGTTGGCGGCTCGAGGGCTGCACGCTCGCGGTCACGCTGGAGCCGTGCACGATGTGCGCCGGCGCGCTGGTGATGGCCAGGGTCGCGAAGCTCGTGTTCGGCGCCTGGGAGCCGAAGACGGGCGCCGTGGGGTCACTGTGGGACGTCGTCCGCGACCGGCGGCTCAGCCACCGCGCGGAGGTCGTCGGCGGCGTCCTGGAAAGCGAGTGCGCGGCCCTGCTCGAAGGCTTCTTCCACGGGCAGCGGGGTAACCGCACCGGGTGACAGATGTGTCACGACGTGTGTGGCGGGTATTCCCTGTGCAGGTGGCCGCAGACGGTGGCCGCCAGGCTAAGGAGGAACGTCCGCCATGAGCGTTTTCGACAAGGCGAAGGACAAGGCCGAGCAGGCCATCGGCACCGCCAAGGAGAAGCTCGGCGAGAAGACCGGCAACGAAGACATGGCGAACTCGGGCCGGGCCGACCAGACCAAGGGCGAGGCCAAAGAGGCCGGACACGACCTGCGCGACCGCGCCGAGGGCGCCGTGCAGGGCCTCAAGGACAAGTACAACAAGTAGGCCTCACGCGGAAGAGCCGGTCTCCTCGTGGGAGACCGGCTCTTCGTGGCGGTGGCGGTGGGATTTGAACCCACGGACGGTTATTAGCCGTCACACGATTTCGAGTCGTGCTCCTTCGGCCGCTCGGACACGCCACCGCCGAGAACAATACCGGAGGGCTTCGGAGGTCCTTCAGGGGGTCAGGAAATCTGCGCGGTGATCTCGTCGATCGCCGCGGTCTGGTTCTCGACGATCTCCTGAGCCAGCGCCTTCGTCTCGGCGTGCTCGCCCGCCGAAAGCACGGTCTTGGCCATCGCGACGCCGTTGCGCAGGTGTTCGGCCATCAGCGGCAGCCACGTCCTGTCGAACTCCGCGCCGGTCATGTTCTGCAGTGAGGCGACCTGTCCCGAGGTGATCATGCCGGGCATCGAGTGTCCGGCGTGCCCCGCCGCGGGGAGTGCGGCGGCGTTCCAGGACTGCAGCCAGCCGGTCATCGTCTGGACTTCGGCCGATTCGGCCTTGACGATCTTGGCCGCGGTCGCCTTCACGTATTCGGACGCGGAGCGTTCCGAGGCCAGGTTCGCGACCTGGATCGACTGCTGGTGATGCGGGACCATCTGCTGGGAGAACGTGATGTCGGCCTGTCCCGCGCCCGGGGTGTCCCGCGCCGACGGCGCGGCGCCCGTGGCCGTCGAGCAGCCCGCGAGCACCCAGACGACCAGCCCGAACAGTGCCATCGGCAGTCGCCGTCGCATCGATACCTCCGTAGTCGTGGGGAACCGGCCCCTCCGCCTTGTGATACGGCTGTGACCTTCCGCCGGTTCAAAAACGGATTAGCCTCGGTGGGCATGACGGATCCGAAGACCGTGGTGACCGGTTTCCTGCAGGCACTCGAAGAGCTCGACATCGACCGGGCGCTGAGTTTCGTGGCGATCGACATCGTCTATCAGAACGTCCCGCTGCCCCCGGCCTCGCGGCGGTGGAGAAGCAGCTGCGCACCCTGGCCCGCTACGGCAGCGGGTTCGAGGCACGCACCCACCACATCGCCGCCGACGGGCCGATCGTGCTCACCGAACGCACCGATGTCCTGCGCCGTGGTTCGTGGGAGGCGGAGTTCTGGGTGTGTGGCACTTTCGAGGTCCGCGACGGCCGGATCGTGCTGTGGCGCGACTACTTCGACTGGACCACGTTCCTGGCCGCGAGCGCGAAAGGCGCGGGCAAGGCCGCTGTCGCCGGGGCGAAGGCACTCGTCGGCAAGTACCGGGCGAGGCAGGAACTGGAACACGGACGCTGAAGGCCCGCCGCCCCGTCCTCCCGGCCCCGCGCTCGGCCGTGGCCCCGACGTTGCGAAAGCCACTTTCGCAACGTTCAACGTTGCGAAAGTGGCTTTCGCAACTCCTTGCCGCGGCGAGAGTGGCGGGATACCGGGAAGGGGTCCGGGACATGACACACCGCCGGTATACGGGCTCCGTCCTCCCCCGACGGGTCCCGTGCACCGGCGGTGCGCCCCCCAGTTCCCCCCGCTCGCCCTCCCCGGCGAGCGTCAGAAGGTCATGTGCCGGTCGCGCAGATCGGCTTCCCGGAGTACGGCGTCGAGCCGCGCTCCGCAAAAGTGGGTCATCGGCTTGCCGCCGCGTTTCCGGTCGCGCAGATCGGTGGCCAGTGCGATGCCCAGCAGCAGAACGGTTGCCATCCCTGCGACGAGCCAGCCCATCGGACACCTCCTCCGGCGAGGTGAGGGAGGTTTGTGGCCTCGCTCACGTCGCAAAGGTAACTCCGGAAAGTCCGGGTTGTACCCCGACTTGAGGTTCATTTAAGGCAGGGGAACACCAATGGGCTATTTGTGCGGCGTTCCCGCCACATAAATGTCACCGTCGGCCACGGAGACGTCACGCGCACTCGACGCGCCGGTCGCGAGAATGCGCGCGGGGTCCCGGAAGCCGCCGATGACCTCCACCCGCTGGACCGGTTTCGGTGTGGTGATCACGGTTTCCGGCTTCCACACGCGTCCGTCGCCGAGCAAGAACGTCGCGATGCCCGGCTGTCCGTCACGTGTGCCGTAAACGCGCCAAGTGCCGCCATTGAGCGGTTCGATCTCGCGCAATCGGAGTCCGTTCGCGACTTCGCGGATCTCCCAGTTCCGGCCGTTCCACGCGCCCGCGAAATCGCGCGGGGAACCCGCCGCGTCGAACTGGAACCAGGTGACGAACGGTTTGCCGTCGTGCTGGGTGCCGACCTGGAGGATGTAATCCGGCGACTTCAGCCCGCCCGGCAGTTCGAGCGGGGTCTCGGCGACCTTGAGGTGGCGCTCCTGCTCGGCGTCGTCGACCTGGGTGCCGAGATCGCGGCCCGCCGCGGAGTGGAAGCGCAGGGTCCGGACGTCGAACGACAGGTAGTAGACATTCCGGTGGTAGACGTCGTGTTTGTGCTGTGCCGGGCCACCGCCCGCGAGCGTGTAGACGAACTGGATCCGCCCCGACCCCGGCAGGTACCGCAACTGCCCGACGTAGATCTCGTCCAGGTGGTCGGCCCGCCCCAGCGACCCGAACGCCCACGGTTTCCCGGTCAGCAGCACGGAGTTCTTCCACGTCTTCCCGTCGTCGCGGGAGACGATGTACTTCATCGGGCGGAAATCGGGGTCCGCGGTGGGATCGAGTTCGCCGGTCGTCTCGCGATAGAACAGGAACAGCGTGCCGTCGTCGGTCTTCACCGGCATCGGGTAGCTCGCCGAATCGCCGGCGCCGACCTCGGTTTCGGTCCAGGTCCCGCCCAGCGAATGCGCTCGCGGCGCGCGGCTGATCACCGTTCGCGTGTTGTGCATGCCGCGGAAGATCAGCAGATGACCGTCGCCGGCGAGCAGCATCGTCGGGTAGTTGTGCGGGTCGGACTCGCCGTCGGCGATCTTCTTCGGCGTGGTCCAGGTGCCCGACCGGTGGTCGTAGGCCTGGACGTAGGTGTCGGCTGCCTTGCCGGACCACGAGATGAAGGTCGTGCGCGCGACCGGGTCGTGGACCCCGCCCGCGTTCGGCCGCCGGTCGGTGCGGGACGCGACCGTGCTCGCCGGGGTCATCACCTCGAACGTGGTCTTCTCCGCCGCCGCGGACACCGGGGTCACGAGACCCGCCGCGAGAAGAGGGATGAGCACGCAAAGAAGTCTGCGCATGAAGACGCCTCCTGGTGCGTAGCAGGCGGCGGAGCTTGATCGTCTCACGAAAGAACACGGCAAAACCAGCCTCATCGGTGACGAAAGCAGGGGTCCGAACGGCCCAGCGGTCACGAATCGTTGTCTTGTCGTCTTCCTCATTTCACTTGCCCGGGGGAGTATGCCTCGACCGATCGTGCGAAGAGGGGACTCAGCGTGACCACATCCCGACGTGCTGCCAGGAGACGGGCCCTGACCGTGGCCGTCACCTCCGGCCTGGTCGTGAGCGGTACGGCCATTACGGCCGCTCAGGCCGCGTTAGCCGCGCCCAGTGCCGACGCCGTGATCGCCGAGGTCTACGGCGGTGGCGGCAACTCGGGCGCCACGCTGACCAACGACTTCGTCGAACTCGCCAACCGCGGCGCGGCCGCCGTGAGCCTCGACGGCTTCAGCGTGCAGTACGCGCCGTCGTCGGGGAACAGCTGGCAGGTCACGCCGCTGAGCGGCGGTGTCGCGCCGGGCGCGCGCTACCTCATCGCGCAGGCGAAGGGCGCGGGCGGCACCGTCGCCCTGCCGACGCCGGACGCCACCGGCGTGATCCCGCTGTCCGCGACCGCCGGCACCGTCGCGCTCGTCCAGGGCACGACGGCGCTGACCTGCAAGACCGCCGCCGACTGCGCGGCCGACGCGCGGATCAAGGACCTGGTCGGCTTCGGCGGCGCCACTCTCCGCGAGGGCGCCGCGGCGGCCGCGCCGTCCAACACCGCGTCCGTCGCCAGGGGAACGGCGCTCGCGGACACCGACGACAACGCCGCCGACTTCACCCCCGGCGCGCCCACCCCGGCCAACAGCAAGGGCGAGACGCCGGGAGACACCGGCCCGCCGCCGGTCGGCGCCAAGATCCACGACATCCAGGGCACCACCCGGATCTCACCGTTCAAGGACCGGAAGGTCGCCGGGGTCACCGGCGTCGTCACCGCGATCCGCTCCTTCGGCTCGGCGCGCGGTTTCTGGATCACCGACACCGCCCCCGACGCCGATCCGCGCACGAGCGAGGGCCTGTTCGTCTTCACCGGCTCGACCACGCCCGCCGTGGCCGTCGGTGACGCGGTGACCGCCTCCGGCACCGTCCGCGAGTTCTACCCGGACACGCCCGCGACCTCGCCGTACCAGTCGCTCACCGAGCTGACGAGTGCACAGTGGACGGTCGGCTCCAGCGGAAACGCCTTGCCCGCACCGACCGTCGTCACACCGGACACGGTGCCGGACACCGTCGCCCCCGCACCGGGCGGCAGCATCGAGCCGCTTCCGCTGGAGCCCGCGAAGTACTCGCTGGACTTCTGGGAGACGCACGAAAGCGAGATCGTCAGCGTCTCCGACGCACGCGTCGTCGGCCCGACGTCGTCGTTCAACGAGCTTTACGTGACCACCAAACCGAAGCAGAACCCGAGCGTGCGCGGCGGCGCGGTGTACCTCGACTACGACCGGCTCAACACCGGTGTCCTCAAGGTCGCGTCGCTGATCCCGTTCGAGCAGGTGCCGTTCCCGAAGGTCGACACCGGTGACGTGCTCGCCGGTGAGACCTCCGGCCCGGTCGAGTACAGCAACTTCGGCGGCTACACGCTGTTCGCGACGAAGCTGGGCGCGACGAAGGACAACGGGCTGCAGCGCGAAAGCACCCGCAAGCAGCGCAGCGGTGAGCTTTCGGTGGCGACCTACAACGTCGAGAACCTGTCCGCTTTGGACAGTGCGGAGAAGTTCGGCGAGCTGGCGAAGGCGATCGCCACCAACCTGGCGAAGCCGGACATCCTGAACCTGGAGGAGATCCAGGACAATAACGGCCCGGCGAACGACGGCACCGTCGCCGCGGAGCAGACGCTGCGGAAGTTCGTCGACGCGATAGTCGCCGCCGGTGGCCCGCGCTACGAATGGCGTCAGATCGACCCGGAGAACGGCAAGGACGGCGGGGAGCCGGGTGGCAACATCCGTGTCGGCTTCCTGTTCAACCCGGCGCGCGTGTCCTTTGTGGATCGTCCGGGTGGAACCGCGACCACTCCGGTCGACGTCGTCAAGGAGCGAGGCAAGACCCACCTGACCGCTTCGCCCGGCCGGGTCGACCCCGCGAACGAAGCGTGGGCGGCCAGCCGAAAGCCGCTCGCCGGGGAGTTCGTCTTCCAGGGCCGCACCGTGTTCGTCATCGCGAACCACTTCAACTCCAAGGGCGGCGACCAGCCGACGCACGGCCGCAACCAGCCGCCGGTCCGGGGTTCCGAAGTGCAGCGGGCCAAGCAGGCGACGGTGTTGCGTGGTTTCATCGACAAGCTGCTCGCGTCGGACAAGAACGCGAACATCGTGGTGGCCGGCGACCTGAACGACTACCCGTTCTCGCCCGCCGTGAAGACCCTGACCGCGGGTGGCGCGTTGAAGGACCTCATCGCGTCGCTGCCGGAGAACGAGCGGTACAGCTACGTGTTCGAGGGCCAGTCGCAGGTGCTGGACCACATCCTGGCGTCGAAGGCCCCGCGTGGCGTCGACTACGACGTCGTGCACCTGAACGCGGAGTTCGCGCAGCAGGCGAGCGACCACGACCCGCAGGTGCTGCGGTTCCGGCCGAGTGCGGGCAACGCCGTCCAGGACGCGATCCACGACCTCGCGGACTACCTGGAGAGGGTCCTCGGCCCGTACTTCCCGGCGTCGTAACCCTCGAACGCACGTGAAGGCCCTTTCCCTCGGCTCAGCCGAGGGAAAGGGCCTTCACGCGGGGTCAGGAGCGTTTGGCGCGCCAGCCCAGGGACAGGACGGCCTGCACGAGTTCCTGGTAGCTCGGCTTGACCTCTTCCAGGTACCGCTCCAGGTATCCGGCGCGCGCGGTCGGGACGGGTTGTGGTTGCTCGTCTTCCGGCAGCCAGGCGAGGCCTTCGACGTTGTGCTGGGCCATCTTCCACCACCGCGAAGCCCGGTCGACGGCGCGCTGCTCCCGCTCGGCGGCGTCCGCGACGGCCTGGTGCGCCTCGGCGAGCCGCGCCTCCAGTTCGTCCGCGCGGCCGATCTCCCAGTCGCGGAGGTTCTCCGCCGAGGCGCGGGCGAGGCCGACGATCTCCTTGTAGCGCATGGCGGCGGTGATGCCGTCATCCATCGAGAAGCCCTTCCGGACGCTGGAACGGGATGATCACCTCGGGGGCGCCGTGCGTGGTGCGGTCGAAGAACAACGCGCGACCCGGCCGCGGCGACCAGTGCACGACCTGCCCGGCGGCGAACGGTGACAGTTCGTTGCCCTGGACGTCCAGTGCGGCCCAGGTACCGATGTCGTCGGTGCCCGCGAAACCGAGCGTGTCCTTCAGTCGTGCGATGCTGCGCCACCAGCCGATGGTGTGGACGCCGTGCGACGGGCCCTGCTTCAGCAGCACCCGCAGCTGGTCCAGGCCGCTTTTGAGCTGGCCAGGTGCTTTGGCCTCGAGCGCGGGAATCGAAGCGTCGACGCCGTACAGCAACAACACCTTCGCGCTGTCCAAGGTCGACAGATTCTCCGCGATATCGATTACCCGGGCGGGTAACTCGTCCACCAGGGACGCGCGGTGGCCGTCGTCCCGCAACCGCTCGACCAGTTCGGTCACCGCCGGGACGGTCGCCTCGATCGGGCAAGAGAGCACGAACTCCACGGAACCGTGCGGATGTTGCCGCGCCAACGACCGTGCGGCCGAGTCCATGATGGACAGTGCTTCCGCCGTCGCGGCGCCAAGGACGGCGATGTTCCGCCCTGGCGACTTCGGCAGGTCGACCCCGCAGGCCGCCTCGCCGACATCGATCGACTGCCCCAGCAACGCCCGCGGCTTCTTCGTCGGCTTCAGCTCGTTGAACGCGGGGAACTGTTCCAGGACCGGCGAATGCGACCCGTCGAACAGCCGCGGCCGTTTGAACGCTTCCGAGTACCGCTCCCACAACCGGTGCTGCAGCTTGACGAAGACGTCCTTGCTGCTCGCGTCGGGCACATGGGCGAGCTGGTTTCCGTGCGCGACCCCGGAATCGTGGTTGATCACCGCATGCCATTTCGGCGCCGACACCGCCGCGTTGTTGGTCTCGGACAGCACTCGCCGCGCCTTCGGCATCGCGATCCGGAGTGTGCACTGCTCGAATACCGCCGGTTTGCCCCAGAACGCCTCGATCCCGGCGACGTCCTGACTGGCCAGCACCAGGTGGATGCCTTGCGAACGGCCTCGCCGCGCGATGTCCTCCAGCAGCTGGGTGGCCGTCGCGGTCACGCTGTCGCGGCCGGCGAACAGGTACTGGAACTCGTCGATCACCGCGACGATCCGCGGCCAGTGCCCGCCGGGGTCCTGCTCGCGCAGGTCCGCGAGGTTGGTGACCTCGTGCTGTTTCGCCGCCGTCGATCGCCGCCGCAGTTCGTCGGCGAGGAACCGCAGCAGTGCCAGGCCGAACTCGCGGTCGGTGTTGACGTTGACGCCGATCAGCTTGGCGTGCGGCAGCCAGCTGGCGTCCCGCCGCCCGGGCGCGAGCCCGGCGAACGACACGCCTTCCTTGAAGTCCAGCAGGTACAGCGCGAGCTCGTCGGGCGAATACCGCGCCGCGAGACTTCCCAGCAGCGAGTACAGGAAGTTCGTCTTGCCGGAGCCGCTCGGCCCGCCGATGAGCGCGTGCGGGCTGGCGTCGCCGATGACGACCTCCACCGGCTCGCCCTCGAAGAACCCGACCGGCGCCCGCAGTTCCCGCGCCGAGCTCTCCTTGCCCACCTCGGTCGGCAGGAGGTCGGCGAACGAGCGGGGCCCGCCCTGTCTGGCGATCAGTGCCTCGGCGATCCGCCCGGCGGCGCGGATGACCTGGCCGGACGGCAGCGGCGGATCGAGGTCGACGACCAGGTCGGTACCGGTCATGCTGCTGACCGCGCGGCGGTCGTCGAGCAGGCTCAGCGACTCCACCGACGTCGAAAGCGTGGTCGGCACGTCGATCAGGATCAGGCAGATCCCCGCCGCGAGCGCCCCGGTGGCGACCCGTTTCAGCTCACGGGCCCGCTCCGGTTCGAGGGTTTCCCCGTTGCCGTAGAGCACCGCGACGCGGAACGGTTCGACGCGCTGGCCGCCCGCCTGCCGGATCTCCCGCAACGACGTGTGGCCCGCCTGCATCCCGGTCGCGTGGATGCGGCGGATGTGCCCGGCCAGTTCGTCGAGGAGGTCTTCCAGCCTGCCGGGGTCGTACAGCTTGAGCGCGCTGGTGCGGCTCAGCGGGTAGAGGTCGGGCAGGATCGCCGTCAGCTGCCCGACGTCCCACAGGTGGACGCGCACCGCGCCCGGCTCGAACGTGCTCAGCATCCGCATCAGGAGGTTCTGCACGAGGGCGTCCACCGCGGCCCGGGTCTTCGGCGCCGACGTGACGGACAGATGCGACTCGTCGAGCAGCGGCACCGCGACGTCGAACGTGCGCGCCACGTCCTTGCCCGGCACGGTCGCCGAGCCGACGCGCCACAGCCCCGGCGCGGTGATGCCGGGATTGCCGCCGACGCGCCCCAGCCAGGTACCCGGCGGACGGCCCGCCGGACCCGGCGCGTTGTGCGCGACCAGGTCGCGCAGCGCGTCCGGCCCCGCTTCCCAGCCGGCGTAGAACTGGCCGCGCACGCTGCCGAGCAGGCCGAACACCTCGCCCGCCGCGGGATGTCGCGACCATTCGGCGTGCTGCTCGGCGGTGGAGTTGTTCATCCCCACCCGGACTATGCGCTGTTCCAGTTCCAGCTTGGCCAGCTCCGCCTCGGCGGACTGGCGAGCGCCTGCCGCGGCGCCGAGGACGAGCCCGATCTGGTGCCGGACCCGTTCCAGCGCCGTGACGACGCGATTGCGCTGTTCACTCGCTTTGCTGCCCATGCCGGCGCCAATCTAGAGGCGGGATTGGTAACCACTGACCAGGTCGTCAGCGGCTGAAAGGCGCGTCAGGAGGTTCTCTATTCCCTCGTCGGCCTGTGCCAGCTGCGGCGGCACCCAAGGGACGGCTTGAGCCTGTGGATCCACGATGGCGCGACGGGCCTCTTCGAGCAGGCTTCTGGCTCGCTCGGTGTGAGCGCGCCCGTCGGCGAGGCCGGCTTGGACGGCCGTCAGCAGCTGATGCAGTTCCTCGAGGTACATGGTCAGAGACGGGTCGAGTACGACTCGGCCGACGAAATGCTCGCTTGGATGGTGCTCTGCATGCCGGTGATGCCCTGCAGTGCCTCGGCGAGAAGCCCTTGTGCCTGGCTCACCTCGTGCTGGGAACTGCCCTGGGTGGCCTGGGAAAGCGAAAGCTGAGCTTCTTCGAGAGACTGCGCGGCCTGCTGAAGTGCGGCGATGCTCGCGGATGCCTTCTCGTTCGCGAGCGCGATACCAGCGCGGATCTCTTCGACTCCGGCCATTTTGGCGGACTCCTTGGGACGTCGGGGGCTGGAACGACCACCACTAAACTTAGCGTGATCAACTGACTCTGTTAAGTGAAGGTGCTGCTGAGTAATCAACAAGGCCCCGGACGTCGGAACGTCCGGGGCCTTGCTGACGGCGGAGGATACAGGATTCGAACCTGCGAGGGCGTGAACCCAACACGCTTTCCAAGCGTGCGCCTTAGGCCGCTCGGCCAATCCTCCGTGGGGAACTTTACCGGATGCCCTCCCGCCCGCTCGAAGGCGGGTCTGACCAGGGTTTCCGGCACTTCGGCTCCCAGGTCAGGAAGGGGCGAGGACGTCGGCGACGACGCAGGTGATGTTGTCCGGTCCGCCGCCCTCGTTGGCCAGGTGGATCAGCCTCGGGACGGTCTCCTCGGGATCTTGGAAGGTGCCCAGGACGTCTTTGATAACGGTTTCGACAACCGTTGCCGTTAACCCGTCCGAGCACAGGAGAAGACGGTCCCCGGGGGCTGCTTCGAAGGTCCAGATGTCCGCTTCGCCGCTTCCGGTGCTCAGGAGTGCCTTCATGAGCAGGGAGCCGCGAGGGTGCCCTTCGACTTCCGACGCGTCGATGCGCCCGTCGTCCGCGAGGGCTTGCGCGAGGGTGTGGTCGCGCGTGAAGCGCCGAAGCGTGCCGTCGCGCAGGAGATACCCGCGAGAGTCGCCGATGTGCGCGGCGGCGAAATGCGAGCCGTCGAACACGAGCGCCGTCAGGGTGGTGCCCATGCCCCGTGTCTCCGGTTCGCGCTCGGCCGTCGCGATCAGTCGTTCGTCGATCGAGCGGACGCCGCCGGAGAGGATTTCGATCAGGTCGACCTCCGCGAGGTCGAAGCCGCGGAGGTCCACGTCGAGCCGGGACAGGACGCCGATCGCTTCGGCGCTCGCCACTTCGCCGTGTGGCTGGCCGCCGATGCCGTCGGCGACCGCCAGCAGTCTCGCGCTGGTGTAGACCGAGTCCTGGTTGACCTGACGGCGTCGCCCGACGTCCGAGCCGGCGGCGTGCCGAAGGGTGTACGTCATGGAACCCAGTAAAGCAGTTGTGTACTGAGTTCACAAACGTAGGGCTGGAAGGGTTAGGTGTCGGCTACGATGCGGCGATGGAGGAGCCAGCCACCGTCAGCGCGGCGGACATCGCGCGCATCGCCGGCGTCGGCCGCGCCGCCGTGAGCAACTGGCGTCGACGGTACGGGGATTTTCCGGCGCCCGTCGGCGGCACCGCGGCCAGCCCCCTCTTTTCGCTGCCCGATGTCGAGACCTGGCTGCGTGAACGCGGGAAGCCGTTCGAGGTCTCCCTGGGTGACCGCGTCTGGCAGCGGCTGCGGAACCTGGGCGAAGACCTGTCACTGGGCCCGCGGGTCGGCCGCGTCGGCGAGTTCCTGGTGCGGCGGGGGTCCGGGGAGCGGGGTTCCCCCGGCCCCGACGACGATCCCGAGCTGATCGAACTGCTGGACCGCTTCGCCGACGAGCGCGGCCCGCGCGAAGCGTTCGAGTTCTTGTGCGAGCGCTACGTCGAGGCGCACTCCCGTCAACTGTCCGTCACACCGGAACCGGTGGCCGCGTTGCTGTCCCGGCTCGTCGGGCCCGAGCCGGGCGTCGTGCTCGACCCCGCCTGCGGGCTCGGGACCCTGCTGCTCGCCGTCGGGGGGACCCGCCTGCTCGGCCAGACCTCGGATCCGGCCATCTCGCGCATCGCCGCGCACCGGCTGCTGCTCGCGGGCGCGAAGACGGAGATGTACGGCGCGGACGCGTTGCCGATGGACTCCTTCGAAGGCCTGCTCGCGGACGTCGTCGTCTGCGATCCGCCGTTCAACGAACGGGAATGGGGTTACGACGAACTCGTCGGCGACCCGCGCTGGGAGTACGGCCAGCCGCCGCGCGGTGAACCGGAACTCGCCTGGGTGCAGCACTGCCTCGCGCACGTCAAACCCGGTGGTCTGGTCGCGATCCTCATGCCACTCGCCGCCGCCGGACGGCGGACCGGCCGCCGGATCCGCGGGAACCTGTTGCGGGCCGGGGCGTTGCGCGCGATCGTGACGGTCGGCGGCGCGGACCTCTGGCTGCTGCGGCGGCCGGTGCCCGGCGAACGGCCGCCGTCCAGGCTGCTCCTGCTGGCCGAACCGTCCACTGTGGAGCAGCAGTGGCCGGACCATCTGCGGGGGGCCGAGGTGCCGGGCGCGGTCCGGATCATCGACCTGCTCGACGAGGAGATCGACCTTTCCCCGGCCCGGCATCAAGCGCGGGACGAACACGCCGGAGAGGCCTTCCTCGAACTGCGCGCACGGTTCGACGGGATCGATCTCGAAGTGCCGTCTCTGGCGATGTCCGACGGGAAACCCGCGTTCACCACGATCGGCGAGCTGCTGAAGTCCGGTGTGCTCAGTGTCCCGGACGACGTCGCGGAAGGAGACGTCGTCGCGTCGCCGTCGATCCCGGCGTATGTCCACAGTGGAGAGACGAGTGCCGTCGAGCCGCCGATGTCGAGGTATCGCGTCGATCCCGAACGGATGGACGCCGCCTTCCTCGCCGGCTGCCTGCGCGCGGCGGGGCAGATCGCGCCGACGTCGTCGACCAGGATCGATCTCAGGCGCACCCGGATCCCCCGGTATCCGATCGAGACGCAACGCGCGTACGGGGCGGCGTTCACCCGCCTCGCGGCCTTCGAGGACGCCCTGCGCGAGGCAGCCGAATCCGGCCTGGAGCTGGTGAGGATAGGCTTGGCGGGGCTCACCGAAGGACAGTTGATACCGGAGAATTAGGTGCTGATCGCCGACCGCTACGAACTCGACGAGCTGCCGCTCGGCCGGGGTGGGATGGGCGCGGTCTACGCGGGCCACGACCGGCATCTCGGCCGTCGCGTGGCGGTGAAGTTCCTCGGGCTCCCCGGCGGTCCGGACGCCGAACTCGAACAGCGGTTCATCCGGGAGGCGCGGATCCTCGCCACCCTCGAACACGCGGGCGCGCCCACGTTGTACGACTTCGGCACCTACGACGAGCGGTTGTTCCAGGTCATGCAGTTCATCGAGGGCGTGACGGTGGCCGATCTCGCCGCCGAACACGGTCCGCTGCCGGTGCCGTGGGCGGCCGCGATCGCGGCGCAGGCGTGCGCCGTCCTGTCCGCCGCGCACGCGCTGTCCATCTGCCACCGCGATCTCAAGCCCACCAACCTGATGCTGTGCCCGGACGGCAGTGTGAAAGTGCTCGACTTCGGGCTCGCGATGCTGCGCGAGACCGACGTCGCGCAGTTCACCCGTGCCGGGCAGATCCTCGGTACGCCCGCGTACATGGCGCCCGAGCAGATCCAGCGCGGGATCGCGGGGCCGCGCAGCGACCTCTACGCGCTCGGCTGCGTCCTGCACGAAATGCTGACCGGCAGGCAGCTGTTCACCGGGCCGACGGCATACGCGGTGTTCGAGAAGCAGGTCAAGGAAAGTCCGGCCCGGGTGGACGGTGTACCCGGTGGACTGGACGTCCTGCTCGCGGATCTGCTGGAGAAGGACCCCGAACGGCGGCCCGCGAACGCGAACGAGCTGTTCGAGCGGCTGGACGTGTTCGCGCGCGCACTGCCGCCGCTGCCCGGATATCTGGACGAAGGCGCCAATCCGGGCAGGATGTACGCGCGCGTCGTCGGCCGCGTGAGCTGATTTCCGCAGGTCGGCGGCCTTGAGATGGGATCGTGACCTGACGGTCAACAACCCCGGACGGGTGATCTCCGTCTTTATCCATGTCAGACGGACTACGGACAATCGGGGGTAAGGGTCGTGAAGAGGTTCCTGGTGGGGGTGACCGCACTGGCCACGGCGCTGGTGCTGACAGCGTGTTCCGGCGGTGCCGGTGGCGGCGCGCCCGGTGGCGGCGCCGTCGCGCAAGGTGACCCGGCGGGCGGGAACGTCCCGACGACGTCCGCGGCACCCGGCAGTTCCTCGGAGTCACCGACGCCGACACCCACTCCGAGCAGCAGCAGTGCCAAACCGACACCTACTTCTTCTTCGTCGTCGAAGCCCAAGCCGACGCCGAAGCCCACGCCGAAACCGGCGCCCAAACCCGCCGCGAACGCCGCCGACGTCCCCTGCAAGGCCGCGCTGGCTTCGCCGGGCGTGAGCGCGTGTGTCGACCTCTCCGCGTTGAAGACGTGGCTGCTGCAGGACGGCAAGGTCGTCTACGGGCCCGTCAAGCAACTGCCCGGCAAGAAGGGCCACGTGACGCCGACCGGTGTCTTCCACGTTTCGGCCAAGGTCAAGAACTACCACTCGAAGGAGTTCGACGCGCCGATGCCGAACTCGGTGTTCTTCCTGCCGGGCATCGCCTTCCACACCGGCAGCCTCTCGGTGTACTCGCACGGCTGCATCCACCTGTCCGCGGCGGCTTCGCAGAAGTACTTCTCGACTCTGCAGAGTGGCGACGTGGTGCAGGTCGTGGCCTGAAAGTTCGGAACGGCAACAACACCGGCCTCCAGCGACGTGGCCGGCACACGCCCCTGGACGGGTGGGCGCTCCGGCGTACTCGCGCTGGGCGGGCACCGGAAGTCCGGTCCGCCCGCGACCGGCGAGACGTCCACCCCGGACGGCGTCGGCCGCTTCAACCACTTCACGAAGGCGGGCTCCGTCGTCGGACGAGTTCACCGTCCAGATCGGACGGGCAGAACGACTTCCAGAGCGGTAACGTCACCCGGAACCGGACCACCAGGCAGGTGATCGACCGGCGGTGGTGATCACAGTTCGATAAAGGCACTCGAAGGAGTGAAATGCCCACCTTGACCCCGTCGATGAGACGTTCGACTGGGGAAAGGGGCTCTCTACATGCCTTCGAGAATCCGCGCGCTCTGTCACGCCTTCGTGACCTTGCTGATAGTGACCTTGCTGGTGCCGTTGACGTCCACAGTGGCGTCCGCGGCGCCCGTGCTGCCGCCCGGCTTCGTCCTGCGCGACCAGCCGAGCGGGCAGGCCCCGTACGACTTGACCGACTTCGCCTACCTGCCCGACGGCTCGATCCTGACCACCGGCAAGGGCGGCAAGATCTCCTGGGTCTCCACCACCGGTCAGGTCCAGCCCGTCGCGAACCTGACCGACACCCGTAACAGCTCCGACCTGGGGCTGGTCGGCATCGCGATCGCGCCCGACTACGCCACCTCGCGCCAGATCTACACCGCCCGCGCGGTGAACGTCGCGGGCGGCGGTGCCGTGCTGCGCGCGTCGCGCTGGAAGGTGTCCGGCACCGCGGAGCCGACCGGGCTGACCTCGGAGAAGGTGCTCGTCGAGGGCCCGTCCAACACCGACGTCCACGGCATCACCGGCGTCGTCGCCGCCCCCGACGGCACGGTGTGGGTCTCGACCGGGGACAGCGCCCGGTTCCAGGGCGCGGCCGACCCGTTCGCGCTGAACGTCTACGACGTCGACAAGGTCTACGGCAAGATCTTCCACCTCACCGCGGACGGCGCGGGTGTCCCGGACAACCCGTACTACGTCGCCGGGAACCCGAACTCCCTGCGCTCGAAGGTGTTCGCGAGCGGCTTCCGCAGCCCGTTCCGGTTCAACCTCGACGCGAGCACCGGCCTGCCGGTGGTCGGCGACGTGGGCTGGAGCACCTGGGAAGAGCTCAACTTCGTCCAGAAGGGTGCGAACCACGGCTGGCCGTGCTTCGAAGGCAACCAGCCCACCGACGGTTTCTCCGCGATGGCCGCCTGCGCTTCGGCCGTGAACACCCCGCCGATGGTGGCGATCCGCCACGGCCTGGACATCGACAGCGGCAACAGCATCACCGCCGGGATCGTCTACAACGGGGAGTCGTACCCGGAGGAATACCGGGGCGCGTACTTCTTCGGTGACTACGCCACGCAGAAGCTGTGGACGGCCAAGTACGACACGCAGGGCCGTGTCGTCCGACGGCCGGAAACGCCGCCGAAGTTCACCGGCATCGGCGGTCCGGTCAAGTTCGCGGCCGCCGCCAACGGCGACATCGTGTACGCCGACATCTACAGTGGCGTGCTGCGACGGCTCAGCTACACCACCGGGAACAAGACACCGGTCGCGGTGGCCACGTCGGAGACGAACCCCGAGACCCGGACCGTTTCCTTCGACGGCTCCACTTCCTACGACTTCGACAACGACCCGCTGACCTACGAGTGGGACTTCGGCGACGGCGACACCGGCACCGGGGCCAAGGTCAGCCACACCTACGCGGCGGGCACCGAGAAGTTCACCGCCAAACTGACGGTGAAGGACGGCCTGCAGGCGTCCGGGAGCACGGACATCGCCGTGGCACCCGGAAACCACTCGCCGAAGCTGACCATGACCGACCCCGGTGACCGGCTGTTCGCGGTCGGCGAGGAGGTCAAGGTCGGCGCGACCATCACCGACACCGAGGACGGCGACCTGCCGGTCACCTGGACCACGCTGATCCGGCACTGCCCGGAAAACGCGGTCTGCCACGCGCATCCGGACCACGGCGCCACCGGTCCCGGGTTCGCCATGCCGTTCACCGATCACACGGACTCCACCCTGGAGTTCACCGCGTCGGCGACCGACAGCGCCGGTGTCACGGTGTCCAAGACCTACATCGCGAAGCCGCGCGAGCACCGGCTCACGCTGGCAGGCAACGTGGCGTCCGCACTCGGCATCACGCCGGAAGGCGGGGCCGCGTCGGCGATGGTGGTCGAAGGCGCGACCGTGGAGATCCAGGCGGCCGAGGTCGCCTCGGACGGTGCGTCGACGTTCACCGGCTGGTCGAACGGGGCCACCGGACGGCTGACCAACGTCACCATGGGCACCACCGACCTGACCCTGACGGCGAACTACATCACGCCGATCGACAAGCGCTACCGCGACGAACCCGCGCTGGCGCAACGACTCGGCGCGCCGACCGCCCCCGAGGCCGTCGACGGCACGGTCCGCTTCCGCACCTACGAAGGCGGCCGTCTGTACTGGTCGAAGGACACGGGCGTCAAGCAGATCGAGGGCGAGATCCTCAAGAAGTACCTCGCCATCGGTGGGCACAAGGAGTTCGGCCCGCCCGCCACTGACGAGCTGACGACGCCGGACACCATCGGGCGCTACAACGACTTCCCGATGTGGCCCGGCAAGATGGAGTCGTCGCTCTACTTCACGCCGAGCACCGGCGCGCATTCCGTGTTCGGCCGGATCCGGGTGAAGTGGAAGGCGCTGGGCGCGGAGGCCGGGCCGCTGGGCTACCCGACGACGGACGAGCTCCCGACCCCCGACGGGATCGGCCGGTTCAACCACTTCAGCAAGAACGCGTCGATCTACTACACGGTGCAGACCGACGCCCAGGCGATCTGGGGCCGGATCCGCACGAAGTGGGAAGAGCTCGGCTGGGAAACGGGCCCGCTGGGGTACCCGATGACGGACGAGCTCCCGACGCCGGACGGGATCGGCCGGTTCAACCACTTCAGCAAGGCGGGCTCCGTCTACTGGACGATGCAGACGGACGCGCACGCCGTCTACGGCGCCATCCGGCAGCGCTGGGAGGCGCTCGGCTGGGAGACCTCGTACCTGAGGTACCCGACGAGTGACGAGTTCAGCGTCACCGGTGGGCGGCAGAACAACTTCCAGGGCGGTTACGTGTTCTGGAACGCCTCCACCCGCGTGGTGACCGACCGGCGCTGGTAGTTCCGCCGTAAGTCCACGAAGGCCCCCTTCCTCGCTGAGCACAGGAAGGGGGCCTTCCTGTACCTGGCCGCTGTCACCGCAATCAGAGGACTAAGGGCGGTGGGTCGCGCGCATCACGGAAGCAGGTCGGCGGGGGAGGTGCCGGCGGAAGTGAGCGGCAGGCCGAGCGCGACGCGTTCGGTGAGCCAACCGCTCGGCCGGTAGCGCTGGTCGCCGGTGCTCGCGACGAGCCCCCGCAGGACACGCAGCACCAGTTCCGCACCCGCCTCCTCCCCCCAGGTCAGCGGGCCGCGCGGATACCCGAGGCCGAGCCGGACGGCGGTGTCGATGTCCCCGGGCGTCGCGAGCCGCTGCCCGGCGATGAAACAGGCGGTGTTGACGATCGACGCCAGCAGTCGTTGCGCGATCGGCGCCGGGCCGTCGCGGACCACGGTCACCGGCAACCCGGTCGCCGCGAGCGCGCCCCAGGCGGTGCGACCGGCGGCCGGGTCGAGCGCGGGGTGGACCGAGAGCGTCAAGCGCTTCGCGTACCCGCCCAGTGGATCGACCCCGGCGACCCGCTCCGCCGGGAGCCCCGCGGCGAGCGCGGTGTCCACAGTGGACGCGCCGAGCGGGCTCACGATCAGGACAGCGTCGGGGTACGCGGTGTGCACGACCTGGATCCCCGCCGACGACAGCAGCGTGCCGAGTCGTTCGTCCTCGACCCATACCGGCGTGGTGGGTGCTTCCGGCGCCGCCGGTTCCGGTTCGGTCCGCCGCGCGCCGTCGACGTAGGTGTAGAAGCCCTCGCCGTTCTTGCGTCCGAACAGTCCGGCGGCGACGCGGGGGCGCGTCAGCCATGACGGCCGCAGCCTCGGCTCGCCGTGGAAACCACTCCAGATGCTTTCCAGCACCGCGTGCGAGACGTCGAGACCGGTGAGGTCGAGCAGTTCGAACGGGCCGAGTTTCAGGCCGAGCACGTCGCGCGCGACACGGTCCACTTCGGCCGGGGTCGCGATCCCTTCGGCGAGGATTTGCAGCGCTTCGGTGCCCAGGCCGCGTCCGGCGTGGTTGACGAGGAAGCCCGGGGCGTCGCGGGCGAGTACGGGTTCGTGGCCCCAGCCGCGGACGAGTTCGGTCATCGCGGGCGGCAGCCAGCCCGCGGTCCGGGCGCCGGGGACGATCTCGACCAGCCGCATCAGCGGGACGGGGTTGAAGAAATGGAGTCCGAGCAGTCTGCCGGGATCGGTCAGCGCGGCGGCGATCTCGGTGACCGAGAGCGAACTGGTGTTGGTCGCGAACACGGTGCCCGGTCCGCAGACGCCTTCCAGCTCGGCGAACAGCGCGCGTTTGATCTCCAGGTCCTCGCGGACCGCTTCGACGACGAGGTCGACACCGTCGGCCGGGGCCAGCGGGCCGTCGACGGCGATCAGCCGTTCCTTCGCCGACGCGGCGGCGTCCTCGGTGATCTTGCCCTTCGAGGCGAGCTTTTCGAGCATCGCGCCGACGTGGTCGATGGCCTTGCCGACCGCTTCGGGCCGGGCGTCGGCGAGTTCGACTTCGAGCCCCGCCGTCACGGCGAGCTGGACGATGCCCCGGCCCATCACCCCGGTACCGATGACCCGGATCCTGCCGACCTGCTCCGCCCACTTCTCCACCGCGAGCCGCCTTTCCCTCGATGTCGTCCCCGGCGTGACGTTAGCCGTCACGAGGGTTCCTCGCCCGGAAGGGTGATCCGTGCCCCAGTCGGCGTAAGGCCACCGAGCCGGTGCGGTCCCCTCCACGAAAACCGAGTGTTCCGCGCATCACCCCGAAGGGAAACCTCCCATGGCCACCGTCCCCGCCGCAGCCGTCCGGACCACACCGTTGCTCCTCGTCGCCGTGCTCCTCGGTGCCGTCGCCGCCTTCTTCGCGAGCCAAGCCCTGTGGCCGCTCACCGCGCTGGCCGTCTTGGTCACCGTCGCCGTCCTCGCGGGCGGGGTCTGGTTGACGGGCCGCCGCAGTGGCGAACTCTAGGATCGCCATGTGACGCCGAAACGCTTGACGCGGGAGGAAAGCCGCGAGCAGACCAGGCAGCGCCTGCTCGCGGCGGCCGCCGAGCTGTTCGCCGAACGTGGCGTCAACGGCACGTCGGTCGAGCAGATAGCCGAACGGGCCGGGTTCACCCGCGGCGCGTTCTACGGCAACTTCGACGGCAAGCACGAGCTGGTCGTCGAGCTCCTGCGCCGCCGGACCCGGCGCGAGGCCGAGGAAGTCGCGGCGTTGCGCGAGGGAGTGGGGTCCTTCGCGGAGATGATGGACCGGTTGCGCGCGTGGAACGTCGAGCGTGCCGAACATCTCGAGGGCTGGCTGACGCTGCGTACCGAGCTGGCCCTCTACGCCCTGCGGAATCCCGAGGCGCGGCCGCTCGTCGGCGAAGGCGAGAAGTCGACAAGGGCACTGCTGGAGACGTCGGTCCGGGGCGAACTCGCCGCCCGGGGCGTGGAACCGCCCGCGGACCCGGCTTTTCTCGCGCTGATCCTGCACGCGCTCGAAGACGGCCTCCTGCTGCAGCGCTTCCTCAGTCCCGAGGAGACCCGCGACGAGGACGCGGTGGACGCCGTCCAGCTGCTGATGCGCTCCTGGACCGCGCTCAGCCGGTCATCCTGATCCCCACGAACTCGGCCATCTGACGGGTCCCGTGCGCGAAGAAGGCGTCCGACGGGTCGACAGAGCCGACGTACTGGCCGAACAGCTCGAAGTTGATCATCCCGAACAGCTGTGTCCAGGCCATGATCAGCCTCGACGCCGTTTCGGGGGGCAAGAGCACCTTGAGGATGCCGGTGAGGGTGTCGAGCTGATGCAGGAGCTCGAGGGGCATCTCGCCGACCTCGGTCTCGACCCGCAGGTTGGCGTCGCGCAGCACCGCGACCAGCGTGAGCGCGACGCGGCCAGCGGGAGCGACGGTGTCCTGCGGGGCCTGGTAGCCGGGGATGGGGGAGCCGTAGATCAGGGCGTACTCGTGCGGGTACGCCTTCGCCCAGGCGCGGACCGCCTGCCAGATCGATTCCCACCGTTCCAGCGAAGCCTTCTTCGGATCGTCCGCGGCTTCCGCGGCCTCCCCGACGGCGTTGTAGGCGTCGAGGATCAGCGCGGTCAGCAGCTGTTCGCGGCTGGAGAAGTAGCGGTAGAGCGCCGACGAGACCATGCCCAGCTCCCGCGCCACGGCGCGGAGTGAGAGGCCGAGCGCGCCGACCTCGGCGAGCTGGCGGCGGGCTTCGTCCTTGATCTCCCGGGTGAGTTCGGCACGGGCGCGTTCACGCGCGGTCTGGGTGGCGGGCACGTGCTCAGTGTAGAGCATCGCACCTAAATGAGAGCACTGCTCTTGACAGAGTGCGACGCCCTGGTGTTCACTGCTCTTAACAGAGAGCGCTGCTCTCCCGAGAGATCAGGAGTCACCATGACCGCCACCACCGCCCACCTCACCGGCACCGACAGCACCAGCGGCGCCGCCACCCGCTACCTCGAGCCCGCCAAGGCGACCAGCGCGTTCAACGAAATGGTGCTCAAGCTGACGAAGCTCGGGGTGAGCGTCCTGGGGAGCCGGGTGCTCTCGGTCCGCGGCCGCAAGAGCGGCGAACCGAGGTCGGTCCCGGTCAACCTGCTGAAACTGGACGGCGAGCGCTACCTGGTGGCTCCGCGCGGAGTGACCCAGTGGGTGCGCAACCTGCGCGTCGCCGGTGAAGGACAGCTCAGCGTCGGGCGCCGCACGGAGATGTTCACCTACACCGAATTGACCGACGCCGAGAAGCCCGAGATCCTGCGTGCCTACCTCAAGCGCTGGAAGTTCGAGGTCGGCGTGTTCTTCGACGGTGTCGACGCGAAGGCCTCCGACGAGAAGCTGTTGGAGATCGCGCCCGGCTACCCGATCTTCAAGCTCAACTGACGTCTTCGTCCGTGGAGGCCCGCCGGCTCCGGCGGGCGGTGGCCGCCACCAGCACCACCCCGACCAGGAACGCGACGAGCCCGATCAGGAACCACAGCTTCTGCCCGGTCATGAAGCTGCCGGTGAGCACCCCGGCGCCCTGGAGCACCCAGACGCCGCCCACCAGCAGGAAGACCAGACCGATCGTGAGCGTGACCCAGCGCCTCATCCACAGCTCCCCGCGTCGACGTGCCTGGGGCGATTCTGACACCGGCCACCCTTTCCGGCGAACCGATCACCGGCTGTCGACGAGACCGTTGCGGTAGGCGTAGACGACGGCGTGCACCCTGTCGCGCAACCCGAGCTTCGCCAGGATCCGGGATACGTGGGTCTTCACCGTCTCCTCGCCCACGTGCAGCCGCGCCGCGATCTCCGCGTTGCTGGAGGCGTCCGCGACCAGCAGCAGGACTTCGCGTTCGCGTGAGGTGAGCCTTTCGAGTTCGGCCGGTTCGTCGACGGGTTCGATGCTGGTGGCGAAGGCCGACACCAGCCGCCGGGTCACCGTCGGGTCGATCAGCGCGTCGCCGCGCGCGGCCACCCGCATCGCGGAGACGAGTTCTTCGGGCGCGAGGCTCTTCAACAGGAACCCGCTCGCCCCGGCCCGCAGCGCGCGGTAGACGTACTCGTCGGAGTCGTAGGTGGTGAGCACGAGGACCCGGGTGTCGTTGCCGGGGGTCGCCATGATCGCCTCGGTGGCGGCCAGACCGTCCAGTTTGGGCATCCGCACGTCGAGGACGGCGACGTCCGGGCGCAGTTCGGCGGCCTTGGCGACCGCTTCCCGTCCGTCCGCCGCTTCGCCGACACACGTGAAGTCGGCCTGGGTGTCCAGTACCGCGCGCATCCCGGACCGGAACATCGCGTGGTCGTCGGCCAGCAGAACCCGGATCACTCCGCCTCCAGAGGAAAACTCACTCGAACCCGCCACTGCCGTCCGTCGTCGAGCGGACCGCATTCCGCCTGCCCGCCGAACAACGCCACCCGCTGGCGGATCCCGGCCAGGCCTCGCTTCGTGGACACTCCCGAAGTGCTCCGGCGCGGGCGGCCGATCTCGTTCGTGACCCCGAGGACGACCTCGGTCTGCCGGTAGGCGAGGTCGATTTCCACGGTGCCGCCGGAACCGTGCCGGAGCGCGTTCGTCAGCGCCTCCTGCGCGATGCGGTAGAGCGCGACGTCCACCGACCCCGGCAGGGCCCGCGGGCCGCCGTGACTGGTCAGCCGCGCGGGAAGCCCGGCGGTGCGGAGGTTTTCGAGCAGCTCGTCGAGGTTGTCCAGCCCCGGCTGCCGCTGCGCGTCCCCGTTCTCCTTGCCGTGCAACAGATCCAGCAGGCGCCGGAGGTCGGCCATCGCCGCCCGGCTCGACGATTCGACGGCCGAGAGCGAACGCCGCACCGGGGATTCGTCGCCGGGCAGGCCGAGCCGCGCGGCGCCGGCGTGCACGCCGATCGCGCTGACGTGATGCGAAATGACGTCGTGCAGGTCGCGCGCGATCGTGGTCCGCTCCTCGGCGACGGCCCGGCGCACCGCCTCGGCTTCGTGTTGCCGCCGTTGTTCCTCCGCGCGCTGGAGATCGGCGATGTACGCGCGCCGGGCGGTCGTGTACCGGCCGACCATCCACGGCAGCAGCCCGCTCATCCCCACGTCGATGAGCAGCAGCCGCCAGTCCCGGCTCTCCCGGTCGCCCGGTATGACGCTGCAGCCGAAGAGACCGACGATCATCGCGGCCAGCGCCGCCAGCGCCGGTTCGGTCGCGAGCCACGCGCCCGCGCGGTACCCGGCGATCAGCACGCCCGCGTTGGTGGGCTGGAGGTAGAAGTCACCGGGGTACAGCAGGAGCGGCGCGGCGATGAGCAGCACGGCGTGCGCGCCGGAAACCCAGCCGGAGTACCGCGACGGCCCGGCGAGCGCCACGTTGGCGAGGACGCCGCCGAGCAGGATCACCCACACCTGCCAGTTCCCCGAGAGCGGCGGACCGGCGATGAGGAACAGCCCGGCGTCGGCGACGAGACAGACGGCGGCGACCGCCCAGGCCTGTCGCGCCAGCGAACCACTGATGTCCCGCACCCGGTCAACTCTGCCCTATTTCACCGGGCAGGGTTCCGGAAACGAAGATCCGTCAGTAGCCGCGTCGAGGCCCACCCTGCCCGTCCTGGCCCGGCGGCCCACCTTGGCCCGGCTGTCCGCCGTCCTGTCCGCGCTGTGCCTGCCCGCTCCTCCCGATCGTCGCGGCCGTCGCGGTGTTTCCGGAGACCTTCGCGGTCACCGTCACCGTCTCGCCGGTCTTGGGGTCGCCGGTCTTCCTCGTCGACGGGTCGATCGTGTAGGCCTGCTGGTAGCCGTCCTTGCTGGTGAGGCTGACGGACGTCGCGCTGATCTCGGTGATCTCGCCGGTCTGCAGCCGCTCGGTGCTGTGGCCGCCCTTCCCGTCGGGGACCACGAAGTCGCCGTGCAGCGCGTCGCGCGGGAAACCCATGCCGGGCCCGCCGATCATCCGGCCGCCAGGGCCGCCCGGCATCATCCCGCCCTGCCCCTGTTCGGCGCCGTTCGCGGCCGTCCCGGCCCAGATCGCGGCCCCGCCACCGGCGGCGATCACCACCGCCACCCCGGCCGCGACCGCGGTCTTGCGACCGGACCAGGACTTCTCGGGGGCATCGGCGGGTGCGGGCGCGCCCCAGGTCGCGCTCTCTGCCGCGGCCGGTCCCGCGGGTTTGTTCGGTTCGGTCATCGACGCGCCTCCGTGTACTCGGTTGAGGCCATGCTCGGCGCCGTCGCTGTGCGGAAGCTGTGCCGGTGGTGGGCACGCGCTGTGACCTCCGCCGAACCCGCCACGGCCGGGTGATCGTTCACAGGAAACGCACAGGCGGGACACAGGGAAGGCTCACCAGGGCCACCCAGGATGGCAGCATGACCAGTGTGAACGTCCCTTCGTCCGGTTCCGCGAAGGCCGGCCTGCGCCGCGCCGACGGCAGCCCCGTGCGGGTGCTGGTCGTCGACGACGAGTCGACCTTGTCCGAACTCGTGTCGATGGCCCTGCGCATGGAGGGCTGGGACATCCGCACCGCCGCCGACGGCACCGAAGCGGTCCGGGTGGCGCGGGAATTCCGGCCGGACGCGGTGGTCCTGGACGTCATGCTGCCGGATATGAGCGGGCTGGAGGTGTTGCGCCGCATGCGGTCCGAGGCGCCGAACCTGCCGGTGCTGTTCCTGACCGCCAAGGACGCGGTGGAGGACCGCATCGCCGGGCTCACCGCGGGCGGCGACGACTACGTCACCAAACCGTTCAGCCTGGAGGAGGTCGCGCTGCGGTTGCGCGCGTTGCTCCGCCGCGCGGGCGGTGTCGCCGGGCCGAGCGGTTCGACGCTGGTCGTCGGCGACCTCACGCTCGACGAGGACAGCCGCGAGGTGCACCGCGCCGGTGATCCGGTGCCGCTGACCGCGACCGAGTTCGAACTGCTGCGCTATCTCATGCGCAATCCGAAGCGCGTGCTGTCGAAGGCGCAGATCCTGGACCGGGTGTGGAGTTACGACTTCGGCGGCCAGGCCAACATCGTCGAACTGTACATTTCCTATCTCCGCAAGAAGATCGACGCCGACCGGGAGCCGATGATCCACACGATGCGGGGCGCCGGGTATGTCCTCAAGCCCGCGGGGTAGGCGGCCATGGTCCCTGCGGCGGCGGCTGATCGCGCAGGTCGCGGGGCTGCTGGCGCTCGTCTGCCTGGTGGTGGGTGTGGTGACCCAGCTGGCGCTGCGGGACTTCCTGATCGGTCAGCTCGACGAGCGGATCGCCGAGACCAGCGAACGCGCCAGCCGTCCGCCGCCACCCGGGCGTCCCGGCGGGGACCGGGTCCCGGAAGGCCTGCGCGCGTACGGGCAGAGCACCGGCTCGCTGTTCGTGACCGTGTTCCCGGACGGACGGGTGCTCGCGGCGGTGCTGCGGTCCAGTTACGACGCCAAGGTCACCGAACCGTTCCCGCACGACGAGATCACTCCCGCCCAGGTGGGCACCCTGCTGCGGTCGGGGCTCGACGACAAGCCCCGCGACGTGGACCTCGGCTCGCTCGGGGAGTACCGCGTGGTGGCGAAGAGGACCTCCAGCGGCGGGGTCGCGATCACCGGACTGCCCACCGAGGACGTCACGGATACCTTGTGGAACCTGGGTTTCGTCTTCGGCGGCGTCGCACTCGGCGGCATCCTGCTGGCGGGCGCGCTCGGCGCGGTGACCGTGCGGCGTACGATGAAACCACTCGACCGGCTGGCCGCCACCGCGACCAGGGTCGCCGAACTCCCCTTGGACCGCGGGGAGGTGGCGCTGTCCGAACGGGTGTCCGAAGTGGACACCGATCCCCGGACCGAGGTCGGCAAGGTCGGGTTCGCGCTCAACCGCATGCTCGGCCACATCGCCGACGCGCTTTCCGCCCGGCAGGCCAGTGAAAGCCGGGTGCGCCGGTTCGTCGCGGACGCCAGTCACGAGCTGAGGACCCCGCTCGCGGCCATCCGCGGCTACGCGGAGCTCACCAGGCGATCGGGCTCCGAAGTGCCGCCGGACATCGCTTTCGCGATGGGCCGGGTCGAATCGGAGTCGACGCGGATGACCGGCCTCGTCGAGGATCTGCTGCTGCTCGCGCGGCTCGACTCCGGACGCCCGGTGGTGCGCGAACAGGTCGATCTTTCCCGGCTGGTCGCGGACGCCGTCGCCGACGCGCATGTCGCGGGACCGGACCACCAGTGGCTGCTGGACGTCCCGCCGGAGCCGATCACCGTGCTCGGCGACGCGGACCAGTTGCACCAGGTCGTGATCAACCTGCTGGGCAACGCGCGCACGCACACCCCGGCCGGTACCGAGGTCGCCACCTCTTTGTCCACAGTGGACTCCGTGGTGACACTGTCCATTGTCGACAGTGGGCCGGGTGTCCCGCCGGAAATCCTCCCGGACGTCTTCGGCCGGTTCACCCGGGCCGACGATTCGCGGTCGCGGGCCGCGGGCAGCACCGGGCTCGGCCTGGCGATCGTCGCGGCCGTGGTCGCGGCGCACGACGGCTACGTCGGGGTGACCAGCCGTCCGGGGCGGACGGAGTTCCAGGTCCGGTTCCCGGCCGCCTGAATCAGGGGGTCCATTCGCTGTTCGCGCCGCACAGGACGACGCAGGGCAGATCGCCGCCGGTCCGCCCGGCCAGCCACGCGGCGAACGGGACGGCGGCGGCAGGCTCGACGGCGAGGCGGAACTCCTCCCAGAGCCGGTCCCGCGCCGCGAGCAGTTCCGCGTCGCTGACCAGCACGGAGGTCACCCGGCCCCGGAGCACCTCGAACGGCACGCTCCCGATCCTGGTCGCGCCCAGCGCGGACGAGGCCACCGAGTCGATCTCGACGTCCACCGGCTCGCCCGCCTGCAACGCCGCGTCGAGCGCACGGCACCCTTTCGGCTCGACGGCGAACGTCGGCACCCCGGCCAGCGACGTCCCGGCGACCAGGCCACCACCGCCGACGGCGACCAGGATCGCGTCGACGTCCGGTGCGTCTTCGACGATTTCGGCCGCTACGGTGCCCTGACCGGCGACGACGGCCGGGTCGTCGTACGCGGGCAAGTACCGCGTACCCGGCTCGGAAGCGGCCTCCAGCGCCTTCGCGGCCGCCTCCGCGTACGTCGCGCCATGACGGATCAGCTTCGCGCCCGCGGCTTCGATCCGCTGGGCCTTCGCCGGCGGAGCCGACTCCGGCACGTACACCGTCGCAGGCAGGTTCAGCAGCGAGGCCGCCGTCGCGACACCCAGCCCGTGGTTGCCGCCGGACGCCGTCAGCACCCGATCCGGCAAGGATTCGCTCACCAGCGCGTTCACCGCGCCCCGCAGTTTGAACGACCCGCCGCGCTGCAGATGTTCCAGCTTGAGGACGAGCGGCCGTCCGTCCACCTCGGTGCGCAACACCGGCGTCCGTCGCACGAACGGATGGACCGCCCTGGCGGCTTCGCGGACATCGGCCCAGGTCGGAGGGGTGCTCGGAGTACTCATACCCCCACTGTCCTCCACCCCGGGGCGGGAGTGACTACACTGGTCCACGGACCCCGCGCGGCGTCCATCTTGTGAACCTCCCCAGGGCCGGAAGGCAGCAAGGATAAGCAAGCTCTGACGGGTGCGCGGGGTCCCCTTACGTTCAGAAGACCCCGAACACGTCTTTCGGCGGTACGGGCGACGGCATGGGGTCCGCGTCGGTGACGGGTTTCGCCTTGCCTTGGAGTTCGCGGAGGTCCTCGCCCGCGACGCAGCGCGCCGGGTAGGCGGACGAGGCGGCCCGCCGGGTCAGCTCGGCGACCGGCAGGGCGATCCGCGACGCGGCGACCACGATGTTCCCGAAGCGGCGCCCGCGCAGGACGCCCGGTTCGGCCAGCAGCGCGACCTGCGGGAACGACGTCGCCAGCGTCGCCAGGAAGCGTCGCAGAAACGGCAGGTTCGGCCCGTCCGACACGTTCGTGAGGTAGGCCCCGGACGGCCGCAGCACCCGGGCGACCTCGTTCGTGAACTCCGCCGTCGCCAGCCCGCCGGCGAAGACTCCGCGCTCGAAGGCGTCCACGACGACCAGGTCGGCCGAAGCGTCGTACCTGCTGGTGACGCCTTCACGGCCGTCGCCGACACGGACCTTCAGTCCCTTCAGACCCAGTTGCTCGCGGATCAACTCGACGAGTTCACCGTCGGCGTCGAAGATCAGCTGGCGCGAGCGTGGCCGTGTCGCGGCGACATAGCGGGGAAGGGTGCAGGCCGCGCCGCCGACGTGCAGTGCGTCGAGGGGGCCTTCGCCCAGGCAGTCGACGACGTCGGCGATGCGGCGGACGTAGTCGAACTCGAGATCCGTGGGGTCGTCGAGGTTGACGTGCGACTGCGCGACACCGTCGACGGAGATCATCCAGGCGTTGGGGCGGTCGGCGTCACAGAGCAGTTCGGCCGTGCCGAAGCGGACCGGATACTTGCCGGGGGTCGGTGCTGGTCTCACCTGTCGAAGCCTCCCGGTATCCATCGATGTCCCCACCGCCGCCCTCAAAGGAGACGCTGCGCGCCACTGTTAGATTCAACGCCGTGGCATTAGCGCTGTACCGAAAGTACCGTCCGGCTACCTTCGCCGAGGTCGTCGGGCAGGAGCATGTGACCGATCCGCTGCGCATCGCGCTGGCCGCCGGTCGCATCAACCACGCCTACCTCTTCTCCGGCCCGCGCGGCTGCGGAAAGACGTCGAGCGCGCGCATCATGGCGCGGTCGCTGAACTGCGCGAAGGGCCCGACGCCGGATCCGTGCGGCGAGTGCAACTCGTGCCGCAACCTGGCGCCCGAAGGCCCCGGCAGTGTCGACGTCACCGAACTCGACGCCGCCAGTCACGGTGGTGTCGACGACGCCCGTGAGCTGCGGGACAGGGCTTTCTACGCCCCGGCGGACTCGCGCTACCGCGTCTTCATCATCGACGAGGCGCACATGGTCACCACGCAGGGCTTCAACGCGCTGCTGAAGATCGTGGAAGAGCCGCCGGAGCACCTGATCTTCATCTTCGCGACCACGGAACCGGACAAGGTGCTGCCCACCATCCGGTCGCGGACGCACCACTACCCCTTCCGGCTGATCCCGCCCAAAGCGATGCGGGAACTGCTGGAACGCAACGTCGCCGACGAGGGCGCGACGGTCGAGCCCGCCGTGTACCCGCTGGTCATCCGCGCGGGCGGCGGTTCGGCACGGGACACGCAGTCGGTGCTGGACCAGCTCCTCGCCGGTGCCGGGCCGGACGGCGTCGACTACTCGCGTGCGGTGTCGCTGCTGGGCGTCACCGACGTCGCGCTCATCGACGGCATGGTCGACGCGCTGGCCGCGGACGACGCGACCGGCGTGTTCGGCACCGTCGAGCGCCTCGCCGAGGCCGGGCACGACCCGCGCCGGTTCGCCACCGACCTGCTCGACCGGCTGCGTGACCTGGTGATGCTGCGGGCGGTGCCGGACGCGGGTGAACGCGGCCTGGTCTCCGCCCCGGACGACGAGCTCAAGAAGATGAAGGAGCAGGCGGGCAAACTGGAGCCCGCCACGCTCTCGCGTTACGCCGACATCGTCCACAATGGACTCCTGGAGATGCGGGGTGCGACCTCGCCGCGGCTGGTGCTGGAACTGCTGACCGCCCGCATGCTGCTGCCGTCGATCGCCGAAGGCGCCGACGCGCTGCTGGCCCGGCTCGAACGCCTGGAGCGCCGTGCCGCTTCGGCGCCCGCCGCCGCGTCCGTACCAGCGCCCCCGCTCGCCCAGGCCGCCGCGCCCGCTCCGGCGGCGAACGCGGCCCCGGCCGCCCAGGCCCAGGTTCAGGCCGCGCCCTCGGGGGAACCCGTGCGCGAGTTCCAGCGGCCGTCGCAACGCGCCGCTCAAGCACCCGCCACGGCCTCACCGACCGCCCCGGCCCCATCGCCTTCACCACCCGAGCGGCAGCAGCCGTCGGCCCCGCCGGTATCCCAGCCGCCCGCGCGGCCGGAACCGGCCGCCGAACGACCCGATCCCCCACGGCCTCCCGTTCCCGCCACGCCCGCCCCGGCGGCGGCCTCGGGTGGCGCGGCGGACGTGGACGGGATCCGCGGCCGCTGGCCGCAGGTGCAGGCCGCGATCCGCAAGGTCCCGGGCGGCACCGTGACGGCGTCGATGCTCACGCAGGCGAGCGTGGCGAGTGTCGAAGGCAACGCCGTCACACTCACGCACATCGCGGAACCGCTGGCACGCCGGATCTCCGAGCCGCACCACGCGGAACGTGTCGCGGCGGCGTTCAAGGAGGTCTTCGGGGGCGACTGGCAGGTCCGGTGCGTGCACGGTGCCGCGCAGTCCCGGCAGGCCGCCGCGCCTGCCAAGGCCTCGGCCGCGGCGCCCTCCTCCGAGCGGTCGTTCACCCGCCGGTCCGCCGAAGCGCCCGGCGCCGCTCCGACGCCTCCGCCCCCGCCGCCGCCAAGGCCGGAACCTCAGAAGCCGAAGGTGGCGACCACCGAGCCGGACATCCCGCTCCCGCCGGAACCGGTCGAGGACGACGAGGAGCTGTACTCCGAGGACGCGAGTCCCGCGCCGCCGCCTCCGCCGCTCCCGCCCGAGAAGGACCCCGAGGAGATCGCACGGAGGCTGCTCGCCGACCACCTCAACGCCCGTCCCCTCGAAGAACGCTGATCGCGGCGGTCAGGGCGCCCAGGGGCCGATACCACCGACGCGGTCCGGTGTGATCCGGACGAGCACCGCCGTCGTCGAGTCGCGGTTGCCGAGGTCGTAGCGCTCGCCGTTCAGGTAGCGCGCGGCTTGCGCGTCCATGAAGGCGGTCCACTCGGCAGGGATCCCCGGCCCGGTCATGGTGGCCTTGTCGTGCACCAGGAGGTACTGGACGAGACCGCGTTCGTCCCGCCGGTCGTCCTCGACGAGGATCGTGACGCGGGGATCGCGGCGCAGGTTGCGTGCCTTGGGACGACGGCCCTCCATGCCGACCAGGATGTCGCCGCCGTCGCGGGAGGCCCAGACCAGCGACGTCTGCGGGGTGCCGTCGGGGTTGATCGTGACGATGGTGGCGTGCCGGTCGCCTTCGAACAGGCGGTGTGCGCTTTCCGGAAGTGTCATGGTCCCCAGGTTAGGAAGCCGTCGGCCACCGATCGGTACCCTGGGAACCATGAGTGACTATCCAGGTCAGCTCGATGTTTTCCTCGCCGATTGCCCGGCGCGGCTGGCCGTCGAGATCATCGCGGACAAATGGGCGGTGGTCGTCGTGTTCGGCCTTTCGAAGGGGCCGCGGCGGCACGGTGAACTGGTCGCGCTCATCGGCGGGATCTCCAAGAAGATGCTCACGCAGACGTTGCGGAACCTGCAACGGCACGGGCTCGTCGAGCGGTTCGCGTACGCCGAGGTGCCGCCGCGCGTGGAGTACGGCCTCACCGGACTCGGCCGGACCCTCGTCGAGCCGATCGCGGTGCTGACCCGCTGGGCCGTCGTCAACGGCGAAGCGGTCGCGGACGCGCAGGAAGCGGCTCAGCCCGCGAGGTAACCCTCGATGGCCTTCGCGATGACGGCGGCGTAGTTCTGCCGTCCTTCTTCGCTCGCCATCGCCGCGGCTTCGTCGGCGTTGCGCATGTTCCCGCATTCGACGAGTGCGGCGGGGCGCGTCGAGAGGTTCAACCCGCCGAGATCGTTCCGTGGGGCGAGCCCGTTCGAACCGAGGTAGGTCGACGTCGGGAAGCCGCCCGCGCGGATGCCGTCCCGCAGCGCCGTCGCGAGCCGCGTGGAGGGCTCACCCTGCTGCGCGTTCAGCGGCGGGGCCGAATAGGCGACGTGGAATCCGTGTGCCCCGGCGGAATTCGAGCCGTCGGCGTGGATCGACACGACGGCGTCGGCCTGTGCCTCGTTCCCGATCGCGGCGCGTTCGTCGACGCACGGGCCGACACCGGTGTCGTCCCGGCGCGTCAGGACGACGCGGATTCCCTTGGCGGTCAAGGCTTCCGTGATCCGCTGCGAGACGTCCCACGTGAACGCGTGCTCCGGGTAACCGGAATTCGTCGCGGTTCCGGTGGTATTGCACGGCTTCGTCTTCCCGCGGCCCGCCGGGACCTGTTTGGTGATCTCGCGGGGCTTGCTCGCGTTGCCGCCGTTGTGCCCGGGATCCAGCACCACGACCTTGCCCGTCTTCGGCGGCTGCGTCGGGGGTGGCGGCTTCGGGAGATCCGAAGACGGCGGCCGCTGCGCGGAACTCGGCTGCGGGGGGCTGGTGAAGACGGTGGTCGTACCCGGGGCGGACGGATTCCCCGGCTGCGGGGCGGGGGTCCCCACCCCGCACGCCGTGCACAGCACCAAGCCGATCGCCACCACAAGACCCATCCGTCGTCGCACGGCGCCCACGGTGCCATACGAGTGACGGCTAGGCTGGTAGGCGGCACAGGATTTTCCAGGAGAGGACCGATCGGATCATGGTGCAACCCGGTGGCGGCTTCGATCTGTCGCAGATCATGCAGCAGGCGCAGCAGATGCAGCAGAAGCTGGTCGAGGCACAGGAAGAGCTGGCCGACACGGAGGTGACCGGCACTTCCGGCGGTGGGCTCGTCACCGCGACCGTGTCCGGCGACAGCCAGCTCAAGTCGTTGTCCATCGACCCCAAGGTGGTCGACCCCGACGACGTCGAGACGTTGTCCGACCTGGTCGTGGCGGCCGTGCGGGACGCTTCGGCCAACGCGCAGAAGCTCACCGAACAGAAGCTCGGCCCGCTCGCCGGCGGCCTCGGCGGCGGGATGCCGGACCTCGGCGGCTTCCCCGGGCTCGGCGGCTAGCTTGTACGAGGGTGTCGTCCAGGATCTGATCGACGAACTCGGGCGGCTGCCCGGCGTCGGTCCCAAGAGCGCGCAGCGGATCGCCTTCCACCTGCTGGCGGCCGACCCCGCGGATATCGCGCGTTTGCAGGAAGTGCTCGGCAAGGTCAAGGAAGGCGTGCAGTTCTGCGAGGTCTGCGGCAACGTCTCCGAGCAGGAGACCTGCCGGATCTGCCGCGACACCCGCCGCGACCTCACGGTCATCTGCGTGGTCGAGGAGCCGAAGGACGTCCTCGCCGTCGAGCGGACACGCGAGTTCAAGGGCCGCTACCACGTACTCGGCGGCGCGCTGGACCCGTTGTCCGGCATCGGCCCGGAGCAGCTGCGGATGCGGGAACTGCTCACCCGGATCGGCGGCGCGGAGATCAGCGAGATCATCATCGCGACCGACCCGAACACCGAGGGCGAGGCGACGGCGACGTACCTCGTGCGGATGCTCCGGCCGTTCCCGGGCTTGACGGTGACCCGGCTCGCGTCGGGGCTGCCGATGGGCGGTGACCTGGAGTTCGCGGACGAACTGACGCTGGGCCGGGCCCTCTCGGGCCGCCGGACGCTCTAGCTTTCGTCGCCACTGGACCGCGGTCCGTGAAGGCCTCCTTGAGGGACCCAGAGTCCCTCAAGGAGGCCTTCACGGACCTTCCAGCGCTTGGGGGTCAGCAGTAGCCCAGGCGAGCCAGCGTGTCGACGATGATCTCCGACGGGTGGAACTTCTCGACCCAGGACTCGCCACGGCGGTTCTGGTAGGTGTCGAGGAAGTTCTGCAGCTTGTCGCCGCGCATCTCGGTCAGCACGACGGTCTCGCCGAGGTGCTGCGGCGTCTCGGTGCGCTCGCGGTGCACGGCGCACGGCAGGCCGAGGTAGTAGCACTCGGCCGAAAGGCCGCCGGAGTCGGTGACGACGTACTCGGCACGCGCGACCAGTGGCAGGAACTTCAGGTACCGCATCTTCGGCTGGATGATGAAGTTCTTCTCGTCGAACAGGTTCGCCAAGCCCAGCGCGCGGATCTTCTCGCGCTCGGGCGCGCCGGCCATGTAGAGGATCGGCATCTGCTTGCTCTGCTCGCGCAGGATCTCCAGCGCCTCGCGGTACTTGTCCGCGCGCGAGACCAGCTCGAAGCGGTGCAGGGTGGCGAGGCCGAACTTCTCCGGCAGCCCCTCGAGGTCGAGCGGCCCGTCGATGGCCAGTCGCATCGCGTCGATCGCGGTGTTCGCCTCGGTGTCGACGACGACGCCGCGGGCGTTGCGGAGGTTGTCGACCTCACGCGCGCTCGGCGCGAAGTGCATGTCGACGATCTTCGCGGCGATCTTCCGGTTCAGCTCCTCCGGCAGCGGCGACATGATGCTGCCCGACCGCGCCCCCGCCTCGACGTGCCCGACCCGCGACTTGAGGATCCGCTTCCCGATGAGCGAGCCGTACGGCGTGGTGAAGGTGTCGCCGTGCACCAGCACCAGCGGCGGACGGCCGTCCTCGACCAGCGCGGCCTTCAGCTCGGCCCGGCGGCTCCACGCGGTGCGCAGCACCTGCGCGGCCCAGCCCGGCACCTGCGCGGGCGACTCCAGGTTGTGCGCCTTCTCCTTCGGCACCAGCCAGACGTCCGGCTCCGGCAGGTTCAGGTCGGCGAGGACGTCGGAGACCTCGTCGACGTGCTGAGCGGTGAACCAGATCTTCGGCCGGACCCCGCGTTCGAGGATGCCGTGGTAGACCGGCGCGATTTTGATCAGTTCCGCCGTGGTGCCGAGAATGAAGGAAATCACCGGAAGAGCCATTCTGTCGGGGTCTGCGGTGCCCGAAGGATACTGGTGGGCCGCGCAAGGTAGCCTCGCCGGGGTGAGTGCGAATTCGCTCCTCCCGGCCCTGTCCGTGGTGATCCCGGTCTACAACGAGCAGAACTGGATCGACCGCAGTGTGGGCGCGCTGATCGCGTCGGCACGAGCGGCGAGCTGGCCGGTCGAGGTCGTCGTCGTCGACGACGGCAGCACCGACGGCACGCCGGACAAGCTGGTCAGGCTGCAGGAGCTGTACGGCATCACCGTCCTTTCCCAGCCCAACAGCGGCCGGTTCGAGGCCCGCCGGGCCGGGATCGCGAAGGCGTCCGGGCGGCAGATCCTGCTGCTCGACAGCCGTGTGATCGTGGACTCCGGCTCGCTCACCTTCCTTCGGGACCAGCTCGTCGACCACCCTGAGCGCACGGTTTGGAACGGTCACGTCAACGTCGCGTCCGAACACAATCCGTACGCGGGTTTCATGGCGGGGCTGGTCAAGATCCCGTGGCGCCGTTATTGCGCGAACCCGCGGTTGATGTCCTTCGGTATCGAAGAGTTCGACGTCTTCCCGAAAGGCACTGGATTCTTTTCCGCGCCGAAGGACGTTCTCGAGGATTCGTCCAGCGCGTTCGAGTCGCTCTTCGAAGACGTCCGTTTCGCCAGTGACGACACCGGTGTTCTGCGCTGGATCGCCGAACGTCATCGCATCTTCCTGGCGCCGGGATTCTCCGCGACCTACCACGGCCGCGATTCGTTCAAGAAGTTCGTCGGGCAGTCGTATTTCCGCGGCACCACGTTCGTCGATTCGTATCTCGCGTCGCCCGGCCCCGCGCGTAACGGCCTGTTCGCCGCGATGGCTGTCGGAGTGCTCGGACTCGGTGTCGCCGCGAAGCGGCCGAAGACCGCCGTCGCGCTGGCCGCCGCGGGGTCGACGGCCGCCGGGTTCGCGGTGACGAAGTTCGGCGCGACCAAGGCCGAGGCCAAGGCCGTCGCCCAGCTCACCCCGGTGTTCGCCGCCGGCTTCGGCGCCGGGGCGCTCCGCGGCCTCTTCATGGCGCTGCGAGCCCGGCTGCGTCGATGAGCGGCGCGGTGAGCAGCGAGGAACTGGCCAAGGACACCGGGAAATCCGCCGGGCGGATCGGCGTCTACCTGCTGATCGCGATCGCCCTCGGCTACGCGCTCACCATCGTCTGGGGCCGGACACTGTCCACGGCGGACAATGCCGTTCTGCTCTCCTTCTGGGGGGTCCTCATGGGGCTGGGCGCGGCGTTGTCCCCGTTGGAACAGGAGATCTCGCGCCAGTCCGCGCACGCCGCGCTCGAAGGCCGCAAGACCGGACGACCCGCGGTGATCGCTTTCGTCACCAGCCTGGTCGCGGTCGCCGTCGTGGCCCTGTTCACCCTCATCCCGCCGGTGACCGGCAAGGTCTACGGCGGCCAGTTCGCGCTCGCCGTGATCGTGCTCGCCGGCGGGCTTTCGTTCGCCTTCCAGTTCGCCGCACGCGGTCTGCTCATCGGCCACGACCAGGTCCGGTCCTACTCCTGGCTGATCCTGGTCGAAGCGGCCGTGCGGATCCTCGTGGTCGCCGCACTGGTGATCGCCGGGCTCACGCAGCTGTACTGGTTCGCCATCGCCGCCGCCACCGGCTCGTTCGCCTGGCTGCTTTTCGCCCGCGGCGCGGCGCGCCTGGTCGATCCCGGGCTGGACGCCGACGAGCCCGCGAAACCGATCGTCAAGCACATGCTGATGCTCCTCGCGGGCGCGGGGCTCACCGCGAGTGTCATCACCGGCTACCCGGCGCTGGTCAACCTGCTCGCGCCCGGCGGCGACAAGAGCAAGCTCGGCGTGCTCTTCGTCGCCCTGTTCGTGGCCAGGACGCCGCTCACATTGCTGGCGCCGGTCCAGGCCCTCGCGGTCCCGACCGTGGTGCGCCTGTCCAGCACCGAAGAGGGCAAACACCGGCTGCGCAGGCTGCTCGCGCTGGGTTCGGCGGGCGCGCTGGCACTGGCGGCCCTCGGCGCGCTGATCGGCTATCTGATCGGTCCTTGGGTGGTCCGGCTGGTCTACAACGACAAGAACAACCCCGAGGCTTGGTGGATGGCCGGGCTGGTCTGGTCGTCGATCCTGCTGGCCGCGATGCAGCTTCTCGCCGCCGTCCTTGTCGCTCAGGCCAAGGCCACCAAGGTGCTGATCACCTGGGCCGTCGTCGTCGTCGCGACCGCCCTGGTGCTGCTGTTCTTCCCCGGTGACACCGTCGTGCGCGCCGTCGTCGGCCTCGCCGCCGGTCCGACGGCCGGGCTCCTGGTCGTCATGGCGTTCGTGGTGAGGGGCACCCCCGCGACGGGCAACGCACAGCCGTCCGAAACGTCTCGATAGTGTGGCCGCGCCATCGCGCCGCGACTTCGGTGGCGTTCTTGACGCCGAATAGGGTTGGACAGCGAATTCGATGAACGTTCTTTTGGTGTTGCTGGCGTTCTGGCTGCCGGGGCTCGTCTTCGGTGCCGCGATCAGGCTGCGCGGCTGGACCCTCGCCGCCGCGGCCCCGCTGCTGACCTTCGGCCTCGTCGCCATCGGCATCCCGATCCTCGGCGGTTTCGGCATCCGCTGGACCCTGCCGAACGTCGGCCTGTGGGTCCTGCTGCTGTCCGTCGTCGGTTTCGGTCTTTCCTTCCTCGTGCTCCGCTTCACCGCGAAGCGGCACCCCGACTGGGACGAAGACGAAGAGCCGAAGCGTTCCCTGCGTGACCACCTGCTGATCGGCGCGGGTGTCGTGATCGGCCTCGGCGTCGGCGCGGTGACCTTCCTGCGCGGCTCGCACACCCTCGACAACGTCCAGCAGGGCTGGGACGCGCCGTTCCACGGCAACCTGGTGCGCTGGATCGCCGAGCACGGCGACGCGCGGCCGTCGACGGTCGGCACCATCGCGAACCTGCCGAACCAGACCGACTACTTCTACCCGGACACTTATCACGCGCTGCTCGCCCTGGTCTTCGGCAAGGGCGGCCTGACGATGATGCCGACGCTGAACCTGGCGGCGCTCATGGTCGTGCTGACCGTCCCGGTCGGCGTCGCCGCGATGTGCCGCGCCTGGCGGATGCCGGTCCTCGCGACCGCCGCCGCGGCCGCCGTGTCCACCTGGTTCACCGCGTTCCCGTACGACTCGCTGTGGCGCGGCCCGCTGTGGCCGTACGTCGCCGGTGTGGCGCTCGTGCCCGCCATGCTCGCGCTGGCCCGCCTGCTGCTCAAACCGCGTGGCGTCGCCGGTCCGGTCGCGATCGGCGTCGGCGTCGCCGGGCTGGCAGGCCTGCACACCAGCCTGATCTTCGTGATCATGGTCTATTTCCTGTTGATCCTGCTCGCGGTCCTGTTCCGCTTCGAGAAGATCAGCTGGCGCCGCAGCGCCGCTTCGCTGACCGCGACCGTGGTCCTCGCGGGTGTGCTCGGGTTGCCGACGGTCCTGCCCGCGCTCTACAACGCGGGCGGCGTGACCAGCGCGTTCTGGGCGTCGGAGACCAGCGTGTCCGGCGCGCTCGGGCAGACCATCACGTTCTCGCCGATGGCGTCGTTCCCGCAGTGGTGGATCGGCATCCCGGCGATCATCGGCATCTTCTTCCTGATCCGGCACCGGCGGATGCTCTGGATGGTGGGCGCGTACGTCGTGCTCGGCGGCCTGTTCGCCGCGACGATCTCGCTGGAGACCCCGCTCATCCACACCCTGACCGGGGTGTTCTACAACGACCACTGGCGGCTCGGCGCGCTCGTCCCGCTGGCCGGGGCGGTCGCGTTCGGCGAGTTCGTGCACACCGCGTCGGGCAAGTTCGCCGAGAAGGTCCGCGAGCGGAAGCCGGACCTGAACCCGGTCACCGCGGCCATCGCCGGCGCGCTGGTGGTCGGGCTGGTGGTCACGGTGCTGAGCAGGGGCGGCTACATCGGCCGCAACTCCGCGCGGCTGGCGATGAACTACGGCACCGACGGCCCGTCGGTCAGCAAGGGCGAGGAAGAGGCCTACGCCTGGCTCGGGAAGCACGTCGTGCCGGGTGAGCGCGTGATGAACGACAGGGCCGACGGCTCGGTGTGGATGTACGCCCTCGCCGGGGTTCAGCCGGTCGAGTGGACCAACTACGGCGCCGAGTTCACCACCAAGGCGGGCTGGCTCAGCGTGTTCCTCAACGACCTCAACCGCGAGCCGCGCGTGCGCGAGGCGCTCACCGACCTGAAGGTGCGCTACGTGCTCGTCGGCAAGGGCAAGGTGGCTTCCAACGCGCAGTCCGCGGTGGGCCTCCAGCGCCTCGACCTCACTCCGGGTTTCAAGCGCGTCTTCCACAACCTCGACGCGTCGGTTTACGAAATCGAAGGTCAGCAAGGTGTGGTCGCCGCCGGCGCCACCACCGGGTCCGACACCGCTCACGGCCAGTAAGAAGATAGAGTGATCCAGTGTCCAGTACGTCCGTGACCACCCGTCGCGTGCTCATCGTGATGCCTGCCCTGAACGAGCAGGCCACCGTCGGCACGGTCATTTCCCAGGTCAAGCAGTCCTTGCCGGGGATGGACGTGCTGGTGGTCGACGACGGCTCGTCCGACGACACGGCCAAGCTCGCCCGCGCCGCGGGTGCGGAGGTGGCCCGGCTGTCGGTCAACCTCGGCGTCGGCGGGGCGATGCGCACCGGTTTCCGGTACGCCGCCGCACGCGGCTACGACGTCGTCGTCCAGGTGGACGCCGACGGTCAGCACGACCCCGAAGAGGTCGCCGCCCTGCTCGACGCGCTCGACGACGCGGACATCGCGATCGGCTCGCGGTTCGCGGGCAAGGGTTCGTACAAGGCCAGCGGCCCGCGCAAATACGCGATGGTCGTCCTCTCGTTCGTTTTCTCCCGGCTCGGGAAGACCAAGCTCACCGACGTGACCTCCGGGTTCAAGGCGATGGGCCCGAAGGCGATCAAACTGTTCGCCTCGTACTACCCGGCCGAATACCTCGGCGACACGGTCGAGTCGCTGGTGATGGCGATTCGTGCCGAACTGAAGATCAAGGAAATCCCGGTGATCATGCGGGAACGGGTCGGTGGGACACCGAGCCATTCGCCGGTGAAATCGGCCGTTTACCTCGGACGCGCCGGACTTGCCCTGCTGCTGGCGCTGGTGCGCCGCCGCCCCGCCGTCGACTCGTCGGATTCGGCGTAAAAGGAGCTGCTCATGGACGGCTGGCGCATTCTCAGCATCGTCGTCGCCTGTCTGGTGCTGTTCGCCGTCCTCGAGATGATGCGACGGCGGAAACTGCGTGAGAAGTACGCGGGCGTTTGGCTCGTTCTCTCTCTCGGCGTGGTGGTACTCGCTCTCGTTCCGCAGGCCGCCGATTTCCTGGCGCGGGTGACCGGGGTCCAAACCCCGTCGAACTTCGTATTCCTCTTGGCCGGTGTGGTTCTCGCGCTGGTCGCGTTGCACCTTTCGACAGAGGTCGGGCATCTCGAAGAAGAGGTCCGGACCTCCGTCGAGGAGATCGCGCTGCTCCGCTGCGAACTCGCGGACGCCCAGCGTGACCTGGAAGAACGCGTCGCCGCCCTCGAGGCGAAGACGGCGGCTCCCGACAACGTCAAAGGGCTCCCCGAAGTGAGCACCGCACGCGCTCGCTGATCGACGCGGTCCTGGCGGCCCCGCCGAGGCTGGGCGCCGTCCGCGTACTCGCCATCGACGGCCCTTCCGGCTCCGGGAAATCCACCCTGGCGGGGAAAGTCGTCGCCGAACTCGCCGTCCGCGAGGTCCGGGCCGCCCTGGTCGGCACCGACGAATTCGCCACCTGGGACGAGCCCGTCTCGTGGTGGCCGCGGCTGGAATCCGGCGTCCTGGAGCCGCTGCGCGCGGGCAGGCCCGGCGTGTACCGCCGCGTCGAGTGGTCCGCAGGCGCCCCCAGGCCAGGTGAAGAGGTCGTGCTCGACGTCCCCGACGTTTTGGTGCTGGAAGGTGTTTCCAGCGGCCGGGCGCGGATGAGGCCATCGTTGTCGCTGCTGACCTGGCTGGACGGCGGGAGCGAGACCGAGCGCCTGGAGCGCGCCACGGGCCGGGACGGCGAGGAATCCCGGGCCGACCTGCGGCGGTGGCAGCTGTTCGAGCGCGGGTGGTTCGGCGTCGACGGCACCCGGGCGGCCGCTGACCTGGTGGCCACCTCTCCCGACTCACGCGCGTGGCAAAGCCGGTGTTTGTCCACTTCTCTCAGTGACCCATTGAGTCTAGTGGTGGACACCCATTTGTGTTAGTGACCCGGCACGCTGCGCGTTAGTGGCCAGGAATTGATTACGCTCCGTCCGGAATTGCCGACACTTTGCGGTCGTATTGGCCTTCGCGTAGCGCGATCGTAACCTCACGTGCTTAAGTGCGGGCTGAGTTCCCGCTAGTGTCGGCGGGCACACCGATCGTCCGCGGAGTTCGAGTTTCCGATCGACGCCGACGGTGACTAAACACCGAAATTCTCCTCAAGGGGTGCCAGATGCAGCAACTGCGGGTGACCCGAGCACGCCGTGTGGCCCTGATCGGGCTTGCCGGCGCACTCGCGGTCTCCATTTCCGCCTGTGCCGATTCGAAGCGTGAAGAAGGCGCAGGGGGTGGCTCGGGAGGCACCATGGTCTTCGGCGCCGCCGGTAACCCGAAGACTTTCGACCCGCTCTTCAACGACGACGGTGAGACCTTCCGCATCATCCGCCAGATGATGGACACGCTGATCATGAACAAGCCGGGCACGGCTGATCTCGAGCCCGGACTTGCCGAGAAGTGGGAAGGCAGCAACGACGGCAAGACGTGGACCTTCAACCTGAAGAAGGGCGTGAAGTTCCACGACGGCACCCCGTTCAACGCCGAAGCGGTCTGCTTCAACTTCAACCGCATGTTCAACATGAAGGGCGCGGCGGCCCAGAGCCAGATGATCTACTACGGCGACGTCTTCGAGGGCTTCGCCAAGAACGAGGGTGACGCCTCCGGCGACCCGGTGTTCAAGGATTGCCAGGCCAAGGACGAGTCGACCGCGATCCTGAACCTGAACAAGAACAAGGGCGCCTTCCCGGCGGCCTTCACGCTGCCGTCGTTCTCCATCCAGAGCCCGGACGCGCTGAAGAAGTACAACGCGGACAACGTCACCCAGAGCGGTGACTCGTTCCAGTACCCCGAGTACGCGCTGCAGCACCCGACCGGCACCGGCCCCTTCAAGTTCGACAGCTGGGACCAGGCCAAGGGCGAGATCACGCTGTCGAAGGCGACCGACTCGCCGACCCAGACGGCCAAGCTCGACAAACTGGTCTTCAAGGTCATCCCGGACGAGAACGCCCGCAAGCAGGCGCTGAAGGCCGGCGACATCCAGGGCTACGACTACCCGTCGCCCGCGGACTACGGCCTGCTGCGCAACGACGGTGAGCAGGTGCTCATCCGCCCGTCGTTCAACATCCTGTATCTGGGCATCAACCAGAAGAACAACCCGAAGCTGAAGGACCCCAACGTCCGGAAGGCGCTGGCCTACGGCCTCAACCGTGCACAGTTCGTGAAGTCGAAGCTCCCCGAGGGCGCCGAGACCGCGACTCAGTTCGTGCCGAAGGCGATCGACGGCTACAACGAGAACGTCACCAAGTACGACTACGACCTTCAGAAGGCGAAAGACCTGCTGAAGGCGGCCGGCGCCGAGGGCATGACGCTGAAGTTCTACTACCCGACCGAGGTCACCCGGCCGTACATGCCGAACCCGGCCGACATCTTCACCTCGCTGTCCGAGGACATGAAGGCCATGGGCATCAAGGTCGAGCCGATCGCCAAGCCGTGGAACGGTGGCTACAAGGACGACGTCCAGAAGGCGGGCAAGCAGGACGTGCACCTGCTCGGCTGGACCGGTGACTACAACGACGCCGGTAACTTCGTGGGTACCTTCTTCGGCCGTGAGAAGCCGGAGTTCGGCTTCAACAACCCGGAGCTGTTCTCGGCGATCTCGGCCGCGGACGCCGCGCCCGCCGGTGAGACGCACACCAAGGCGTACCAGGATGTGAACCAGAAGATCATGGAGTACCTGCCTGCCATCCCGATCTCCTACGGCCCCCCGGCGATCGTCGTCGGCCCGAAGGTGAAGGGTCTGGTGGCCAGCCCGCTGACCGACGAGCGCTTCTACACCGTCACGGTCAACTGATCCACCTCCATCCATGCCCCCACCACCGCCCTCAACGGAGTCGCTTCGCTCCCGAGGCTGAATAAGTGAGCCACCAGGGGGTGGGCGCTACCGCGCCCGCCCCCTGTGGTCCATTCCCGGGCTGGCAACAAAGGAACGCACGTGCTCCGTTTTCTCGTGCGTCGGCTGCTACAAGCGATACCGACGCTCTTGATCCTGTCCATTCTGATCTTCGCCTGGCTCCGGTCACTGCCCGGTGGCCCCGCCGGCGCCCTGCTGGGTGACAAGGCGACCCCGGAGAAGATCGCCGACCTGAACAAGCTCCTCGGCCTCGACGATCCGATTTTCGTCCAGTACTTCAAGTTCCTGGGCCGGGCCATCACCGGCGACTTCGGCAACTCGCTGGTCTCCGCCCAGCCGGTCATGTCGGAGATCGGGAACTTCCTCCCCGCCACCCTCGAGCTCGGCTTCTGCGCGATGCTCATCGCGGTGGGGCTCGGCATCCCGTTCGGCTACCTGTCCGCCCGCTTCCACGGCGGGGTGGTCGACAACGTCATCATCGTGTTCTCGCTGATCGGCGTCGCCGTGCCGGTGTTCTTCCTCGGCTACATGATGCAGGACGCGCTGGCCGCGCCGCTGGGACTTCCGTCGCAGGGCCGTCAGATGGCCGGGCTCGACGCCACCACCGTCACCGGTTTCGCGGTCTTCGACGGCATCATCACCCAGGAATGGGACGCCGCCTGGGACGCGATCACCCACTTGATCCTGCCCGCGTTCGCGCTCGCCACCATCCCGCTCGCGGTGATCGTCCGGATCACCCGTGCATCGGTGCTGGACGTGATGAACGAGGACTTCATCCGCACCGCCAATTCGAAGGGGCTCACCCAGCCGGTCGTCCGGCGACGCCATGTGCTTCGCAACGGCCTGCTGCCGGTGGTCACCGTCATCGGCCTGCAGACCGGCGCGCTGCTCGGTGGCGCCGTGCTGACCGAACGGGTGTTCAACTTCCGCGGCCTCGGCTTCCTGCTCGCCGAAGGCATCGAACGGCGTGATTACCCGCGGCTGCAGGCGCTGCTGCTGTTCGGCGCGCTGGTCTACGTGCTGGTGAACATGCTGGTCGACGTCTCGTACGGGCTCATCGACCCGAGGGTGCGTGTCCGATGAACACATTGCTGAACAAGAAGAAAGAGCCGATCGACAAGCTCGCCGCGACGTCGGCGAAGGGGCACAGCCTCGGTGGCGAGGCGATCCGCCGGATGCTGCGGAGCCCGGTGGCGCTCATCGGCGGCGTGATCACCCTCCTGTTCCTGCTGCTGGCCATTCTGGCGCCGTTCATCGCGCCGAAGGACCCCTACGAGCGGTACCTGCAGAGCGAGGTCATCCTCGGGCAGGGCATCATCCCCGGCGCACAGGCCGGTTTCCCGCTCGGTGTCGACGACTTCGGCCGCGACTACCTTTCGCGGCTGCTGGTCGGCGCGCAGAACACACTGCTGGTCGGTGTGCTCGCGACGGTCATCGGCGTCGTGGTCGGCATGATCATCGGCGGGCTCGCCGGCGCGTTCGGCGGCTGGGTCGACACGGTGCTGATGCGCCTCGTCGACGTCATGCTGTCGGTGCCGTCGCTGCTGCTGGCGATCTCGGTCGCCGCGCTGTTCCAGAAGCCGAGCCAGTGGACCGTGATCGTGGCCGTGTCGATGGTCGGCGTGCCGATCTTCGCGCGATTGCTGCGCGGTTCGATGCTCGCGCAGAGAAACAGTGACCACGTGCTCGCGGCGACGTCGCTCGGCGTCAAACGCGGGGCGATCGTGTTGCGGCACATGCTGCCCAACTCGCTCGGCCCGCTCATCGTGCAGGCCACGCTGACGCTGGCGACCGCGATCCTCGAGGCGGCGGCGCTGTCGTTCCTCGGTCTCGGCGACCCGGACCCGAACCGGGCGGAATGGGGAATCATGCTGAGCCGCAGCGCTCGGCAGTTCCTCGACATCCGCCCCGAGCTGGCGTATTACCCGGCCATCGCGATCATCATCGTCGCGCTCGGGTTCACGCTGCTCGGCGAGTCCTTGCGGGAAGCCCTCGATCCGAAGAACAGGCGGTGATCTCTCATGGCTCTCCTTGAAGTACGCGACCTCAAGGTCGTTTTCCAGCGACGCGGCGAGAAGCCGTTCACCGCGGTGGACGAGATCAGTTTCGACGTCGAGCCCGGCCAGACGGTCGGTCTCGTCGGCGAGTCCGGATGCGGCAAGTCCGTGACGTCACTGGCGATCATGCGGTTGCTCGCGAAACGCGGCAACCAGGTCAGCGGTTCGGTGTCGTTCGAAGGCGCGGATCTGCTTCGCCTGTCGGACAAGGAAATGCGGGACCGCCGGGGACGTGACCTCGGCATGGTCTTCCAGGACCCGCTGTCCTCGCTGAACCCGGTCATCCCGATCGGCCTGCAGATCACCGAGGTGCTGGAGCGGCACCGCGGGATGTCGCGCAAGGTGGCGACCGTGGAAGCGACGGAACTGCTGGACAAGGTCGGCATCCCCGACCCGTCGCGGCGGCTTTCCGAGTACCCGCACCAGCTTTCCGGCGGGATGCGGCAGCGCGCGCTGATCGCCATCGCGCTGGCCTGCCGTCCGCGGCTGCTCATCGCCGACGAGCCGACCACCGCGCTCGACGTGACGATCCAGGCGCAGATCCTCGCGCTGCTGCGGGAACTGGTGCAGGACACCGGGACCGCGCTGATCATGATCACGCACGACCTCGGTGTCGTCGCCGGTCTTTGCGACGAGGTCAACGTGCTCTACGGCGGCAAGATCGTCGAGCGGGCGGAGCGGCACGCGCTGTTCGCCGAGCCGCGGCATCCGTACACGCACGGCCTGCTCGCCTCGATCCCGCGTCTCGACGCGGGCCGCGGCGAGAAACTGATCCCCATCAAGGGATCCGTCGCCGACAACATCCCGTGGGACGGCGGGTGCGCCTTCGCGCCCCGCTGCCCGAACGCTCTCGGCGTGTGCCGGGAGGTTTCACCGCAGCTGACCCCCGATCGCGGTGGGCTGCTGCGCTGCCACAACCCGGTGATCCCGGCCGTGGCCGCACGAGGAGGGGCGCGATGACCTCAGTGGTACCGACGCGGGAAGTCCTGCTCGAGGTCAACGACCTCAAGGTGCACTTCCCGATCAAGCGCGGCGTCGTCTTCGACAAGACGGTCGGTCATGTGTACGCCGTCGACGGTGTCGACCTGGCCATCCGCAAGGGCGAGACCTACGGCCTCGTCGGGGAATCCGGCTGCGGGAAGTCCACTTTGGGCAGGGCGATCCTCCGGCTGACCGAGCTGACGAACGGCAACGTCGTCTTCGACGGCACGGACGTCGCCGGGCTCAAGGGTGAGGCCCTGCGCAAGGCGCGCCGACGGATGCAGATGGTCTTCCAGGACCCGATGTCCTCTTTGGACCCTCGGCAGTCGGTGGAATCCATTCTGACGGAAGGGATGAAGGCGCACGGCCTCGACAAGGACAAGGAAGCGACGGCCAAGCGGCTGCGCGAGCTCCTGTCCGCCGTCGGGCTTCCCGAGTCCTCGCTGCGGAAGTACCCGCACGAGTTCTCCGGCGGCCAGCGCCAGCGCATCGGCATCGCGCGGGCGCTCGCCGTCGAGCCGGACCTGATCGTCGCCGACGAACCGGTGTCCGCGCTGGACGTCTCGGTGCAGGCGCAGGTGATCAACCTCCTGGAAGACCTGCAGCAGAAGCTCGGGCTCACCTACCTGGTGATCGCGCACGACCTCGCGGTGGTGCGGCACATCTCCGACCGCATCGGCGTGATGTACCTCGGCTCGCTGGTCGAAGAGGCCGACGCGGACGCGCTGTACGAGAACCCGCTGCACCCGTACACGCGGGCGCTGCTCTCGGCGATCCCCGTGCCGGACCCGGAGGTGGAGGACAACCGGGAGCAGATCCTGCTCGCGGGCGACCTGCCTTCGCCGGCGCGGCCGCCGTCCGGGTGCCGGTTCCACACGCGGTGCCCGTGGAAGCAGCAGAGCCTGTGCGACACCGACCGCCCGCAGCTGCGGGAGATCGGCGCCGGGCACCGGGTGGCCTGCCACTACGCGGAGGACATCCGTGACGGCCGGATCCGGCCGCACGAGGTCAAGGCGGAACTCGTCGAGGCCGGGGACCTGAACCCGGACGTCGGCGGACTCCCGGACGTCGGCTCGGCAGCCGAGATCCTCTAGCCCTTTTCGTACCCGCGCGGGACGGCCAGTCGCGAGGGCCGGTCCGTGAAGGCCTCCTTGAGGGACCCAGGGTCCCTCAAGGAGGCCTTCACGGACTTCGGGGCCGGGTGTCCCCGGCGGTAGGGGGAGTCCGGGGTCGCACCACGCCACGTTCGCCTTAAGGTTGAGAGAACCCCGATCGCCCCTCAAGGCTTGGAGGCGACGGCGGTGACCAGGCACGGGGCGCCGTTTTCGGGCAGACTCGGTGTCATGCGGGTCACAGTGCTGGGTGCTTCGGGGCGTACGGGGATTCACGTGGTCCGGCTTCTGCGGGGACGCGGTCACCAGGTGCGGGCGGGGCTGCGCAGCAGCCGCCGCGTGGAGGAGGTCGCCGGGCTCGGCGCCGAGACCGTGGTCGCGGACGTCACGGCCGACGCGGACGACCTCGTCGAGGCCCTCGCCGGGTCCGAGGTGGTGATCAGCGCGATCGGCGCGCCCGATCCGGATCCGGCGTCGGTCGAACTCGTCGACCGCGACGGTGTGATCGCCGCGATCCGCGCCGCGGAGAAGGCGGGTGCCTCGCGGTTCGTGCAGCTTTCCGCGCAGTTCGCCGATGCGCCGGACCAGGGCGACCGTCTGGTGCGCTCGATCCTGATGGCGAAGCAGATCTCCGACAGCATCCTCCGCCGCTCCAGTCTGAACTGGACCATCGTCCGCCCAGGCAGGCTCACCGACGATCAGCCGACAGGGCACGTCAAGATCGCCGGTCACCTCGAAGCGGGCAGCGTCTCCCGTGCCGACGTCGCCGCCGTCATGGTGGCCACTCTCGAAGAATCCCTCACGGAGAACCAGGGTTTCGACGTCATCGGCGGCGACATCCCGATCCCGTCGGCCCTGTCCTCCTTCAGCTGAGTGCCTTCTTCCGCTCCCTCGACGCCGCTGTCGTCCCGCGAGACGTCGTGGTTTCGGCCGCGGCCAGATCCCGGCCTGCTGCGCGGGCAGTGAAGTGCTCATCAGTCGAGCACTTCGGCACCAGCCGGATCAGCGCGGGGAAAACCGGTGGCTTGAGATCGCCACGCCGAGGTAGTTTCGCCGCCATGTCCGCACACGCACTGACGAGGACCCGCCGCGCCTAGCGGCGGGTCCTGCGAAGAAAGCAAGGAACCGCCGCCCGAGCGAGTCATCGCCGGGCCGGCTTCACGCTGCCCGGCTCACCTCGAAGCCGCGGAGATCCCTTGCGTACCTCTCGTCCTGGCCGTCATGAACTCGGCCAGAACTTCCTCGTCGACCAGAAGATCATCGACGTCGTCGTCGGGCTCGTCGCCGATACCGGCGGGCCCGTCATCGAGATCGGGGCGGGCGACGGCGCCCTGACCCTGCCGCTGCACCGGCTGGGCAGGCGCCTGACCGCCGTCGAACTCGACGATCGCCGCGCCGCCCGCCTGGCGAGCCGCGTCGCACCGCCGACGGAGATCGTCAACGCGGACTTCCTCCGCTACCCGTTGCCGAGGGCACCGCACGTCCTGGTCGGCAATCTGCCCTTCCACCTGACCACCGCGCTGCTGCGCCACATCCTGCACGCGCCCGGCTGGACCGACGCCGTGCTGCTCGTGCAATGGGAGGTGGCGCGCCGCCGCGCGGGCGTCGGTGGCGCGACCATGATGACCGCGCAATGGTGGCCGTGGTTCGAGTTTCGTTTGGTCGCCAGGGTGCCCGCCACGGCGTTCTCGCCGAAGCCCGGCGTCGACGGCGGAGTGCTGACCATGACCCGCCGGACGCGTCCGCTCGTGGGGCGAGCGGATCGCGACCGCTATCAGGCGTTCGTCCAGCGGGTGTTCACCGGGCGCGGCCGGGGGATCGACGAGATCCTGGCCGCGTCTCGCGAGACGAAACGCCTGCTCCGGGAGGAGGGCGTCCCGCCGGCCGCGCTGCCCAAGAGTCTCACCGCACCCCAGTGGGCCGAGGTGTTTCGGCTTCAGCGAGGAAGTCCGGCGCGCGGACGCGACGCTTCGTCGAACCGAACAGCACGCCGCCGATGACGACGGCCGCCGCGACGACCTCGACGAGTGACGGCCGCTCGTCGAGGACGAAGAACGCCATCGACAGCCCGACCACCGGCACCAGGAGCGAGAACGGCGCGACCACGCCCGCCGGGTTGCGACGCATCAGCGACGTCCAGATCCCGGAGCCGACGATCGTGCCGAACAGGACGACGTAGGCGAGCCCGCCGAGGCCGATCAGCCCGGTCGGGGTACCGAGCGTGCTCAGCGATCGGCCGATCTCCGCCGGGCCCTCCATGGCCAGCGACAGCGCGAACATCGGGAGGGGCGGCACCACGGACATCCACAGGACGAAGTCCAGCGGGTTGTCCGGTGCCGCCTTGCGCGTGCTCAGGTTGCCGAACGCCCAGCTCAGCGCGCCGAGCAGGGTCAGGATCACCGGCAGCAGGGCGGCGTTCCCGGCTTGCTGCCAGGCGATCGTCGCCATCCCGGCGACGGCGAGCAGGATCCCGGCCAGCTGCCGTCCGGACACGCGTTCCCGCAGGAAGACCGCGCCGAGCAGGACGGTGAACGGGGCGGACGCCTGCAGCACGAGCGACGCCAGCCCGGTCGGCATGCCGATGTCCATCGCGATGAACAGGAAGATGAACTGCCCGGTGCCGAAGCCCAGCCCGTAGCCGAGCAGGTGGCGGATCTTCACCTTCGGCCACGGTACGAACAGGATCGTCGGGATCGCGATGACCGCGAAGCGCAGGCCGCCGGCGAACACGGGTGGGAACTGCCCGAGGGTGGCGTGGATGGCGAGGAAGTTGCAGCCCCAGAGGACGGCGACGAGCAGGGCGAGCAGACGATCGCGGACGGGCATACCGTCACTCTTACGGGGTAAAACCGTGAAGGACCAGCGAGAATATCTGCAGCGACTGTTCAGTATCGCTTCACATATGCTGGCGGCATGGACATCGGCCGGTTGCGGACCCTGCGCGAGTTCGCCGATCGCGGCAGCGTGACAGCGGCCGCGAAGGCGTTGCACTGCACTCCATCCGCGGTATCCCAGCAGTTGCGGGCCTTGCAGAGCGACGTCGGTCTCTCGCTGACCGAACCGGCGGGCCGGGGTCTCCGGCTGACCGACGCGGGCCGCGCGCTGGTCGCCCGCGCCGACGACGTGCTCGCCGCGCTCGACCGCGCGGAGTCCGAATTGGACACTTACCGGAGCGCGCCGCGCGGCCGGGTCCGGGTGGCGATCTTCCAGTCGGCCGGGCTGATGCTGCTGCCCGGACTGCTGCACCGTACGGCGGAATTCGAGGGTCTGGACGTCATCGTGCGCGACGTCGACATGACACCGCCGGAGGTCCCGGGCCTCGTCGCGGACTACGACATCGTGGTGGCGCACCGGGACGAACACGCGCGGTCGCTCGGCTCGGAACGGCTGGAGTCACGGCATCTGCTGCGTGAACCGCTCGACGTCGCGCTCCCGGCGGGCCATCGGCTCGCGAAACGGCGCCGCATCGAACTCGCGGAACTGGCCGACGAACGCTGGATCAGCGTCAACGCCGGGTTCCCGGTCGACGACATCCTCCAGTCGCTGATCATCCGCACCGGGGTGCGACCGCAGATCGTCCAGCGCATCAACGATTTCCGCATCACCGAACGGCTTGTCGCCGCCGGACACGGGATCGCGCTGCTTCCCCGGTACACCATGGACACCCGGCGGGGCAGCGGGCTGGTCTGCCGCCCGCTCGCCGGGATCAAGGCGGCGAGGCATGTCGAGGCTGTCTGCCGCCTCGGTGCGTCTTCGCGACCAGCGGTGGCGAAGGTGCTCGACGCGCTCGCCGACGAGGTCGCCGCGCTCACGGGCGAGCGTGCCTCCGCAGGTGATCTAGCGCGAGCTCGAGCGCGTCGGCGATCGGCGTGATGTCGTGCCGGAGATGGGCCAGCAGCAGGCCGCCCTGGACACAGGACATCGCGGTCTGCGCAAGCCGGGCCGGATCGGCGTCTTCGGCCAGTTTTCCCTTTTCCTGCAGGGACTTCAGCCCGTTTTCGAGATGTGACTCCCACTCGCGATAGGCGTTGTCGAGCAGTGCTGCCATCTTCGGGTCGTCGCCGATTTCGCCGGTGAGGTTGCCGAGCGGGCAGGCGATCGGCCCCTTCGGTGAGCTCTGGATGGCCAGGATCTCCCGTGTCCACTGCTCGAAGTCGGCCCACTCGTGCAACGCGAAAATGGTCGGCTGGTTGCCGAGGATCGCTTCGAGGTAGCGCTTGATCACCGCCTCGACGAGTTGATCCTTGTTCTTGAAGTAGTGGTACATCTGCGATTTCCCGGCGCCGCTCGCCGCGAGCACCTTGTCGACGCTCGTCCCGGCCACGCCGTGGACGTACATCAGGTCCGCCGCCGCGTCGACGATCGCGTCCCGGGTCAGGCGCCCACGGGGGGTCTTCGCAGGTTGACCATCCATGTACCGGATAGTACAGTCGGCCGCACTGTACCAATCAGTACAATCCTAGGGAGTCGACCATGGGGGATCTCAACACCGAGCTCGCCGAGCTGCGCGGCAACGTCGCGAGCCACGTTCCGGCGGAGATCGCCGACGTGCTCAAGGCCGACCGCGAGAAGTTCGTCGGCGTGGTCGCCGAGGCCGCGGCGAAAGCGGGTACGGCGATGCCGGACGTGACGCTGCCGGACGCGGCCGGTGCCCGGGTTTCGGTCGCGGGAGGACCCGCCGTCGTGGTGTTCTATCGCGGCGCGTGGTGCCCGTACTGCAACTTGGCGCTGCGCACCTATCAGCAGGAAATCCTGCCGGAACTGGAGAAACTGGGGGTGCGGCTGATCGCGGTCAGCCCGCAGCTGCCGGACGACTCACTGTCCACGAAGGATCTGGAGTTCACCGTGCTGTCCGACGTGGGCAACGAACTCGGGCGCGCGCTCGGCATCACGTTCCGACTGTCCCCGGAGACGAAGCCGGCGTTCGACACGCTCATCGGCGACGTCGAGAAGATCAACGGCGAGCAGGACTGGGAACTGCCGTACCCGACCGTCCTGGTGGTGGACCGCGAAGGCGTCATCCGCTACATCGACGTCCATCCGGACTACACCACCCGCACCGACCCGGCCGATGTCCTGGCCGCGGTGAAGGCCCTCTAGAGAACCGCATCCAGTCCTCTAGTCGCGGTCTTCGCGCAAGTCCGTGAAGGCCTCCTTAAGGGACTCTGGGTCCCTCAAGGAGGCCTTCACGGACACGTAAGCGCTAGCGGTTCGCCCGGTTCACGGCCGAGACGACGGCCCGCAGCGAGGCGGTCACGATCGACGGGTCGATCCCGATACCCCAGAACACGCGGTCCGAGATCGCGCACTCGATGTACGACGCCGCCCGCGCGTCGTCGCCCGGCGAGAGCGTGTGCTCGCTGTAGTCCAGCAGCCGCAGGTCGAACCCGACCGTCGACAGCGCGTCGAAGAACGCCGCGATCGGGCCGTTCCCGCGTCCGGTGACCTCGTGTTCGTCACCCTCGACCCGCACGGTCGCGGTGATGTCGTACTCGCCGTCCCCGTTGTCCCTGACATGCTGGCGCACCAGCTCCAGCGGCGTCTTCAGCTCCAGGTACTCGGCCGAGAACGCGTTCCACATCGTGGTGGGGTCGACCTCGCCGCCCTCGGAGTCGGTGTGGCGCTGGACGACCTTCGAGAACTCGATCTGCAGACGGCGCGGCAGGTCGAGCTGGTGTTCGGCCTTCATGATGTAGGCGACGCCGCCCTTGCCGGATTGCGAGTTCACCCGGATCACGGCCTCGTAGCTGCGGCCGATGTCCTTCGGGTCGATCGGCAGGTACGGGACCTCCCACGGGTGCTCGTCGACGGGGGAGCCCGCCTTGTCCGCAGCGACCTTCATCGCGTCGAGGCCCTTGTTGATCGCGTCCTGGTGGCTGCCGGAGAACGCGGTGAACACCAGGTCGCCCGCCCACGGGCTGCGTTCGTGCACCGGCAGCTGGTTGCAGTATTCGACCGTTCGCCTGATCTCGTCCATGTCGGTGAAGTCGATCTGCGGGTCGATGCCCTGGCTGTAGAGGTTCATGCCCAGCGCGACCAGGTCGACGTTGCCGGTGCGCTCGCCGTTGCCGAACAGGCAGCCTTCGATCCGGTCCGCGCCGGCCTGGTAGCCCAGTTCGGCGGCGGCGATGCCGGTGCCGCGGTCGTTGTGCGGGTGCAGCGACAGGATCACCGAGTCGCGGCGTTCCAGGTTGCGGTGCATCCACTCGATCGAGTCGGCGTACACGTTCGGCGTCGCCATCTCGACGGTGGCGGGCAGGTTCAGGATCACCGGCTTCTCCGGCGTCGGCTGCCAGATGTCGGTGATCGTGTTGCAGACCTCCAGCGCGTACGACAGCTCGGTGCCCGTGTAGGACTCCGGCGAGTACTGGAAGCGGAAGTCGGTGTCGGGCTGCTTCGCCGCGTAGTCGACCACCAGCTCGGCGGCCTGCGAAGCGATCTTCGTGATGCCGATGCGCTCCTCGCGGAAGACGACGCGACGCTGCAGGACCGAGGTCGAGTTGTAGATGTGGACGATCGCGCGCGGCGCCCCTTCGAGCGATTTGAAGGTGCGCTCGATCAGTTCGGGGCGGCACTGGGTCAGCACCTGGATGCTGACGTCCTCCGGGATGGCGCCCTCTTCGATGATCTCGCGGACGAAGTCGAAGTCGGTCTGCGACGCCGCCGGGAAACCGACCTCGATCTCCTTGTAGCCCATGCGGACCAGCAGATCGAAGAACTTGCGCTTGCGGGCGGGCGACATCGGGTCGATCAGGGCCTGGTTGCCGTCGCGCAGGTCCACCGCGCACCACAGCGGGGCGCGGTCGATGCGCTTGCCCGGCCAGGTGCGGTCGGGCAGGTCGATGTCCTCGACCACCTCGAACCAGGGGCGATAGCGGTGTACGGGCATCGAAGTGCCGCGTTGGGTGTTCCAGGAAGCCTGCTCGGACGGGGCCGGGCGCGTGGGCTTACGGATGCTCATGAGGGGACGGTTCTCCTGAAGAATCGGGTGCGACGACCGGCACCACGAAGCCCCGCGACGGGGAGCCGGTCCGATCAGGCCCCGTCGCGGCAGCGAAGCAGGAGAGCTCGAGCCACGAGGTCACCTTAACCGCGAGATCCTTCGAAAGGAAACCCGGGCCGCGATCGAACCGTGACCAGAGTGGCGCCCATTCGGGTTACTCGCGGGTAGCAATCGGACCTGTGGCCGTGCCACACTGCCCGGCATGGGCGAGCACGCTGAAGAGAAGGAAACCGCAGATCAGGCGACCAGGCGCAAGGTCGACTGGCGCGCGGGTGGCGGGCGCGCGGCCGGGATCCTGGCGAGTGTCGTCCGCTGGGTCGGCCTGGTCTTCGCGGCCATCCTGGTGCTGCACGTGATCTTCGTGATCGGCGAGGCGAACCCCGACAACGGCATCGTGTCGTTCGTGCGCGGCTGGGCCGACGGCTTGCTGCTGGGCTTCAAGGACCTGTTCATGCCCGCCGACGCCAAACTGCGGGTGCTGATCAACTACGGCATCGCGGCGGTCTTCTGGATGGTGGTCTCGGGGATTCTCGCCAAGATCATCCGGCGCGCCGGCGGTTCCGCCTAGCCCCGGTGACTACTTCCGGCGGCCTGTCCTCGTCGCGCCCTTCGAAAGCGAAAACACCAGGTCGGTCGCGCTCATCCGGCGGCTGACCAGTCGCTCGCAAAGTTCGCTGATCCGCTGGTTGTGGCCGCGGGCGTAGCGGCGCAGCAGCAGGAACGCGTCGTCCGGGCCGATCTCCAGCCGGGCGGACACCAGCCCCTTGGCCTGTTCGATGATCACCCGGCTGGAGAGCGCGCCCTGCAGTTGCTCCGAGATCGCGGTCAGCCCGGCGATCGCGCGGTGGTTGAGCATGCCGATCGTCGCGACGTCGGCGAGCGCGTGCGCGATCCGCAGATCGGGTCCCGATAGCGGTACGGTTTCCGTCGTCAAAAGGGTTACCGCACCGAGCTTTTCTTCGCGTCGGCAGAACGGGAACGCGTGAATCGTCTTGAAGCCGAGGGAAAGCGCGGCCGGGGCCAGCTGTTTCCAGCGCGTCGTCGACTTTTCGAGGGATACGTTGACGATCTGCTCGTGGCTTGCCTGGTAGTCGACTCCCGGCCCTTCCACGACAAGGAGTTCGGCGAGTGGCGAGGTGCCGAGTCGTTGGTCGGTGACCACCGTGACCGGCCGGGTGACGCGGTCGCCGACGGCGGTGAGCCGGATCGACGAGCCCGTGACCAATTGCGCGTACCGATCGGCCACACAGAGCCAGTAGACCGTCGGATCCAGGGCGGGACCGAGCGTGTCGGCCAGCTCGACCAGCGTGTCGGCGACCCATTTTTCGCGGTCCTGCATCAGAATCCGGCCTTCCTGCGGATCGCGGTACTGGAGAGGCTCATCCGGGCGGGAACGCGGGAGCGCTGGAGAGTCCACGTTAGTCCTTTCGCACAGGCCAGGAAAGGCAAGCCGCCCAACCGTTCAGGTCACCTCGCCGCGTCCGGCGCGGGCGTACGCTGCCCCTCATGTGGGACGGCACCGGGGGTCGGTACGACCCGGCGGTCCTGCGCGGACTGATCGCGAGCGAGCGCGGACGAGCGGAACGCGCGGCGGGCGTCGCCGGGCGGCACGAAGGCCTGGTCGAGACGGCCATCGAGTCCATGCGGTCCTTCCACCAGGGGATGGCGGAGCTCAATCGCGCCACCGAACGACGGCACCACGCCGCGGCCGACCTGCACGCCGGCTACGCCGAAGCGGTGAAGACCTGGGCGGATGACCCGGCGGGCGGCCGTCCGACGTTCATGGCGGCGGTCGCCGAAGCGTCCGGTATCCGGAGCCTGGCGGTGACCTTGTTCGACACCGGTGACGCCGAGGTCGCGGTCGTGGTTTCCGATCCCGTCGCCGCCAGGGCACACGACCTCGAGTACGTGTTCGGCGAAGGGCCGTGCCGGGGGCTGCCCTTGACCCCGGGTGTCTGCGGTGAGCCGGAGCTTTCGGCCCGGTGGCCCCAGTTCGGCCACGCCGCGCGGGAATTCGGGGTCCGGGCGGTGGTTTCGGCCCGGTTGGGCCTGTGGGAAGCGCCGAGGGGGACCCTCACCGCGTACCGGACCGAGCCCGAACCGGCCGCCGAGGTGGCCAGTTCGGTGCGGGTGGTGGCCGACGCGCTGACCGCCACGGCCCTGGATCCGGCCGTGCGGCTCGACGGCGACGACGGGCTCCCCGCGCATCCGCTGTTCGGCGACGTGGACCTCCGTGTCGTGGTGCACCAGGCCACCGGCGTGGTGATGGCCACCCACGGCTGCCCCGCCTCGGACGCGCTGGCCCTCGTCCGCGCGCACGCCTTCGCCCGGAGCGAAAGCCTCACCGAGCTGGCCTTGGCGATCGTGTCCAGGACCTACAAGCTCACGTGACGCGTTCGAACGCCTCGGCGGCGGCCTTCGGGTCGTCGGCGTGGAACTTCACGACGTCCACGACGGCCGTTTTCCCCAGCGGACGGGTCACCGTGATCGGCTCCCGCAGGTGCACCACCAGGTTGGTCTCGTAGGCGTTGTCGTAGCTGATCATCGTCCGGTCCAGGAACGTCCTCGTCTTGGCGGGTTCATGGCTCTCCTTCACGTGGCGGAAGCTCACGATGTTCCCCACCGGCATCCGCACGTCGTAGAACGAGCTGTAGCGCATCCGCACCTCGCGCGGCGAGATCACATGCGGCCGGACCACGGTGCCCGCGTAGACCCCGAAGACCAGCAGCACGGAGTACACGCCGAGCGCGAGCAGCAGGAGATCGGCGGCGAGCCCGAAGTCGAGCAGCCAGAACAGGCCCGCTTCGACCGCGCTCACCACGGTGAACACGAGGAAGATCGCCTTCCCGCCCGCGCCGTACGGCACGGCCACCGCGTCGCTGTCGATCCCGTCTTTTCGGCGCCTCAGGTAGAGCCAGAGGCCGGCCATCGTACGGGCCTCGTTCCGGAAATGACTGCGTAAAGCCCCCATACCCCCAGGTTAGCGGGCGAACTGGGTCAGGAGCCGTAAAGCGTCGGTGGAAGCCGGGTCTCGCGGGGTGTAGATCTCGAGCCGGTGATCGGGGCTGTCGGGCTGGAGCCACACCTGGTAGTCGACGTTCACCGCGCCGACGGTGGGATGGCGCAGGTCCATGGCGCCCACGGTGCAGTCGGCGACGTCGCCGGTCGCCCAGAGCCCGGCGAATTCGTCGCTGCGCATGGTCAGTTCGCCGATGAGCGCGGCCAGCCGGGCGTCCGTCGGATGGCGGCCCGCGGTCAGCCGCAGGTAGGCGACGTGGACGGCGGCGAGTTCGGCCCAGTTACGGAACAGGTCGCGGGTGAGCGGGTCGAGGAAGAACATCCGCGGGACGGACGGCCGTCGCCCCGGATCCCCGGGCGCGTCGAAGCCGACGTGTTCGGCGGTGAGCGCGTGCCCGGACCGATTCCACGCCAGGACGTCGCCACGCCTGCCGAGCACGACGGCGGGCACGGTTTCCCCGAGGTTCTCCAGCAACGCGAGGACGCGGTGGTGCGGCTGCTCCGGGGCCGGTTCGGCGAGCCGGGGGACGGCGGACCGGACGGCGAGGTTGTGCAGGTGGCCGGTCTCGACCCGGTCGAGCCGGAGCGCGCGGGCGAGCGCGCCGAGGACCTGCTGGGAAGCCGTGTCGGCCAGGCCTTGTTCCAGGCGCGTGTAGTACCCGGCGCTCACACCTGCCAGCTGGGCGAGTTCTTCGCGCCGCAGTCCCGGCACGCGGCGGGAAGCGCCGTAAGTGCGCAGGCCGATGTCCTCGGGGGTCACCCGATCACGACGACTCTTGAGGAACCCGCCGAGACTCTCCATGGCTTCGAGCCTAGGTTCCGGTCGCGCCGCGTGGGTGTACCCGCCGGGTGTACCCATGGCACGGGGATGGTCGAGTTCCCGGAGCGGGTGCAGCGTCGAGGTCATGACGCGACAGCACACCCGGGCCTGGTTCGGCCTCGTGGTGATCCTTTGCCCGGTGCTCCTGGTCTCGATGGACGGGTCGATCCTGTTCCTCGCGATGCCCCGGATCAGCCAGGCGCTCGCGCCGACGGCCGATCAGCAGCTGTGGATCCTCGACGTCTACGGTTTCGCCGTCGGATCGCTGCTGATCGCGTTCGGCGCCCTCGGGGACCGCTACGGACGGCTGAAGCTGCTGATGATCGGCGTCACGGTGTTCGGCGTGGCTTCCGCGGGCGCGGCGTTCGCCCCCGGCCCCGAACTGCTCATCGCGTTCCGCGCGCTCATGGGGCTGGCGGGCGCGACCCTGCTGCCGTCGGCGCTGGCGGTGCTGAGCGAACTGTTCACCGACCCGCGACGGCGCGCGCGGGCCATCGGCGTCTTCGCGGCCGCGTTCGCCGCCGGGTTCGCGATCGGCCCGGTCGTCGGCGGCGCGCTGCTGGAACACTTCTGGTGGGGTTCGGTCTTCCTGGTCAACCTGCCGGTCATCGCGGTGTTCCTGCTGCTCGCGCCCGGTCTGCTGCGCGAGGTCCGGGCCGGTGGGGAAGGTCGTGTCGACCTGCCGAGCGTGGTGCTTTCCGCCGCCGGGCTGCTGCTGGCTGTCCACGGGATCAAGCACTTCGCCGCGGCGGGCCCCTCCGTCGTCGCGGTGGCCGCCGTGAGCACCGGAGCCGTCCTGCTGGGGTGGTTCGCCCGCCGCCAGCGGGGGCTCGACCGGCCGCTGGTCGACTTCTCCCTGTTCCGCGACCGCGTCTTCACGATCGCGATCGTCACCGGCCTGCTGCCCCTCGCCGCCTGGTCGGCCGCCGCCTACCTGGCCGGGATCCACCTGCAGTCCGTGCTCGGCCTCGCCGTCCTGGACGCCGCGCTCCTGGCGCTGCCGGGCGCGGCGGTGCTCACGATCATGTGCGTCGTCACGCCGGTGCTGGTCGAGCGCGTCGGGAAGAAGGCGGCACTGGTCCTCTGCCACTTCTCGATCGCCGTCGGCCTGCTGTCGCTGCTGATGACCGGCGTCACCGGCGGTGCCGGCTGGTACGTCGCGTCGACCGTGATCGCGGGCGTCGGCTACGGCATCTCGTTCAGCGTGGTGGCCGACACGGCCGTCGCCGCGGTGCCCGCCGAACGCGCGGGGGCGGCGGGCGCGATCGCGGAGACCAGCAACGAGATCGGCAACGCGCTGGGGATCGCGCTCATGGGCTCGCTCGCCGCCCTCGTGTTCCGCCTGGCCGGTCCGGATCTCGCGCCGACCCTCGACGCGACGCTCCAGCTGCCCGGGATCGCGCCCACGGCCCGTGCTGACGCGAAGGAGGCCTTCGTCACCGGCCTGCACGTCGTCGCCGCGGTGTTGAGCCTCCTGCACGTTGCGCTGGGGGTTCTCGCCCTGCGCCTGCTCCCTCAGCGGGAGAAGGCGCTCGTGCCCCAGGCGTCCTCGTAGGCGAATTCCTCCAGCGGGACCCGCTCCCTCGGCGCCTTCTCGCGCTCGATCCGCCAGTCCTCTTCGAGCACCGAAGGGTCGGCGGGAGAGCCGACCGCGATGGCGACCTTCGGGACGACGTCGTCGGGAAGCCCGAAGAAGTCCTTCACCGCTTCGGGGGAGAAGCCGGCCATCTGGTGCGCGATCAGCCCGAGTTCGACGGCCTGGAGCACGAGGTTCTCGCTCGCCAGCCCGAGCCCGTACTCCGCGTAGGGGACCTCGCCCTTCTCGTTCGTGGTCACCATCACGCCGATCAGCAGCAGGCCGGCGCGGTGGGCCCAGTCCCGGTTACCGGAGTTGAGCGTCGAGAGGATGCGGTCGAACGACGGCGTCCCGCGCAGGCCGACGAGGTAACGGGCGGGCTGGGTGTTGCCGAACGACGGCGCCCAGCGGGCCGCTTCCAGCAGCGCGCGGACCTGCTCCTCGGTGACGACGGCGGCCTCGTCGTAGGCACGAGGACTCCAACGGTGGGCCAGGATCGACGCGATCGGAGTACTCGTGGTGGCGGGCTTGTGCATTTCCGGACCCTAACAAGAGGTGCTCTCCGTCACTAAAGTGAAAGCCCTCCTAGTATTTCGTTGGTGTCAAGGAAAATTTACTTCCAGAAGTCCTCGAACCGGTGGTCAGGACCACTTACGAGGGTGGCGGGCGCGCTTGGCCCCGGTAGGCTTTCGCCCAAATAAGGGACGCGGGGGCTCCTCGGTGCCCACCAGGAGCACGCCCGGCCCGTCGAGGAGGTTCGGGCGTGGCCCTCGTGGTCCAGAAGTACGGCGGTTCGTCGCTGGAAAGTGCCGACCGGATCAAACGTGTCGCGGAACGCATCGTCGCCACCAAGAAGGCGGGCAACGACGTGGTCGTCGTCTGCTCCGCCATGGGCGACACGACGGACGAACTGCTCGACCTCGCACAGCAGGTCAACCCGGCACCGCCGGAACGTGAAATGGACATGCTGCTCACCGCGGGTGAGCGCATCTCGAACTCGCTCGTCGCCATGGCGATCTCGGCGCAGGGTGCGGAGGCGTGGTCGTTCACCGGTTCGCAGGCCGGTGTGGTGACGACGTCGGTGCACGGCAACGCGCGGATCATCGACGTCAGCCCCAGCCGCGTCACCGAAGCGCTCGACCAGGGTTACATCGCGCTGGTGGCGGGGTTCCAGGGCGTGTCGCAGGACACCAAGGACATCACCACCCTCGGCCGCGGCGGTTCGGACACCACCGCCGTCGCGCTGGCCGCGGCGCTGAACGCCGACGTCTGCGAGATCTATTCCGATGTGGACGGTGTGTACACGGCCGATCCCCGGGTCGTTCCCGATGCCCGCAAGCTCGACACCATCGCCTACGAGGAGATGCTGGAGCTGGCCGCGAGCGGTTCGAAGATCCTGCACCTGCGCTCAGTGGAGTACGCACGCCGTTACGGCGTCCCGATCCGAGTCCGTTCTTCCTACAGTGACAAGCCGGGCACCACGGTGACCGGTTCAATCGAGGAGATCCCCGTGGAACAAGCGTTGATCACCGGTGTGGCGCACGACCGCTCCGAAGCCAAGATCACGGTGACCGGCGTGCCGGACCGTTCCGGCGCCGCGGCCAGGATCTTCCGGGTGATCGCCGACAACGAGATCGACATCGACATGGTGCTGCAGAACGTGTCCAGCACCGTCTCCGGCCGGACCGACATCACCTTCACGCTGTCGAAGGCCAACGGGGCGAAAGCCGTGCAGTCGCTGGAAAAGATCAAGGGCGACATCGGGTTCGAGTCGGTCCTCTACGACGACCACGTCGGCAAGGTGTCGCTCGTCGGCGCGGGGATGCGCTCGCATCCCGGTGTCACGGCGACGTTCTGCGAGGCGCTCGCCCAGTCGGGCGTGAACATCGAAATCATCAACACCTCCGAGATCCGGATCTCGGTCCTGATCCGGGACGCGCAGCTCGACGACGCGGTGCGCGCGATCCATGACGCATTCGAACTCGGCGGCGACGAAGAAGCCGTCGTCTACGCGGGGAGTGGCCGCTGATGGCAGGCTTGCGAGTAGGAGTGGTCGGGGCGACCGGTCAGGTCGGCGGCGTGATGCGCCGTCTGCTGGCCGAACGGGGATTCCCGGTCGCCGAGATGCGGTACTTCGCTTCGGCGCGGTCCGCCGGTTCGAAACTTCCTTGGCAGGGCGAGGAAATCGTCATCGAAGACGCGACGACCGCCGATCCGTCCGGGTTGGACGTCGCGCTGTTCTCCGCCGGCGGCTCGACCTCCAGGGCGCAGGCCGAGCGGTTCGCCGCCGCCGGTGCCACGGTGATCGACAACTCGTCCGCGTGGCGGATGGACCCGGACGTCCCGCTGGTCGTCAGCGAGGTCAACCCGGAGGCGATCAAGGAAGCGCGCAAGGGGATCATCGCGAACCCCAACTGCACCACGATGGCCGCGATGCCGGTGCTCAAGCCGCTGCACGCCGAGGCAGGCCTGGTGCGGTTGGTCGCCAGCACCTACCAGGCGGTGTCCGGCAGCGGGCTCGCCGGTGTCGAGGAACTGGAAGGCCAGCTCGCCGCGGCCGCGCCGAACGCGGGCGCGCTGACCCACGACGGCGGGGCGGTGGACTTCCCCGCGCCGAAGAAGTACGCGCGGACCATCGCGCACAACGTCCTCCCGCTGGCCGGGTCCATTGTGGACGACGGCGAGTTCGAGACGGACGAAGAGAAGAAGTTCCGCAACGAGAGCCGCAAGATCCTGAGCATCCCGGCGCTGCGGGTGTCGTGCACCTGCGTGCGGGTGCCGGTGTTCTCGGGCCACTCGATCTCGATCAACGCCGAATTCGCGCAGCCGCTCTCGGTCGCCCGCGCGACCGAGCTGCTGACCGGTGCCCCCGGCGTCGAACTGTCGGACATCCCGACCCCGCTGCAGGCCGCCGGCCAGGACCCGTCCTACGTCGGACGGCTGCGGTCGGACCCGGGCGTCGACGGCGGTCGCGGCCTGGCGCTGTTCCTGTCGAACGACAACCTGCGGAAGGGCGCGGCCCTGAACGCCGTCCAGATCGCGGAGCTGCTCGCCGCGACCTCCTGACGCCGCGCCTGTCGGTCCGCCGAAGTCCGTGAAGGCCTCCTTGAGGGACCCAGGGTCCCTCAAGGAGGCCTTCACGGACGAACCGCATCTAGAGGACTAAACGCGCGTGCCCGCCCCGCTCGTGATGGTCGCTTGTGGACTGTCCATTGTGGAAAACGGTAATTGCCTTGCCCGACCCGTCCGGCCGGTGCATGCTCGGTGTCGGCAAAACGTTTTCCATGAAAGGAAAGTCATGTGCACGGCGGTCGAAGGCGCACGAGTCCCGATCCGGATGTGGGCCGACCCCACGTCGGTCGAGGACCAAGCCATGCGACAGCTGCACAACGTCGCCAACCTGCCGTGGGTGCACGGCGTCGCGGTCATGCCCGACGTCCACTACGGCAAGGGCGCGACCGTCGGCAGCGTGATCGCGATGCGCGACGCCGTGTCCCCGGCCGCCGTCGGCGTCGACATCGGCTGCGGGATGAGCGCGGTGCGGACCTCGCTCACCGCCGCGGACCTGCCCGACGACCTGCTGAAGCTGCGCCGCCGGATCGAGTCGGCCGTCCCGGTCGGCTTCGGCCTGCACAAGACACCGGTGAACCCGGCGAAGGTGCACGGTGTCGGTGGCTGGGACGCTTTCTGGAAGTCGTTCGGTGACCTGCACACCGGGGTCCAGGACCTGCACGACCGCGCGGCCCGGCAGATCGGGAGTCTCGGTGGCGGCAACCACTTCATCGAGGTCTGCCTCGAACAGGGTGGCGACGACGAAGGCCGCGTCTGGCTGATGCTGCACTCGGGTTCGCGCAACATCGGCAAGGAACTAGCGGAACGCCATATGGCCGTCGCGCGCAAGCTGCCGCACAACGCGGACCTGCCGGACCCGGACCTCGCGGTGTTCGTCGCGGGCACGCCGGAAATGCGGGCGTACCGGCGCGACCTGTTCTGGGCGCAGGACTACGCGGCACGCAACCGCGCCACCATGGTCGCGCTCGTGAAGCAGGCGCTGAAGGACGTCGTCCCGCAGACGACGTTCGACGACGCGATCTCCTGCCATCACAACTAGGTAGCAGCACCGCGCCGACCAGCGGTTTTACGTTTACGAGCGTCTGCGAGTCTGTGTCAGACTACGCGACTGTATTCCCTGGTCAACCGGCAGATCGGCGAACCCGTCCGCGATCTTGCGCGAGTGTCTGCGAGTCGACGTCTGCCCCAGACTTTGCCCCAGATCCGGCCTTGCCATCCGACGTCTGCCCCAACCCGCCCTCAAGCACGGTCAGCTGCGGATACTTCGACAACGCCGCGACGAGCTTCATCCGCGCGGCCGGCGTCTGCTGCACGTACTCCTGCGCCTGGTCGAGGGTGGCGTGTCCGAGAATCTCGGCAATCTGGAACGCGTCGAGGCCACCCTCGGCCGCGCGGGTAGCCCATCCTCGCCGGATCGCGTACGGGCTACGGCGAGGTACCTTCGCATTCTCGGCCGCGTTCCCCATGTGGTAGCCCATCGTGTCGGGGTGCATGATCCGTCCGCGCACGGTCATGAACGTCAGGACGCCGCTGCAGGGCAGGCCGTCGCTGTGGACGAACCCACACCCCTTGCTTTCGTCTCTTCCGCCGATGCGCCGGGCGGCGATCTCACATGCCAAGTCGGTCAGTGGTACCCATCGCACGTCGCCGTCCTTCGGGTACGGGCGGATGATCCCGCGCCGCTTGACGAACGTCTCGGCGACCAGCATCCACCCGCGGTCGAGGTCGATCCGGTCGGAGTGCAGGCCGCACAGCTCGCCGGGGCGTACGCCGGTCTCGAGCCCGAAGTCGAGAGCATCCCGATAGTCCTCGCGCAGATGCTCCCTCATGGCCGCGTTCGACTTCGTCGACAAGTAAGGTTTGGGCTTCTTGTGCCGCTTGGGGAGCTTGACCCCGGCGAGCGGCGAGGCGGTGAGTACCTCCTGATCCAACGCTTCTTTGATCGACACGTTGAATATGCTGAAAATGCGGTGCACGTATCCGGGGGACATGCCGGGGCGAACCTTGAGTTCGTCCTGTTGCACCCAATGTTTGACCGCTTTGAACGAGATCTCACACAGGGAGACGTCGCCCCATTTCGGGCGAAGGTAATTCTTGACGATGTTCGCCTCAGTCGAGGCGGTGTCTGTGTCGTCGAATGTGCGTTTCTTGGCGAGGTGATCCCACCACGCACCCCATTTCGTCGTGGCCTCCATCGGCACCTCGGAGGGTGTAGCAGCCTTGCGTCGCGCGTCGACTTCCTTCTCGTTGGCGGCTGCTTTCGCTTTCTTCTTGGTCTCATAACGGACGGTCTTCCCGGCGAGATCCTTTACGTACTTCTTCGCTCCCGCGCTATCGCGGTAACCGCCACGGAAACCACCTCCGGGGTACGGATCGGCCCAAGGCATTTCGACCTCCTGTGTGTTCTGCGTGCAAATCCGGGGGAGAGCGGCTCGACCGTGGCGCCGCTCTCCCCCGGCGCTACGCACCGCGGAAACGTCGTTCCAGTCGAGCTATCTCAAGATCGGTCGCGTCACCGGCCGTCTGGTCGGCTTGGTCGATCTGGTCCTGTCGCAAAGCGACGATCACGGTTTGTGTGCACTTGGTCAGGATCGCCGCGACCCACACGACGGCAACCACAGTGCAATTCAAGATCAGCAGTGGGGCGCTCCACCCAAGATGGTGGGCGGCAACTGCATGTGCGGTTAGTTCGACAGCAAATAACCCGGCGACCCAGAACAGCACACGATGTAGCGACACCGTGGCGGGTTCTGGTAACGGGCGGTTATGCATTCTGTGCCTCCTTCGGCCTACGGGGGTAACCCGTTTAGCAGAAGGAATTTCGCTTATTGCTAGTTGCGTGTTAGACGTCGGACGAATACGCAACCTGTTCGGCGTAAGCCGCTCGCAGTAGTTTCACCCATATGGACCAGCAAGGTGACAAACTTACTTGCGAATTCTTTCGAATCACCTAAGATGAACAGCTCTTTTAGGGCTCGGAGTGATCGTTTTCTATGGCGACTGCAGCCTCGGCCGCTTCAGCCTTAATTTGGAAGACCGCTTCCAGGTAGCGCAGTTGGGCTAATCGGCCTTCCTCCATTCGGATGCGACGCCCTTCGGTTAGGTGAGCCTCATCTGATGTATCCAGGACACGTTTCCGGAATGCTGCTGACCATTCGTGCGCTCGAGGCGCTGACTTGGCGGGCACCGAGTTGTCACTCGCTGTAGGCGGTATGGGGCCGCCCTCGAGGATCGCCCGCGGCGTGCTTTCCGTCCAGTTGGGAAGTGCCCGCGCGACGGCGAACAGGATTGTCTCGCCGACGCCGGGGTCGCCGTGCTCGAGTAGCTCGAGGCTGCGCTTGTTGATCCCGTGCCGCTTCGCGAACTGGGGGCGAAACGGGAAGCCGGCCGCCTGCCGGGCAATCGATACCGCCTCGCCGAGGCGCGTACGCGCGCTCGCCGAGTAGTTCGCTGTGCGGAGCATCCGGGTTCCCACCCGTGCATCATGCCGCATCCCCCCGCATGCCGCCTTCCTCATCGGGTTGTGCTTCCAGCGTCTTCGGTCTTCAAACTCCATCCGCATGGGGCGCATGACTAGGCATCATGCCGCATGTTGCCGCATGACTCAACCCCTCAGTGCGATGAGATGCAACATAATGCTTGACGAAGCACCGCATTTTCTCGCATGATGTGCGACATGCCCCTCCTCAATGGACAGAGGGTCCGCCACCGGGCGGCATCGCTCGGTTGGGACCTGCACACCCTCGCGGTTAAGGCCGCACTCCCCGTTCGCGCGGTGCAGAACAGCACGCGGGCGAAACGCCCCCAGACGATGAAGATCACCCGGATTTACGCTCTCGGTCGCGCGCTCGCGCAGCAGGACGAGGACCCGGTCGAGGTCGCCGCCGACATCGTGGCCGACCCCGACGTCGCCGCCGAGATCCTCGCGAACAACGACGGCGTCCCGGACACACCGCCCAAGCAGCCGACCCGGACGAACACAGGGCCCACCCGGCGCGAGACCACCGAACAAACCAAGGGCCCTCGCCGGAACAACGCCGAGGTCGCAGCGTGACCGGCTCACCGTGGATGACGTTGCAGGAAACCGCGGACTACCTGCGCATGCACGTCCGGACCGTGCAGCAGAAGACGCTCGAGTACGACCGCTCGAGCGGCAAGAGCGGGCTCAAGAGCAGGCAGCCGTCCGGCCCGGACGGTAAGCGGCTCGTGCACATCGGCGACGCCGACCGCTATTTGGAGAAGCAGCCGCCGTCACGCGGCACCCGCCGCTTTCGCGTCGCTTCCTGACCTTCCCCATGAAAGAGCCCGCCTCGCGCGTGCGGCACGAGACGGGCATGGCCCCGAAGGGCCCGACCAAGAGGAGATGCCTCATGATCGCAGCGAAGGATACCGCCACCGGCGGCCGCCACCGTTCGTGTTCGACGTCGTTCCGGACGTGGTTCCGCCGCGTGACCGGCCGCCCCTACGGCGCGTCGGCCGAGGCGACCCGGATCTTTCCGGCCGTCGGCGACCTGATCGACCACCCCGACGTGCGGGCGATGCAGCTGCGCGCGCTCGGCGACGTCGCGGTCAGCCTCGACTTGGAGTTCGTCCCGCGCGAGTGCGAATGGTGTCTCGGATCGCGCCGGATCACCACGGTGCGGGTGCACGGCACCCCGGATCCGCATGACCCGCTGCAGGTGGCCGAGATCTGCCACGTCTGCGCGATGCGCCCCTACGGCCCGGTCAGGCAGGCACTTGTCGAACGCGTCGATTTCACGCGCCCGATCCGTCTCGAGGTGTGCCCGTGACCGCGGATCGGTTGAGTGAGGCACAGCTGCGCGAGGCGATCGAGCGAGGCGGGCAGCGATGACGGTCCGCCTCGACATCCTGCCCCCGCCGTCCGCGTCCGCCCCGGTTCCGCCGCGGCTTGAGGTGCGTGAGTCGTTCGACGGGGTGGTCGCGATCCGGAGCGACCGCCGTAGCAGCTTGCGCAACCCGTGGTCGGTGGTCTACGTCCCGTCGGGTTTCCGCCTCGCCCATGTCTTGCAGGCCCTCCGCGACGACCAGGTCGCCGGGTGGGTCCCTCTTGTCCAGGAAGGACAGTCCTGATGCTCGACGCTGATGGGGTCGCGTACCTGGCCCGCGCGCGGCTGGTCGTGCGCAAGCTCGGTGCGGGCAGGCCCGTAGAAGCGCGCCAGGTCGGGATCGAGTGGCGCTACGACCGCGCCGACCCGTGGGCGATCACGATGCAGGTGGTCGGCACCGAGTACGTGTACCGGTTCGCCCGCGATCTGCTCGACCGCGGCCGGATCGAACCCGTCGGCGCCGACGGGTTCGTGTTCGTGCAGCCGTTGTTGTCGCAGTGGGTCGAGGTCACGGTGCGCTGCGGCTGCGGCAACTGCACGTCGGTCACGTTGTTCTCGTTCGATCACTCCGAGATCGACAACGTGCTCGACGTGACCGAGCAGCTTGTGCCGCTCGGCGCCGAAACCGGCCAGGTCGACCCGGCCGCCGTCGAGGTCGAACTCGCGCGCATCGCGTACGGCGTGGCGTGAGCACGCGTTCGCACCTGTCGGTGGTGGGCGGCGACGGCGACCGCCGTCCCGCCCGCCGCCGCAAGACCGACACGACGGTCGTGTCGGGCTACGACTACCCGCGAAACCCGCTGCTGCAGTACACGTCCGGCCCGGATCCCACCGGCTGCCCCGCGTGCGCGTGGCGCAAGGTCGAGGAATGCCCGGTTCACCTGACGTGGCGGGCCGCGGCCGAGTTCTACGGCCAACCTGCCGACGCCGCCGTCACGCGCGAGATGCGGGACCGGCTGGCCGGGTTGATCGACATCAACCTGCCGGAGGACGCGACCGGCATCAGGACAGAGGACATCGAGGCCGCCGCTGACGCGATCCTCGCCGCCGGATGGCGTCCACCCAACTACGCCGCCGCGTCGGATTGGCCGACCACCGAACCGCGGTTCGAAGTCGAACAGCCGCTGTTGCTGCGCGGCACCTTGCGCTGCGTCGTGACCCGTCGCGAGTGGACGGCCGCCGGTTGGGTGTACCTGGTCGCGCTCCACCCGCGCGGCACCCCCGCCTCGGCCCGCGAAGACCTGTTCACCGCGCTCCCGCCCGGTGAGCACCACGACACCACGAAGGGAACGCCATGAGCGTGAGCTTGTCCGGGCGGCTGCCCAAGGACGACAAGAACGGTATCGGCATGATCGGCGCCGCGCTGCTGGACAACCCGACCTCCACGCACCTGGTCGTCGCCGTCGTCACCACGGAGAAGGTCACGACCAACATCGAATCCGGCGAGGTCATCCCCACCGCGCGCATCGTCGCCATCGAGGCGTGGCCCGGCTCGAGCGCAGACGCCAAGTCACTACGCCGGGTGTGTCAAGAGGCATACGAGCAGCGGACCGGGCAGCAGGCGTTGCCGTTCGAGAAGACCGAGACCGCCCCGGCCAACGCCGCCGGCGACTTGCTGCGCGACGGCGCCGGGGTGGTCGTGTCGTTCCCCGGATCGAGCTCGAGCAAGACCCCGGAAGAGGTCGACCTGATCTGTCAGGCCGCTGATCTGGTGATCACGGCGAACCTCGCGTCGGTGTCCATGCTCGCCCGAAAGCTACGTATCGGGCGCGCGGCCGCCGACCGGCTCATGCAGGAGCTACGGCGCCGGAAGGTGGTCGGCGAGGCCGAGGGCAGCAAGGCGCCGCCGGTGATCGCCGAGGCCGCCGACCTGCCCGCGATCGTCGAGGCGATCCGCGGACCGCGCGCCGACGAGGACCAGGCCGACGACGCCACCGATCCGGACCAGTCGTGACCTGCGCGCCCCGCCCGCGCGAGGACCTCACGACCGTGATCCGGCAGGCCACCGCGCAGTGGGCCCGCCGCCACAACGCCGAGGCCCCGCTGCCCGACTTCGCGGCCTACCTCGCGGACAACGTGCAGTACCGGGTGATCGACCCGCTGTTCGCCGACAGCCGCGCCTACATCGCCGCTCTCGAGGGCGACAACGCGACGTTGGCCGACGAAACCGCCCGCCTCGGCGAGGCGCTCAAGGCGCAGACCCTCGCCGCCGAGACCGCGGCCGCCGAACTCGAGCAGTACCGCCACATCACCCCCGAAATCGACGAGAGGAAACCAGCATGACCACCACCGACCCGGCGCCGTCCATTGCGGACGCCGCGCGCGGGTGCGAGCGGTTCGCCCGCACCATGTACGAACGGACCGTCGGCGACGTCTGGCACGAGGTCGTCGAGACCGGCCCGGCCCGGCAGGTCGAGGTGTACCGCAAGGCCGCCGAGGCCGCGGTCGACGTCTACAACGCCGACATGGCCCCGACCCTCGCCGTCCTGGTCGAGGCACTCGACAACGTCAACACCAGCAACGCGCAGTTGCTCGCCGCAGACGGTCTGCTCGAGACGCTGTTCGGCTACCTTGCCACCGGCGAGCGCGGCCACCCCGGCGAGGCCGCCCGCCGTACCGGCTGGATCTCGCAGCGCCGGATCGACGAACTCGGCGAGCGCCTGCGCGCGTGGCGCGCGTCGTGGGCCCCGACCGGCTCGGCGGTGTCTTCATGGGACTGAACGTCACCGAGGCGAACTCTGCCAACGTCGTGCTCCGGTACGTGATCGCTCTGCAGACCGCCTACCGGCCGCCGACCCCCCGCGAACTCGAGGGAATGCAGGACCTCGCCCGCGGCGCCACCAAACGGCTGCTCGCCGGGCTTAACGAGACGCACGTCGCCGAGGCGTTCGCCCGCCCCGCCGAACCGTACGACCTCGACGACTCCCGACACCCCGTGTGGGTCACCGTGTGCGACAAAGCCGGAACGCTCGAGGCGATCATCGCCGCGGCCGCCGCGCCCAACCCGGTCGCCGCGTTCACCCGGCTGCTCGCCGAGGTCGTGCGCGACGTCGTCGCCCTCTACGACCCCTGGCCCCCCGTCACGGCTGGCGGCGCGTGATGGCCGACCGGAAACGCGTCCGCATCGTCGCGGCCGACCGCAGGACGCGCGTGTTCATCGACGGCGTCGACATCTCCGGAGCCGTCTCCGGGCTCGAGGTGTCCCTCTCTCCGGGGAAGCCCGCCGAGGTCACGCTGCGCGTGCCGCGCGCCTCGGTGGTGCTCGACCGCCCGGCCGACCTCGCCGTCGTCGCCGACGACACCGCCCCGTACAGCGAGGGGCCGAAGGCATGAGCGACCAGAACGACGAACGCGAGCACGTGGTCGACACGGCCGCCGTGTTCCTGCGCGCCGCCGGCGCCGACTCGCCGGAGACGGCCGACGCCCTGGTCGCCGAGTACCTCGACGACGGCGACCCGATCGACCGCTACGGCCGGTTGTGGTCGCTGATCTCGGTCGGGCTGGTCGTGGTCGGCGAGACGCTGCGCGCGTTGATGAACCCGCCCGGCCCGGTCGCGCTCGAGGCCGAGGAAACCCCCGACCCGACCGAACTCACGGCGATGCGGGCAATCACCGCGCAGGTGAACCTCGACGGCCAGGCCGCGCAGGACGTCGTCACCGGCCACGTGGCCGCCGAGGGACTTGAGGGTCTTGTCGACCTCCTGCGCGCGTTCCTCGACGTCTACCGGCTCAACGCGATCTGGGGATCGGAGACGACGACGTGACCGACCCCAAGGAACTGCTGCGCAAGTGGCGCGAGGACATCGACAGCGCGCCTTACCCCGACCTCGACGACGATGCCGATCCCGGCGACCGCCCTGCAGAAACGGGCGGTAGCTGACCGTGCGGGGCCGGAGTCGCTACGGCGACCCGGCCCCGCTTTCCAAATGGGACAAGGAGAAACCCCCGTGATCCACCGGCACGACCCCGCCAACCCGGCGCCCGCGCGGCGCCGGGTTTCCGCACGTATTCCGGGTGGTGCCTCATGCCGTGGCTGAGGCTTAACGACGTCGGCTACGACGACCCGTTGGTGTGCGCCATCGGGAACAGCGCCTACGGGGCCCTGACGCGTCTCAAGCAGTACGCGAGCGCGCAGCGCACCGACGGGTGGGTGCCGACCCTCAAGGCCCGCCAGATCGCCACACGACGCGAACTCAAGGCGCTGCTCGACGTCCGCCTCGGCGACGGCCCGCCGATGATCCACCAGCCCGGCGACGAATGCCGATGCCTCGAGGGAAAGAAGTGGCCCGTCGAACTCGGCGGGTACTGGGTGCACGCCTTCCTCGACGAGAACCCCTCTCGCGCCGAGAACGACGTGCACCGCGCCAAGACGCGCGAACTCAAGGACAAGGAACTCCGGGCTGCGGTCAAGGGCCGCGACGGCATGTTCTGCCGGTACTGCGGCATCACCGTGAAGTGGGCCGACCGCAAGACCCCGGCCGGTGGCGTGCTCGACCATGTCGACCCGAAGATCGCCGCCGGTGCCGACAACCTGGTCGTCGCGTGCCGCGGCTGCAACGGACGCAAGAAGGACTGCACCCCCGAGGCCGCCGGGCTCATCCTGCTGCCCCCGCCGAACCTCGCCGCGATCAACGCCGAACCAACGCCGGATCAACCGCCGATCACCGACGGATCACCGGATCGACCAGAAACCGACCCGGATCCCGCGCAGAACACCATCCCGACCGGAAACCAGGACCCACCAGCGGAATCCGCCACCAACACCAGGCCCGACCCTGCCCAAAACCAGCCACAGAACCCCATGATCACCGACGGAATCACCGACGCGATGACTACCGGGACGGGTAGGGGACGGGACGGGGTAGCTCCCCAGACAGGCCCCACCACGTACCGGGACCACGTAGGCGATGCAGGACCCAACGGATACCGCCCCACCGTGGGCCCCGCCGACACACCCCGCGACCAACTCAGCCCCAACCCCTACACCCGCACCGCCACCCCGCCACCGCAACCGCCGGGGGATGTCCGGTGACCCGCTACCGGGGCCAGTTCAACGACCGCGACCTCGACGCCCTTGCCGCGGCCGAACTGCTCGAACGCGAACGCGAACTCGCCGTCGCCGTCGACTGCCCCGAATGCCACCAGCCCGCCGGCCGCCCGTGCCTCAACCCCGACGGGCGACCACTGCATGCCCCCGCCCACTGGCGACGGATCCGGGCGGCCGACCACCACCGACAGGAGCGTGACCCCCAATGACCACCGAACCCGAACGCCCCGCCCCGGCCGACGTCGTCGAGGTCATCGAGACCGTGGTCGGTGTCGACCTCCAGCCGTGGCAGCGCACGTTCGCCGAGGCCCACTTCGCCCACGTCCGGCGGATCGAGAACGTCGCCCGGTCGACGCTCGCCGCGATCGTGCCCGGAGGCGTGGCCGCCGCCGTCCACGAGATCGCCGCCCGCGACGACGCCCGGTTCGCGCGGGCGCTCGACCACGTCCGTACCCGCAACACCGGACCCGCCCGGCAGCCCCGGCCGCTGCGCACGATCAACGCGAGGGGAACCCGCCCGTGACCGACCTGACCGACCCGAAGACCCTGCGGCAGTGGCAGACCGAACTCGCCGCGCTCGCCGCCAAGCTCACCGACCCGATCACCCTCAAGGTGATCCGGGACGACATGACGACCACGACGCACACCAAACCGGGATTGCTCGAGCAGCTGCGCCAGGCGCACGCGCACGGCGGCGAGACCGGTAAGGCATCGGGCAGTTCGCCCGGTGTCCCGATCCGGGTCGCCGCGGCCGACCTGCAGCGCCACCTCGACCGCGAGGCCGCCACCCTGCATTTCAACGCGCTGGTCCAGGACGCTGACACCGTGTCCCGGATCCGGGCGGCCGCCGGCATCGCCGGGCGATGGGCCGAGGTCCACCAGGTCGCGGCCGCCGTGCTCGAGCTGCGGTACATGGTCGAACGGATCGAGGAACTACTCGACCCACCTCGACGGCTGCACATCGCCGCCGCGTGCCCCGCGTGCGGGCAGGGCATGGTGTGGCGCCTCGACCCGAGTACCGGCGAGCTAGTTCAGGCCCCGGCGCTCGCCCTCGACGCCCGCACCGGCTGCACCTGCCTCGGCTGCGGGCAGGTGTGGGGCCCGGAAAACCTCGAGTTCCTGCAGGGCGTGCTCACCGTGGAGCAAGCGCAGCGCCCGCGGCTGCGCAGCAGCGCCGAGGGCAACGGTCACCGATCCGAAGTCCCGATCGGAGCGACCGGTAACGGCGACCAGGCGGCCGCGCGATGTACAGCTGCCGGATGAGCGTTGGCATGAGGAAGGCCCCCGGCACGTGCCGGGGGCCTTCCTCAGTTCACGCGCGGGAACGGTGGCCCGCGCGGTCTCCGCTAGCTCTTTTCAAGATCCTTAATCTCCGCGTTCACCTGATCAGCCCTCGCACTGGCCGACGAACGCGCCTCCGGGCTGTAGTCGGGGTTGTCCGCGATCTTCTCGTCGATATTGGCCATGCGCTTCAGGTCGGGAAGATCATCCTTGGAAAACTTGGCCATTACCAGTCCCTTTCTTGGTACTCGAACGTCAGACGAAGCCTCGTCAGCCCGGTCTCGATCCCGGGGACACCGCGCGGGGAAGGTGCGCGGTGTTTCGGCTCAGCGTGCGGCGCGCCGGTCCTGCTCAGCCGCGATCATCCGTGCCCGTGTCGCCGACATCCAGCTGTCCCGGGCTTTGTAGAACTGGCGGTGGTTGTGGAGGACGTTGTCCTCCATCGCCGCGTACGCCGCGCGGGACGCGTCGATCTCCGCGTCCATGTTCGCGGCGCGCTCCTGAAGTTCGGCGAGCACGAGCCACCGGCGCCGCCCGTCGGTCAGGTCGAACAGGCACGACACCATCGCGGTGTCGAGACCGCGCAGCACGGCCCGGGTGTCGTCGGCCTGGCCGTCGATGTCCGCGAGCCGTTCGTCGGCTTCGGCGACGAGGTTGCGGAGGTTCCGCAGCAGGGCGTCGTCGTCGGTGCTGTCGGGCCGGTCGTGCGGCTCGTCGAGGGTAAGCAGCGCCTCACCGAGCAACGCCTCCACCTGCCCGGTGCTGAGGTGCGCGGACCCGGCCAGGCCGCGGACGGCGGCGTCCACCTTGGCCGAGTAGGCGGCCAGCTCGGCGACCGTGCCCTCGATCGCGTGCGCGACGTCCTGCGGGTCGGTGACTGTGATCCGGTGCTTGCTCATCTCAGTTCTCCTTCTTCGGTTCGGTTCAGCGGTCGGTGTCGCCGCATCCGTCTTCGCAGTCCTCGCGGTGCGCCTCCTGCCACGACTCCCGCGCGCGCTCGCTGGCCAGCAGCGGCACGAGGGCGGCGATGTCGTCGCATTCCATGCGGCGCCCGTAGGCGTCGGCGGCTTCGCTGGTGCCGAACCGCTCGGCGAACCGAGACAGTGCCTCGGCGGACGCGGTGCCGTTCACGGTCAGCTTCGTGCGCAGAATGTCGCGGGCCTCTGCGGTCAGCGCGTCGGTCAAGACGATGACCAATTCGAGCGAGTTCAGGTCGTACCGTGCGGCAGTACGCTTCGTTGCGGCGACTACCTGAGCGTCGGTGGCGCGGGCCATCGTAGTTCTCCTGTCTGGTGTGGACGGTCGGGTGGCGATGAGGTGGCGGCAGGTTGCCGGGACCGGTTCTCCGTGGCCCTTTACCGATCAGTCCGCGTCGCGGACGACGATTGGTCCGATCTCGCCGACGCGGCCGCGGCCACCGGCCTCGACCGCGCCAAGGTCATCAATCAGATGATCGGTTGGTTCCTCCGCCGCCCCGGCGTCAAGCTCCCTGCCCGCCCGCCGGCGGCGCCGCCGAAACCGGAGACGGAACCCGCGCCGCCGGACGACCGGCCCTTGCTCGACACGCGGTAGCCGAACCCCTGTTCGACACGATGGTGATCGTTCTGCATACTGGGGGCACTTAGGCGCAGTGTGCCCGCAACCAGGACCCCCGACCCCACCCGGTCGGGGGTCCTGTCGTTTGCCAGGGTCACGACCGCGTAGGGGGTGGGCATGGCGTCGGCGAACGGGCGCCCGTGGCGCCGGGTCACCGCACAGCTGCGCGAACTCGCGGCAGCGTCCGGCGCGGCGTGCGGGTTGTGCGGGCACCGGATCGACCTCGGCCTACCGGCCAGACACAAGATGTCGTTCACCGCCGACCACATCGTGCCGCGCAGCAAGGGCGGACCGGACACCCTCGACAACGCCCGCCCCGCCCATCGCAGGTGCAACTCGAGCCGCGGCAACCGTGCGGCTGAGGCGCCGATGCCGACTTCCCGTAGGTGGTGACCATGCCGTGGATCAAACGACAGAAGCACCGGCCGCACCGGTGCCTGACGCCGGGCAACCTCAACACCGTGCTCCGGGACATCGTGAGCGCAGGTGACCAATGGCGGTGCGACGCGTGCGGCACGGTCTGGACCGTGCACAAGACCATGTCGTCCGCGCAGCCGTACGCGTTCCGCAAGGACTTCACGTAATGCCAGGGGTGGCGGCCGCGCGGGCGCGGCTAGCGCGTCGCCGGACGTAGGACCGGAGTGGAATCGCGTACCGGGAGAACGCCCGGCTAAGTGTCCTGTTCGACTCAGGGCCACCCGCCGCCTCACGACTTCACGTTAGGTGGTGATCAGGTGCGGCAGGTAGTGGTGATCGCGGGCCCGATCTGCGCGGGCAAGACCACGCTCGCGCACAAGCTCGCCGACGAGAACGGCGGGCGCGTGCTCGACCGTGACGAGATCGCCCGCGCGATGGGCAGCCCGCGCAAGTGGTTGCACTCCAAGGCGTACAGCCGACAGGCCGAACACGTGATGCGGCTCGAGCTGGACCAGATCGCCAAGGCCCGTGAGGGCATCGTGTACGTGGTGCGGTCCCTGCCCGTCGCGGCACAGCGCGCCGCGCTGGTCGACCGGCTGCGCGCCGAGTTGATCCTGCTGGATCCCGGCCGCGACGAGTGCATACGCCGCGCGCGAGTAGACCGCCGGCCACCGGGCAGCGTGCCCGCTATCCACCGGTGGTACGCGCGGTACCTGCCCGGCACGGAGACGGAACCCGAAGAGCACTTCGCGACCTCGCGTGACTGGTGACCACTGTCCACACGCGACACGCCCGCGCTCATCGATGTGCACCGCGCTGACCTGGGTTTTTTCGGCGCGGGGTCACGGGAGACCCCGCGCCCACCATCCCTGAATTTCTCCCCGGCACGAAAACACAGGGCGGAGGGTGGTCACATTGACGGCCGAACGGATCACGACGATGAGCGATGTGATCGCCGACGAGATCAGGGCGACGCGCAAGCGCGCCGGGCTCACGCGCGGCGAGTTCGCCGCGGCCGCGTGGGAGCGCGGCGCGCCGGAGTCGTTCTCGGCCGCCGTGGTCGGCTACATCGAGACCGGCCGCCCGGACAAGGATGGCCGCCGACGGCGCGAGGTCACGGTCGACGAACTGCGGTTCATCGCCGCGGCTGCAGGTACGACGCCACTCGGTCTGCTCGGCGAGCACGCCGCGCTGCTCGGCGGCGACGAGCCACCGGAGTGCCCGCGCTGCGCTGCGGAAACGGGCACGCTCGAGCGGCAGGTGCGCGCCGACATCGCCGCACTCGGCGACCTCGCCGACACCGAACCGGCGCTCGCCGAACTCGCCTACGCCCTCGCGGCCGCGGTCGACCGCGGCGCCGACGAGAACCCGATACCGCCGCTCGCGAAGGAATTGCGGGCGACGCTCAAGGCTCTGACCGACGCCGTAACCATCCGCACGGCGCCGGATGACGACGACGAGTTCGGCGACCTCGGCGACCCGGAGTAGTTCACGAGGGGAGGCCCCCGCGTGCTGCTGTCCGAAGAGGACCGAACAGAAGCTCTCAGGGCGCAGCTGCTCGACCTGTACGGGTTGCGGTGTGTTCCCCGGTGGGGGACGCCGCGCGACCTGTCACGGAAGACGTACGGGCCCAAGGTGGCGCGGATCGCCGAGGCGTTCGGAACGCCGTTCATGCCGTGGCAGCGCTACGTCGCCGACGTCGCACTCGAGGTCGACCCCGTCACCGGCCGTCTGGCCTATCGCGACATCCTGCTCATGGTCCCCCGACAGTCGGGCAAGACCACGCTGTTGCTCGCCAAGATGGTGTGGCGGGCGAACGCGTGGCCACGACAAAACATCCTGTACGCGGCGCAGACGCGTAACTCAGCCCGTAAGAAGTGGGAAGAGGAACACGTGGCCGCGATCGACGCCGCGCCGCGGTTCGCCGGGCGCTACGTCGTGCACAAGGCCAACGGCAACGAGGCGATCCGGTGGCGCAATCGCAGCCGCCACGGCATCACCTCGAACACCGAGACCGCCGGCCACGGCGAGACCCTCGACGACGGCACAATCGACGAGGCGTTCGCGCACGAGGACGGCCGGATGGAACAGGCTTTCAGCCCTGCGATGATCACCCGGCCGCAACCGCAACAGTGGGTGGTATCCACTGCGGGCACCCTCGCGAAGTCGCACTTCCTCAACGGGAAACGCAAGCGAGGCCGCGCGATCGTCGAGTCGGGCGAACCGTCCACGTTCGCCGTGTTCGACTGGACCGTCGGCGACGTCTACGACCGGGACGACCCGGCGACCTGGTGGTCGTGCATGCCCGCCCTCGGCCACACCGTCGCCGAGGCCGCCGTGCGCAGCGAGCGAGAGAAGATGGAGGCGGGCGAGTTCGACCGCGCGTACCTCAACGTCACGAAAATCGTGGTCGTCGCCGACGACCCGAACGTGCCCACCAAGTGGTGGGCCGACCGGCACGACGCGCGATCGACCGCGGCCGACGTGGCGCTCGCGGTCGATATCACACCGGACCGACAGAAAACCGCGATCATGGCCTACGGCCACCGGCCGGACGCCCGCGGGCACATCGAGCTCATCGAACTACGCGACGGCACCGACGGCGTGGTCGAGCGGCTTGTCGAACTGCGCGACCGGCACAACCCGGTCGCGGTCGGTCTCGACGTCGCAGGGCCCGCCGGGTCGCTGCTGGTCCCGCTCAACAATGCCGGGTTCGCCACGCCCAAGGATCCGATGAAGCCGGGGCGCGGGCAGCTCGCGATCCCGACGTCGAGAGAGTTCGCCGCATCGTGCGGCGCGTTCGCCGACGCAGTGGAGCACGACCACCTGCGCCACCTCAACCAACGACCGCTCAACGAGGCGTTGACCGGCGCCCGTACTCGCCCGCTCGGCGACGCGTGGGCATGGGCTCGCCGCACGAGCGACTCGAATATCGCGCCGCTGGTGGGCGGAACCGTTGCCCGGTGGGCATACGAGAGTCGCGCGCACCTGGTGATCGACGACTACGACGTGCTGGATTCGGTGTGGTGAAAGGAGAATCTCGGATGTCGCGTGACCTGGTTACGACGCTGCTTGACCTCGCCGGGCTGCTGCTGGTCGCCGCAGGAGTCGGGGCCGCGCTGTTCCCGGTGATCGGGTGGGCGACGCTCGGCCCGGTCGGTGCCCTGCTGCTCTCCGGGTCACGGGTCGCGGTGTGGATCGGCACGCCGGCCGCTGCGCCCGTGTGGTGGAGGCGGCTTCGCGGGGGTGGTCGCCGGTGAGCCTGTTCTCCCGCGCGTCCACCGTGGACGACTCTGAGATCCCCGCGCGGCCGGTGTCCGGCCGCACCGGTACGGCCGTGGTCACCAACAAATCCGCGATGCAGCACAGCGCGGTATGGGCGTGCTTGCGGCTGCGCGGCGACCTGATTTCCACGATGCCGGTCGACGCCTACCGCATGGTGGACGGGATCCAGGTCGAGACCAAGAAACCGCCGGTGCTGATCGCGCCGGGCGGCGAGCGGATGAAGCTGCACGAATTCCTGTACTCGACACAGGTCGACCTCGACCGCGCGGGCAACACGTTCGGCATCATCACCGCGTTCGACGGTCTCGGCCTTCCCGCGCGTATCGAACTGGTCGACCTCGGCGAGGTCACCGTGCGGATCATCGACGGCCAGATCGACCACTACCGGATCCGTCGGCAGAAGTACACGCCTACCCAGATCTGGCACGAAAAGCAGTTCACCGTCGCCGGTCTCCCGATCGGCCTGTCGCCGACCTCCTACTCGGCGATGAGCATCGGTCAGTACCTGTCGGCGCAGCAGTTCGCGCTCGACTGGTTCACCGACGGCGCGATCCCTGCCGGCGAACTCCGCAACACCGAGAAGACGGTCACCCCGGTGGAGGCGACCGCGATTAAGCAGCGGTTCAAAGCATCCGTCGCCGGTCGCGATCTGTTCGTGCACGGCAAGGACTGGGAGTACAAGCCCATTCAGGCGATGGCCTCGGACGCGAATTTCCTGCAGGTGCAGCAATTCGGGATCGTCGACATCGCGCGATTCTTCGGGTGCCCGGCCGACGTCATCGACGGCGCGGTCGCTACCGGGTCGATCACGTACGCGTCGATCAGCCAACGAAACCTGCAGCTGCTCATCATGAACATCGGACCGGCCATCTTCCGGCGCGAAAGCGCGCTGTCGGACCTGTTGCCGCGGCCGCGGTTCGTGAAGCTCAACAGCGACGCGCTGCTGCGGATGGATCCGCAGACCCGCGCCGAGGTGATCGGCAAGCAGATCGCCACCCGGCAGCTCGCGCCGTCCGAGGCCCGCGCGCTGGAAAACCGGATGCCCTTCACCGACGAACAGCTCGCCGAGTTCGACCGGCTGTTCGGCAACCCCCGCACGCAGCCCACTACCGCAGAGTCAGGAGCGACGACATGACCCCCGAGTCTCGCGCGGCCGCGGCCGCCGAACGCAGCCGCGCCGTGGTGGCGCGGGCTGACCGGCCCTCGCAGCGGCGCGCGGCCGAACACGACACCGCGCCGCCGCGCGTGTCCGCGCAGCTGCGCGGGCTGCAGCTGCGCGACTCGGCCACCGGTGGTGGGCTCGAGTTCGACGGATTCGCCACGGTGTACGACCGCGGTTACGAAATGTGGGACTACTACGGCCCGTACACCGAAGTGGTGTCCGCCGGTGCGGCGAGCGAAAGCCTTGCCCGCGCCGACCTCGACGTGCCGTTAGTGCTGCAGCACCAAGACCTGCGCCGCATCGCGCGCACGACCAACGGGTCGCTGCAGCTGACCGAGTCCGACGAGGGGCTGCGCGTCCTCGCGCCGATCCTCGACCGCGAGGACCAGGACGTCGCTTACATCGTGCCCAAGCTGCGCGCCGGGCTGATCGACGAAATGTCGTTCAAGTTCCGGATCACGTCCGGGCAGTGGTCGCCGGACTACACCGAATACCGGATCAACGCCTTCGACCTTCACCGCGGCGACGTCGCGATCGTCGGCTACGGCGCGAACCCGCATACCGCCGGCGCCGGGCTGCGCGCCGCCGATCCCCTCGACGCGCTGCGCGCGCTCGACGAGGACCAGGCCCGCGCCGCGCTCGCCGCGCTGCAGGCCCGTTTCACCACGACCCCCGTACCGTCTCGTGTCCTCATCACCGACGAGGACACGAGGATGCGCCGCCTGTAGGCGGCGCGCTTTCCCTGCTGCTTCGCGTAAGGAACCCCGCACCGCGCCCGCGTGGCCTGGTCTGGGAGTCACCGCCTGCTGCCCGCAGGGCCATCCGACGAACAACGATCCCCCGCCACGCGGGAGGGAGGACGACGTCACCATGACGCTCGCTCAGCTCATCGCGCAGCTCCGGGGCCAGATGGCCACCAAACTGGAGCAGCGCAACGGATTCGCCTCGACGCTCGCCGAACTGCGCTCGCAGGACACGGTCGACGAGGCCAAGGTCACCGAGGCTCGCAAGACCAAGGACGACCTCGACACCGAACTCGACGCCCTGCAGGCGCGGGTTGCCGATCTCGAGGCGGAACAGGCCCGCGACGACGCAGCCGACCGGCTGCAGCGCGAGACCAATCCCGGCGCGCCGCGCCCCGCCTACGAGCAGGTGGCGCGTGTCGGGACCGAGGAACGCACCTACCGCGCCGATCAGGACCGCAGGGGCGCCGGGTTCGCCCGTGACGTCGCGGCCGCGTTCATCGGCGACTACGGCGCGCAGGCCCGCCTCGCTCGGCACATGAGCGAGGAGCAGGTCGAACGGGGCGCGCAGCTCGAGGGCGCGCAGCAGCGCGCGGTCGGTACCGGCGCGTTCTCCGGGCTGGTGGTGCCGCAGTACCTCATCGACATGTACGCGCCGATGGCCACCACCGGCCGCCCGTTCGCGGATGCCTGCCGACACCACGACCTGCCGGAAACGGGCATGACCGTGAGCCTCGGCCGCGGCACCACCGGCACGAGCGTGGACGACCAGGCCGCGGAGAACACCACCGTGTCCGAGACCGACTATGACGACACGCTGTTGACGTTCCCGGTTCGCACCGCGGCCGGCCGTCAGACGGTGTCGCGCCAAGGTGTCGACCGTGGCGTGCGGGTCGACGACACGATCGTCGAGGACCTGTACAAGCGGTATCACGCGAACGTGGACTCGAAAACGCTCAACCTCGCCACGGTCGGTCTCTCCGCGGTCGCGACGCCGGTCACCTACACCGACGCCACCCCGACGGCTGAGGAGCTGTACCCGAAGATTCCCGAGGCGCTCGCCGGGGTTGAGGGTTCGCTGCTCGACGTCGCGTCCGGCGAGAACGTCGCTGTGATGCACTCCCGCCGGTGGTACTGGCTGCAGAACGCCATGAGTACCAAGTGGCCGCTCATCTCGCAGCCCGGCATTGTCGAGAAGACCCTCGGCGCGAACTACGCCGAACGGTACGGCTCCGGCATCCGCGGCGTGCTGCCCAACGGCACCCCGGTGCTGGTCGACAACAACATCGCCACCAACCTCGGCGCGGGCACGAACGAGGACGAGATCTACATCGGCGACAAGAACGAGTTCCACCTGTGGGAGGACCCGAACGCCCCGGTTCTCATCCGCGCCGAACAGGCCAAGGCCGAAAGCCTCGGCATCGTCCTGGTCGTCTACGGCTACTACGCGTTCACCCACACCCGCTACGCGCACGCCCGCAAGATCTCCGGTACCGGGCTGATCACGCCCGCGTTCACCGGGGTCTGATCCACCCCCGTCCACCTGCAGCGGCGGGCACCGTCCACATCGGACCGTGCTCGCCGCTGCGCGTTTCACCCTGTCGCAGGAAGGAAATCGGAATGAGCAACGAGGACCAGGCCCCCGCCGTCGCGCCGGACGCCACCGCGCCGGAGGGCACCGCGGCGGGCGCCGCCACGTCGGCGACCGATGACGCGATGATCGCCGCGCTGCTGCGCGAACGCGCCGCCTACGCCGGTCGGGGCGGAATGGACGACCGGGTTAAGGCCGTCGACGAGCAACTCGCGCTGCGCGGGTACACGGAACCGGCCGAGACCGAGACAGCCGCGCAGGGCGACGGCACGCCCAAGGACGCGAAGCCGGCCACCGCGAAGCGTCAGCAGACCCGGTAACCGCGATGGCCGAGACCGTCTACGCCACGTTGGCGCCGCTCAAAGAAGCGCTCAACATCCCGGCGACCGACACCCGCGAAGACGCCGTACTCACCCGGCACTTGGCCACCGCGTCGCGCGGGATCGACAGGACATGCGGCCGGCACTTCTACCGGGACAACATCGCCACGGCGAAGACGTTCCCGGTCGTGGGGCGCACGTTGTTCGCCCCTGAGGGGCACCTGCTGCTCACCGGTGACATCGCCACGCCCGACGGGGTGGTGGTCGAGAACGGGCGCGCCTACGGCCAGTTCACGCCGGTGACCCGGTTCGAGCTGTCGCCGCTCGCACCGGATCCAGGTTGGCCGCACACCGGGTTGGCCACGGACCGGATATGGCCGCAGGGCCCGACCGGGCGCGTTCGGGTCACCGCGGTGTGGGGATGGCCCGCCGTTCCCGACGACATCGTGCAGGCGACGTTACTGCAGGCCGCACGGCTGCATCGCCGCAAGGACTCCCCGGAAGGGGTGAGCGGTTCGGCCGAGTGGGGGCTGATCCGGGTCAGCCGGTCCGATCCGGACGTCGCCGCGCTGATCTCGCCGTTCGTGATCCCCGGATTCGGGTAGGGGGCGCGGGTGGATATCGCCGCCGTCAAGGCCGCGGCCGCGGCCGCCGTCGAGGCGCACGTCGAGGGGTTGCGCTGTTTCGCGTTCGTCCCGGACGCGATCAGCCCGCCGGCCTTTTTCGTCGCCGAGGTCGAGGTCGAGTACGACACCACGTTCGGCCGCGGCATGGACACCGTCTATCTGACGTGTCGTCTGCTGGTGTCGCACGCGACCGACCGCACCGGGCAGGAGCAGCTCGACGGCTACCTGCGCGGCGCGGGCCCGCTGTCGGTCAAGCAGGCGCTCGAGGCCGACCCTTCGCTCGGCGGGGTGTGCGACGCCGTGCGGGTCCAGCGGGCATCGGGCTACGGCCTTTACGAGCACAGCAACAGCCAGTACTACGGCGCCGAGTGGCGCGTGTTGATCATCGGGCGGGGGAACTGATCGTGTCGCATTTCGTGCTGCTCAACTGCAGGTTGTTCACCGGCGGTGCCGACCTCACGGGATCCTCGAACAAGCTCGAGCTCTCCGCCGAGGTCGGCGACGAGGAAGGAACCAATTTCGGTTCCGAGGGCTGGAAAGAGGTTCTGCGCGGACTCGCCGAAACCGAACTGTCCGGCGGGGGCCAGTGGGAGGCGGGCGACCCCGGACGGGTCGACGACGCCCGGTGGAACGAACTTGGTGGACTCGGCCCGTGGACGGCATGCCCGGACCGCGCCGACCTCGGCAGCCTCGCCTACTTCACACTGGCGATGTCGGGCAAGTACACCCTCGGCGGTCAGGTCGGCGCGGTCGCGCCGTGGGACGGCGAGGCCAAGGGCACGTGGCCAATGGTCCGCGGTCAGATCGCGCACCCGCCCGGCACCGCCCGCGCCTCGACCGGCACCGGTTCCGGGATCCAGCTCGGCGCCGTCCCCGCCGGGAAACATCTCTACGCCGCGGCTCACATCCTGTCGATCGCGGGCACCGGTTCGCCGTCCATCATGCTCGGCATCGAGTCCGACGTCGACAACACGTTCGCCTCGCCCGCCGACGTCACCACGTTCGCGGCCGCCGATGCGCTCGGCGGGCAGATCGCCCGCGCACCGGGCCCGGTCACCGATACCTGGTTCCGTCCCAAGTGGACCATCGACGGCACCACCCCGTCGTTCCTGTTCGTCGTTGCCCTCGGCATCGCCTGATCCTGTAAGGAGAAAACCCCATGCCGCACATGGTGCTGCTCGCGTCGTACCTGTCGATCAACGCGGTCGACGTGTCGGAACACTCGAGCAAAATCGAACTCAGTGCCGAGGTGTCCGACGAGGACGCGACGACGTTCCGGTCGCTGGGCTGGAAAGAGGTGCTCGGCGGGCTCAAGGAAGGCAGCTTGTCGGCGACGTTCAAACAGGACATCGCCGCCGGGGAACTCGACGCGACCATGTGGTCGCTTCTGGGGAACCTGGTCCCGTTCGAGGTGCGGCTGTCCGACGCCGTGGTCGGTGCCAGCAACCCGAAGTACACCGGCACCGTGCTCATGAAGAAGTGGGCGCCGATCGCCGGGCAGGTCGGGTCCATCGCCGAGGTTGACGTCGAGTGGCCGACGTCCGGGGCGGTTTCCCGCGCGGTGTCGTAGATGCCGGTCGACCTCGACCTGTCGGGTCCGGAGAAGCGGTTGCGCGACATCGCGCGGGCCCTGCGTACCGAAGAGGACGGTAAGGCCCTGCGGAAGGACTTGGCGCGGAACCTGCGGACCGCGCTGCAGCCCGCCCGGCAGCAGGCCCGCGCCGCTATCCGGTCGATGCCGTCGCAGACCAAGCACCCCGGCCGGTCGTTGCGGTCGGCGATCGCCTCGAAAATCCAGGTCGTCGCGAAGATGTCCGGCAAAGCAGCCGGCGCCCGCGCGGTCACCAAGACGATCAAACTCCGGGGCTTCACCCACGCTCCCCGGCGCACGAACTCCGCGGCCGGTTGGTCGCATCCGAACTGGGACCGCGGAACCGAATCCCACCAGATCGGTAAACCCGACTGGTTCGACGACGCCATGCGCGGCGCGGCGATGGACGCCCGCCGCGCCGTGGTCGACGCGATGGAATCCACCGCGCGTCGCCTCTCCCGAAAGGTGTGAACCCCATGCGTTTTGTCATCGCCTACAGCCCCGATGGCGGCGAGGCACAGCGGTACGAATTCGACGCCGACGACTTGCGGGTCGCCGCGGCCGAGGACCTGGAGCGCAAGTTCGAGGGCAGCCTCGACGAATTGCAGCAGTCGCTCATGTCCGGATCCATCCGTGCGAAGCGGGTAGCGCTGTGGCACGTGCTGCGGCAGCAGCACAAGGAACTGCGTTACGACGATGTGGACTTCCGCGCGGGCGAGGTCGAGGTCATCCTCGGCCGTGAGCTGCTGGAGAAGCTGCACGCGGCCGCGCAGACCGCGACCGGCCTGTCGGAAGACAAGCGGCGCGCCGCGGTCGCAGCATTCAAGGCGCAGCTCGACAGGAGTGACGACGGCGAGGGCCAGGCGGGCGAGGTGCCCGCCCCGGCGGGAAAAGCGCCATCGAAGAAAAAGGCCGCAAGTACTGCCTGAAAATTTCCGAGGTGCTGCACATCCGACCGTGGGAACTGGGGCTGCTGACGGTCTCTCAGTTCCACGCGGCGTGTGCGTACATCGATAAAATCATTGAGGAACAACAAAAAACTTCATAACGGTGAGGGGGTGTCATGGCCTCCGATACGTCCCTGCTGTTCGACATCCTCGGCCGTGACGGAGTGTCGAGCGTGTTCCGGGAGATCCGGCGCGAGGCACTCGTCACCGCGGGGGTGATGCGCGTCGCGGGCGAACAGACCGCGGGCATGGCGGCGAGCAACGCGCAGAGCATCCTCGGACTCACGCAGAAACTCGCGCTGTTCGGCGCGGCCGCGTCCGCGTCCGCGCTGGTCGCCGGTGGCGCGCTCGCCGCGGTGCCGTTGGCGTTCGCCGGTCTCGGCGCCATGGTGCTCAAGGAGAACGCCGTTGTAGCGGCTGCGTTTTCCTCGCTCGGCTCGCACGTCAAGCAGGAACTGACCAGCCTCGCCGCGCCGCTGGTCCCGTACTTTCAGCAGATCGCCGGGCAGCTGCGGGCGACGTTCGATGAACTGGCGCCGTCGATCGGTCAGGCGTTCTCGGCGGTCGGCCCGTACCTGACCACCCTCACCGACGGCATCACCGGTTTCGCGTCGCAGGCCATGCCGGGTTTCCTGACCGCGATCACCTCGGCCGGACCAGTGTTCGACGGACTGGCGAACTTCCTCACCTCGCTGGGATACGGGGTCGGGCAGTTCATGGCCAACCTGTCGGTCGCGGCCGAAGCTGTGGGGCAAGCGTTCTCGGCACTCGGACCCGCGCTCGGCGATATCCTCGCCTCGCTCGGCGCCGTGCTCGCCACGCTCGCCCAAGCTGGCGGCCCGATTCTCGCCGCGCTGCTGCCCGTCATCACATCCATTGTGGACGGACTGGCGGGCGCGCTGATCCCGGTGATTCAGAGTCTCGGCCCGATTTTCGTACAGGTGGCAACGGCCCTCGGTCCGCTCGCCGACGCGCTGGTCGGGCTGTTCGAGGCGGCCGGGCCCGCCGTGACAGAGGTCTTTTCGCAGCTCGGCGGGCTGCTCACCGGCGCGCTGATCCCGGCACTGACGCAGGTTCTGCAGGCGGTCACCCCGTTGGTGCCCGCGCTGCTGTCGCTGCTCTCGCCCGTCCTGCCGCTGGTGCCCGCCATCGCCGAGATCGCCGCGCAGTTCGCTAGCGCGCTCGCGCCGATCCTGGTGCAGCTGGTGCCGATCGTGTCGCAGATCGCGACACTTATCTCGCAGTTCGCGGCCGACACACTGCGGCAGTTCGCCGCCGCGATCCTGCCGCTCCTGCCGACTCTCGGTCAGCTCGCGGCAACTCTCGGCGGCGCGATTCTCCAGATCCTGCAAGCGATCTCGCCCGTGCTCGGCTCGCTCATCGGCGCGTTCGTGCAGCTGCTACCGCCGCTGGTGGGGTTGCTTCCACCGATCGTCGAACTCGCGGTCGCGTTGACCCCGCTTATCGTGCTGGTCGCCGACCTCGCCGGTTTTCTGATCAACATCTTGGCGCCCGCGTTCACCTTCCTGGTGACGCACATCGTGCAGTTTCACGTGTTCACGTTCCAGCTGCTAGGCGCGGTGATCGGGTTCATCGTCGATGTCTTCGTCGGTGCCTGGGAATGGGTGAAGAACGCGACCGGCCGCGCGGTCGACGGGATCAAGAACATCGTCGGCTGGTTCGGGTCGCTACCGGGCATGATCTCGGGATGGTTCGGCGAGGTCACGCGCTGGATCCGCACCCGCTGGGACGAAGCAGTGTCCTTTGTGGCCGGTATACCTGGGCGGATCCTCGGCGCGCTCGGCGATCTCGGCGGGCTGCTGGTCCGCGCCGGACGCGCGATCATCGACGGATTCCTGCGTGGCCTCAAGAACGCGTGGGGTGCCGTGACCGATTTCGTGGGCGGCATCGGCGATTGGATCGCCGCGCACAAGGGGCCGTTGGCCTACGACCGGACGTTGCTGGTGCCCGCCGGTGAGGCGATCATGCGCGGTTTTCACGACTCCCTTGTCGAAAACTTCGGTCTCGTGCAGGGGTTCGTGCGCACCATTGGCCCGTCGATCGCAGCCAGTGCGGGCGGTCTCGGCGGGACACTCGGCGCTGGGTACGGCTCGGCCGGTGGCGGCCCGCCCGGCGCGGCCGCGGCCGCCGGCGGATCCGGCGGCCGGTCACTGGTCCACATCGAGAACTACCACCCGCCCGCCGATGCGCCGCCCGGCGAGGTCGCGCGCGATCTCGACTGGTTTTCCAAGAGCGGGGGTTACTGATGGCGGGCGAGCTGGTGACCCTCGACGGTCAGGTCGAGTGGCGCGACACGCTGCTCGGCAGCGACACCGTGTTCGGCACCACCCGGATCACCGGTTTGTGGGACCTGCCGGGGCAGCGCGGCGGAAACACCGCGCTGCCCGGCTACCACGGCAGCTACCTCGGTCAGCTGCTCTCGACCGACCGCGAAGTCGTGTGGGAATGGATCTACCGCGGCGATCACCCTGGACTGCCTGCCGCGCTGGACACCCTGCGCCGGATCACCGCGCCGGGCGAGAACCCGGACAACGAACCGTTGGTGATCCAGCTCGACGGGCTGCCCGTGCGCGTGAACGCGCGCGTGAAGCGCCGGGCGATCCCGACCGACCTGATGTATGCGAACGTCGGCTACGTCGCCGGTGCGGTCTCTTGGGAGGCCAGCGACCCGCGGTTGTACGGCGTGACCGAGAAGACGGTCAGCACCCGGCTAGCGGTGCCTGCCGGTGGCGGGCTCGACTTCGGCGGGGGCGGGCTGAACTTCGGTGGGGGCGGGCTCGACTTCGGTCTCGGCACCACCGGCGGGCAGGCCACCGCCACCAACGCCGGGCACGTCCCCACGTGGCCGGTGCTCGAGGTCGACGGCCCGGTGCCGGGACCACAGATCATTTACGGCGGGCGAACGCTGCTGTTCGACCCCGCCTGGACCGTCCTCGCCGGACAGACGTTGCGGATCGACACCGCGCCCGGTGCCCGCACCGTCGAGATCAACGACGTGTCCGTGCGGCAACGGCTGTTCGTCGCGCAGTGGACACCGCTCGAGCCGGGCGAGCCGACCCGGATCCAGTTCACCGGCGGTGCCTACGACCCGGCCGCCGAACTTCGTGCCACCTGGCGCGACGCCTACCAATGAGAGGGGGGATTTCCCGTGGCAGAGCGTGACAGCTGGGCGACCATGAACGGGTCTACCCGTGTGGTCGACGCCGAGGATTCCCGCGTCGCGTTCGGCGCGCTGCTGCAGCCCGGCGCGTCCGCGATCGCGAACAGCGTCGGGATCATCAACGCCGCCGGCACTCCGGGCCTGGTCGCCGCGACCTCGCCGACACCGGACGTCAACGTCAAGGTGTCCGCGTTCCGGTCCGTCATCCGGGCTACCCGCGGCATGGGCCCGTACATCGCCACGCTCGACGGAGACAAGACGCTCAACGTGTTGGGGACGGATCCCGCGGACCCGTCGAACGCCAGGCGTGACCTGATCATCGCCCGGCAGACCGATACCTACTACGCCGACGGTTCGACCGCGTACACCGTGATGCGGGTCAAGGGCACCGCGACCGGCACCCCGACCGACCCCGACCCGACGCAGGGCGGGGTCTACCCGGACTATCTGCTGTTGGCGCGGATCCGGATCGGTGCCGGGGCGACCGTGATCACCGGCGCGATGATCGACGACCTGCGGCCGCCGCGTGTGGTCGCCCTCGGCGGTGTCGTCCCGGTCGCGTCCGTGGCCGAACGGAACGCACTGCCGGCGGTTCCGGGGCTCACGGTCTACCGGCGCGATAAGGGATGGACCGAGGTCTACAACGGCACGTGGCAGTGCCAGGGCACCGTGACCACGGGCGCGCTCGCCGACATCACCCACCCGTTCACCGGGCAGCTAGCGATCCTCACCACCGACAACGTGCTCTACCGGTGGACCGGATCCGCGTGGGTGGGGACGGTCAGCCTGGTCGACGGCGCGACCCCGCGCGGGATCATCGCGTTCGGCGCCCACGTGGGACCGGGCACCATCACCCCCACCGAGGCGCTACAGACCGAGCGGGCGACGGGCAACGTGGTCAACGGCCGGTCGTACAAGATCACGCACGTCCGGAGTGAGGCGGGCGCCTCGAACATCCTGACGGTTAGCTACCGGTACAAGGCAGGCCCCACGATCGACTTTGCGAGCAGCACGGTTTTCGAGTTCCACACCGACGCGCCGCCCGGCAGTTACCGAACTACGACACGCGAGTCGTATTGGCGGGCGACGTTCACCGGGCAGATCACGTTCGGGGTGGCCTCGCGGGTCAACTCGGGAGTCGTGACGATCGACGAGTTTCGCGGGCGGCAGTTGATGGTCGAGGACACGGGCCTCTGATGGCGGCACCGATCTACACCTACATGGTGCACGACCTGCTGACCAACGCCCCGCTCGCCGAACTGCCCTTGTCTGGTGTCGAGTATTCCAAGCGGCTCAACGATTCAGGAGCCGCGCGCGGGACGTTCTCCGTCGAGTCGCGTACCAACCGGTTCCGGAAGGTGCGCGACCCGTACGACCTCACGATGCCCGGCCGCCGGTGCCTGTACATCTACCGCGACGACAAGCCGATGTGGGGCGGGATCATCTGGACCCGCCGCTACTCCGCGAGTTCCCGCACGGTGGAGATCGGCGCGGGGGACTGGTGGAGCTACTTCGATCACCGGAAAGTGTTGCCGCTGATCAGTTTCCCGGTGGCGCCCGCCTACGACATCGCCGAGACGCGCGTCACCTACACCGGCGATCAGAACCAGATCGCCCGCGCGCTGGTCAACCTCGCACAGTCACACCCCGGCGGGAACCTCGGCATCACCGGCGACACGTCGATATCGGATATTAACCGCGTGCGGCAGTACGCCGGGTATGAACTGCCGTGGGTGGGCGAGGCGCTGCGGCAGCTCGCCGGGGTCGAGGGTGGCTCCGACATGATGTTCGACACCGGTGGGCCCGACGCGAACGGCAGGCCCATTCGGCTGTTTCGGCAGGGAACGCCGTGGCTTGGTCAGCAAGGCAGCCCGTGGGTGTGGGAGTTCGGCGCGAACCTGGTGAACTACACATGGCCGTCGGATGCGACCCGCTACGCGTCCCGCGGGTTCGCCACCGGCGAGGGATCCAACGACGGAACTTTGGTCGCCGTCGCCGAGGACACCAGCCGATACGCCGCAGGATTCCCGCTCATCGAATCCGAGACCGCCTACACCACCGTGTCGAACGTCGACACTCTGCAGGAGCACGCGGACGCCGACCTGTTCGCCTCGCGTCTCCCGGTGGTTTTGCCGGAACTCGAGGTGCGCGGCGACCGCTCGCCGATCGTCGGCGAATGGGGACTCGGCGACGACGCGCACGTGCTGATTGAGGACGACTTCGCACCGACCGGGATCGACACCAGTCTGCGAATCATCGGCATGTCCATCTCGCCCGGCGAGGACAAGGAAACCGTACGGGTCACCTGCGGCCCGCTGCTCGACGACGTCGCCTGAACCGAAAGGACACCACGTGGGGCAGCTCAATCAGCCGTCGAACATCGTCGATCGCGTGAGCAAGATCGAGCGCGCGCTCGAGGCGTTCCGGAAACTGTCCGGCCTCACCTCGGCGATCATCCGCCGAGGCGGTATCACCCTGCTCGACGACAGTTTCCTCAAGGTCGTTGACGACCAGGGAACCCGGATCCTCTACATCGGACCGAACAGTGAGGGTAAGCAAGTCTTCGCGCTCCGGCGGGAGAACGGCTCCCTTGTCCTACAGTCGGACTACTTCGGCGGAGAACCGTTCTTCGCCATGCGTGACCAGAACAATGTGATCCTTTTTTCCGACAACGCCGCCGGGTCGGGCGGCATGGCACGACCATGGCTGCCCATCCCGATGTACAGCAAGTTTGTGACCGAAACCGACGCCGGTCCCGACCCGGCGCTCGGAGTGACTTTCGATTATGCCTACCTCGACAATTCGCTACTCACGTCGGAAAAGGTCTTGTGGGAAGGCCGCGCGTCCGTCTTGCACAAGTTCGTGCAGTTGCGCGCCGTTACCGGCCGTGCGATCGGGGGGACACATGTTGCTCGCTACCGGCTCAAGTTCAACGGAACCACAGTGGGCACCTGGACCGACACAAGTCTTACGAACGCGCTGCGCGGACCGTACGACATCTCGGCGTTCCTCGACCAGAACGACGTCACCGTTGAACTGACCTGCAGCCTCGACACCGGGGGCGCCGGTTCAACGGCGTGCCAGATCTACAGCGTCTACATGCGACAGTAAGGAGGGCGCCATGCTCCCCGAACCTGGAAACCCTGCTACGTGGCAATACGTTCGGGAGGAGCTGACCGCCCTGCGAACCGACCTGCACGGCGAACTCGGCGGTGTCCGGACGGACCTCGCCGACCTCGCCCGCGATCTCCGGTCGCACATGATGCAGCAGGGCCCGGAGATCGCCGTTATCAAGCGACGCCTCGACGAGGTCGAACGCGACGTCGCCGAACTTCAAACGTCCAAAAAGGACACAGTCAAGCAGTGGGTTGCTATTGCGGTCGCACTGCTCGGCGTCATCCTCGGCGCCACTCTTCCGCTCATTCTCGCCGGAAAGTAGGCATCTATGGCGAAACCTTGGTATGTGGCCTACGCACTCGACATCCTGCTCGGCCAGCTCAACGCGATCGCGCCGGACCGATCACGCAAATCTGACGGGTCGATCGGCGACGCCGCGCACAGCGCCCGCGCCTCGGACCACAACCCGAACAACTACCGCCGCGCCGACGGCCGGTACCAGGTGTGCGCGCGGGACTTCACCAACGACCTCGCGGGCGGGCTGAATGTGCAGCGGATTGTCGACCTGTTGGTCGCTCACGCCGATCGGCGGATCAAGTACATCATCTGGAACGGCCGCATCTGGACACCCGGTGTCGGGTGGAGGCCCTACACCGGCGACAACCCGCACACCCTGCACGCCCACGTGTCTGTGTTCGCCGGTGCCATCGGCAACGACACCACCCCATGGAACCTTGGCGCCGCCGGCGCCCCGAACCCGCCCAACCCACCCCGGCCGAACGGCCGGATCCTGATGACGGAGGACAACATGGCAACCCTGCCCGCCTCAATGGAGGAGACCGAAGAGGTGTTCGCCGTTCCGCCGGACGCCGACGTGAAGTTGGTCTTCGCGGCCAAGACGACGATCTTCGGAGGCCACATCTACAACTGGACCGCCGTCCCCGGCAGGGGAACCGGCGGTGACCCGGTGCAGTGGCGGACCGAGGTCCAGGAAGGCGAGGTAATCCCGATCCCGCGCGGAACCTCCAAGGTCCACATCCGGTATTCGTGCGCCTCGCCCGTGTCCATGTTCGTGCAGGCGATCGCGTGACGGCGCAGCAGCACGGCCCGGTCGACGAACCCGGCCTCGGCACCCGGCTCGCCGCGGCCGCTCGTCGGTTCTGGAAACTGCTCGGCGCCGTCGCCGGTGGCGCGACCGGGGTCGGGGTCGCGTCCGTCCTCGACGCCGTCGGGGTCGACGTCGGCCCGCAAGGCGCGGCCGGTATCGCCCTGGTCCTCGCCGCCATCGGAACGTGGCGGGCACCGCGGAACGTGACCGATCTCGGCGAGTGGCTCGGCGAGCTGCAGGCTCACGTCGCCGCGCAGGGCGGCGACCCCGACCGGCTGCAGAACGTCCTCGACGACCCGCCCCCGCGCACCTGACACACCGCTCGGCCGCCCCGCGCCACCCCGTTCCGGCGGGTGGCGCGGGGCGGCCGCTTTCGTGTCCGGCGCTGTCGGCCCCCGCGCCGGGTCGACCGCCGGCGGTCTGGCCGACTCGCCACCATGAGATGAAAGGTTGCCGGGGGGACGGGCACCATTCCGTCCCCCCGGCGCCCGCCGCTGCATTCCCTGAAACGGCGGGAGTTGCCGGGACCGGTGTCATCAGGCCGTCCCGGCTCCCCGTCGTCCGCGCAGAAGACGACGGGGCGTGTGGTTGCCCGGCCAGAACGCACACCAGGGGAGGGTGACCGGCCGGGCGCCCGACATCGCGCAAGAGGGTTGTCACACGACGCCGGGAGCTTTCTTCGGAGCCCTAAAGGTCGCCGGGGGCGGGCAGCTCCACACCCGCCCGGAGCAGCATCCGGCGAACCCGGCCGGGCTGTTCCCCGAACTTCCTCCCGACCGCGGCGTAGGACGGTTCCTCCGCGAACGCCGCGATCATCTCCGGGCTCGCGGGTGGTAGCCGTTTCGGGCCCCGCGGCCGCACCGTGGTCCCTGCTGCGTGCAGCAGCCGTTGTGTCGTGGTCGGTGTGAGGTCGTGCAGCTCGGCGAGTTCGTGGATCGTCGCGCCGTCCTCCTCGTAGGCGCGTCGCATTCGCGTGCCGAGGTCGGCGTCGAGGGGTTCCGTCATTCCCTTGTCACTTTCGTTGTGAGGTGTGGGGCCGGGGACGGGTCCAACCTCCCGCCCCCGGCGGCCGCCGCGCACTCGCGTACGCGACGGGTATGTGACCTGGTCGGCATGCGACACGAGGCGACGCCCCGCATGTCGGCCAGGAGTTCATGCGGGCGGTGGCGGGGCCCGCTCGGCGACTGGGCGGGCGAGGACCACGCGCGTCCCGTGAACCCGCACATCGTCGTTGTCGATGCCGCGGTAGAGGTAGCCGCTGTCGGTGAACTCCGGGGCGTTGACGCCGCCCTTGCTGACCAGGATCTCGGCGGACCCGACGCCGGCGCCCAAGGCCATCACCCACACCCGGCCCGCGGCGACCTCGGCGAGGAAGTGCCCGTAGCTGCCCACCTCATACGCCGCGGTCACGACGGTTCGCCCTGGATCGACGCCGGGTCGTGCAGGATGTCGCCGGGCATGATCACCGTGCCGTCGAGTTCGGCCGCCCGGTACATCAACGACGCACCGACCCGGACCAGGTCCGTACCGACCTGGCGCAAGGCCGCGGCATACTCCGCATCGTCCGGCTGCGACGAGAGCAGCTTGATAATCACACCCCCGAACTCCTTGTTCACGCGCGCCATCCCGGCGAGCAGCTTCCGATCACGTGCGTCCACGGTGTGCCTCCCGAGCGCGGCGCCGCGCGTCCATGTGCGCCAACCGCTGCAGGTGCTCGCAGCCCTCGCAGCTGCCCACCACGACCCGGTGCCGCGCGTCGAGGCGCATCCGGCCGACCTGGCCCCGTTCGTGACCGACAGGCCACGAACGCACCCGCTCGCACCACGCGATCACCGTCGTGGCCCATTCGTCGGCGAGCCGAGCGGACAGGTACAGGTGCGCCGTCCCGGCGAACTGCCGCCACTCGTACTCATCTGCAGCCGATATGGCCCCGACTGGATCCTGCGCCGGTGCGAGGTCAAGCACCCCGACGGGCGGGCGACGCAGCATGAGGCGATGACTCACCACCCGCCGCCGATGTCTCAACACTCTTCACCGGCCCCGGTGCGTGCGCTTTCGGTCGCCTGTTGCAAGTTCGCCATGAGGTCGGCGACGAGAAGCATGTCAGCCACGATCCCGCTCACCCCGACCATCAGGGCAGGCCGCAAGCCCTCATGGGTTCTTACGACGCCGGTCAGGATGTCGACCCGCTGCCCGGTCAGACCGGTACCGGTCAGCACCCGAACGTCCCGCCAACCCGGCTGCGGCTGCGCGGTCACCGCGGGTTCCGTTCAAGGCGTTCGGCACCGGCACGGGCGGCATCGAGGTTCGCGGCCAACACGTCCCACTGATCAGGCTCGAGGATCAACGTCGGCCCGTCACCCACCGCGATAGCAGTCCGGTAATGGTCGCTGTGATCCCGGACCACCCCGACCGTGAGCACGGCCGTGCGACCGTTGACGTCCTTCACCTGCTGCGATCGCTCGATACGCCATCCCCGTGTAGTCACGGTGGAGAAACTAAGAGTGATTGGCGCCCGTCTGTGTCCCGCTGGGACACAAACGGCCTACTTCACCCGGTTGGGGCAAGCCCCATACGCCAGGCCAAACCTCGCAGGTTCCGGCCGGTCGCACCGCGGGGTGAGGTGGGGAGCGCGTGCGATACCGCCGCGCGCACGAACTGGTTGCGGTACACCTGCGACGGCGCTAGAGACTCTGCTTTCAGCAACGCGTCTACTCCCGCATCACGATGCTTGCGGGACTCCATCAGGCCCCGCCCGAAGTCCGTCCAGAACGCAGCCGCGCGCGCGGCCGAGATCGTCTCAGGGCGGACCGCCGCCGCGATCTCAGCGACACGAGGACCGTACCCCAGCTCGACGCCGATCGACACATGGAAGATCCCCGCGTTCGTTCGCCCAAACTGCATGATCCCTGCAGGCCAAGGCGAAACGTCCGGCTCGATTCGCTCGGCGAGCGCGGCAGCTTCCGACAGATGGGTCTCGGCGAGATCGCCCTTGCCTTGCGCGGCCGCGGCCAGAGCCGCGGTGAGGTTCGACATCCCTCGCGTCTCCAACCGATCCGACGGCGCCGCATCGGCAGCCGATACGGCGAGTTCGTACTGTCGTGATCGATCCGTAGACGAGATGAAATGTGCTCGGCCCCAAGCTGCGACCGACTGCCAAACCTGGTCGTCGAGCAGGTCCGCTACCTGCTTCATGCGCTCCGCGGCCATCGACGGCATGCTCGGCACTCGAAGCCTCGCGGAGATGGAGCCTGCGACGTGGTACGCGGTCAGCAAAGGCGCGAGAGCCTGGCGGCCGACCGCCGGGTCGGCCGCGACCGCGAGCAGATCACGGATGAGCGGTGCCAGCTTCGCGACTTGGATCGGATAGTCACCAGCGCCAGCCTTTCCCGAACGATTCCGAGAGGCATGAAACGCCGTCAGGTCGGATAGAATTTCGGGCAACGGTCGACCGGGGGCGTCCGGAACCTCGCCGACCCACCAGCCACTAAGTAGGTCGCCTAGCGTGTTCGCGGCATCGTACGAATCGACTGCCGCACGTCCTGCTTTCTCAGGAACGTCGGTGAATTCGCCGGGGTCTACCCGCAACGCTAGGGCCAATGCCTCGAGCGTTTGCCGGTTGTTCACTGGTTTCTCGCCGCGCTCTACCTTGGCCACAAAGCCATAGGAAAGCCCGGCAAGATCGGCGGTAGTGCGGACACTGAGGTCTCGCCAATTCCGAATCTCTCGGACTCGGGCGCCAAACCGCCGGAGTTCGTCAGACCGGCCGTCAAATTTGGTCGAGTCGGACACGCTGCATCCCTCATTCGCGGAGTCGACCCCTTCGCGTGCCCCCGGTGATCAGCCGGGGGCTACCCTCCGCGAAGAGGTGCAAGCACCACGATACTGGAGGCCGGTCGCTACAGAGTGTTACGGGTTCTTCGAAAGGGTCCTCGGCGAGTTCGACGACACGCACGCGCGCGACAAGGCCCTGTACCTGACGTGGCTGGCAACGTCCTGTCTGCACGCACGCGAGGTCGAACAGGCCGCCGCGACTCTCGGCCACGCGGCAGACCTCGCCGCCGGTGTCACGTCGGTACGCCCGGCCCAACGAATCGAAACGGTGGCGCGCCGACTGGCACGCCACCGCTCAAACCCGGCCGTCACCGACCTGCTTACCCGCTTGGGGCTCTAGCGCGGGCTGGTGGACTCTTCGGCCCACGCCAGATAGTCAGCCGACCCTCGCGCCAACTCGACGGCCGTCACCTCCGGTTTGTCCCATGGGTGGTGTTCGATGAGGTGCGCCTCAAGCTCGGCGTAACGCGCGTCGGTCGTCTTGAACGTCACGTTGAACTCTTCGCCGCGGCCGGACTCGCCGAGGTGCCAGAAGAAGGACACAACCGGGCCGACGACCTGCGCAGTACCGGCGAGGCGTGCGGCGACGGCAGAGCCTGCTAGCTTCTCGCCCGATTCCCGATCGGGGGTGGCTGTGGTCACGACAAGATGAACAGTCATGACCACAGGGTAGGCGTCGAACTCAACGCAGCTGTCGCGGTTCGCGAGCCTGAATTCGGCTGGCAGTGCTGTCGGTGCGTGTCGCGGTCGCGCGGACCGGGCCCGGTTGTGGGAACTCGACGTCGACATAGACCCGGCCGAGGGTCGACCGGCCGCGGTTCGGGTAGAAGCTGCTGACCTCGCGGACGTTGAACACTTCGCGCAGAAGCTCGGCGGCCGCGCCTGTCTCCTGCGTGGTGCCCTCGATACGGAATTTCACTGCCGTCTCCTCATGGATCGGGTTGTCGGACAAGGGGAGTAGCGAGAACTCGGTCAGATGCCGTACTTCCACGCGGTGAGCGAGTGCGCGGAGTACCAGCAGCCGAACAGGACGAACGCCCCGGCCGCGGCGACCGCGGTCGACAGGCGTCGCTTCGCGAGGCCGACGGCGAGGGGCAGCAGCAGCACGAACGCGGGCAGCAAGAAACGGCCCCGCATTTGAGGGAATCCGGCGGTGCCGATCGCGAGGGCGGCGACGCCGATCCCGTACGCGACCAACGGCCACGGCATGCGGCGCGCGATCATGACCGCGCCGAGGACCACCGCGGCGACCGTCACGAACAACACGAGCGTCTCGAACCTCGAGCCTTCGCGGGTGAGCAGTCGCACCGTGTACTCGGCCGCCTCGCGGCCCCAGTCCCACCGGACACCCCACCCGCGTAGTTCGATGTCCTGCCACCCGGTCAGGCTCCCCGTGCGCACGGCGACGAACGACCAGTAGCCGGCCAGACCGGCGGGCGCGATCGCCGCCCATCCCAGCAGCCGCCACCGGTCGCGGCCGCGACCGCGTACAGCGGCGAGCGCTGCGGCGACCACGACGACGGCGACCAGGACGACCGCGGTCGACCGGGTCAGCCCGGCGAACATGCAGCAGACTGCGGCCATGCCGAACCGGCACTCGAGCACTCCGACCAACGACCACGCGGCGAGCGCGACGAAAAGGCTTTCGGTGTACACCATCGACTGCGTGATCGACATCGGCGCGCCCGCCCACAGCGCGACGAGGACCAGGCCCACGCGCTGCCCGCCGACGCGTTCGCCGATGCGCTGCAGGCCGCACGCGGCGACGACGCCGGCGACCGTCGACACGATCAGCCCGGCCGCCAGCAGCGGCACGCCAAGTTCGCCGAGTACCCGCATGGCGCCGGGGTACAGCGGGAAGAAACCCATTGGCGCAACAGGAAAAAGCTCGCCCGCCGCGTCGAGGGGTTCGGGCACGCCGGTGTAGTTGTGCTCGGCGATTTGCAGATACCACCAGCCATCCCACGCGCTCAGCCGCTCGAGCAGCGGCAGGCCGCGCGGCGCCGCCATCACGGCGAGCATCGCCACGCCGAGGACGCGCACCGCGAGGTAGGCCGCGACGGCGCGGAGGTTCGGCGCCCACCGCGCGAACCGGGCGACTGGCGGGTCAACGACGACGGTCAAGGTCCGCCGAATGTGCGGCCGGTAGAGGTCGAACGCGAGCATGTCTGCCCCAGATCTGCCCCAGATTCGGGGCTCCGATGCTGGTCAGCGCGGTTCTGCATTCACCACAACTACGTCGCCGAAGAGACCTACGACGACGTCGAACTGCTGGTGACGCGCAAGGGCGCGATCCGCGCGGGTTCGGGCGACCTCGGGATCATCCCGGGCAGCATGGGTACCGGTTCGTACATCGTGCGCGGCCTCGGGAACACGTCGTCCTTCCAGTCCGCGTCGCATGGCGCGGGCCGCCGGATGTCGCGCAACAAGGCCAAGAAGCTGTTCACCGCCGAGGACCTCGCCGAGCAGACCGCCGGCGTGGAATGCCGCAAGGATTCCGGTGTGGTAGACGAGATCCCGGCCGCGTACAAGGACATCGAAACGGTGATCAAAGCGCAGACCGACCTCGTCGAGGTGGTCGCGCATTTGAAGCAGGTCGTCTGCGTCAAGGGCTGAGGCACCGGGCGATTCGTGGGCGGCGGTCAGGGGAACCCGACATACCGCTCACGAAATCGCTACCCTGGTCAGCATGAAGAGGTGGGGAATCGCGGCGCTCATGGCGGCCGCCGGACTCGCGCTGGCGGGCTGCAGCGAGGTCACGAACGCGGTCGATCAGACGAACAAGGCCGCGACGAAGGTGAGCGCGTGCGCCGAGGCGCTCAGCCTCGCCGACCTCAACCCGGATCCGCAGAGGCTCAAGGAGCGTGCCGCGGACAAGGAGCGGCGCCTGCGTGAGCTGGCGGCCAGCGTCGGCGAGCAGGACGTCGCGGGCGCGCTGACCGGCATGGCCGACTCGTACCTGCAGGCCCAGAAGGAGAACATCCAGGACGTCGGCACGGTCGCGGACTGGACCAAGCGCAACATCGACCGGATCGACGCCCTCCGCAAGGTCTGCGCCTGAGAGCCTTCTCGCGTTTCGTCCTCTGGATGCGGTAGTTGCGCGTGCATGTACCGCATTCAGAGGACGAAACGCGTCAGGAGGAGGCGAGCGCGGGCACCGGGGCGGCGGGAGTCCGGGAGCGCCGCCAGAAGAGGCCGATCGACGCGATCGCCAGCGCGCCCAGCGCGGACGCAGCGAAACCCCAGCCCGGGCTCGAATGGTCGATCACGAACCCGATGATCGGGCTCCCGATCGCCAGCCCGATCCGGCTGGCCGCGTCCAGCAGTCCCATCGCCTCGCCGCGCACCCTCGGCGGCGCGGCCGCGCTGACCGTCTCCGTGCTCGCCGCGAGCGTCGGCGCGCACAGCACGTTGCTGGGGAACAGCACGATCGCCAGCAGCCACCACGGGTGGTCGATCAGCCCGACCGGCAGTGTCAGCACCGCCAGCAGCACCATCAGCGTGCCCTGCGACAGCGATCGCCGGACAGCGCCGTGGATCGCCCCGCCGAGGACGGACGCGACGCACATGAGCGTGATCAGCAGCCCGGACCAGGAGATGTCGCCGCTCGCGCGCAGGGTCGCCAGCGCCGCGAGTTCCATGCCGACTAGGCAGAACAGCGCACCGGCGGCGATGAACATCGCCATCACCAGCCGTCCGCCGAGCCAGCTCCGCACGGTCGGGCGCTCGCCGGTGAACACCTCGGCGTCGGCCTCGGCCCGGATCGGCGGGTCCTGCCGGTAGATCAGCGTGGCCGACACCGCGAAGCACACCCCGATGCCGGTGAGCGCGTAGACCGCCGGTAGTTGCGTGATCGCCATGATCCCGGCCGACGGCCCGATCATGAACGACGCCTCCACGAAGATCGTGTCCAGCGAGTACGCCGCCCGCCGTTGCTCCATCGGCACGAGCGCGGTCAGCACCAGCCGCGCCAGCGTCCCGGCGGGCACCGACAGCACACCCGCGGGGAGCGCGACCGCCAGCAGCATCGGATACGGCAGATGGGGTGCGCTGATCCAGAACGCCGACGAGGCCACCCCGCAGATCGCGACCACCGGCCGCAGCCCGAAGCGGTCGACGTACCGGCCGACCAGCGGCGCCCCGAACGCGCTGCCGAGGGTGGTGGCCGCCCCGACCAGCCCGGCCGCGCCGTAGCCGCGGCCGAGGTCGTTGACCACGTACAGCGTCATCGTCACGCCCATGGCCGTCATCGGGAGCCTCGCCAGGAACATCAACAACATCGAGCTGGGAACTCCGGGCACGGCTAACACGCGACGGTACGGAGCGAGGGCCATACGTCCGATGAGAACTCAGCATGGTACGCGCGTGCAACTTTATTTCGTGGTGGCGAACACCACTTTCGGCCGTCAAGGCCTGGTCAGTGCGACTTCCGCGCACTCGACCCGGAATGCTTTCTTGATTCATTCCAGAAAATGCGGGAGGGTGGACGGGTCATGGAACATCAGCGAAGCCCCCGCGCGGGCGACCTCAAAGCAGCCGGTCTCCGGGTCACCGCGCCCAGGGTCGCCTTGTCGAATGGCCGGCCGACCACCCGCACGCCACCGCCGACCAGGCGGCGGCCGGGGTGCGCGAAGCGCTCGGCACGGTGTCCACCCAGGCCGTCTACGACGTGCTGGGAGCGTGCACAGACGCGCACCGGCGGCGACCATCACCACCTGATCTGCCGGGATTGCGGACGAGCCGAGGACGTGGACTGTGTGCACGGTTCGGCGCCTTGTCTGGAGCCCACCGCGACGGCGGGCTTCGCGATCGACGAGGCCGAAGTCGTCTTCTGGGGGACCTGTCCCGACTGCACCGACCGTTCCACCACCACGAAACAGGAGGCACCCGCGTGACCTTGCCGACGACGAACAACGTGGGCATCCCCGTGGCGAGCGACAACGACTCGCTGACACTGGGCGCCAACGGCCCGATCCTGCTCCAGGACCACTACCTCATCGAGAAGAACGCCCAGTTCAACCGGGAGCGCGTGCCCGAGCGCGTCGTCCACGCCAAGGGCGGCGGCGCCCACGGCTTCCTCGAAGTCACCGAGGACCTCAGCCAGTTCACGAAGGCCGCCCTGTTCCAGCCGGGCGTGCGTACCGAGAGCCTGGTCCGTTTCTCGTCGGTCGCCGGTGAGAGCGGCTCGCCCGACACCTGGCGCGACCCACGCGGTTTCGCGGTGAAGTTCTACACCACCGAGGGCAACTACGACATCGTCGGCAACAACACCCCGGTCTTCTTCATCCGCGATCCGATCAAGTTCCCGGACTTCATCCATTCGCAGAAGCGCCGCGCCGACAACCACCTGCGCGACCACGACATCCAGTGGGACTTCTGGACACTGCGTCCCGAGTCGGCGCACCAGGTCACCTGGTTGATGGGCGACCGCGGCATCCCGTCCAGCTGGCGCGAGATGAACGGCTACTCCTCGCACACCTACCTGTGGGAGAACGCCGGCGGCGAGAAATTCTGGGTCAAGTACCACTTCAAGACCGACCAGGGACACGGTTACCTGCCGCAGGCCGACGCGGACCGGATCGCGGGCGAGGACTCCGACTACTACATCCGCGACCTGTTCGAGAACATCAAGCAGGGCAACCACCCCAGCTGGACGCTGCACGTCCAGGTGATGCCGTACGCCGACGCCGCGGACTACCGCTTCAACCCGTTCGACCTGACCAAGGTGTGGCCGCAGGGCGACTACCCGCTGATCAAGGTCGGCCGCTGGGTGCTCGACCGCAACCCGTCGAACTACTTCGCCGAGATCGAGCAGGCCGCGTTCGAGCCGTCCAACCTCGTGCCGGGCATCGGCCCGTCGCCGGACAAGATGCTGCAGGGCCGCCTGTTCGCCTACCCGGACGCGCACCGCTACCGGATCGGCGCGAACTACGCCCAGCTGCCGGTCAACGCGCCGAAGTCCCCGGTGAACAGCTACTCACGCGACGGCGCGATGCGCTACGACAACCCCGGCGACCCGGTCTACGCCCCGAACTCCTACGGCGGCCCGCACGCGAACGCGGGGATCGCCGCCGAGACCGCGTCGAGCTACGGCGTCGAGGACGAGGTCATACGGTCGGCGTACAAGCTCCACGCCGAGGACGACGACTTCGGCCAGCCGGGCACGCTGGTGCGCCAGGTGATGGACGACGAACAGCGTGAGCGGCTCGCGAACAACATCATCGGCCACGCTTCGAACGACGTCTCGCAGCCGGTGCTGGAGCGCGTCTTCGAGTACTGGCGGAACGTCGACAAGGACCTCGGAGACAAGGTCGCGGACGCTTTCCGCAAGTAGAAGACCTCTTTTCGGAGAGTCCCCACTCGCCTGTGAAGCCAGAAGGCGGCGGGCCACCGAAATGGGGGCCGAAGCCCGAGTGGGGAATTCCTCCCCGCCCGGGCTTCGGCCGTCACTTCGGGGCCAGTCCGAGCCGCAGCGCACCCGCCGCCTCGGCGGTCGCCTCACGGAACCGCTGCCCGACGCCGAGGAAGTTGATGTACCCGTGGATCAGGTCCGGCTGGCGGCTGAGTGCCACCGGGACACCCGCTTTCCGCAGTTTCTCCGCGTAAGCCTCGCCCTCGTCGCGCAGCGGGTCGAAACCGGCCGTCGCGATATACGCGGGCGGCAAGCCGGAAACGTCACCGTGCAGCGGGGAAAGCTTCGGGTTGTACAGATCGGTGCCCTTGGGCACGTAATGACCTTCGAACCAGGTCATGTCCGAGTCGGTCAGGAACAGATCCTCGGCGAACAATTCCCGTGAACGGCGGCGAACGGTGAAATCCGTCGCCGGATAGAACAACAGCTGGAACGCCGGGACCCCGCTGCCGCGTTTCACCGCCTGCTGCGCGGTCACCGCCGCGAGGTTGCCGCCCGCGCTGTCGCCGCCGACGGCGATGCGGGCCGGGTCGGCGCCCAGGTCCCGCGCCTTCGCGTAGGCGTACTCGAACGCCGCTATCGCGTCCTCGGTCGCGCCGGGGAACTGCGTCTCCGGTGCGAGCCGGTACTCCACCGAAAGCACCCGCACGCCTGCCTGTTTCGCCAGGTAGCGCACGGTGTGGTCGTGCGACACGCGGCTGCCGACCACCCAGCCGCCGCCGTGGAAGAACACCAGCAGCGCGGACGGATCCGGCAGTCCGGCCGGGGTGTAGAGCGTGGCGGGGACGTCGCCGTCACCCGTCGGTATGAGCAGCTCCCTGGTGGCGACCGGCTCGATCGGCTTTCCGCTCACCAGATGCCTGCTCGCCAGGAGCAGGCTGCGTGACTCCTCGACGCTGCCCCGCACCAGTGACGCCTTCGCCAGCTTCTGCAACCGCAGCAAGAGTTGGGCGTCCAAGGCGAGTTCTTGCCCGTCCAGGCGGAGCGGCGGTCCGGCGATGGCCCTTTTGACCGGCCTGGGCAGCCAGAACGCGAGTTGCGAGAACGCGGCCTCGGCACGGATCTGGAGTGGTATCGCCATGCTTCCTCCTGGGGACTTCCCGTCAGGTTACTTGCGAGTAGGTATCCCGTCCAGCGCTGTCGTGGCGTTTGCGGCGAACGGGTGTGACCCAGCCGACCGTTCCAGGATCTGGTCCTCCACTTAAGTAGAGGGGTTAGCCTCGAAGGCGTGACTTCGACGAACGCGGTTCATATCCTCGGTATCGGCGGCTCCCTGCGGGAGGGCTCGCAATCCGAGCGCGCGCTGCGCATCGCGCTGGGCGGTGCGGCCGAAGCCGGGGTCACCACCGAACTGATCGCCGGACCGGACCTGGTCCTGCCGTTCTACGACACCGCGCTGGACGACCGCGACGAACGGGCCGCGCGGCTGGTCGAGGCGATCCGCCGCGCCGACGGGATCATCGTCGTCTCGCCCGGGTACCACGGCGCGCTGTCCGGGCTGGTCAAGAACGCCCTGGACTACGTCGAGGACCTGCGTCACGACGACCGTCCGTACCTCGACGGCCGCGCGGTCGGCCTCGCCGCCGTCGCGTTCGGCTGGCAGGCCGCCGTCACCACGCTGGAGCAGCTGCGCACGATCACGCACGCGCTGCGCGGCTGGGCCACCCCGCTGGGTGGTTCGATCAACACCGCCGAGACGAAGTTCGACGAGACGGGCGGCGCCTCCGACGACCGCTCCGTCCGCACCCTCCGCCTGATCGGGGCCCAGGTCGCCGAATTCGCGCTGAACAGGGCCGGCCGCTAGGTCGTTTGCCTCAGCCCACTGCCGGGTATTCCCGGACGTGATGCCTGCCATGGGGTGGCAAGGTTTCGTAGCTTCGAGACGTTGGCACCAGTGAGACGCTCACCGGGACGTGTCTTGGGACCAAGGAGGTAGGCGAAGAATGGCTGAGGCTCTGTACACCGCTGTGGCCACCGCGCGCGGCGACGGCCGCAACGGTGAGGTCACGTCCTCCGACGGCGTCATCGACGAATCGCTGGCGATCCCGAAGGAGATGGGCGGACCGGGCGGTGACAAGACCAACCCCGAGCAGCTCTTCGCCGCGGGCTACTCCGCCTGCTTCCACTCCGCGCTCCAGCTCGTCGCGCGCCAGGCCAAGGTTAAGCTGGACGGCTCGACCGTCTCCGCCGAGGTCAGCGTGCTCAAGCAGGGCGAAGGCTTCGGCCTCGCCGTGGCACTCAAGGTTGCGCTGCCCGGCCTGGAGCAGGCGCAGGCCGACCAGCTGGTCGAGCAAGCGCACCAGGTGTGCCCCTACTCGAACGCGACCCGCGGGAACATCGAGGTCGCGCTGTCCGCGACGGTCTGATCCGCGCGCGGCAGATCCATCCGTACCGGCTAATTTCTGAAGGGAAGACCGAAAAATGGGCAAGTCCCCGATCCAGAGTCCGCTGAGCGAAGCCGACAAGGAGATCACCGGTAACGCCTTGCAGGCCACGCTGGTCGATCTCGTGGACCTGTCACTGATCGCGAAGCAGGCCCACTGGAACGTCGTCGGCGCGAACTTCCGCAGCGCGCACCTGCAGCTCGACGAATTGGTCGCCATCGCGCGCCAGTACACCGACGACGTCGCCGAACGCGCCAACGCCATCGGCGTCTCGCCGAACGGGCAGGCGAAGGCCGTCGTCGAGAGCTCCGGCCTGCCGGACTATCCCGACAACTGGCAGTCCGTCGAGTCCACGGTCGCCGCGATCGTCGACATCCTCGCGGCACTGATCGAGCGCCTGCGCAAGCGCATCGACGAGACCGACAAGAGCGACCTGGTCACCCAGGACCTCCTGATCGCGATCACCCAGGAACTCGAGAAGGCGCACTGGATGTGGCAGGCGCAGCAGGCCTGACCCCTCAAGTCCGTGAAGGCCTCCTTCCCTACTCTCAAGGTAGGGAAGGAGGCCTTCACGGACTTCCGCGGGAGGCGACGTCCCCGCCTCGCCGCCCCCGTCTCGCCGCCCCGTCTTGCCGGCCGCGCGGCCCCAGCCGGAGGTGTTGCGAAATCCACTTTCGCAACCTTCAACGTTGCGAAAGTGGCTTTCGCAACATCTCTGTCTCACCTGACCGACCGATCCCCGCCGTCTCCGGTCGCCCCGTGACGCCACCGGGGATAGGTTCGGGTCATGGTGCTGCACAAGGGAAAAGCGACCGACCCGGACCGCAAGGGCGGGGCCAACCCGCTGTACGCCGGTATGCACCCCGCGCTCGCCGCGGGCATCCGCCTCCCGCACGACAGCCTCGCCGACGAATCCCTGCCACCCGACACCGCGCTGCAGCTCGTCCGTGACGAGCTGATGCTCGACGGCAACGCCCGGCTGAACCTCGCCACGTTCGTCACGACGTGGATGGAGCCGCAGGCCCGCGAGCTGATGGCCGAATGCGTCGACAAGAACATGATCGACAAGGACGAGTACCCGCAGACCGCGGAACTCGAACGGCGTTGCGTGAACATCCTCGCCGATCTGTGGCACGCGCCCGATCCCGCCACGATCATGGGCTGCTCCACCACCGGGTCGTCCGAAGCCTGCATGCTGGCAGGCATGGCGCTGAAGCGTCGCTGGTCGAAACTGGGGCGTACCGGGAAGCCGAATCTGGTGATGGGCGCGAACGTCCAGGTCTGCTGGGAGAAGTTCTGCGAGTACTGGGAGGTCGAGCCGCGCCTGGTGCCGATGGACGGCGACCGCTTCCATCTCACCGCGGCCGAGGCCATCGCCCGGTGCGACGAGAACACGATCGGCGTCGTCGCGATCCTCGGGTCCACTTTCGACGGCAGTTACGAGCCGGTCGCCGAGATCGCGGCCGCGCTCGACGGGCTCCACGAGCGGTCCGGTTGGGACATCCCCGTGCACGTCGACGGCGCTTCGGGGGCGATGATCGCGCCGTTCCTCGATCCGAAGCTGGTCTGGGACTTCCGGCTGCCGAGGGTGGCGTCGATCAACACCTCCGGGCACAAGTACGGGCTGGTCTACCCCGGGGTCGGCTGGGTCGTGTGGCGCGACAAGGAGGCGCTGCCGGAGGAGCTGGTCTTCAACGTCAACTACCTCGGTGGCGACATGCCGACTTTCGCGCTGAACTTCTCGCGTCCCGGTGCCGAGGTGGCCGCGCAGTACTACACGTTCGTCCGGCTCGGCCGCGAAGGATTCCGAGCCGTGCAGCAGGCTTCGCGCGATGTCGCGACCCAGCTGGCCGAGGGGATCGCCGAACTGGGCCCGTTCGAGCTGCTGACCCGCGGTGATCAGCTGCCCGTGTTCGCCTTCACGACGAAGGCGGACGTCGAGGGTTTCGACGTCTTCGACGTGTCTCGACGCCTTCGTGAGCGCGGCTGGCTCGTCCCGGCGTACACGTTCCCGGAGCACCGGACCGATCTCGCGGTGTTGAGGATCGTGGTGCGCAACGGTTTCACCCACGACCTCGCGGACCTGCTGCTCGCCGACCTGCGGCGGCTCCTGCCCGAGCTCGATCACCGCCCGCGACCGCGGATCGCGTTCCATCACTGAGCCGGGTGCCCTGCGTCACGCCGGATTTCCCGATGTCCTACCGGCGCGTAACGTCGGTGGGTATGGGAGTCGCCGGAGACGAACGTCGTGCGTTGAGCGAGCTTTTCGAAGAGGTCGGCCCGGACGCGCCGACCCTGTGCGCGGGCTGGACGACGCGGGACCTCGCGGCGCACCTGCTGGTGCGTGAGCGGCGGCCGGACGCGATGCCCGGGATCCTGGTGCCCGCGCTGGCGTCGTACACGCAGCGAGTGCAGGACTCCTACGCGGCGCGGCCCTGGTCCGACGTCGTCGGGAAGGTCCGCTCCGGCCCGGCCTGGTTCTGGCCGACGTCGATCGGCGCGCTCGACGAGCTGACCAACAGCGCGGAGTTCCTGGTGCACCACGAGGACGTCCGCCGGGGGCAGCCCGGCTGGGAGCCGCGTCCGGCCGAGTCCTCGCGGGACGCGGCGGCGTGGAAGTCGGCCAAGCAGGCGTCGAAGCTGAACCTGCGGAAATCACCGGTCGGCGTGATCCTGAAGACCCCCGAAGGCCGCGAAGCGCGGGTCAAGGAAGGTCCGGACACGGTGACCGTGATCGGCGCACCGATCGAGTTGCTGCTGTTCGTCTTCGGCCGTGACGCCGCCAAGCTCACCTTCGAGGGAGACGCCTACGCCGTCGACCGCCTGCGGAAGCACGATCGGGGCCTTTAGAGTTCCGCTCATGCCGATGATCAGCGTTTCGATGTTCCCCGGCCGCACGGCCGAGCAGAAGCAGGCCCTCGTCCGCGAGATGACCGACGCTTTCGTCCGCACCTGCGGCGGCAACCCCGAGGGTATCTGGGTGACCATCAACGAGATTCCCGCCGAACACTGGGCGTCCGGCGGGACTCTCTTCTCCGAACGCTGACCCCGCTCGCCGGGGTCAGCGAAGCCCGACGGCCCGCATCGCGAAGAACACCTCGATCGACGTCTGCTTGATCGTCTCCGCGATCACCAGCGAACCGTGGCCCGCGTCGTAGCGGTAGAACTCGAACGGGATCTCCCGCTTCGCGAGCCTGTCGAGGTAGTTCTCGACCTGGCGGATCGGGCAGCGCGGGTCGTTGTCCCCGGCGAGCACCAGAACCGGCGCCGTCACGGCCTCGACGTAGGTGATCGGCGAGCACTCCTGGTACACCGCCGGAACGGTCTCCGGCGATCCGCCGAACAAGGCCCGGTCGAACGAGCGGAGCTGTTCCATCTCGTCCTCGTACGCGGCGACGTAGTCCGCGACGGGCACCCCGCCGATCCCGGCCGCCCACCGCGCGGGCTGGGTGCCGAGTGCGAGCAGGGACAGGTAGCCGCCCCACGAAGCGCCGTTCACCACGCACTTCGCCGGGTCGGCAAGTCCACTTTGGACCGCCCAGTCGTGCACGGCGGCGACGTCTTCGAGTTCGGTCAGGCCGGGGCGGCCTTCGATGGCGTCACGCCAGGCCGAGCCGTAGCCGGTCGAGCCGCGGTAGTTGACCTCGACGACGGCGAAACCGGCGTCGAGCCAGACGGCGCGATAGGCGGAGAACCGGTCCTCGTCGGCCGAATGCGGTCCGCCGTGCAAGGAGAAGACCGTCGGAAGCGGGCCGTCGGGCGCGTCGGACGGCCGGGACACCAGCGCGTGGATCCGCCCGCCGATCCCGTCGACGAACGCGTCGGTGACCGGCGCGGACTCCGGTGCCCGGTCGCCCGGCGGTTCGAGGAGCACCGAGTCGGTGCCGTCGGCGGTCCGCGCGCGCACCGCCGTCGGCTGGGCGGCACTGGACCACGAGTACTCGACGGTGCCGTCGGGACGCACCCCGGCGCCGCCGATCCTGCCCGACGGAGTGTCCAAAGAGGACAAATTGCCGCTCGCGAGGTCGTAGCGGTGCAGGGAACTGCGGCCCTGGTGGAAGTGCACGACCAGCAGCGCGTGCGCGTCCGGGTACCAGCCGGCGACCACTTCACCGGGCAGGTCGAGCTCGATCTCCCGCTCGGTGCCCTCGGCGACGTCCCAGATCAGCAGTTCCTCGCGGCCGCGCCGCTCGTGCAGCACGAGCAGGCGCTGGTCGCCCGCGACCGGTGAGAACTCCAGGGCGCCGAGGCCCTTGCCTTCGCCGTCCCACTTGTCGGCGACCGTGGTGAAACCGTCGGTCGACAGGACGCGCAGCGCGGGGTGCCGTGAGTCACCGTGTTCGGAATGGGAGATCACGAGCAGTGACTCGTCACGGGAGAGTGACGCGATTCCCGCGTCGTCGTCGTGGCGGTAGAAGCTGGTGGTCTCGCCGTCGATATGCGCGAAGAGTTCGCTGCCGTCGTCGGTCGAGACGCCGACGGCGATCACACGGGTGCCGATCTCGAGCCCGGCGGAATAGCCGTCGTGGACGTCCGGGACGGCGCGCTCGGCGGCGGCGCCCGCGGTGAACGGTTCGCGGACCCACGAACCGAATTCGTCGCCGTCGGTGTCGTCGAACCACCAGATCCAGCGGCCGTCGGGGGACGGGGTCGCGTGCATGGTCCCGTTGGGCCGGTCGGTGACGCGGCGGTGCTCGCCGGTCGAACGATCCCAGGAGTAGACCTCCCAGACACCGCTGGCGTTGGAGACGTAGATGTTCGCGTCCGGGGCGTCGATGGCCCATTCGGGGACCGAGATGCGCGGCGCGTGGAAGCGGGCCCGCCACCTGGCTTCGGCTTCGGCGTCGTCGAACAGGCGGTCCGGGACCACCGCGGACGGATATTTGTTGCCTGGCTGCGTGCTCACCCCTCGATCCTGCCACTCCGGAGCCGTACTGTGTGCGGGGTGCTGGAGGGAAACGCGCGAGACGCGATGTCCGCGCGATCTGCGCGCCAGGCGGTCGAACGGGCCGTGTTCGCGCAACCGCTGTTCGGGCCGGGAATGGGGGTCGTCGACGTCGGTTGCGGCCCGAGTTCGATCACCCTCGGTATCGATGGCGGACACCGAGCGTCCACAGTGGACTTTTTGCGGGCGGACGCGCGCGCCTTGCCGTTCGCCGACGCGTCGGTGGACGTGATCTTCGCGCACGCCGTCTTCGAGTACCTGGAGCAGCCGGGTGTCGCGCTGGCCGAGTTCCGCAGGGTCCTCCGCCCCGGAGGCTCGCTCGCACTGTCCACTTCGGACTGGAGTCGGGCGCGGCTCCGGCCGAAGACGGCCAACGTGGACGCCGCGCTCCGTGGGCACTACCTGTTGTGGCGCCGCGCGGGTGGCGACCCGTTCGCCGGGCGTTCGATCGCCGCCGCGGTCGCGGCGGCGGGTTTCACCGACGTGCGAACGAAAACGCGTTACCGCGTGGACGCGACATATCGGGCTCTGGCGAATTACGTCGAGGCGCGGCTGGTGACGGCGCTGGAAACCGCGACGACCCCGGACCGCGACCAGCTCGCGTCGGCCGCCCGCTCGGCGTGGTCCTGGGCGCGCTCCGGCGACGGCGACTTCGCGCAATGCTGGATGGAGTTGCTCGCCACCCGCTGATCCGCGCTCGCCTTTTCGCCGCAGTGGTTCACCCACCCGCTGACCCGAGTTGTCCACAGGCGTGCCCCGTTGTGGACAACCACCCCTCTCGCACCCACTTCCGGCCGTCCCCGACCCCCCTCGCCGATAGACTGGGCCCGGGGCCGCCCCCCTGGGAGAGGCGGGGGCTGCCTGGGGGTCGCCGCAACGCGATCTGGAGGTCCGCAACGCGAAAGAGCCCTGCTCGCGTGTTCTGCGAACAAGGCTCTTTCGATCTTGCGTCGGGGTGGCGGGATTCGAACCCACGACCTCCTCGACCCGAACGAGGCACGCTACCAAGCTGCGCCACACCCCGGATACTTCTTAGTGGGTCGAGGAGAAGTTTAGCGGACGGTGTTTCGGGCTTTGCGGGGGGATGCTTTCCGGTGATTCGCGCTGGTCGTACCCCGTGGGACCAGTGTCAGCAGGCTCGCTTCAGGCGGGCACGCGAAGCGCGCGGGGGCGTAGGGCGAGGTACCGAGTCCGGCGGAGACGTGCAGCCACATCTGGGCGCCCCAGCGGGACGCGCCGCGGGCGCGGGAGCGGTCGAGTTCGCAGTTGGTGACGACGGCGCCGTAGCCGGGGATCCGGAGTTGCCCGCCGTGTGTGTGCCCGGCGAGGACGAGGTCGTAGCCGTCACCCGCGAATTCGTCGAGGACGCGGGGTTCCGGGGAGTGCGTGACGCCGATGCGGACGGCGGCGCCGGTGTCGACGGGGCCCGCGATGTCGGCGTAGCGGTCCCGGCGCAGATGGGCGTCGTCGACGCCGGCGGTGAACACGTACTGGTCGGCGACCTCGATGGTGCGGCGGACGTGCGTCAAGTCGTTCCAGCCGTGTTCGACGAAGGCCGCGCGGAGGTCCCGCCAGGGCAGGTGCTCACCGTGGATCCGCTTCTTCTTGCCCTTGGGCATGAGGTAGCGCGCGGGGTTCTTCGGTTTCGGAGCGTAGTAGTCGTTGCTGCCGAAGATGAACACGCCAGGCCGTTCGAGCAGGGGGCCGAGCGCGCGCAGGACGGACGGGACGGCCCGCTGATGTGACAGGTTGTCACCAGTGTTGACCACCAGGTCCGGTTCGAGCTCGTCGAGAGCGGCTACCCAGCGTTGCTTGCTCACATGGCCGGGGAGCATGTGCAGATCCGAGATGTGGAGGATCGTGAAGGGCTTGGCCCCTGCCGCGAGGACCGGGAGCTCCGCGGTGCGAAGCGTCCACCGGCGCCTTTCGATTCCGACCGCGTAACCGAGGGTCGCGGCTCCCAGGGCGACGGTTCCCACGGCCAAGCGCCGTACCGTCGTCCCCGAGGTGCTGGTGTTACTGAGCGTGCTCACATTGTCCAGTTTACGTGCTCGTCCGGGGTGATCGTCCGCCCCCATTCCGGCGATGGCGAAAAATCGCTGGAATGGCCTCTTTTCTTCACTTTCCGTGGTCGGCGCGGGGTCTGGTGATCACCGGACACGATTCCGTCGACCGCTGTTCCCCGGAAGGCCGCCACGTGCTCACTTAAAGTTAAATATGAGTGACTAACGGTAATTTGCGCTGGTGAACCCAACCGTGGAAGGTCAGCGTCCGCCACCCATGTACTTCGGGTCCGCCGGCGGCAGCTGCAGCACTTCTTGGCCTTCGAGGATCTTCGACATCGCCCCGAACCAGGTCTGTGCCGGCGTCTTGCCACCGAACATGTTTTCGCAACCGCGAGTGGTCACGTTACCGGGGCCGAGGTAGCAGAGACCACCACTGCCACCCTTCGGGCGGAACACCATCGCGGCACCCGAGAGCTGCGGAGTGGCCCCGAGGAACGCCGCCGAACCGTTGTTCTGCGTGGTCCCGGTCTTGCCGATCATCGGCCGGTTCCAGTTGACGCCGCGTGCGGCGCCGTTGGCCGTGCCGCCGGGCAGATCGTCTTTGCTCATGCCGGTGGCCAGGGTGTTGGCGAGGCCTTCGGGCACCACCTGCTCGCAAGCGGCTTCCTTGAAGGGGACCGGCTTTCCATCGCGATCGCTGATGCTCGTCAGCGGCGTCGGCGGGCACCAGACGCCACCGCTCATGATCGTGGCGCCGACGTTCGCCAGTTCCAGTCCGCTGAGCGGGCTCACGCCGAGGGTGAACGCACCGGTTCCCGGCCAGCCGGGCCGGGGACCGTACGCCTGGATCTGGCTGGTGTTGACGCTGCTGTTGTCGGAGGCCGGGTCGACGGCGCCGCCGCCGAGGTTGCTGGCCATGGTGTCGCGCATGCCGAGCTTCCGCGCCATTTCCACGACCGGCCCGGTGTTCCCGATCTTCTCTTCGAGGATCACGAACGCGGTGTTCGGCGACGTCTGCAGAGCCTGCTGCATCGACATGTTCCCGCCCGCGGCCTCGTAGTCGCCCGCGTTCCCGAGGCAATACCAGCGGGAGCGCAGCGGCGGCCCGGTCGGGGCGCATTTCTGGCCGCCACCGGCGAAGACGTTGGACGTGTAGAAGTTGGGCACCGGCAGGGGACTGTTGATCCCGGCCGCACCGGTTTCCAGTGCCGCGGCGGCGGTGAAGACCTTGTACGACGAACCCGCACCGGCGGTGTTGTAGACGCCCGAAGGCAACGCGTAGGTCGTCTGGCCTTGCGATTCGTCGAGGCCGTAGTCACGGTTCGCCGCCAGCGCCACCACTTCGTGCCGGTTCTTGCCCGGCTTCACCAGGGAAAGCGTGTTCGCGACGTTGTCCTGCGTCTTCTTGACCTGGGCCTCGGCCGACATCTTGGCCTCGTGGTTCGCCCGTTCGTCCAAAGTGGTCTTGATGACGTAGCCGCCGGTGTAGAGGTCGTCCTTCGTCATACCGGACTTCAGGAGATAGTCCTCCACGTACTGGCAGAAGAAACCGTTTTCCGTACCGGCGCCGGTGCAGTTCGACGCGGGCTTCTGCGGGCCGCCTTCGGTGACGCCCAGCGGCTGCGCCTTGAAGCGTTCCGCGTCCGCCTTCGCGAGCTTCTGATTGTCGACCATGCGGTCCAGCACCAGGTTGCGGCGCTCGGTCGCCTTCGCCGGGTTCTTCCACGGGTCGTTGACGATCGGGTTGTTCACCAGCCCGGCCAGCAGCGCCGCCTGCGGCACGCTCAGCTTGTCCACGGGGGTGTTGAAGTACGCCTGCGCGGCGGCGCCGACACCGAAGATCTCACGCGAGAATTCGACGACGTTCAGATAGCCGGTCAGGATCTGCATCTTGTTCAGCTTGGTTTCCAGCTGGATCGCGATGCGGGCTTCCTTCAGCTTCCGGGCGACCGACTGCTCCTGTGCGCGCTTCTGGCCCGGCTTGTCGTCGCGGTAGACGACGTTGATGAGGTAGTTCTTGACGTACTGCTGGGTCAGCGTCGACGCGCCCTGCGTGTCACCGCCGGTGGTGTTGCTGACCGCGGCCCGCAGCGTGCCCTTCCAGTCCACCCCGTTGTGCTCGTAGAAGCGCTTGTCCTCGACCGAGATCAGCGCCCACTTCATGGCGTCGTTGATCTGTGTCTCGGCGGTGGGGATGCGGTACTGCTTGTACAGCGTCGCGATCTGCTTGCCGGTGTTGTCCGTGATGGTCGTCACCAGGGGCGGCGGAATGTCCGCAAGGTCCGAAGACGTCTTGTCGACGGTCTCGCTCGCCTGGTTGGAGATCACGCCCGCGGCGCCGGCGACCGGGAACAACATTCCCGCGACCAGCACTCCCGCGAGCACACACAGGCCAATGAGCTTCAGCAGACCGTCCGTTTTGCGCACGCGGACCAGGGTACGCGGATCCCGTTAGCCCACCGTGACGTCACCTCGCTGTAGGTGCAAATTCGATTACAAAACCGACCCCATGAGGTGACGTCTGGTAATGGGAGGCATTCTAGGGCTTGGCGGAGGGAACCGAGGGCCCTTACAGTCCGTCAACGTCTCACGTATGAAAAAGCCGACAGACGGGTGAGTGCGAGCGGCAGTCGCATTCGTCCGAACGGAGGCACCGGCGCCGGGGAGGTGCCGGGTTCAACCGACGTGAGCACAAGGGAGACACGCTCATGGGGGCAGGAGCGCATGCTTTTCGTCCCCCCGTGGTGTGTCGAACACCAGGGTAGGGAGCTGGGGGTATGGAAACCAACCAGTCGAGCTGGCGAATCAATGCGTCGTGCCGCGACACCGATCCGGACGGTTTGTTCGTCCGGGGGGCGGAACAGAACCGGGCCAAGGCGGTCTGCCTCGGTTGCCCGGTCAGGACGGAATGTCTCGCCGAAGCACTCGACGGCCGGATCAACTTCGGTATCTGGGGAGGTATGACCGAACGGGAACGGCGGGCGCTGCTGCGACGGCGGCCGGACGTGACCAGCTGGGCGGACCTGCTTGAAGCGGCGAAGCGCAGGTTCACCGGGATAGATGAAGAGGAAGACGTACGCGTCCGAGTCTCGTGATCAGGAATCCGTGAAGGACCCCTTCCCTGAGTCCAAGGTAGGGAAGGGGTCCTTCACGGACCTTCAGGACTGGGTACCCAACCTGGTTCCGATGTCGCGCAGGCCTTCGAGATCGTGCACGTCGCTGGGGAGGGCGGGCACCCGCACCAGCGGGACCTCGGGATGCGCCCGCGTGAACCTGGCGAGCAGCCGCGTCTCCCGATCGGCCAGCGCGACCCGGTCCGCGTGCAGGCGGAGGACGGCTTCGGCCAGCGGTGCGCTGGCTTCGCCCTTCGCCAGCTGCTCGGCGGCCGCGACGGCCTCCGCGCCGGAAAGCGGGGCGAGTACCGGATGCGTCCGGTTCGCGACCAGCCCGGCCAGCGGCATGCTCTCCTCCGAAAGCCGCTCCACGAAGTAGGACGCCTCGCGCAGCGCGTCCGGCTCCGGCGCGGCGACCACGAGGAACGACGTCCCGCCGGACCGCAGCAGCTCGGCGGTCTTGCGCGCGCGTTCGCGGAAGCCGCCGAACATGCTGTCGAAGGCCTGCATGAACGCCGACGCGTCGGTCAGCAACTGGCCGCCGATGATCGTCGAGACGGCCTTCGCGAACATCGAGAACCCGGCGTTGACGACCTTGCGCAGCCCCCAGCCGCCCGCCTTCGCGGGGCCGGTGAGCAGCCGGATCATCCGGCCGTCGAGTGCGCTCGAAAGTCGCGTCGGCGCGTCGAGGAAGTCCAGGGCGGACCGGCTCGGCGGGGTGTCGACGATGATCAGGTCCCACTCGTCGGTGGCCGCGAGCTGACCCAGCTTCTCCATCGCCATGTACTCCTGCGTACCGGAGAACGACGTGGAAATGGTCTGGTAGAAGGGGTTCTGCAGCAGCTGCTCGGCGCGTTCCGGGCCCGCGTGCACACGCACCATGTCGTCGAAGGTGCGGCGCATGTCGAGCATCATCGCCCAGAGCTCGCCCTTGGGCTCGAAACCCTCGACCTGCACCTGCTTCGGGTGGTTGCCCAGTTCACGCAGGCCGAGCGCCTGCGCGAGCCGCCGCGCCGGGTCGATGGTGAGCACCACCGTCTGCCGTCCGCGTTCGGCCGCGCGCAACGCCAGCGCCGCCGCGGTGGTCGTCTTCCCGACCCCGCCGGACCCGCAGCAGACGATGACCCGGCTCTCCGGATCGTCGATCAGTTTGTCGATCTCCAGGACGTCCGACATCAGCGCACTCCCTGCTCGGTCAGCGCTTCGGCGAGGTCGTAGAGCGCGGCGACGTCGACCCCGTCGGTGAGGTCGGGCAGTTCCAGGCCCGGCAGGTCGGCTTCGGACAGCTGCTCGCGGGCGCGTTGTTCGGCCGCGACCCGGACGGCGTGCTCGACGGTCTCTTCGACCAGCGCGTCGAGGGTGCTGTCGGGCAGGTTCAGCCCGGCCGACGCGAGCCCGGCGCGGACGCGCGAGGCGTCGACGCGACCATCGGCGGCGGCGGTCACGGAGCGCGCGGGCAGCCGCGGCGGGCGGACCCGGTTGACCAGTACGGCGCCGGGCCGCAGATCGGCACCGTCGAGCTCGGCGACCGCCTCGACGGTCTCCCGCACCGGCATCTCCTCCAGCAGCGTCACCAGGTGCACGGCGGTCTCGCCGGAGTGCAGCAGCCGGACGACGCCGTCGGCCTGGCCGCGGATCGGGCCGGTCTTGGCGAGGTCGGTCAGCGCCTTGGTGACGTCGAGGAACTTCACGACCCGGCCGGTCGGCGGCGAGTCGACGACGACGGCGTCATAGGTGTGGCGGCCGTCGGATTCGGTCCGGCCGACGCATTCCTTGATCTTTCCGGTGAGCAGGACATCACGCAGGCCCGGCGCGAGAGTGGTCGCGAACTCGATCGCGCCCATCCGCCGCAGCGTCCGCCCGGCGAAGCCGAGGTTGTAGAACATCTCGAAGTATTCGAGGAGCGCCGCTTCGACGTCGATGTGCAGCGCGCGCAGCTCACCCCCGCCGGGAACGGCGGCGATGCGCTGCTCGGCGTACGGCAGCGGTTCGGTGTCGAAGAGCTGGGCGATGCCCTGGCGGCCTTCGACCTCGATCAGCAGCACGCGGCGCCCGCCCTTGGCGAGTGCGAGGCCCAGCGAGGCGGCGAGCGTGGTCTTGCCCGTCCCGCCCTTGCCGCTGACGAAATGCAGCCTGGCCCTCGCGAGTTCGTCGGTCCAGCCGGCAGGGGGAGTGCTCACCCCTCCACCCTAATTGAGTGGTCAGCTTGCCAGCATCATGACGCCGAGCGCGGCCGCGACCACCGCGACGACACCCCAGGTCAGGACGCCGGGAAGCACCGTGAGCATCACCACACCGAACAGGACGAGCACGACGAAGGCCACCGCGCCGGTGGCCGCGACCGTCCCCGAGCTGTCCGTGCGGTCCCTGGCCTTCGCCATCAGGACCAGCACCAGCGGCAGTCCGGCCGCGGCGAGCAGGACGGTCGCGACGACGCGCCAGGTCTCCACCGGCCCACCGTAGCTCCGGGCCGGACTCGGGAGGGAGGCGAACGTCCCGGGTACTCGCCTGGGACGCCGCCCCACCACTCGCCTCCCCCGTCGCCGCTCACCGGGCACGGGACCCCAGCAGGAGGTGTTGCGAAAGCCACTTTCGCAACGTTCAACGTTGCGAAAGTGGCTTTCGCAACACCTCCTGCCCGGCCGCTCACCACCGCCCCTAACTCGCCTGAGGGCCACCGCAGGCCGGACTTCCCCTCGCGGGCGGGTCAGCTCCCGACGGGGGTGGCGGGCACGCACGGGACGGGCTTCGCGTGCGCCGGGTCGAGCGCGTTGAGGACGTGCCCGGCCGCGTTGCGGTCGGCGGCGACCCCGGCGTGCTCGGCCAGGTCCAGCAGGCAGCTGTCCTGCAGGACGATATTGACCACGTTCGGCCCCTTCCCGAGCCCGCTCGTGTACGGGACGACGGCTTCGTCGTAGCGGGTCAGGATGTTCGTGTACGTCACGCCCGGCTGGAAGATGCCGTTGCCGGCGCGAAGGTTCGTGAGGAACTCCGAACCGCGCAAGAACTGGCGGCACGAGCCGCAGGCAGGGTCGAGGATGCCGTTGATCCCGGGTGCCAGCCCCAGCGCGCTCGCGAGTGCGTACAGATGCGAAGCGCCGAACAGTGTCGTGCCGTCCCACAGCGGGGTCAGGCTGACGTACTTGTCCACTTTGGACGCGCCACCGAGGAACTTCACGTAATAAGAAGGCATCAGTGTGCCCTCGGAATGACCGAGGATGTCCACCTTGGACGCTCCGGTCGCGCCGAGCACCTTGCCGACGAACGCCGCCAGTTCCTTCGCGCTCTGTTCCATCGGAAGGAGTCCGGCGGGCTGGTAGATCGGCAGCGGTTTGCCGGGGACGCCGTAGGTCAGGGAGAAGACGCAGTACCCGTTGTTCTTGAGCAGCGGGCCGAACGTCTGCCAGTTCACCGTCTGGTTGGCGCTGAGCCCGTGGGCGAGCACGACCGGATGGGGATGCGCGGCGCTCGGGCGGCAGCCGAAGTCGTTCGCGCCCGGTGGTGGTCCGCCGGGATTCGCCGCTTGCGCGGGCAGTGCCGCGGCGAGTGTCCAGGGAACGGGAAGTCGTTCGGCGGCGTTCGCCGCGGAGGTGCAGAGCAGGGCAAGGACCGCGGCCAGGCAGGCGGCGGCAAGGGACTTCGTTGTCCGCATGTCAACGTCCTATCTACTCATGAGTAGGTGTGAAGTGAACCACATCGGCGGGAAATGGGCGAACCGATCGCGAGAGGGTTTCGCGCATGTGTGTCGGGCGCCCTTGCCGGTTTGGCTACGCTCCCCGACATGAGCGCCACCAAGTGGGAGTACGCGACCGTCCCCCTGTTGATCCACGCCACGAAGCAGATCCTCGACCAGTGGGGCGAGGACGGCTGGGAGCTCGTCACCGTGCTCCCGAACCCGACCGGGGAGCAGCACGTCGCCTACCTCAAACGAGCCAAGAACTGAGGGATTGAAGCCATGACCTGGAGCGATCGGCTCGCCGAGCTCGGTATCGAACTGCCCGGCGTCGCCGCGCCGCTGGCCGCCTACGTGCCGGCCGTCCGCACCGGCTCGTACGTCTACACGGCCGGGCAGCTGCCCTTCGTCGAGGGCGAGCTGCCGGCGACCGGCAAGGTCGGCGCCGAGGTCAGCCCCGAAGAGGCGAAGCAGTACGCGCGGACGTCGATCCTCAACGCGCTCGCCGCGGTCGACTCGGTCGTCGGGATCGACAACGTCGTGCGCGTGGTCAAGGTCGTCGGGTTCGTGGCGTCCGCGGAGGGCTTCACCGGCCAGCCCGCGGTGATCAACGGGGCGTCCGAGCTGCTCGGCGAGGTCTTCGGCGAGGCGGGCATCCACGCCCGCTCGGCCGTCGGCGTCTCCGAGCTGCCGATCGGGTCGCCGGTCGAGATCGAACTGATCGTGGAGGTGAAGTGATGGACCCGGACATCGAGAAGTCCTCGCACGAACTGCTGCTCCGGCTGGCCGGACGGCTGCCGGACCAGCTCCTGTGGCGGTTCCGCGACTGGCTGGGCGAGGGCGCGATGGGGACACTCGCGCGCACGCTGCCCAGGTCTTTGCTTAAGCACAGGATCGATCTGGACCAAACCGAGTATCGCCTGCTAGTCGCCGGGCTCATTCCTCACGGGGCCGACTGGCATCAGGTGAGTTCCACCCTGGGGGTAGACGACGTCACCGAGACCAGGTACACATTCACGCAGAGTGCGCCCGAATGGGTGAACTCCGTCGACTCTGTGTCCGTACTGATCCACGCAACGTTGCGTGGACGGCCGGATGTGGGTGAAGTGCGGCAAAGCTGGCGACACCTCGGTGTGGTCGGCGAGGGTGGGGCGAAGCGGGTTCTGCTGGTCACGGCGCTGAACGGGCTGCCGAGGCTGACCGGCGAACTGCAGCGCGTCCTGCGCGTGCTCGGTGACGAGGAGCCCGGCGTCGAGGTCCTCCCGCCGAGCATCGACCTCACCGGCTACCACCGCACCGCGCTCGCCAACTCCGAGCTGGTGTGTGTGGGCGCGGTGGATACCGGAAGTCGGCTGGTCGCCGCTTAACGCTCGCTCCACCAGGCGAGCCGGGAGGGAGCAGAGCAATGGTGGAGGTCCACGACGGCCCGCCCATGGACGGGTTCTCGGTGCCCCTGCGCCTGCACAACCTGTTACTGGCCCTGGCGGGTCGAATCGACGACAGTGCTTTGACCGAAGCGCGTGAGCTGATCGCGCGTGCGCACATCGACGAAGCGGTGGAGCTCACCACCGGCACCCTGATCGCGGGGAAGATCGCGGTGAGCTCGGCCGAACAACGTGAACTGGCGCTCGTCCTGGAAATGAGCCGCTCGGACGCCACCCTGGCGAACGACCTGCTCGTCGTCGAAGAGGACGATCCGGTGCTCACCCATCGCTTCACCGGGGAGAACCAGCCCGAATTCGGCCTCGCCGAGGCGCTCGACCGCACCCTGCAGGTGCTGCCGGACGTCCGTTCGGTGCACGCGGTGTGGCGGAACACGCCCGCCGGAAGCGTGCCCGGCGCGCTGCCGCAACGGGTGGTCCTGGTCGAGATCGGCCCCGAGGGCAACCCGCCCGCGGTGGCCTTTCGGGTCGACACGGCCCTGCGCCGGGCGGGTATCCGCTCGGTCGTCGAGGTCGCGGGGCCCGGCGTCGCCCGGTCCGCCTACCACCAGGCCGCTTCGTCGGCCGCGAGTCCTGTCTGGGTCACCGGGAGTACCCATTCCAGTGACTTTCGGTCCGAGCCGGTGATCCCGTCCGCTCCCGCCCCGGCTCCCGAGCCGCTCAAGGAGCAGCCGAGCAGGCACGGGCTGCGGCCGGTGGGCAGCGGTCCCGAGCCGATCGCGCCGGTGGTGCCGATCGTGCAGCAGGTGCCTTCACCGGCACCGGCTCCTTCGGTGTCGTCCGTGTCGCCGGCGTCATCTGTGTCGTCGTCGGAGCAGGTGCCGCCGCGCAAATCGCGCGCGGAGACCCGCGCCGAGCGCACGGCCGACCTGACCCCGGCCGAGGTGGCGCAGTTGCGTCAGGCGCTCAAGGAGGACCCCGAAAAGGGGCGCGAGATCGTCTCGGGGAAGCCCAGCATGCACGAGGTCGTCGAGCTGCCCGCTCTCGACCTCGACGACCCGAGCCTGAGCGAGCGCGACCGTGCGCTCCTTCGCGAGCTGCACGCCGAGCTCGCCGAACGGGAACGTGCCGAAGCGGCGAAGATCCGCCTCAACGGAGCTTCGCGCAGCAGCGGTTCCAGCTGGTCGTCCTGACGCTGTACGCGTTTAGTCCTCTGGTTGCGGTGGTTGCACGCGCAACTACCGCAACCAGAGGACTAAACGCGATGTTAGGTTGCTGGTGTGGCTGAAGAACTGACATTCGACATCCCGGTGGGGGCCGGGGTGGGCACGCGCGCCAACGCCGGCGGCGAGCCGGTGACGCCCAAGGACGCGGCGACCGTGATCCTCCTCCGCGACGGCTCCGGCGGGGTCGAGGTCTTCCTGCAGCACCGGGTGAAGGGCATGCCGTTCGCGGGCGGGATGACCGTGTTCCCCGGCGGCGGGGTGGACTCCCGTGACGTCGACGCCTCCGTGAGCTGGGCCGGTCCGGAGCCCGCCTGGTGGGCGAAACGCTTCGGCTGCGGGGAATCCCTGGCCCGCGCGCTGGTGTGCGCGGCCGTGCGGGAGACGTTCGAAGAGTCGGGTGTACTGCTCGCGAGCATCGGCGACGACGTCCTCACCGACACGACGCCCTACCGGGACGCCCGCGAAAAGCTGGTCTCCCGTGAACTCTCGCTCGCCGCCTTCCTCGCGGCGAACGGCCTCACGCTGCGCGCGGATCTCTTGCGCCCCTGGGCGAACTGGGTCACGCCGCCGGAGGAACCACGCCGCTACGACACCTGTTTCTTCGCCGCTGTGCTGCCCGAGGGGCAGGAGGCGGACAGCGCCACGTCCGAGGCCGTCAGCTCCGGCTGGCAGCGGCCGGAGGACGCTATCGCCGACGCCAAGGAAGGGCGCCGCATGCTCATGCCACCGACCTGGATCACGCTAGCGGAACTGGGCGAGTTCGACTCCGCGGCCGCGGCGCGGGCCGTCGAACGCGAGATCGTGAAGATCATGCCGACGCTGGTGCGCGACGGTGACAAGGTCCGCGTCGTACTGGACCCGGCGTGAGCGCCCCCGCGTACGGCGTGCTGCGCCAGGTCACACCGACGGCTTCGGTGCTGCTGGAGCACAATCCGTCGTCGATGACGTTGGAGGGCACCAATTCCTGGGTGCTGCGCGGACCCGGTGCCACCGCTTCGGTGGTCGTCGACCCCGGTCACGAGGACGTCGACCACCTGACGCTGCTGGCGAAAACCGGTGCTGTCGAGCTGATCATCCTGACCCACCACCACCCCGACCACGCCGAAGGCGCGCCCTCGTTCGCCGAGCGCGTCGGCGCCCCGGTGCGGGCCTTCGACGAGTCGCTGTGCATCGGCGGCAAGTCCCTTGTGGACGGTGAAGTGATCGCGGCGGGCGGCCTGGAGATCACCGTGCTGCACACGCCCGGGCACACCGGGGACTCCGTTTCGTTGCGGGTCGGCGAGCAGATCCTCACCGGCGACACGATCCTCGGCCGCGGTACGACCGTGCTGCACGACCTCGGCGACTACCTGCGCTCCCTGCGGAAGCTCATCGAACTGCCCGCCGGGACCGTCGGCCTGCCGGGACACGGCCCCGAACTGCCCGATCTGGCCGCGACCGCCCGGGTTTACCTAACGCACCGGGAAGAACGGCTCGACCAGGTGCGTTCGGCACTGAAGACACTCGGCGCGGACGCCAGCCCGCGCCAGGTGGTCGAGGTCGTCTACGCCGACGTCGACAAGGCTTTGTGGGCGCCTGCCGAGTGGAGTGTGCGGGCGCAGTTGGACTACCTGAGGTCGGAGGACGGCAAATGAGTGACGTCGAGGTCGAGTTCTACTGGCGCCCCGGATGCGGATTCTGCGCCGCGCTGGAGAGGCCGCTGTCGAAGAGCGGCTTCAAGGTGAAGGCGGTCAACATCTGGGAGGACCCGGACGCGGCCGCGCGCGTGCGCTCGGTGGCGGACGGGAACGAGATCGTGCCGACGGTGTTCGTGGGCTCGAAGGCGATGGTGAACCCGTCGTTCGCCGAGGTCGAGGCCGCTGTGAAGGCCGCCTCCGCTTAGCTGCCGCAGCTCAGCCTAAGTCCGTGAAGGCCTCCTTCCCTACCCTCAGGGTAGGGAAGGAGGCCTTCACGGACGCGCCACGTTGCTTACGCTGGTAGCACCCGAAGTGCCGCTCGCGACCCCCTGCTGGACCAGCCGCTGGTGTTGCGAAAGCCACTTTCGCAACGTTGAAGGTTGCGAAAGTGGCTTTCGCAACACGCGCGCGGCTCACCCGCGACCAAGAAACGGCTCGACAGGACCGTTACCACCACTCACGGG